>CAZOTY010000017.1:0-35619 GCA_964582905.1 uncultured Spirochaetaceae bacterium | reverse complement strand
TTATAGGCGGGAGAGTAGGTCGTTGCCAGGTTCTTTTTGTTTTTTCAGGGTTTACCCTATGATATATAGCTGAAAGCATTCATCGAATTCATCGATGGAAGAAGTTTTTCTTCCCTCCAATGAATTACTGGTGATCATGGCGGGGCGGAAATACCCGTTCCCATCCCGAACACGGAAGTAAAACACCCCAGCGCCAATGGTACTGCCTTTTATAGGCGGGAGAGTAGGTCGTTGCCAGTTTTTATTTTTTTAAACCTCATGAGAGGTTTTTTTTATGCAATTATGAAAGCTTTCTAAATTGTCTTATAAAAGAGATACTTACAATTACCATCAATAGTGCCAGCAAATCAGATGCAATCAATTGACCAATAGCCGCAGCAGGGACTGGTTCAAGTGGCCAAGGCTCAATAAATGTTGCCAGCGCTGCTCTGAAAAGCCATACGACGGTGAGAAAGAAATAAAAGAATACTACATCTTTGTTTAACTTTAAAGCGCGATGACCTAAGAGAAGGAGAATCAGACTCAAGCCAAACAGTAACAGGGAAAAACAGTAGTTTGTATAGTCTATTCCGACAATAAGGTTTTCATATTGATTTGGCAGATAATCATACCATTTATATAAAGTTGGCACAAAAAAATGCCATAATCCTACGAGAGTACTTAGTGCTGTAGTTATGTAATAAGTAATTTGTATACTTTTTCTCATAATGTTTAAGCTCGTTATATCATTAGTCCTTTACATGGCTGAAGTTTTAAAACAAATGACTTTACCCTAAAATATTGCATTTATGTCCATTTTAAAAATGCAATTATGATTTATAGTTTAGGGATAGAATGTATGGAGGCAAGGAGACTCGAACTCCCTTCTTTGGTATGCGAAACCAGTGCTCTACCAGGTGAGCTATGCCCCCTAAACTAATTTGATGATAATTACTGGAAAAAATTATTGCAATAAAAAATGAGGCTCAGTGAGCCTCATTTAAAACTGGCGATACTTAGTCTACCAGAACAACTTCTCCGTTTGGATAGTGCTCAGCAACATACTTCTTAACTTTGTCACTCTTCAATGCTTTGACAAGGGCTTTGATAGCAGGATCATTTTCTCTGCCTTCCTTAACAGCAATAACATTTACGTAAGGAGAGGAAGCACCTTCAACAAAGAGACCATCTTTTGTTGCAATCAAACCAGCTGGAATAGCATAGTTTCCATTGATGATAGCTGCATCCACATCCTGAAGGATTCTTGGGAGTGTTGCTGCTTCAATTTCTCTGAATTTGAGATTCTTTGGGTTTGATGCTATATCATGTGGAGTTGCTTCCAAACCAGCGTTTGCGTTGAGTTTGATCAATCCGGCATCCTGTAACAACAAGAGAGCTCTTCCTTCGTTTGTAGGATCATTCGGAATAGCAATTGTTGCGCCGTTTGGAATGTCGTTTACACTCTTATACTTTCTTGAATAGAGAGCAAATGGTTCAACGTGGATGCCACCTGCATTTACAAGATGGAAACCATGTTCCTTGTTGAAAGAATCAAGATAAGGAATATGCTGGAAGTAGTTTGCGTCTACTGTACCATCTTCAACAACATTGTTTGGAACAACGTAGTCTGTAAATTCCTGGACTTTAAGTGTATAGCCTTCTTTGGCTAAATCTTCAACAACGAGATTCAATAAAACTGCGTGTGGGTCAGGTGTTGCTGCAACTGTAATAGTTGTGCTTTTTGAATCTTTGGAACCGCCTGCAAAAAGTGCAGATACTGCTAAAAGTGATACTAATGCCAATACTATAAATTTTTTCATTCTGTTCTCCTCTATGGATAATAATTCATATTTAAAATTTTTTTAATGCAAATGTTTGTGGTTTGAAAATAAAAGTCTGATGAAAAAGAAATACTATGCCCAAGAGGGCATCATCATAGAAGAAGTGCACATGTACATTGCTACTGATGTAAAGCTTACGTTTTTCATGTTCTTCTCCTTGTCGTGATAATCTGTTTATACAGCGTTTTGTAAATTTATGCAATCTTTATGCATAAAAAATTTAAAAAATTTAATTTTTGTTGAAATTGTATAAGACAAAGATTAGCGTTTTGCCATAACATGGGCAGCCATTTTATTTCCAACCCACTGAACAAGCTCAACCAAAAGGATGATGATTATAACAGTTATGACCATCACATCTGGTCTGAAACGCTGATAACCATAACGGATAGCAAGATCTCCAAGACCACCTCCACCGATTGCACCTGCCATTGCAGAGTATCCAATAAGATTTATGATTGTCAGTGTTATTCCGCTTATCAGGGAAGGGAGAGCCTCCGGAATCAGGACCTTAACAATAATCTGCCAGTTTGTTGATCCCATAGCCTTTGCTGCCTGTACTACGCCCGGATCTACTTCCTTAAGAGAGGTCTCAATGATACGTGCAACAAAAGGTGCTGCAGCAATTGATAGGGGAATAATTGCTGCTGCTGTTCCGATTGCTGTTCCGATTATAAGTCGGGATAATGGCATAATTACTATCATGAGGATGATAAAAGGAAATGAGCGCAGAATGTTTACAATTCTGGAAAGAATACTGTTAAGAATCGGGTGTGGAATAATCCCACCCTGTTCATAGCTACTGGTTATATGAAGAAGGACTCCAACTGGAAGACCAAGAACAACAGAGAAGATAGTTGAAAAGAAAACCATTTCAATTGTCTGGAGAAACGAAGGGGTAACCAATTTCCAGTAAGAAAGAAAACTATTCACCGAGTTCCTCCTTTATATCTTCTGATGTAAATTCTTCGACAATAACACCAGCATTATACAGAAGTTCAACAACTTTTCTTTCTGTATCAAAGTCGGGTCCTATGTCAACAACCATGATGCCAACCTCTTCACCATCAACATACTGAACTCCGGCAGCCCGTATATTGAAAAGTGCCCCCGTCTCTTTTGTGATTTTGGAGATAATAGGCTCTTCTGTGTTGCCTCCATGGAAACGGAGTGTATATTGCCCCCGTTCCTTACTCCAACGGATAACGGAGCCTTTGACGTTTGTAAGGTTTGAAAGAAAGTCTTTTGTGACAGCCTTCTTAGGATGAGCGAATATTTCCTTTACGCTACCTTCTTCGACAACCTTACCGTTTTCCAGTACAGCAACAAAATCACAAGCATCCCTGACAACTTCCATCTGATGGGTAATCATGACGACTGTAAGATTCATTTTTTTCTGGAGATCCTTGATAAGTGAAAGGATAGAACGTGTTGTTTGGGGATCCAAGGCACTAGTTGCTTCATCGCAAAAGAGTATGTCCGGTTTGATTGCCAGAGCCCTTGCGATAGCAACACGCTGTTTTTGTCCCCCGGAGAGTGTGGATATTGGATTATTACCCCTTCCTTCAAGGCCAACAAGTTTTAAAAGCTCCTCAGTCCTGTCCTTTATGTGTTTCTTATCCATTTTGCAGATTTCCATCGGATAAGCTATGTTCTCACTTGCTGTGCGGGAGGAGAACAGATTGAAATTCTGGAAAATCATCCCGATTCTTCTTCTTTCTGTAATCAGCTCTTTTTTGTTCAGGTTATCAACTCTTTTATCTCCGTAGTACACCTCTCCGCTGTCTGGTTTTTCAAGCATTGAAACAAGGCGCACAAGGGTTGATTTTCCTGCTCCGGAACGTCCGATAATTCCGAAAATCGTGTTTGAAGGTATAGTGAGAGAAACGCCGTCAACTGCGTGAAGTGTTCCATAATCTCGCTTTAAGTCCTTTAAAATTATCTCCATGTCCCAGAAATACCTTCAACAAGTTTAATCAAAATAATAATTAATAACAATTCATTAGAAATAATTGTCATAAGGGCATAAAAAAACCTCAGAACTGAGGTTTTTAATTCTTAAGGCTACTGAACCTTTTTCAGCAAACCGCTTTCTGAAATATTCAGGTACTCTGCATTGTTCTCCCGAACAAAATAAGTTACATAGCCGCTTATTGCAACATCTTCTCCTGATTTTTCAAAACTGTAGTTTATAGTTTGTTCCATGGTTACACCATTGACAATAATCGTATCTTCAATCTTTATTGCTATATCATTTTCGCTTACAGCAATGTAACTGGATTCCTCATCAACATCAACAATGCTCTGTGAATCAGAGTCCAGGTTAGAAAGGATAATACTGAGAAGATTTGCATTTCTGCCAAAACCGGTCTCAATTTCCTCTTCAAATACCGTTTCATCATAGTAGGTATAAACAAGGGTGATATTTCCTTGCCATGCTTCTTGGGTAAACCATGAGGGTAGAGCTGTCATGAGTGACGGCTCAGCATCTGCTGTAACTGGCTCTTGGTTCTTCTTTGTTGAAGCACACGAAAGAAGCATCAGAGCAAAAACAAGAATCATGCAAACTTTTACTGCTTTCTTCATTTATCTTAAATCCTCTGTTTTTATCCAATCCTGATCGTCATAAGCTCTGTTTTCACCGCACATAGCCCAGATGAAGGTATAGTTTGAAGTACCACATCCGGAGTGGATGGACCATGAAGGGTTGATTACAGCCTCTTCATTGTGCATGATGATATGCCTTGTTTCATCAGGTTCTCCCATAAAGTGGAAAACCACATTATTCTCTGGAACTTCAAAGTAGAAATAAACTTCCATTCTTCTCTCATGAGTATGTACAGGCATTGTATTCCATACTGAACCTGGTTCAAGCTGAGTCAAACCCATTGAAAGCTGAGCAGTCTCAAGTACATCTGGATGGATATACTGATTGATTGTCCTTTCATTGCTTGTCTCCTGGGAACCAAGATGCTTATGAATTGCCAGATCAAACGGAATATGTTTTGCCGGAAAAGCTGTATGAGCCGGAGTAGTACAGATGTAGAACTTTGCTGGGGCTTTTGCGTCTTCGGACACAAAGAAAACTTCTTTGGTTCCTTTGGGTAGATAAAGCCCATCAAAGTGTCCCATCTTGTATTCAGTTCCATCTGCAATAATCTTTCCATTTCCACCGATATTGATTGTTCCGAGTTCCCTTCTTTCTAAAAGGTAATGGACGCCGAAGTTTTTCCAGCAATCAATATTCTTTTCAAGTGAGAGCTTTTCCTTTACAGGCATTGCACCCATAGTAACGATTCTGTCTACGTGTGAATAAACTGCTGAAACATCGTCAGCTTTAAATATATCTGTAATCAGAAACTCATTTCTGAGTTCATCAGTTGTCATCCTCTTAAAAGGCTCTTTGCCTGTTGAGTATCTTATATCCATTTGAATCTCCTATATTCAGTTTAAAACAAGATTCCAAGAGCGTCTATTTAGTGTATTAGTTTATTTAAAGGAGAGAACTCAAAGATTGTTTTCCTTGATAATCATACTAAGTGCATTCTCGCACCCTGCATAAATCTGGTTGAAGACTTCTTTGAAGTTTCCGGAATACCAGGGGTCTTCAATTTCCTTACTTCCCCCGAGATAATGAATTTTGCTTTTATATTCAGGAAAGCGTCTGACCATATTCCTGTAGTTCTCATTATCCATAATAAATATGTAATCAGCATCCTCAGCCTCACTATCTGTTATTCTATGAGCATAATGTGAGACATTTGGGATATTATTTCTTTCAAGTTCACGGAGGGCAGGAGGGTATATACCGTTGCCTTCTTCCTCGCTGGAAGTACCCGCAGAAGAAACTGAAATCTTACCATCAAGAAATCTGTCTTTTACCAGTTTTCTCATAACCATTTCGCCTGTAGTACTCCGGCATATATTGCCATGACAAATAAAAAGGATGTTGATTTTGTTCACTCTCACCTCGAAGTGTTTTTAAGATTTACGGCAAGTATACAAGAAGTAAGGCTATTAGTAAAACGCAAAGACTTATAAAAGTACGGTCAGATTTTCCACATTTTAAGTAAAATCACAGATTAACAAGTATATCCATCTGTAAAATGGTTTAGTCTCTTTTTTTTACTTGGCTTTTTTTATACTTGCTTTTACAAATGACAGAAACACAGGATGGGGTCTATTCGGTCTGGATTTGAACTCCGGATGGAACTGTACTCCTAAGTAGAATGGATTGTCCTTTATTTCAACTGCTTCAACAAGGCTTCCATCGGGACTCAGACCGGAGAGAGTCATACCGTTTTTTTCAAACTGCGTTCTGTATTCATTATTAAACTCATAGCGGTGACGGTGACGTTCTGCTACCAATGGGGATTTGTATGCTGCTTCAAGTACAGTTCCTTCCTTGACACTGCAAGGGTAGGAACCAAGCCGCATAGTTCCTCCCTTTTTCTTTCCTTTCTGGTCTTCCATAAGGTCAATTACATTATGCTCAGACTCGGGATCGAACTCTGATGAGGAAGCGTCCTTGTAACCAAGAACATTCCTGGCAAATTCAATCACAGCAGTTTGCATTCCCAAGCAGATTCCAAGATACGGGATATTGTTTTCCCTTGCGTATCGGGCTGCTTCAATTTTTCCATTGATTCCGCGTTTTCCGAATCCGCCGGGTACAAGAATCCCATCAACATCATTAAGAAGATCGGAGGCTGGGCATTTTTCAAGATCTTCAGCATCAACCCACTTTATATCAACATCTGTTTTCTCATTCCATGCTGCGCTTTTGAGAGCTTCTATTACAGAAAGGTATGCGTCATGCAGTTGTATATATTTTCCGACCATAGCAATTCTTACAGTTCCTTTCGACGCTTTTATGTTTTCCAGCATTTTGTTCCAGTCGCTTAGGTCAGAAGCTGCTGCTTCAAGGTTTAATTCCCTCAGAACAATTTCATCAAGTTTTTCTTTTTTCAGCATAATAGGGGCTTCATATAAGACTTGAACTGTTGAGTTTTCAATTACGCAGTCACGTTTTACATTACAAAAAAGGGAAATTTTATCTTTGATTGAGTCGTCTATTTTCTCATCAGAGCGCATAACTATAATATCTGGAAAAATTCCGGAGTTCATCAGTTCCTTAACTGAGTGTTGTGTCGGTTTGGATTTATGTTCTCCTGAAGAGTAGATGTAAGGAACTAAGGTGACATGGATATATAGAACATTATTCTGTCCTTTCTCATGTCCAATTTGCCTTATAGCTTCAAGGAACGGCTGCGATTCGATGTCTCCTATTGTGCCTCCGATTTCAGTAATAATCACATCTGCCTGGGTTTTGTTTTCAAGTGAATAAATAAAAGATTTTATTTCATTTGTTACATGGGGAATAATCTGGACAGTGCTTCCCAGGTATTCTCCGTTTCTTTCCTTGTTAAGTACACTCCAGAATACTTTACCGCTTGTAAGGTTTGAAAACTTATTAAGGTCTTCATCTATAAAGCGTTCATAATGCCCCAGATCCAAATCGGTTTCCGCACCATCATCTGTTACAAAGACTTCCCCATGTTGCAGGGGTGACATTGTGCCTGGGTCAATATTCATATATGGATCCAGTTTTTGTGCTGCGACTTTCAAACCTCGGCATTTTAAAAGCCTGCCAAGACTTGCTGCCGTTATTCCTTTCCCAAGTCCCGATACGACTCCACCTGTCACAAAAATATATTTACTCATAATTTCCCCTCAGTTTGTTTATAAATATCATGGCGGCTTTTTTAAGCCTTATTCTGTTATCCATTGCAAAGTTTTCAATTTTTTTATGTGCTTCTTGTTCTGTCAGCCCTTCTTTCTCAATTAAAAGACATTTTGCCTGACTAAGGAATTTTACCTCATCAAGCTTATCCTCCAGTTTCCTTATTTTTTCTTCAAAAAACCTTTCCCTTGTTTTCAAGTTTTCCAGAAGCCTTATTGTGCCGAAGAGAACAGGTTTTAAAATGGGTTTTGTAACAATAAGAAATCCGTCTTCTTCAAGTTTCATTCCCACAGTTGCTCTGTCTTCCTCCCGCATAAGAAAAAGGGACTCCACTTTCATCTCACTGCGGGCCATATAACTTAAACTGAACGCTGAATCAAATGAAAGGGGGTAGTTAATGACAATCAAATCAAATTCTTCATCAAGAATTTTCTGCCTTGCCTCAGAGGAGGAGAGTGCCTTTGAGAGTGTGACGCCATTAAGCTCTCTTAATATCAAAGAGAGTGCCGATAAGCTTTCTTTATTTGACGACACTATTAATATTCTCATTAGGTTACAAGGAACTCCAAATCTCTAACAAATTCATCACGTTTCGGTTCTTCTGAAGATCGTCTGAAGTCTTCTTTCTTTGCATTCAGAAATGCATCAAGCAGCGGCGGTGGTATAAGCTTTTTCACAAAGCTTGAATTTTCCGCTTCATTTACCGCTTCAAGCAGATTTGTACTTAACGTGCCGTAATCAGTTTTAAGCTTCATATTTTTATCGATCCCATCAAAGGCAGCTCCAGTTAAAAGAAGATACGCAAGATAAGGATTGCATGAAGGATCAGGAAGTCTGACTTCAATTTTCCATTTCTTATCATTTTGAGGAACTCGAAGAAGCTGTGAGCGATTCCCGTCCCCATATGAAATATCAGATGGGGCATCAAATAAGCCCAGACGTCGGTAACTGTTTTCAACAGGGTTTAAAAATACCTGCATTTCCCTTATGTGGGAAAGAATGCCAGCAGCAACGTTTTCTTTTAAAGTTTCAGATGATACCCCATCCTTTCTTACACTTAGTGTCAGGTGAAGACCTGAGCCCGGTTCTTCAAATAGAGGTTTTGGCAGAAAAGAGGCAAAGAGTCCCGCTCTGTTGGCTATGGTTTTGACCATGGCTTTGAATGAAATAATCTGATCCGCGGAGGATAGAATATCTGTTGATCTGAAGCTGATTTCATTCTGCCCCGGTCCTTTCTCATGGTGACTTGAAATAATGCCGATATCCATTTCTTCAAGGTTCACGATAATTGAACGTCGTATGTTCTCTCCCTTATCGAGGGGAGCTATATCAAGGTATCCTGCTTTGTCCATTGGAATGAGAGAAGGAAAGCCTTCGTCGTTGTTCCTGAAAAGATAGAATTCAACCTCAGCACTTCCCTGAATGTCGTAGCCCTTTTTCTCCGCTTTCTTCAGGTAGTCCTTTAAAAGGTTTCTTGTGTCTCCTTCAAAGTTCTTCATGTAAGGATTGAGGATTTCTGAGTAAAGCCTTATCACAGAGCCAGATTCACTTTGCCTCCATGGGAGGGTTTCGAGTGTTGTAGGATCTGGAAACAACAGAAGATTCCCGTCTTCAATATTCATGAACCCCCTGATTGCAGAAGCATCAAATCCAAGACCTTCCTCGAAAGCATCCTGAAGAACAGATGGAGGAATAGTAATGTTTTTCAGCTGTCCGAATATGTCGCAAAAGGAGAGACGTATAAAGCGCACGTCATGTTCTTTTATGTAACTGAGTACATCGTCTTTGGTAAATGGTGTCATGTCTTCCTCCGTCTGTATAATAAAAAAGGTGTCAGAAACACTCTCCTGACACCTTTGTCTTTTAGACTATAGCAAATAATGGATTTTTTAAAAACAGAAAAATTAGGCATTTTCAGTTTTTCCTTTAAATAATGTGATAAAGCTTGAGGAGAAGAGAAACGAAGACAAAAGGTCTTTGATTCCCAGAAATGAGGAGGAAATAAGAAAATGTTCGAAATAGAAAGATACTCCTTTTTCATTTAAGTAGAGCATATTTGCAGGAAATACCATAAGAGAGGGATATTTGTTGGAAATGATATAAATGCATGAGTAGGAAAGTGCAAGGACCCCAGGAAAAATTATCCTTCTTTTATCTTTGAATGAAACGAATGAGAAAAATATAAGGGAGAGCCCTTCAACTAAATTCAAGGCATTCATCCATATCCTGAATGAAGAAGCGGTTCTTTCTCCTGAAAGTATGAAACCCAGTGTTCTTACGCCCTGAAGTGTGATGAAAAATAATGCTGTTATTGCGAGGTAGGATATAATCCTGCTTTTAAAGCTTTTCTCTTCATAACAAATAAGGGATGCCCTCCTGTTATATGTTTCTATTGCGTCAAAAAAGCCCTTTAGGGAAAAGTATTTATTTATAACAAGTTTTTTGAGAGTTCGCTTTTCACTTTTATAGTTTCTGATTTTGTCTTTCAGGAAATCCGGATGTGTTGAGTTATCAAGATCCTCTATATTGTTAAGAATTCTGACCCTAAGTTTCCCGAGGTACTCGATTTCGTCTTTTATCCTTGCTTGATTTGACAAAAAGAATTCAGCTCTTCTGTCATTCTCGCTTTCTGAAAATTCGATAAGGGTAGTGAGATCCGATTTGATTTTATTCTCGTCAAAAAGGAGAAATGAAATGTATGACGGGGTAGAAAGGGATGAAAAGAGAATTCTGAATGCGTTACCAAAACCAATTTTTTGACTTTCGTCTGATTGAGGAAAGGACAGTTCTTTCATAATTACCCTTTTTTATTATCCTCCCTTTATTTTATTGTTTTAAGGGTAAATTGCTATAAAAGTGTGTAATATTTTTCATCTCGGACGACTTGTTTGGCGTCAAACTTCCAATTGGACAAAAAAAGCGGCCCAAGGCCGCACTTAAACTATGTTTTTCATCAATCAATTGAAATTGATCCGAGCGAGAGGAATCTGTCATCCTCCCCGAAAAGATTTATTGAATCAGTTGCAAACTTGACATTCAGCTTTGAATCAACCTTGAAATCTACAGAACCGAAAACAACTGAGTTGAGTACTGCATTGTCAGTAAGGGACAGTCTTAATATAGTTTCCATTCCGGAAGGCAACGAGGAGTTGACTGTAACTTCTACACCTTTTCCATCTGTAAGCTGGATATTCTCAGGTCTCAGACCAAGCTTGACCTTATAAGTCCCGTCCTTTAATGTTTCCTTGCTGTTAAATGTTAGCTTAAGTCCATGACCAGATAGTTTTGCAGTGTTTCCTGAAACCTCAGCATCAAATGGAAGGATATTCATAGTCGGGTTTCCGACAAAGTCAGCAACAAATACATTTGCCGGTGTTGTATAAACAGTAAGTGGGGGAGCGTACTGTTGCAAAAGACCTTTATCAAGAAGACAGATCTTTGTCGCAAGTGTCATAGCTTCCAGCTGATCGTGGGTTACATAAACAAATGTCGCACCTGTCTCATGATGCAGCCTTTTCAGTTCTGTTCTCATCTCCATTCTCAGTTTTGCATCCAGGTTTGAAAGAGGTTCATCCATTAATAGGACTTTCGGATTAGGGCCGAGCGTTCTGGCAATGGCGACTCTCTGTTGCTGGCCACCAGACAGTTCGGCAGGGTACCTGTCTGGAAACTCTTCAATCTTGAGAAGCTTCAGAAGCTCAGCAACGCGGGACTTTATTTTGTCCTTTGGCCACTTCAGGTTTTCAAGGCCGAAAGCTATATTCTGATATACAGTCATATGTGGCCAGAGCGCGTAGTTCTGGAAAAGGAATCCTACACCTCGTTTAGAAGGGGATACATCAATCTTTTTCTGCGATGAGTAAACAATCTCACCGTCGATGGAGATTTCACCGCTTGTAGGTGTCTCAAGCCCGGCAATCTGGCGTAGTGTTGTGGTTTTTCCGCACCCTGAAGGACCTAGGAGTGTGATAAAGTCTCCGTCTTCAATATCAATTGTAAGATTATCAACAGCAACGAAGTCGCCGAATTTTTTTGTAATGTTTTTTAGTTTTATCTCTGGCATTTATCAACCTCCAATACCTTTATCTATTGATGCACCAGTTGCTTTGTTAACAGTGAAGTTAACAATAAGAACAATAATGACGATTAACAGGTTTACTCCATTTGAGAACTGGTTCCACCCTTTTTCGTTGTACTGGAAAAGGAGAGTGGTCAGAACCCTGTTCTTCGGTGTAACAAGAAGAACAAAAAGAGACAGTTCTCTCATACATGAAATAAACGGGAGCAGATATCCTGAAATGAATGAAGATTTCTGGATAGGTATTACAAGACGGGTCATTCTCTTCCACCAGTTTACTCCCATGATTTCACCGGCTTCTTCAATCTGATTGGAAAGTTGCATCATAGAGTTAATTCCGGCTCTGGATGCAAATGGCATATATTTTACTGTACCGATGAGGACTAGAAGGAAGAATGTTCCGTATAGTGGCGGTATTATTCCACGCCTCACACTGAACATAGCAAGGTATATTGCAGAAAATGCCATACTAGGCATCAGGTACGGAAAGAAAGCCAGGTTATCAACAAGTGTACTCATTTTTGTTCCACGTGCCCTTACAATACCGTAACCTGCAAGGAAACCGAATGTACCGGCAGTGAATGCACAGATTATCGAAAGCTTAAGCGAGTTCCAAAGAGATCTCCAGAGGTTTGGGTTTCTTAAAAGACCCGGCTCTGCATTTGCAATCCTATTTTGTTCACTTGTTCCGATCCAGAACTGTAATGTGAAGTTGGAAGGTGAGTAGTTTCCAGGAAGCAGAATCAAAGATTCAATTGCAAAAGATACAAGAGGAACGATTGACACAAGAAGAATCAATACTAAAAAGACAATGGACCATGCTGTCCGTCCTTTTTTCAGGTTTACAAGTGAAATATTGCTGCTCTTTCCTGTAACTGTTGTATAGTTCTTTCTTGTTCCAGTCAGTCTCTGATTGAATGCAAGAATTGCAACACCAAGTATGATAAGAAGGAGTGCTATGACATAACCTTGTCCTTTATTCATACCGTTTAGCGTTCTGTATAGCTGGGTAGTAAGCACTTGATATCTTACCGGAAGACCAAGGAACGTCGGGACAGCAAAGGAACTCATCGAGGATGAGAAAACCAGAAGAAATGTAGATAAAATTGCAGGAAGTACAATTGGGATTGTAATCTTGCAAACAATTCTCCACCTTGGAGTGTTAAGCATCTGGGCTGCTTCTTCCAAATTGGCATCCATGTTCCTGAGAATCCCGCCAATCATGATATATGCAAAAGGTGCGTAATGAAGTCCTGTTACTAAGGCAATAGGGAATGCACCATATGCAAACCAGTCAGGAGTCTGCAGTCCTGTCAATGCAGTCCAAGTCCCGGGAGTTCCTCCGACGTAGTCGTTCTTGAAAATATTGAACCATGCAAGAGCAAGAGTCCAGGATGGCATAATATATGGGAAGATGAATAAAGAAGAGAGTGCCTTCTTCCATCTGATATTCGTTCTTGTAATGAACCATGCAAAAACGCCGCCGAAAACTAAGGAAACCAAGCAGGCTCCCAGGCTGGTAATCAGAGAGTTAAGTAATGGTTTATAAAATGTCGTCGTACAGGTTGACGGATCAAATAAGACTTTGTACCAATGATTCCACGTAAGATCCCCGACTTTCTTGCCAAGTCTCATTGCCTCTGCGGGATGGACCTTGAAAGTATCGACAATCATGTCGAACATCGGGAAGAGTGTCAGGTAACCAAGGCAGATAGCCATAACTATCAGAATGATATTCTGTGGCTTTTTCAGGTAGTTTGTGATTAGAAATCCAATAGGAGCTCTTTCAGTATCTTTTAACGCAATAGTCTTGCTGTCTCTTGAGCTCTTTTTGGGATTATTGTTTTTAGCCATTATGTATACCCTTAAAAGAATAGAAAAAGTCCTTCCCAAAAGGAAAGGACTTTATGTCGTTTTTATTTATTGTTCATTGCTTTGTTAACAAATTCTTCAACTTCAGCTCTGTTCTGTGAACACCATACTGGGTCTTCGACAACAAGCATCTTTGTCCACTGGTCGAAAGAAATTGGGTCTTCCTTGTTAATAAGGTCTGACTTAGGAGAATAATCTCCAACAATTGAGAAAGGCTCCCATCCTTCTTCAGTCAAAGAGTAGTATAAGTAGAGTTTAGCGGCATTTGTGTTCCTGCTGTTTGAAGGAATCTGTGCATAAACAGGGTACATGAAACCTGCAAATGGCTCCATATCTGGGATAAAATCCAATGCTAGGTTCTTTGCAGCATTGTTTCTGAACTTGTTGTATGTGAATACACCAATAAGCTGTTTGTCCTGTCCCTTTGCACCGACTGCCTCAGCAATAGTTGTATCTGACTTTCCGAAAACGATGTTCTTGTAGAAATCTTTAATCCACTGGTAACCAGCATTCTTACAGTCAGCATCAAGCTTTAAGTCTTTTCCGTAAAGCTTCTTGTAAGAATCAGCAAGTTTTTTTGACCACTCTGGATTTGTAAGCATTGTAAGGAAGTTCATGTTAACAGATTCCTGGAACGGATCTTTAAACTGGATCAAACCCTTGAACTGTGGCTCTGTAAGCTGCCATACATTGTGTACAGGTGCTCCGCCTTTCTCATTGTTGTAAGCGAAAATCTTGTTACAGAAATCGTATACAAGAGGATCATTGAAGTTAGGATCAATCAGGTTTACATACTCTGGCGGAATGTAGTTTGACACATAGTTTGTCATTATAAGTTCTGGATATACCCTTGATGAGTCCTGAGCAAATATAATGTCTGCGCCAGCAACATTGTTCATAGCTTCTGTAGATACCTTTTCGATCATTTCTGTATCTTTAAGCTGTGTAGATGTTGTCTTGATTCCGTATTTCTTTTCAAATGCCTCAGCAACCTTTGCACCTCTTGAAGAGAATGTATAGATGTTGAGGTTTCCTTCTGCCTGAGCAGCCTTTGTAAGCTCATCGAGGGTCAGAACCTTTGCAGGTGCCTTTGCTGTTTCATTTGCACCTTTTGCGAAAACAAAAGAACAAAGTAAAAGCATAGCACAAACCAATGCTATAGTTTTTTTCATTTTGAAAATCTCCTTTTCGATAAAAATATTGTCGCTTATTCTGTTTTCTCATGTCAAATATTTATAAAAATTTATCTAATTTTTTTATGTATTTGTAATTTTTGAAAAATACGGATTCGGAAAACTGTTTGACGGTCATTGAAACAGTTGAAAAACATATGGCGATATGAATAGCAGATTGTTAGTCATTAATAATGTCCTGACTGGTTCTGAGAAACAGATTATATGATAGGAAAAAATCAAGCTTAGCTTTAGAATGAAGAAAAATTAAAGTAATCATTTCGGAGAAAAGCTATGTATACAGATATGGGAACAATACTCAAGGACGCAGCAAAGAACAATTATGCTGTTATCGCAACAAGCGCAATCAATCTGGAGACAGCCCGTGGAGCAGTTGCAGCAGCAGAAGAGAAAAAGGCACCACTGATTTTCCTTTTGGGGCAGAATATGATGAGACAGCATGCAAAGGCTGAACTGATTATCCCACTTGTCAGAAAACTTGCCTTATACTCATCAGTTCCTGTTGCAACATGTCTTGATCATGGTTCTGATATGGAAAGGGTTCTCTATTCTTTATATAACGGTGTCACCTCAATCATGTTTGATGGTTCACTTCTGAGTTATGAAGAGAATGTAAGAAAAACAGCTGAAATCACAAAACTCTGCCATCAGCTTGGACTTGCTGTCGAAGGAGAGCTTGGCCACGTAGGAATGGCCGCAAACGGTGATCAGAAAGATACATCAATATATACATCTCCTGAGGAAGCAAAGGACTTTGTTGAGAAAACAAATGTTGATTGTCTCGCAATTGCTGTTGGAACAGCACACGGAGAATACCCAGAAGGCCTTATTCCCCATATTGCTTTTGACAGAATCAGGGAGTGCAAGAAAGCAACAAACAATATGCCAATTGCACTTCATGGAGGTTCAGGTGCAGGAGATGAGAATATAATCAAGGCAGTTGAAGCCGGAATCAATAAAATCAATGTTGTTACTGATTTATTCAATGCATGCAGAAATTATCTGAGGGATACACTATCAGGTAATCCGAAAACATCCTATATGGATCTGATGATTGGAGAAGAGATGGCAGCCAAAAGATTTATAGAGCACTGGATTGACCTATCAGGATCAGCAGGGAAAGCTGCAAACTTCAAAAATGAAGGACACCTTGACCGCCTTGCCAACCAACTTAAAGTAGGGGATGGAGAGTAGAATAAAAACTGAAATTATGGTTAGGTGCAGTCCCTTCCCTAACTATTGAATAAATTTTTTATAGAACTTATGACTGTCCTAATTCTAATTATTATCATTATTTCTTTTATTGTTCTTATAAAGAAAAACTCACATAACGACGGTGGAAGCTTTGGAGAGACTCAGGTAGCAACAAAAAGCAGAAGTTGTTTTACTTCTCCGTACAGGGTACTTTATAACGTATATCTTTCTTGGCCGAGTGGGTCTACTACGGAAATTGATGAGATAGTTATTACTACAAGTGGAATCTATGTAATTGAAGTAAAAAATTATAAAGGATGGATTTTCGGAAATCAGTGGGATAATTATTGGACCCAAGTTCTTCCATATGGTTATCAAGGAAAGAGCATAAAAAATAAATTCTATAATCCAATTAAGCAGAATGAAGGGCATATTAACTGTATAAAGAAAAACCTGGATCTCCCTTATAAGGTTGCTTATCACTCTATAATTGTCTTTTCCGATAATTGTGTATTCAAGAATCTTACATACTACCATCAGGAAGTTAAGGTGATTCATAAGCATGGAATGAAGAAATGTATTGAAGCTATTAATGCAAGTTTTGAGAACAACATTGGGTTAGATGAAATTGATTTAATTTATAACAAGCTCTCAGAACTATCAATTAAAGATGAGAATATAAAAGAACGGCATGTAAATGAAATAAGAAGGAAATACTACAGTACATAAATACAATGCTGGATAACTTAGGAGGACTAAAATGGCCGATGTGAGAAAATATTCTCCCAAATGGTTTAAATACGAAGGAGAAAAAAAAGAATACGTTGATTTTGATATTCAGACTAATGAAATCAGACAGCATTTTCTTGATAAATTTGATATACGTAAGTTAGAGACTCTAAAAGGTAAAGAACTTCTTTCAACTATTTTTATTGATGGAACAAGCAGTAAAGAAAGTCTATGTCATGTTCTAGAATTCGACCGTTCAATGAGATTATTTGGGGGCATAACAGGTGGAAGCGCATTTAAATTTGGCCTCTTTTTTTATAAAAAGGAACAAAAATGGGTTTCTGGGACTAACCCAAAAAAATATAAGTGTCTCAACGAGGAACAGGCTGTTTCAATTGGATCTAAAATAAGAGACCAAATTGTAAAAGGAGCGAAGATTATTCAGTCGAGAATCCCACTTACTAAAATAGAAAACTATATTGAGCTTTATGAGAGTTTATCAGATATTCCTATTAGAAATGATATTTGGGTTATGAAGTACTATCAGATGCTTTTCCCAGAAGTATTTGTACCTTTTTATTCACAAGAAATACAGAATTCAGTGTTAAAGCTTATTGGAGAAAAGCCTGATGAGAATCCGTATGTAAGAATGGGGCAGATAAAGTTATTCATTAACAGATGTGATATTTCGAATACTGTGTTTGCTGAAATATACTATAAAGAAAAAAACAACGGAAAAGAGTCGGAAACAAATCTCTCAGATAATAACAAAATAACTGAAATCGGAGGTATATCTTCCTCAATAGATTTAGGAATACGAGGTATTCATTATTGGCTGTACTCTCCTGGTACTAACGGTCAGCATTGGGACTATATTTACAGGAATGGGCTAATTGGCATTGGCTGGGAAAATTTGGGAGACCTTAATAAGTTCTCAAGTCAAAACGAAATAAAGCGGTTACTTTCTGAAAGTGGTGGAAGTAATAAGAACAATTCACTTGCACTTTGGGAGTTTAGAAACTCTATGAGAAAGGGCGATGTTGTTTATGCAAAAAATGGTAGAAAAAAAATACTTGGAAAAGGTATTGTAGACTCGGAATATTATTACGATGAGAACAATAAGATATTTCGACATCTTAGAAAAATCAAATGGATTTCAAATCAAGAGAATAGTTCGCCTTGGACTTTCCCTGTAAAAACACTAACTGATATTACAAGATACACAGATGATGTAAAAAGTCTGGAAGATTTATATTTTTTAGAAGATGAAGTTATTCAAGAAGAAGGTAATCAAGATAATAAGGAATTTCCTTCATATAAGAAAGAAGATTTTCTATCTGATGTTTATATGACATCTGAGACGTATGAAAAACTACGTAATCTATATAAAATACAAAAAAAATATTATTATCCAAGGTGCGCCTGGCGTTGGAAAAACCTATGCTGCCAAGAGGCTTGCTTATTCTATTATTGGTTATAAAAACAAAGAACATGTTGAATTTGTTCAATTTCACCAAAGTTACTCATATGAAGATTTCATCATGGGATATAGACCTAATAATAATGGACAATTTGTAAGGAAAAATGGTGTTTTTTATGAGTTTTGCAAAAAAACAGAAGAGAATAAGGAGGAAGAATATTTTTTCATAATTGATGAAATAAATAGGGGAAATCTATCTAAAATTTTTGGAGAACTTTTCATGCTTCTTGAAAATGACAAAAGAGATGAAGAGGTTAGATTGTTGTATTCAAATGAAAAGTTCTCTATACCAGGTAACCTTTATCTCATTGGAATGATGAACACCGCAGATAGAAGTCTTGCATTAATGGATTATGCATTAAGAAGAAGATTTGGTTTCTTTAGTCTGCAACCACAGTTTAAATCAGAGCAGTTTTTGATTTATAGAACAAAATTAAATAATAAAAAATTTGATTCCCTTATTAATACTGTGGAAAGTTTGAATAAAGAGATAATAGATGATGAAGCTCTTGGGGATGGTTTTACTATTGGACATAGTTATTTTTGTAATCAAAAGAAAATTACTGATAATTGGATGGAATCCGTTATTGAATATGAGCTGATTCCCCTTATCAAAGAGTATTGGTTCGATAATCCTGAAAAAGTTTTAGAGTGGACACAAAAGCTCTACAATGCAATTTCTTGAGAGGCACTATATGATACCTATTAGAAACATTTATTATATGCTTTCTTATGTGTTTTCGACTCTTCAGGAAAACTGTTTTTCAAATATTGAAGCTGAGAAATTTTCTTCAGTGACGGATTTGTTAGCAGAAATAATGATTATAGGTATAAATGGCTTGATAAAGAGAGGTTTAGATAAACAGTACACTGAGATAACTAAGCCGATACCTGTTATTAGGAGTAAACTGGAATTAAATGAAACTATAAAAACAAATAGTTTTGTTAAAAATCATGTAATTTGTACTTTTGATGAGCTTACAGAAGATTCATATCTTAACCGAATATTGAAAACATCGATGATGAAATTAATATCTACTGATATCGAAGAAAATAGGAAAAAAAGATTGAAGAAAGCTCTTATGTTCTTCAGTAATGTTAAAACTCTTGATATTAAAACAATTAATTGGCATCAAAGGTTTAATAGAAATAATAGGGTGTATATCCTGCTCGTAAATATATCATATCTTATTATAGAGGGCCTTATCCAATCTGAAAAAAAAGGCAACCTCAAGATAAAAAACTATCATGTAGATAAAAAAAGGATGGCTTATATTTTTGAGAAATTCATACTTGAATATTATAGAAAACATCATAAGGAATTAAATGCAAATCCATCACATATAAAATGGTCATTAAATGATTGCAATGATTACATACTTCCAACAATGATAAGCGATATTACACTGCAAAAGGGAAATCGAACTCATATTATCGACGCAAAATACTATGGAGCAAACATGCAGGAACGGTTTGAAAAGAAAAGTATAATTTCAAATAACCTGTACCAAATATTTACATATGTAAAGAATAAAGATGCGGAATTGAAGGTTTTGAAGAACCACGAAGTTAGCGGAATGATATTGTACGCTAAAACAGATGACGATATACAGCCAAATGGTGCTTATAACATGAGCGGGAATACCATATATGTTAGGACTTTAGACTTGAATGTTCCTTTTGAGGAAATTCGTGCAGAACTGGAAGATATTATAAGAATCTTTGATTAGGCTATTATAAAAATAAATGAAAACAAATTTGTAAATAATATTAATAGTAATAATATCCAGTTTTATCGGACTTGTTGTGCAGTTAATCAACTTCCATTTTATTGGTTTACAAATGTTTGAGAAAGGTAAGTAGTTGACCTAAAACATCCTTTTTGGTAATTGTAGATAGTACGACAAGGGTGTTGTAGCGATGCTATGACACCCTATTTTTGTAGGAGAAACTATGGAGAGTATAACTGATTATTTTGGTTCAATGGTTTTCAATGATGAAACAATGAGAGAGCGTCTTCCCAAGGATATTTACAAAGCCCTGATGAAGACAATCGAAGAGGGAAAGGACATTGATATTACTGTTGCAAACAGTGTTGCAAATGCCATGAAAAACTGGGCAGTTGAAAAGGGAGCGACGCATTATACTCACTGGTTTCAACCTATGACAGGAACAACTGCTGAAAAACATGAAGCTTTTATTTCCCCGGTGTCTGGTGGAAAGGTACTTCTGGAGTTTAGCGGAAAGGAACTTATAAAAGGGGAGCCTGATGCTTCCTCATTCCCATCTGGAGGACTGAGGGCGACATTTGAAGCCCGAGGTTACACAGCATGGGACCCTACAAGCTATGCTTTTATAAAGGGGGACACCCTTTGTATTCCAACAGCCTTCTGTTCGTATTCAGGTGAAGTTCTGGATAAGAAAACTCCGCTTCTAAGAAGTATGGAAGCAATTAATAAAGAAGCTATTAAACTTTTGCACCTTTTTGGTAAAGACAATGTAAGACGTGTAATTACAACGGTAGGACCAGAGCAGGAATACTTCCTTATTGATAAAAAGGACTATGCAAGAAGAAAGGATATAATTTATACAGGAAGGACTCTTTTGGGAGCAAGATCCCCTAAGGGGCAGGAAATGGAGGACCATTATTTTGGTGCCCTGAAAACCCGTGTTGCTTCTTATATGCATGAGCTTGATGATGAGTTATGGAAACTAGGAGTCAATGCAAAGACTTCCCATAATGAGGTTGCTCCATGTCAGCATGAACTTGCACCGGTTTTTACCACAACCAATATCTCTGTCGATCATAACCAGTTGACGATGGAGCTGATGAAAAAGATCGCTGACAAGCATGGCTTTGCATGTCTTTTACATGAAAAACCTTTTGCTGGGGTAAATGGTTCAGGAAAGCACAATAACTGGTCACTTTCCACAGATGATGGACAGAACCTTTTGGAGCCCGGGGACAGCCCTAAAGATAATGCACAGTTTCTTTTAATTCTTGTTGCAATTATAAAGGCAATTGACGAGTACCAGGATTTGATGAGGGTAAGTGTTGCATCAGCAGGAAATGATCATCGCCTTGGTGCAAATGAAGCTCCTCCTGCAATTGTCAGTATCTTTCTTGGAGATGAACTTACTGAGATACTTGAAGCAATTGCTTCAGATAAACCTGTTGCAGGAAAGAACAAGGTCGAGATGAAACTCGGTGTTCATGTACTTCCTGCATTCCCCAAAGATACAACTGACAGAAACAGAACAAGTCCGTTTGCATTTACCGGGAATAAATTTGAATTCAGAATGCTTGGCTCATCATTTTCTGTTGCGGGCCCGAATATTATGCTTAATACAATCGTGGCCTCTGTATTCAAAGAATTCTATAACGAACTTGTGAATGCAAAGGACTTTGATAAGGCAGTACAGAATCTCGTAAAGAGGGAGTACAACGCTCATAAGAGAATTGTATTTAACGGAAACAACTATTCTGATGAATGGGTAAAAGAAGCAGAAAAGAGGGGACTTTTGAACTTGAGAAGTACTCCGGAAGCTTTGGATACTTTTATTCTGGATAAGAACATTAAGGTCTTCAGCGAATTCGGAATTTTCAGTCCTGCTGAGATAAAGAGCAGGTATGAGATTCTCAACGAGGAATACAGCAAGACAGTTCATATCGAGGCTCTTACACTAATTGATATGGTTAACCGTCAGGTTCTTCCTGCAGTTGAAAACTATGCAAGTAAGATTGCAAGCGGAGTTAAAGACAAGAAACAGGTTCTTCCCGAGCTTAAGCTTGAAGCTGAAACATCTCTTTTGAAGGATATAACCAATCTTACTGACTCATTGTATGCAGAAACAAAGAAACTGGAGAAGATTGTTGAGGAATCAAAAGCATATACGGGAAGTGAATTAAGCCACTACTCGAGAGACAAGATTATTCCTCAGATGGAAAGTGTCAGAAAGCCAGCAGATAGCCTGGAGCTGATTATAGACCAGAAAGACTGGCCGTATCCGACATATGGCGAGATGTTGTTCTACGTCTGAGAATGAGAAGAAAGACTTAGGCCCTCTGTTTTAATTAATGGGGACTAAGTTTTTCTTTACACCTGGAATGCAGACTCCATTTTGTCAATTTCCCATTTAGTTAAACCGAATTGTTTTGCGACATTATGCCAGGTTAGAATAACGCCTTTCATCTCAGATACTATTTGTTCAGCTTCTCTAATTTTTAACCCAAAGTATTCACATACAGAAAGAGCCAATTGCAGATCTTGGTTGTTATCTGTTGAAGTGATGTATGTCGATAGAACGTTTTTATTATCAATACTAGGGTTAACGTCATATAAAGGGGACAGTTTCCATCCCCCATTGCCTGTATAGAGAAAACCATGGTTTCTTAAATGATCATCTGTATTGGAAATCAGTATTGAAAATGTCATACGTTTCCATATCTCGATTAAATCTTGATTAGGGCTTGACCCATACTGTCTTATGACATCAGCAATGTCCATATAACTATGGATTTCAGAGTCATTATCAATTGCGTTTAACATACTCATAGCTGATAGAAAAGGAATCCTAATATTTCCTTTCCTATCAAATCTTTTCAATAAAAGTACATGCTTTCTTCCTACCTTTTTTATATTCCACTCCTGGACATTCAAACCACATTTTTTAGCAAGGGTCAAAGCAATGCCTTCCCATAGAACATTGTTCGTTAAATCATTCTTTTGAGGGAATTTTGCAATGTATAAATTCCCATTCGAATCCAGAATACTTGCTTTTGGCCTTGCACCACCGAGTGATGAGCCTGGATAGAAAAGAAGTTGCAAATCGCTTTCTTTTTCCTTATTTTCTATGACTTTTTCAGATGCAGACAAAAGCTTTGGTAAATCGACTATAGGAGGTATTGCTCCAGCAGTATTAGGATATTGAAAACTGTTATTGCCATCTATTTTGAATCTTAAGGCACCTTGTCTCGCGAAATCATTTACATTTAGTAAGTAATCAATCTCATTCAATATCCTTGGGCTTCTTCCTTCTTTTTTTGCTTGTGCATTCTCATTTCGTCTTATAAGCATTCTTCCCCAAGTGTCAGGTGCGCTGTCACCAAATGAGCCGAATAAAGGTATTTGACGAACATTAACTTGTTTTCCCTTTCCCAAAAATAATCCAGGTTCCAATGAAAAGGCCTTCTCATTATTAAGCCACTCATTTGAGTATTCAAAATCTGAAGACTCCTTTCCTCTAAGAAAATGGGACCAAATGGTACCTACAAAATAATCAACTTGGTTTAAATTTATATAAACTTGAACTTTTTTATCAGCCAAATTAAACCTCCGATTTCTTTAGCGTACGTACTCTTTTTGGTAAACTCTCTTTATCAAAACGTCTCCCAAGTTCATCTTTATCCGGGTTAGCCAAATCATAAAGATTATCAATAAGACCCAGGACAAACATGACTTTGGCATAGATTCCCATGGATACAGTGGGGTCTCCTTTTTCAACTTTTGACAAAGTAACATGAGAAATTCCCGCGCGTTCTTCAATAAGACTCATCGGAAGAGTACGTCTGATTCGGGCATCTTTCAGGTTTTCACCAAGCTCTGACATGGCTTTTCTTACAGGTATTGGAATTATTGATGTTTTCTTCATTCTATATATATATTATAGCATATATTATGCTATTTTAAATATATCATAATATATTTAATTGGTTCAGAGTTATGTGTTAAATACGCTGGAATCACTAATTTAATAATTTTAGGGATTTTATTTTAAAAGTTCAAATTAACTGAAATGACAAAGTAGTATAATATTTTTCTATGGACAGAAAAGTTAACTTGAATATTCCGAAACTTAAGAAACTGAAACTGAAAAAAGCAAAGCAGTCTAGAAATGTGGATATACTTATAGCACTCATGATGATAGCACTCGGCATGGTGACAATAATTTTCTATCATCACATCTCAGTATACTTACACCTTGTTGTAGGAGCCCTTCTGATAATATTTGCCACGGTAATTTTCTACAGGTATTTCCATCTTAAAGAGTTTTCCAATCCTGCTAACGGGGATTTTATGGTTGCCTGTATCATGATTGTCATTTCTGTTCTGGTTATGTCAGTTCCTAAAAGAAGTATCCTGGCAATATCTGTTATATGGGGATTATGGTCAGTACTCAAGGGCGTAAAGGAGCTGAATGAAGATATACAGTTCAAACTTCAGGGGAGGAAAATATTCTGGAAGGTTGCTCTGACCCTTTTTGAGATTGTAATGGGAACAATCCTTTTGATGGAACTGACAAGTGATGCAATTGGCCATCATGTAATAGTTCTTGGTATATCCTTCCTGTCACATGGTCTTAAAGATCTGAACGCAGTATTCAACAAAGACTATGACAAAGTCGAAACAGCAAGTGAAATGAAAGCATCATTTTTAACAGTTGTAGATAAAGCGGCACACGCTATGGATAAAGTTACACATGTTATGGATGATAATTCTGAAGAGAAAGGCGGAAACGGTCCAGGTAAGGCAGAATAAAAAAAGGAGCTATCAAGCTCCCTTATGCCTCAATTAGTCTTCCTTTGAAAAATCATCTTTAGAAGCACCACAAAGTGGGCAAGTCCAATCATCTGGAATATCTTCGAATTTTGTTCCAGGTGCGATTCCACTGTCAGGATCACCTAAAGCTTCATCATAAACGTAGCCACATAAGTTACAAACGTATTTCATGTTTTCCTCCTAGCCATATAATAATATCTATTTCTCAATAGTTAAGAATGCTTTATAACAATTTTTTGCAGAAATGATATCTTTTACCGCTGTGATTTCCCAAGGCGCATGCATTGAGAGAACAGAAACACCGCAGTCAATTACCTGCATGCCGTAGTAGGCAGCAAATTTGGCGATTGTTCCGCCACCACCGACATCGACTTTAGACATCTCAGTAATCTGATAGGTTACACCATTTTTATCCATGGCATTTCTCAAAATTGCGATAAGCTCAGCATTTGCATCACTTGCTCCGCTTTTACCACGGGATCCTGTGTATTTATTGAATACAACTCCCTTTGCAAGGAAAGAAGCATTCTTCTTGTCAAAAAGGGAGGAATACATCGGATCAAAGGCAGCGTTAACATCTGAAGAGAGCATGATAGAGTTTCTTAAAGCCCTTCTAAGTTTCATTTCAGAGTAGCCTTCCATTCTGGAGAGAACTTCGCTTGTTGCATTTTCCAGAAGCTTGCTATCCATACCGGTCGCACCCACAGATCCTATCTCTTCCTTGTCTGTTAGGATGCAGCATCCTGTTCTTTTCTGCACGGGAGTTTCCAGAAAAGCTATAAAGGATGAGTAAGAACATACCCTGTCATCCTGACCGTAGGCAAGAACCATTGAAGAATCAAGGCCCAGAGTTCTGGCCTTTCCAGCAGGAACTACCTCAAGTTCAGCTGATTCAAAGTCTTTTTCCTCAATACCGAATCGTTTCTTCAAAAGCTCAAGGATTTTCTTCTTTCCTTTTTCCTTCTCGTCTTTGTCTGTTTTATCACTGTCATCAAGACCAATGACCAGATCCAAGCTTTCCCCAGGGATGAATTCGCTTGCAGTCATTTTCATCTGGTCCTGCGCCATATGAGGAAGCAAATCGGAAATACAGAGTGAAGTATCGCTTTCATCTTCCCCGATAACAACTTCAACTTTGGTTCCGTCTTTTTTCACTATAACGCCATGGATTGCAAGTGGCATGGTTACCCACTGATATTTTTTGATTCCTCCATAGTAATGGGTATCTAAATAAACAATTCCACCATCTTCATAAACGGGGTTCATTTTTACATCCAGACGTGGAGAATCTATGTGGCCTCCAAGTATATTCATGCCTTTTTCAACATCCTCACTTCCAATCTGGAAAAGAACAACTGATTTACCATACTGGAGGTAGTAAAGCTTGTCTCCTGCTTTTACTGAGTTAACGCTCTCGACATTTTTAAAACCGTTTTCTTCGCATTGTTTTATTATTTCTCTGACGCATTCCCTTTCGGTTTTGCCATTATCCAAAAAGCTTTTATAGTTTTCAATAAATTTATCCATGAAACAATTATAACGCATTATTCTGGTTTTCTTAATCAATTTGATATTTTAAAATAGGGTGATGGCAAAAGAGGACAAAGGAAAAAAACAGAAAGTCAGAAGATTCCATACACTATCATTTGTTGATCAGGTAAAAAAGGACAAAGGTGTTTTCTTTGTCTATGTATCGCTGAGAATTGCAGTTGTACTTGTAATGATTGCACAGATACTCAACAGGGATTTTGAGAATGTCTTCCTTTGTATATTAACCCTTGTTCTGTTTTCAATCCCGTCATTTATTGAGAATAACTGGCATATAGATATTCCCAATACCCTTGAAATCATTGTCCTGTTTTTCATATTCTCTGCGGAAATCCTTGGAGAGATATCGTCCTATTATCTTAAGTATCCTGGCTGGGATACAGCACTTCATACAACAACCGGTTTCTTAGCTGCAGCAATTGGCTTTTCACTTGTTGATATTCTAAATAAAAACGACAAGGTGAAGTTTGAACTGTCCCCATTATTCATGGCTGTCGTTGCTTTCTGTTTTTCAATGACTATAGGCGTTTTATGGGAGTTCTTTGAATTCTCAATGGACACATTTATCGGACTGGACATGCAGAAAGATACAATAATCCACACAATACGCTCTGTTGCACTGGATCCGAGTAAAAGTAACAGTGTCGTTGTTATCCCCGATATCACATCCGTTGTAATAAACGGGGAGGACTTAGGACTCGGTGGCTATCTTGATGTAGGCCTAATAGATACCATGAAAGATATGTTTGTTAACTTTATCGGAGCAGTTGTGTTTTCTGTCATCGGCTACTTTTACACTAAGAGTAACGGTAAAGGAAAGTTTGCAAAACAGTTTATTCCAACAGTCGAGAAACCGAAAACGGAAGAAGATAAAGGATCAGATATTCCTGAAAAAAACTAATAAAGCCAATAATTTTCACCGCTGGGTTTTATCTGACCCTATAATGGAAGCAGGATAAAACTATGGAAAAACTTAGAGAAGTACGAAAAAGGTATGAAAAGCTGCTGTTAAATGATGAGCTTCCGTTCTGGCTTGAAAAAGCAGTTGACTGGAAAAATGGCGGAATCTATACAGGACACGATAGAAAAGGAAACATAATTGAAACAGATAAATCAGTGTGGTTCCAGGGACGCTCCATTTGGACGTTCTGCAAAGCTTACGAAAAGTATCAGAATGAAGAATACCTGAAAGCCGCGGAAAATATACTCAGCTTTCTGGAAAAGTACTGTTTTGACAGTGACGGAAGAATGTTTTTCCGTGTTACTGAAAAAGGGGAACCTGTAATAAAAAGGGAACGTTATTTTTTCTCCGAAACATTTGCAATTATTGCATTTGCAATTTATTCAAGGGTAACAGGGAAGAATGAATACAGGGAAAAAGCCCTGAAACTTCTGGAGTTTGTTGAAAAAATCAGAAGCACCAAAGGAATTTTAAAGCCAAAATTCAATCAGGATGTTGAACCATACATTTCCTTCGGTCCTCCTATGATTCTTCTGAATGTCCTTTCTGAGTTACGCCTCTCATACCCGGAAAAATCAGACTGGATTAATAGTTATATGGATCGTCTGCTAAATGAAGTCGAAACATATTTTGTCCGCGACGATATGAAGCTCGTACTTGAATCGTGTGCACCTGACGGGCGTTTTGTCAGTGATCACTTTGAGGGACGCTTACTGAACCCCGGTCATGCTATTGAGAGCGCATGGTTTATCATGAACGACGGAGTTGAAAGAAATAGGAAGGATTTGATAAATCTGGGACTTAAAATCCTGGACTGGGAATGGGAGCTTGGCTGGGACAGTGAGTATGGCGGGGGCATTATCCAATATAGGGACGCACTTAATAAGCCCCTGTTTGAATACAATCAGGATATGAAATTCTGGTGGCCACAGTGTGAAGCCTCTATAGCAAATCTTCTTGCATACTCACTTACAAAAAACCAGAAATACCTTGATAGATTCTATATGGTCGATAAATACATATTTGAACGTTTTCATGATGATGAATACGGAGAATGGTTCGGCTATTTCCATAGAGATGGAACTAGAGCAACAGACATCAAAGGAAATATGTACAAAGGGCCGTTCCATGTTCCGAGAATGTACATGAAGTGTATTGATATAATAGATTCAATTGAAAATGGAGAACAAAATGAAGAAACAGACAGCCGGCCGTGATAACCTAGGAAAACTTGCTCCGGAGTTTGCCCGCCTTAATGATGATGTATTATCCGGTGAAGTCTGGAGCAGGGAAGACAAACTGTCGTTAAGAGACAGAAGTCTGATAACAATATCAGCATTATTTTCAGCAGGACTTTATCCCCAGCTGAAAGCCCACCTTATTATGGGAAAAGAACATGGACTAAAAAAGGAAGAAGTAGTTGAGGCTATTACACAACTTGCTTTCTACTGCGGATGGCCAAAGGCCTGGTCAACATTCCCCTTGATTGAAGAAGTCTATAAGGAGGAGTGAATGGAGAAGGGGGAGGTGATTCTCTCAGTAGACATAGAATAACAAGGGGAAACTATGAAATAGCTTCGTTAATTGCCAATTCAAAATCATTAGGCGTCAAGCCCCTAGAGATGAATGAGGTCTATGGTTATTATAATAACCCTCAATCCAACGAAAAATTACCCTTTGAGCATGTTCAAGGTCATCAAAGATAGAACCTTAAACAAATTCCTTTTTTAAAGTTGCATGAAAGCTTTCTTGAGCAGCATTCTCATCACAATAATGCCCCAGAGAAGTAAATGATTGAATAATACCAGCTTTGTTTAAAGCGGACCTAAATACTTTAGAACGATATTGAGAACCTTTATCTGAGTGAAGGATGGTATTATAAGAAACTTTTCTAGAAGCTAAAGCATCATAAAGTGTATTCAAACAAAGTTTAGTAGTCATGTAATAATCAAGTGTCATAGCAATTACCTTTTTTGAACATTGGTCTATAATAGTTGAAAGGTATAGAGCCCATCTTAGTACGGATATAAGTAATGTCAGTAGTCCACACCTGGTTTAGATGAGAGATTGCAACATCTTTAATCCTGTTGATTGAATACTTCTTAGGCATAATAATCTCCTTTTGCAAATATTGCTTAGTATACCCTTGTTTTTTTATGTCTACTTAAAATGGAAGATCCAACGTTTAGAAAAACCTGCCTCAAGACTTGACGGGGGGGGGATTCATGGTAAAAAAAATTCTGGATAAGAATAAATTTGAGAAGAGGCGTTATTGTATGAAATTTAAATCCTTACATTATATTCTAATTATCTTTTCAGCATTGATGTTGTTATTTGTTTCATGTACCGGAGAAGTTTATCCAATCAAAAAAATACCTGATGTTGATAATTCGCAAGCTATTAATCCTTCAGATGATGAAGATGAAAAAGATTATACCAAAGGATTATCTTACGAGCCCAAACGAGACGCTGAAGGACAAATTATCGGGTATATAATCACTGAATACGAATATCCCAAAGACAATGAAGAAGGTATAGTTGTTATCCCTAATGAATTTGAAGGATACCCTGTAATTGCAATTGGTAATGAGATATTTTATCAGAATAACAAGATTAAGAAGGTAACATTACCTGATTCACTTGAAACAATTGGAGATCGAGCTTTTGCATGTTGCGAAATGTTAGCAGAGATTAATTTGCCCGAAAGCTTAAAATCGATACTTGGAGGTGCTTTTGGAGATTGTCCTAGTTTGTTGGCAATAACTATTCCAGAGGGTGTAATAGAAATAGGGCAGGGGGTCTTTTCAGGTTGTACTGGCCTAGAATATGTAAAACTGCCAAATAATTTAAAATCTATTCCGAATTTTACATTTTATAAATGTAGCTCATTAAAGGAAATTAATGTTCCTGAAGAACTGTATACAATCGGAAACGTTGCTTTTTATAAAACTGAGAATCTTTCAGAGGATATTAAGAATGATTTTAGAACAACAGTGACCAAAAATGGAGGAAGATTTTCCGGTGCATTTTAAGTTTCTTAAAACTTGGATAAAACATTAAAGTTGATTCTAAAATTCCCGCATAACTGAGTATAGGAAGCGGGCTTTTTATACTATGTAATATTTTTTTGCAGAGAATAACTTATTTAAGTTCCGTTTTAAATTAATTTTTTCGTTGCTTGAAACAATGTTTAAGGGAACTATTTCAATGGTTCTGTTCCTAAAAGACCAATCGAAAATACTTTTTAAAGTATTTTTCTTCAAAAGTATTAATAGCTTTAATTCTATAAAAGAGATTTTAATTAAAATAACTTTTTAATGGTATATATTGTTGTAATTATACTAAGTGTGAGGCATCAGATGGGAGCTAAAGACTCAAAACTCCAGCATATTGCTAGGAAATTCCCAGAGGGAATGCTAAAAATATCTTGCGCGAACCAGTAAAAGATGAAGAGCATTTAAAACTCAAATTATTTGCACTAATATAAAATAATTAGTTTTAGAGAGCAAAGATCCTCAATCTTTATTTTCATCAGAACAACTGTAACTGGTTGTCTTTTTTAGGGTAAAACAATCCAATAATTGAGAAAGGATTTTTCCCATAACCTCTAAGGTGATCTTCTTTTCTTGATCCAAGAATAAAATACAAATCCTTTTCTCTTATGAATTCTGTTCCATATTTTTCTTTTATTATTGATTTAGCTTTTACTAAGTCTTGAAGAGACTTATTTTTCTCATAATAATATTTCCTGAAAAGTTCATATACTTCCCAATCAATAATCGTCATGGTATGTTTTTTGCCTTTGATGTCAGAAAAAGAGTATTTGACATCAAGAAGCATCGGACTGGATTGGATAAATGCAGCATCTTCAAATAAATCTGGAGTATAAGTGTTTCGTAATATTTCCTGCTTTGAGATTTCATTTTCTACTGTTTGCATATCCCGATTTGTGACGATACAGTCTATCACTTCAGTGGGTTTAAATAGAGCCAATGAGACTTTTATGTTGTTTCTATCTGCATCTTTTAACAGTTCATCAAAATCAAAATAGATTTTAGGTTTTGATTTAAAAATTATGTCTTTCCTATTTTGCCAGTTTCCTTCAGTTCCGATTCTCTTGCCCAGCTTGTGTATTGTCCCTTGCACAATTTTTCTTGATTCGGGACGTTTGTCTTCTAAAGATGGAAGGGTATCCACTTCTATCCACTCATATTTTCGATAGCCTTCCTGATTATTTGCCTCCATCTTTCTTAATGGAACTGGGTAGAGTCTTAACCAGTTTCCATTTTCATCAATTCCTGCTGTGCATGAGGTCTCTAGATATTTTTTAGATGGAGTAGGAATGGTTATGGCAGCTATAAATACTTTTTTCTTTTCAATCGGCCAAGGTGTATACATTACAAATTATATATGCCGTTAAATTGAAATTTTTCCTCCAAACAGTATTCTGCGAGCCTTAAACGATGGCAATCCATAGGATTTTTTTCATAACAGAGTAAACAAACACTCCCGTTCTTAAAGTAACTATATATTTTATCGACTAGGTAGGGCTTTTTTTCTAAAACTTCTGCTTTGTACCAGTCAAACAGTTCAGTTTGTTTACCCTCTGGAAGTAATTCATTACGTTTAAAAGTATCTATTCCTGCATCAGGTAGGTGAATATAGGTAATGCCTGCCTCCTGGCATGCCCGCATTAATGTAGGTTTTGAGAATTCAATTCTCATGCTGAAGGCATTTTTCCTTACATCAATTAAAGTCTTGATGTTCTTATAGATTAGCTTAGAGACCAGTAAATCTATGTTATGATCCTGATATCCGATTGTATAAATCAAATGAGGTTCACTTTGGATTTTGTTCTTTATGTTATTGAAACTTTCAAAAAACTCCGTTTCCCCATCCATTAAATCCAGAACTTTGCTCCGATATGCATAGTAAGGTTTAATCTTGTACACATATTTAATCAAATCCCCTGTTCCAGAAAAAGATTTGAATTTTTTTGTAGCGGTTTTTATTTTTGCCAAAGATTCTTCTGGTAAGGAAAACTCATCTGATTTTGTGATAGCCGAAGAATATGAATTGGAAGACCTATCAAAACTCAAATATCCTTGTTTTTCCAGAATATGATAATCATCGTGGAGATTAATTGAATAATTTCCTCTTATGTTAGGGAAGAAGGAATAAGGAAAAGGATTCCCAAATTCAATATAACAAAGGAATATAGCTTTCTGTATCTCAAATGGAGTGGCACTCCCTAGTTCCTTGATAACATTAAACAGGATCTTACGCCGAGTTAACATACTCTTTTATTTTCCAACAAATAAACTATTTAGGAAATCTTTTTTAGTTAAGGAAGATTTGAGACTAATAAAAAGGGTTGTAGTCATAATTGATTATCTTTAGGCATATAAATTTCTTGTTGATTAATATATCTCTAGTTTTTTGTGTCTACTTATTTTGAGATAACCAAACTTGAATTTATATTGATTTTCTTTGGTTGGGGGGGGGTATTCTTAGATAAACAATTATTCAAAGTTTGAATAGTTAATTCAGTTAGAAATAAATATACTAAAAAAAGAAAACAGTTTTACGAGTTAAATATGGCTGAAGTTAAAAAAGAACAAGAACGAGAAGAATTACATAGAGCTATATGGGCAATTGCAGATGAACTCAGAGGTGCAGTTGATGGCTGGGATTTTAAAAACTATGTTCTTGGAACAATGTTCTACAGGTATATTTCTGAACATCTGACAGATTATATAAACCAAGACGAGATAAAAAGTGGTGATTTGGACTTTGACTATGCAAAACTATCTGATGAAGATGCAATAGAAATCAAAGATGATATAGTAAGTTCAATCGGATATTTTATACTTCCGTCTGAATTATTTCAGAATGTAAACCGAAACGCAGAAAAAGATGAAAATCTAAATGAAACATTGGAACATGTTTTCAGGGATATCGAAAATTCTGCCAAAGGTTCTGAGTCGGAAAGAAGTTTTGAAGGTTTATTTGCTGACTTCGATGTTAATAGCAATAAATTAGGATCAACAGTCAAAAAAAGAAATGAAAGGCTTGCTAAGCTTTTGCATGGTATAGCTGAAATGAATCTTGGTGATGTTAAAAACCATGATATAGATGCTTTTGGCGATGCGTATGAATATCTAATGACAATGTATGCTTCAGGGGCAGGAAAGTCCGGAGGTGAGTTTTTTACACCAGCTGATGTTTCAGAACTATTAACAAGATTAGGAACAGTAGGCAAAAAAGAAGTTAATAAGGTTTATGACCCTGCATGTGGCTCAGGTTCACTTCTGTTGAAAGCAGAAAAAGTTCTCGGTAAAGATGGAGTAAGAAATGGATACTTTGGTCAGGAGATAAACATCACAACATATAACCTATGCAGGATTAATATGTTCTTGCATGATGTAGGTTTTGATAAATTTAACATTGCCTGCGAAGATACTTTGACTTCCCCACAACACTGGGATGACGAACCATTTGAATTGATAGTCTCAAATCCACCCTATTCTATTAAGTGGGGGGGGAAGACAATCCTCTTTTGATAAATGACCCCAGGTTTTCACCTGCTGGTGTTTTAGCCCCAAAATCCAAGGCTGATTTAGCTTTTATTATGCATTCTTTGTCGTGGCTTGCCCCAAATGGTACAGCTGCAATAGTCTGCTTTCCTGGAATCATGTACCGTGGTGGAGCAGAACAAAAAATAAGAAAATACCTTGTTGATAACAACTTTGTAGATTGCATCATTCAACTCCCTAGTAACCTGTTTTTCGGTACATCAATTGCAACTTGCATTATGGTTCTGAAAAAGGGAAAGATTGATAACAAGATTCTTTTTATAGATGCATCAAAAGAATGTATCAAGGTAACAAACAATAATCGTTTAACCGAGGAAAACATTAATAGGATAGTTGAATTATTCAAGAACAGGGAAACTGTAAAGCATATATCATATTTGGCTACATACAGTGAAGTTGAAAAGAATAACTTCAATCTTTCAGTTTCAACTTATGTGGAAGCAGAAGACACCAGAGAGAAAATAGATATTGTAAAACTAAATGCCGAAATAGAGAGAATTGTTGCTCACGAAAACGAACTGAGAGCGGAAATCGATAGGATTATCAGGGAGATAGAGGGATGAGCAAGCTAGAAGAACTGATAAACCAACTTTGTCCTAATGGGGTTGAGTATAAACCTCTTTCTGAGATTTGCATAAGTTTGAATAAAGGAATCTTGAAAGTTGGTGATTTGCTGTCAATTGGACCTATTCCAGTTATTAATGCTGGAAAAGGATTATATGGATATTACAAAGAAAGTAATAATGAAGGAGATGCTTTTACTTTTTCTTCTAGAGGGGAGTATGCAGGATATATTAACTATTTTGATTCAGAGTTTTGGGCCGGTGGATTGTGTTATCCGTACCGTGCAAATCCCCTATTAGAAATAAAGACCAAGTACGTTTTTTATTATCTAAAATCAATAGAAAATATCATAATGGATCAATTAGTTGCACAAGGTAGTATTCCAGCATTAAATAAAAAAGATGTGGATAAAATACTTATCCCCATTCCACCACTTCAAGTTCAGGAAGAAATTGTCCGAATTTTAGACAGTTTTACAGAGCTTACAGCAGAGCTTACAGCAGAGCTTACAGCGCGAAAAAAACAGTACGAATACTATAGGAATGCACTACTGGATTTCAAAATGATTGCGGCAGAAAATATTGATGGGGGGGGGTATCTTAAAGAAGAAATAGTCGAAACTCAGATTAGAGGTATAGCTCATAGAGTGAGTTTTGGATGTAGCCCAAACACAATTTCATTTGATGATGAAATAAAGGTTGACGCATATAGGTTGTCGGATGTTGCACATATTAAGAATGGAAAGGATTATAAGCATTTACCTAAAGGAGAATACCCGGTATATGGGTCTGGTGGAATTATGACATACGTTAATGAATATGTTTATGATAAACCATCAGTCTTAATTCCAAGAAAAGGTTCTTTAAATAATCTTTTCTATGTCGATGAACCATTTTGGAATGTAGATACTATATTTTACACTGAAATAGATGATACAAAAATAATCCCAAAGTATTTGTATTATTTATTAGAAAATGAGCACTTGGAAAGCTTAAACTCTGCTGGAGGCGTCCCTAGTTTAACCCAAAGTATTTTAAATAATATTGAATTAATAGTACCTTGTTTTGAGATACAGAAGAGAATTGTTGAAGTCTTAGATAACTTTGATGCCATCTGTTCTGATTTGAAAATTGGTTTACCTGCGGAGATTGAAGCTAGACAAAAACAGTATGAATATTATCGTGATTCACTATTGACGTTTGTTGGTGGTGATAGGACAATCCTTTCACAGACAGACAGACAGACAGACAGACAGACAGACAGACAGACAGACAGACAGAC
>CAZOTY010000016.1:0-37947 GCA_964582905.1 uncultured Spirochaetaceae bacterium | reverse complement strand
CTTAAGACGCGCCGCCAGCGTTCGTTCTGAGCCAGGATCGAACTCTCCTTTATTTAAATCCCTCCACTCAAGGTGGAGGATATCTTCAGTTTGTTCTTCCCTGCCATACGAACTGGCTTTTTTCCTCGTTCGCTTGAATTGACAGAAGCTCTTCAAGCTTCAATATCTTCTCTTCCCTTCGCTGATATATCTTAAAAAACAAGCACACTAAAAGCGTGCTTTTTAAAGCTATCAAATTTTGTATTTGTTAGTCAATAAAAATCATGAATTTTTTTGATAATTTTTCACTGTATTTTACCCGATTTTTCACCCTTCAGAAGTTCAAAAGCGTCAGTAAAATAACTACGCTATATTTAGTATCAAGTTTCTCCTTAATCCACTAGAAGGGCACTCGCTACTTTAGTAAACCCCCTCCCGCCGTATTCATCTACTATATATATGGGGAGGTGTTTGAATTTATCCTTATTGTCTCCGACAGATTTCATGCCAACAGAAAGTGGGAAAAATCTAAAAAGGCTCTGATCATTCAAGCTGTCTCCCATATAAAACCCACTTTCCTTGATATCTTTTTCCGTGAGGTTGAAATATTCTTTCATGAAATACTTCAATGCTGATTCTTTATCATAAGAGCCATACCAGGCGTTGATATGTATACTGCTCTCGCTCCAGTTAGCACCTTTTGAATCAAGCATTCTCTTTAACATATCGATTTCCTTTTCAGTCATCTTCGCCTTGTCATAGGCCAGATCATTTCTTCTTCCATACTGATCTGAACTGAAATCTAGGCCACGTGTAATGTACTCAAGGTGGGACCTTTTTTCCAGTATTTCCACATTCTCATTAATTGATGGATGCGGAGTATAAACCATATAATCACTGTCCTTGCGGTCCCAGTGAATAAAGTAAGCTCCGCTTTCTGCGATAACACCTTCCACAGGCCACTGACGCAAAAACACTTCAGATGATGCACAGGATGCTCCTGTAATTAGTATAATTGAATAACCATGTGCACGCAGCTTTTCCATTGCTTGAAGTGTCTCAGAGTATAAAACCCCGTCATCAGTGATTGTGTCATCCACATCACTGAAAACCCAGGATACATTTTTTATCTCTTCAGGAGTAAATCCAGAAAATGGAAGTCCTCGTTTTCCTGTTTCCATTAACGGGTCATTCCTGATAAGTATTTGTTCTTGAATACTGAATAAAGATATGTTGTAAAGCTTAAAAGAGCTGCCAGTGCTGAAAGGGAGAAGAATACATACAGAACAATACCGCCGATTTCCATCCAGCTTCCATTTTCAAGAAAGGCCTGACAAGTAATATATGCTATTGAAAGGAATGTTGTAATTGCATAGAAAACAGTCTTGCTCTTTCCGAAAATGTTTGCAGGCATTGGTTTTCCAACTCTCATCATCAGCATTCTTATAAACAGAATTCCAAATTCTCTCCACATGATAATGACAAATGTCCATATCGGCATTATTCCATAGCCGACAAAACAGGTGAAAAATGTCAGATGTGAGAGTGTATCTGCAAATGGATCCAGAACCTTACCTAAATCAGTAACCAGATTATGTTTTCTGGCAATTTTTCCATCCAATAAATCAGAAAGCTCAGCAATCGCATAACAAAGTACCATAAGTATAGTACTGGCGATTACCATTGCCTTAATCGGGAGCGGATCAGCGCCCCAATATCTCAGCTCATAGGAAATAAAAAATACTGGAACTAATATAAGTCTGGTTACTGTTAGTTTATTAGGTAGGTTCATTCACTTAATTCCTTTTCAATATAGTTAAATCTGTTCTTTTGCCTCAATTGTCTTTTTTGCCTGTTTAATAAACTCATCAGTTTTAATCTGATTCGTCTGCTTGCCACTTCTAAGTCTCACAGATACCAAATCATCAGCCATTTCTTTTTCTCCGATAATAAGCATATATGGAACCTTCTGTTTTTGGGCATTTCTGATTTTTGCATTCATCCTGTCATCTGAAAGGTCAGCGTATACTCTCAGATCTTCCTTCCTCAGTCTCTTCTCAAGATCTTTTGCATAATCAAATGCCATAGGACCGACAGGAATAATTGCAACCTGGTCAGGAGCAAGCCATGGAGGAAAAGCTCCCGCATAGTGCTCAATCAGAACACCGAAGAACCTTTCAAGGGACCCCAAAAGGGCACGGTGAATCATAAGTGGTCTCTTTTCAACCCCGTCCTTATCAACAAATGTCATATCAAATCGCTCAGGAAGGTTGAAGTCAAACTGAACTGTTGAAAGCTGCCACTCACGCCCTATTGCATCCTTAATTTTAAGGTCAATCTTAGGACCATAGAAAGCACCGCCTCCTTCATCTATATCATACTCAAGCCCTTCCTTCTCAACAGCTTTTTTTAAGGCTTCGGTTGCCTTGTCCCAGTTCTCCTTGCTTCCTACAGATTTTTCCGGCTGGGTCGAAATATAAGCATGTATATCCTTGAAACCAAAGCTATGAAGCATGTGAAGGGAGAACCTGAGAACCTCAACAATCTCATCCTCCATCTGATCCGGGGTTACAAACAGATGCGCATCATCCTGTGTAAAGCCTCTTACTCTCATCAGGCCATGCAATGCTCCTGCCTTTTCATAGCGGTAAACAGTACCGAACTCAGCCCATCTGAATGGAAGATCGCGGTATGAATGCTTTGAGTTGTTATAAATCATGATATGGAATGGACAATTCATTGGTTTGACATAGTAGTCAGTCTTATCCATATCCATTTTTGGGTACATACTGTCTTTATAGAAACCCAAATGTCCTGAGGTTTCCCAAAGCCAGCTTTTGCCTACATGTGGAGTATAGACAATCTCATATCCGTTTTTTCTGTGCTCAGCTCTCCAGAAGTCCTCAATCACACTTCTGATTCTTGCACCTTTTGGATGCCAGTATACCAAGCCGGGGCCTGCTTCCTCATGAAGTGAAAACAAATCAAGTTCCTTGCCCAGTTTCCCGTGGTCACGTTTTTCAATATCTGCAAGGTGATCAAGGTATGACCTCAGGTCCTTTCCATTCTTCCATGCAGTCCCATAGATACGGGTTAGCATCTGGTTTTTCTCACTGCCTCTCCAGTATGCACCGGCGATATTCAGTAACTTGAATCCGTCCGGAGCTAAGTCTTTTGTTGACTCAACATGTGGACCACGACAAAGGTCTGTGAAAAGTCCCTGATTATAGACCGTCACAGTCTCGCCTTCAGGAATAGCATCCAAAAGTTCCAGCTTGTATTTCTGATTTTTGAAAAGTTCCCTTGCTTCTTCTCTTGTAACTTCTTTGCGGACAAAAGGCTTATCACTTTTCATGATTTTCTTCATTCTTTCAGAGATTTCTGCCAAATCCTCTTCAGTGAGAGCTCTTGGGAGCTCAAAATCATAGTAAAAACCGTTTTCAATACTTGGTCCGATTGCAATCTGCGCCTCTGGAAACATTTCCAGAACAGCCTCTGCCATTACGTGTGCAGTTGAGTGTCTGAGTGTTGATAATTCAATATCTTTTGCCATATTCTCCTCACTAAAAACAGAATAAGCCTTTACAGCTTAATCCTTGCTTGCAAGGACGAAGCTATAAAGGCTCCGCGGTTCCACCTTGCTTCCCACCCATAGGGAGGACGCTCATTGCATTTTTACGAGTTATTTCTCGGCCCACCTTACTCATTTCTTTTCCGGCGGCTGCTCGGAAGTGGTTTTCACATTCTTACTCTGGGCGTCTTCCTTCCTAGGACACCTTCTCAGGAGATTGGGAATGCTACTCGTCTTCGTCATAGCATTTACTTACTAAATTCTATTACGTTTTCCCTCCTGAAATCAATATTGGCTGAAAAACCATCGAACTGTAACTTAAAGGCTACGAAAGCTTTCGATGTATTGTTTAACGTTTCCAGTAGACTTAGAATGTATAAAATTTCAAAAGGGAAATTATTTAAGGAGAAAATGTAAAATGAGCGGTATAGTTATCCTTATTATAGGAATTGTCGCTTTGGTCTGCGGTTACATTTTTTATGGCAGAAAACTTGCAAAAAAATGGGGCGTAGACAATTCAAGAGTTACTCCGGCTGTCGAATACAATGACGGAGTTGATTATGTTCCAACAAAAGCTCAGGTCGTTTTCGGACACCAGTTTGCTTCTATTGCCGGAGCCGGTCCTATCAACGGACCAATACAGGCTGCTATTTTCGGCTGGGTTCCTGTTTTGCTTTGGTGTATCCTTGGTGGGATTTTCTTCGGTGCAGTTCAGGACTTTTCTGCAATGTTTGCATCTGTAAGAAACAAGGGACGATCAATTGGTATCATCATTGAAAACTATGTAGGGAAAACAGGCAAAAGACTATTCCTTGCCTTTGTGTATCTGTTCTGCATTCTTGTTATCGCAGCTTTTGCCGATATCGTTGCAAAATCTTTCGGAACCAGCGCTACCGCAACCGCTGCAGTCAACAAATCAAATGGTCAGGTTGCCACTACTTCAACATTGTTTATCCTCTTCGCCGTAGGACTTGGTTTCTATCTGAGGCATGTACACCTGGAGAAAAAGATGAACTCTAAAGCAGCAACAGCCATCAACACAGTAGTTGCCATTGCATTTCTTGTTGCAAGTATCGCTCTTGGTCTGGCATTTCCGATGTCACTTACTATCCAGAGCTGGTCACTGATTGTATTTGCATACATTCTTGTTGCATGTGTAACCCCTGTTTGGGCTCTTTTACAACCCAGAGATTACCTTAACAGTTATCTTCTTGTTGCAATGATTGCAGCCGCGGTTATCGGAATTTTTGCTTCAAACCCGGCAGTTAACCTTAATGCATTTAATGGTTTTGTCCTTGTTAATGGAAACAGTGTTGAGTGCATATTCCCATTCCTGTTTGTAACAATCGCATGTGGAGCAGTTTCCGGTTTCCACTCCCTTGTTTCATCAGACACCGCCAGCAAGCAGGTTGAGAAGGAATCAGATATGTTGCCTATAAGTTATGGGGCCATGCTCGTTGAGTCCCTTTTGGGCATCATTTCCCTCATAGCTGTAGCAGCCGCAGCAGATGCAGTAACCGGTGCAATCCCTGCAGGAACACCTCAGATGATTTTTGCAGGTGCAATTGCAAGTTTCCTTACGGTTCTTCATATCCCGTCAGATTTGGCATTCACACTTATTTCACTGGCAGTTTCTGCTTTCGCCCTTACTTCACTTGACTCGGTTGCCAGAGTCGGACGCTTAACTTGGCAGGAATTCTTCTTGGATGCGGAAGATGATAAAGAGGGTGTTGTCCTTCCTTTGTGGAAAAAGGTTCTGACAAATTCATGGGTTGCAACAATCGCAGTCCTTATTCCGTCCTATGCCCTGATGAAAGTGGGATACGCAAAAATCTGGGGCTTATTCGGATCAGCAAACCAGCTTCTTGCTGTTCTTGCCTTGAGTGCAGCAGCAGTATTCCTCAAGAAAATCAAAAAAGACAATAAGATGATTCTTTTCCCGATGTTCTTCATGCTTGCTGTTACTTTCACAGCTCTTATCCAGATTATTTACCGTCAAATAAAACTCATGGCTTCTGGTGCGCAGCTACTAGGTCCAATACTCCAGACAGTGTTTGCTGTTTTGCTTCTGGGACTTGGTTGTGTTGTCGTTGTTCAGTGTTGCCAGAAACTTTTCAGCAAAAAAGAAGAAAAGAAAGAAGCAGTAACTGCTTAATTCTAGAAAAACAAAGGCGACCTTCTGGTCGCCTGTTGTTCTCTTTAAGCGTTATGATACATTTGATGTGAAACCCAGAACTACTGCCGGATTTCCTTCAAGATGTACCTCATCAGGAAATTTGTCTTTCACAACAGATCCGGCTTCCACGATACATCCACTTCCAATAACTGAACCTGGTAGTATCAGGCATCCGTCTCCTATGACGCAATTATCCCCGATTGTAACACCATCCTTGATCATGTAGCCTTTCTTTCTCAGCTCCGCATCTTCGGGAGTCAAACGGGTGATTATGGTCACATTCCTTCCAAGCTTGACATTATTCCCAATGGTGATGCCACCTTCTTCAATCAAACTCAATCCCTCCCCTGCTATGAAGTTTGAACCGATCTTTGTAAAGTGACCGGCCCAGTTTGCAAAGAATGGGATCCCTATTTCTGCTTTCTCTCCAAGGGAGGAAAACATAGACTTAAGCATCTGATTTCTACCTTCAGTATCAGAAAGTGGAAGCTTATTCAGCTCGTAAAGCTTTTCAAGCCATCCCAGCTGTGCTTCTCTGGTCTTTTCTGCCTCTGGTATAAATAATTTACCGTCATAATGACGTAGACTCATTCCTATCATAAACCAAATATAATACCGGTAGGAAAAAACGCAAAATTTATAAAAAAAACCAGGTTACCCTGGTTCTTATTTCTTATGGAATCTGGAATTAGAAATTAAAACCGACACCCAGCTTCGGCAGTATAATATCTGTATTGAATGTTCCTTCTGCTTCTCCGTTCTGAACCTTCAAGAACTCCATATCAACCTCTGCGCCAACGGCAAGGAATATTGTTCTTGTTAGATGGAAGTCAAAATCGAACCTTGAATAGACTCCAAGAATAAAATTATTCTCAAAGCTTAAAAACGGACCTACTGAAAGTCTGAAATCCGTTGTTGGGTTAATCCTTGTTGTATATGCAAAACCTGCACCGACTTTTACCAAAGAGCTGAAATCTGTCAGAAACAGGATGTTTATACCGACATCGTGCTTAATAAATATGTCCATGAAAGCACCGGCTGTTGTATTAAATGAAGTCTTGATGTCTCCATTATCTGCAAGGAAATCCATCTGCATGTATGTCACATTTCCATCAAAACCAAAATCCAAATCCACATCAGATGATGCAAAGACAGAGACACATGTAAGTGCTATCAGTGCAATTATAAATATCAGTTTTTTCATATTTTCCTCCTGTTGTTTCAAGAATAATCTATCTTTTATCCTGTCCTAAAAGCAAGCCTAAAGACTCAGTAACCAGGCGGAGTTTTCCTATTATTTTTCTTTCACTGTTGGCAGAATAAATTAAATACCAGGAGTCCTCGTTTTTCTTGTAACGTACATCTACACTTGAAATATACCTGCTTGCCCAGCCGGAACTGGCACTTTTCTGAATAACACGGCTGAACTCCCATTCGCTACCGTCTCTTGTTGTAAAAAGAAGAAGTGCCGAAGAGGATTTCCTCTTTTTTATATCAAAGTAATAAGCGCACTCAAAAGCAGCCAACCCATCGGAGAAAGGGACTATTTTTACAGCACCTGTTGCGAGGTTCCGGTAGAGGCTATCAGGCTCTGTTTTCATAACGGGCTTCTGATTAATCTCATAAGGGCCCTCAATATCCATGCTTTGCGCATACATTAATGCTGGGGCGGCTTTCTGCTTTGTATCATATATTTTTGTCTCACCTGCTCCGAAATACAGCCGGTATCCATCATTCCATGCCACCAGCTGGGGGCGGCTTATTCTCTGAGGGCCTTGCCTGTAAACGCTTTTTGTAACATCCGAAGAATACAGAAGGACCCTTGGGTCACTCCAGGAATAAAGGTCTGTGCTTGTTGAATAGAAAATCCTGCTTTCATCTGATTTTCCCTCATCATCCTTGAGGTAAAAGACCTTGCTGTGAAGCTCAAAAAGAAGGTAATAAATCCCCCCTTCCTTATACAAAAAAGGGGAATGTGCACGGGCAAATACCAGATTTGTCTTTTTCCACTCCAACCCAGATGTGGATGTAAAGTGATCTATCCCTATAAATGTATGTGCAAAAAGATGCCAAAGTCCGTCAGGACTCTCTTCAGGAGGAAGAAAAGCCGGATCACATAGCCTTTTTCTAAGCTTGCTGGTTGTAGCAATAGGCTCATCTGAAAATGAGTACCAATAGGCCTTCTCAAGCTTATCAAGGCTCTGGAAACGCATTATTGTCTCCTGTTTCTCGGAGCAAAGAACGGGTACATCTTATCTTCCAGATCCCACTTTTTTACTGCCCATTTGACAAGCTTGTTATAGATGAAAAATGAAAGGGCTGTTGAAAAGACAAAAATCATAAGAACTGAAAGTGTTATGAATGTCTGGTTCTCCTGAAGAGAAGGAACTTTATTTCCTATAAATAAAACGATAGCGGTAAAAACTGTAAAACATATAAGCATTATCAAAAGGCTTACAATTGTCATTACGACCATAAATAAAACTGTATTAGCTTTCTTTCCCATTTTTCTTCCCTTTGTTTCCCTTCTTTTTTGCAAAAGCAAAACTGAAAATTAGGAGGACGACACAGACAACAACTGAAGCATCAGCCAGATTCCAGGTCGGGAACCTCTCCATTCCCATAAAACCGTTAAGGTCAGTGGATACAAAGTCAACCACTCTCAGCCCCCTGAAAATACGGTCAATTATGTTTCCCGTTCCCCCGCCCACAATACCTGCAAAACACCAGCGCTGGAAATATGTCAGCTCCACGTCATATTTTTTCGATACAACTATATATGATAAATATACCATCACCAAAAGCGGTAAAACTATAAAAAGAAAGTACTTCACTGTTACAGGAAGACTCGTTCCGACGCTAAAGGCAACTGCTGTGTTCCTTACATGTATTATTTCAAGCCAACCTGAAAACAAGCTAAGCCCGAGTCTGTTTTCAGGGATAAAATGAACAATCAGAGCTTTGCTTATCTGATCAAGGGCTATTATTGCTGCTGTCAAAATAAATGGCAGGTACCTTTTTACTTTATCTTTCAAAGACCGGTCTCCGATGAAATGAATTCTGTTTCTAAATTATATTTTTTCTCTGTAAGTCTTTTAAGTGCCTGGACTCCGAAAACTTCACTTCTGTAGTGTCCTCCGGCAAGCACATCTATTCCAGATTCCCTGGCAGTATGGAATACTTCATGCTTTATTTCCCCTGTAATGAAAAGATCTGCACCTTCCTTTACAGCAAGCTTCACATCATCACTTGCTGAGCCAGAGACAATAGCAACACTCTTAACTTTCTTTCCCCCACGGTTTAACAGAAAGTGAGCTTCAACTGGATCAAAGTTCAGAAGTGCCGATATTTCCTCAACACTCATCTCAAAAGGAAGTTCTCCCTTTACCCCTATGAATTTGCCTCTATGTGGAGAAAACGGATCATAGCTTTTCATACCTAAGCGCAGCGCAATCTGCGCATTGTTGCCAAATGCCATATGGGCATCCAAGGGCAGATGAGCGGCATACAAAGTCAGGTTTCCGTCCAATGCTGTTTTTATCCTTTTGTAGTGAATCCCTGTAATGGCAATCGGGTGTCCCCAGAAAAGACCATGATGAACAACAAGCACATCACTTTTGTTCTCCACTGCCTTTTTTATAGTATCCAGACATGCATCCACGGCAAAGCTTACTTTTCTGATTTCCCTATCCGGGGCCTCAATCTGAACTCCGTTCAGAGACACATCATCAAACGAATAAAGATCGAGGATCTTATTTAGATCATCAATATAAGTACTGACAAGCATGAATGAAGTATAGTTCGTTGACATGAAATTTTCCACCTCCTAAAATTTTCCTATGCTTAAAGAAATCAAGAAAGCTGATTTGGCTCTTTCCTATTCTTCCTATGATTTTTCCCTTATTGAAGCCGGGGATGAAATAGTCGGACAGGAAAAAGCTCTTGGCCTTTTGCGCCTCGGCCTTAAGATAGATAGGACAGGATACAATATCTTTGTCTCCGGAGATAACGGGAGCGGACGTCTTACTGCAATAAAGGAAGAGATTAGAAAAATCGAGGATGATACATCATTTTTATTTGATGTTGCATACCTTTATTCCATCAACCACCCTAACCGTCCGCAGTGTGTGCTTCTAAAGCCTGGAAGCGGAAGAAAACTGCAATCTGATTTATTTAAACTAAAAGATGGAAAGATTTCGAAAGAGGAAATTGAAAAGGAATTTCCCTCTGAGATTATAGGTCATTATCTGGATTCCCTGGAAAAAACAGATAATGAAAATGCCTACAAAATAAACCTTGTCTTAGATCGTACCGGTGTAAAAAGAAGACCTTTGGTTATTGAGACACACCCGTCGCATTCATCCCTTTTCGGACTTGTGGAAAAGGATGAAGAACCTCATCTGTCTATAAGGGTCGGCTCTTATCAGGAAGCCGCAGGGGGCTTTCTCGTGCTGAACGCTGAAGAGCTTGTAAAGGAGGAAGAACTCTGGGCAAGTCTAAAGCGTTATCTGGAGATGACGGACCGCGCACTCCTTTCAAATGCAGTACAAGGAGAAATGCAGGAGGGAATCAGACCGTACCCTATTCCACTCAATACAAAAGTCATCCTCCTCGGGAGTGAAGAGCTTTATGAAAAACTTGTGGATACTGATGATGTATTTCTGCGGTTTTTCAAAGTATCACCAGAGTTTGATTTCACAATGCCGGCTACTCTTGAAAATATAAATGGTACTGTAAGTTACCTAAAAAAAGCGGGATCTTTTTTGAAAAAGCAAAACCCTTCTGCTTATAGCGAAATCTTACGCTATTCATCCTGGCTTGCCGAAGACAGAATGCGTCTTTCAACTCAGCTTTCTCTTTTGGGGGATCTCCTTTCTGAAGCAGATATCATAGCAAAGGAAACTGATCAGGACGAGATTACAAAAGAGAGCGTACTTGAAGCATTAAGGCGAAGAGACTGGTATTCATCTATTGCCGAAGAGCATATCAATCAGGAAATTGTTGATGGAACCATGGTTATGGACCTCAAAGGGAAAAAAGTTGGGACAGTAAACGGCCTGGCTGTTATGGATAGGGGGTTATCTTCTTTCGGAACTCCTACTGTAATAAGTGCAACAGTTGCCCCGGGAACTGAAGGGATAGTAAACATTGAACATGAAGCAGGACTATCGGGTGGAATCCACGATAAAGGAATTCTTATTCTTGAAGGGTATTTAAGACATAAATACGCACGTTTCTTCCCTCTTTCACTATATGCGGGAATTGCTTTTGAGCAAAGCTACGGGGAAGTTGACGGAGACTCTGCATCCTCTGCCGAGCTTTATGCCTTGCTTTCGGCTATCGGAGATATTCCAATCAGGCAGGATATTGCGGTAACAGGATCAGTAAATCAGATGGGAGAGTTGCAACCGGTTGGCGGAATAAACGAGAAAATCCTCGGTTTTTATAATGCATGTAAAACTGTCGGACTAACCGGTGAACAAGGTGTAATCATTCCCAGGCAGAATCTCTCATCCCTTATCCTGCCTTATGAACTTGAAGAAAAAATTGAACAAGGGATTTTTCACGTTTATTCTATTTCTTCAATAGATGAAGGCATGGAATTACTCTCAGGTCTCAAAGGTGGTGAAAGGGATAGGAAAGGTGTATTCCCTTCACACTCCTTTCATAGAATTGTTGAAGATGAACTAAAGTGTCTATGCAGAAGTAGCCAGAAGCAGTCTTAGCATTAATGAATATTTTTCCTCACCCACTTGAAGAAGAGTTAGATTATTAGGTATATTTTAAGAAGCATTTTAAGCCGTTTTAGCTCAGTTGGTAGAGCAAAGGACTGAAAATCCTTGTGTCCCTGGTTCGATTCCTGGAGACGGCATTTTGGCAGACCCTCCCGGTAGAGGGTCTATTTTTTTGTATGTATTTCTTGTAATCCCTTAGGTTCCAACTAAACTCATATAAACTCTGTTTACTGGTTATCTTTCTAAAGTTTTTCAGTCAAAAACATAAAAACTTTTATTATTATGTAAGTTTTTCGGAACAAGACATAAAAACTTCTCTTATTGTACAAGTTTTTCGGTATAAAACGTAAAAACTTTCAGGCAGAATATAGGGTATGAAAATGAATTCACTCGTAATTTACAACTCATCTACAGGTTTTACAAAAAAATATGCCACATGGATCTCTGAGGAAACTCAAGCACAATGTATAAGCTATAAAGAAAGCAAAAAAATGGATCTGTCTGGTTATGACACGATAGTTTTGGGTTCCTGGGTCTTTGCCGGCTCTGTTGATAAACTCAATGGGATAAAAAATATTTTAAAAAAGTATCCGGACAAAAAATTTGTTGTATATATAGTGGGAGCAACACCTCAGAAAGAAAAGGATGCTGTAGCTGCTTTGAAGAAAGCACAGAGTGATTTGAAAATATTCAAGGCTAAAGTTTTCTATCTGCCAGGGGGATTTAACCATGAAAATATGTCTTTTCTGAACAAAATGATGCTTAAAGTACTGGCAAAGTCAATTGAGGCAAAAACCAATAAAACAGAGAATGACGAAATAATGCTTGAGCGCCTATCATCCTCATTCGACAGTACAGACAGGGCTTTTATCACACCAATCGTTTCAGCCATAAAGGAGCAATAGGAGAAAATGCTCATCAAAAGACTCAAAGAAATAATAAGAACATCTGATAAGAGTGAAAATGTATTCTTCTCATCTGATAAAAATCATATAAATATAACAGTCACAGATAGAAATCCATTCTCAACTATCAACAATATGATGCCTTCTCCTGAAGTTATTGATTACCTTTATAAAGCAAGTGAGCTCTCCCCGTTACGTCTTAAACTGAGAATAATCTTTGATGCTGCGGTTGATAAAGCCAAGCTTCAGAAAGTCTATACGACATATTTAAGTGCTGCACTTGCAATAGAGCTGAAAAAGCTCAGAAGAAATACCTTTACCATTTTACTTCTCCTTCTTGCAGGGGCTGTAATAATCACCCTTTCATTTCTTCTGGATTCCCATTTTGACAAGACCTTTGTTGAAATACTATCAATTTTAGGTTCCTTTTCAATTTGGGAGGCAGCAGACGTAGGCTTTTTTGCCCGCCATGATATAAAAAAGGAAATACAGCAGACATTGCGCCTTATTAACGCTGAATGGGAGCAAAAGAATACTATTAAAAATGATCCTTCCTTCTGACATATTTTGTGATAATTAGCGTCAGTATGAAGACCACAACATCGCTTATTGCCTGTGTAAGCTCAACTCCAGTAAGGCCCAAAAAATGATTAAGCAACATAATCAAAGGAAGATAAACTACTCCCTGCCTTAAAAGTGCGAGTACAGAAGCCGAGAGTCCATGTTCCGAGCACTGAAGTAGCATTCCAGAAAGGATTATTACACCCATAAGGGGCATCACTATCCCCTGGTACAATAAGGTATTCCCTCCGATTTTAATACTTTCAGTTACTTCTAACGCCCTCAGGGAATCAGCTATTTTAGCGGGATTTCCAAGGAATGCCATCATTATATAGCGGGCTCCGAAAATGGATAAAAGGCCTAAAACCACGAAAGCCAGAGTACAAACCAAGAGTGAGAAATTGTAGGCTTTCTTGACCCTGTCTGTTTTCCTTGCTCCCCAGTTATATCCGACAACAGGTTGCATGCCCTGCCCGAATCCTATTGTCAGTGACTGGTAGGCGTGGGAAACCCTTCCCACAATTGAGAATGCAGCCGTCGCAGAGGCACCATAAATTCCCGTGACATTCATTAAAACTATATTGCAGACAGTTGAACCGAGATTTCTCAAAAGGGATGGAAAACCAAGTGAGAACACTTTTTTATAAATCCACCAGCTGAAACGGAAACTTTTGACTGAGAGACGGAGATTTGACTTTTTCAGAATAAAAAACGACAGAAGGATTATAAAGCTGATTAACTGTGAAAGGACTGTAGCAAGAGCAGCCCCTGCAACGCCCCATTCAAAACCAAAGATAAAAAGAGCATCAAACCCGACGTTGAATAGTGCACCCGAAGCCATACCGCACATTCCAAGAACGGCCTTACCTTCTGCCCGGAATATGTTATTCATTGTGTAGCATACTCCCAGCCATGGGGCTCCTATTACAATAACACTTCCGTATGCTATGCAGGCTCTCAGTGTTTCCTCTGTTGCCCCCAGGAATTTGACAATGGGTTCTATAAACACTAGGCAAACTAGTCCAAATGCTGTCAAAAGTACAAGGGCAGTGAAGAATGCAGTTGAGAAAACCTGATTTGCCTTATCGGTCTCTCCACGGCCAAGAAGGGGTGAAATAGTATTCGCACACCCTTGACCGAAAAGAAGCCCGGTTGCCTGAATGATTGTCATAATAGAGAAAACAATACCGACTGCAGAGGATTGCACAACACCAAGCTGAGCTACAAAAAATGTATCAGCCAATGAATACAAACTCGTAACAAGCATGCTGATCATAGTCGGAATTGCCAACTTTGTAATAAGCGGCCCTACCGGCTTGGTGAGCATCATTTCCTGCATTTCCTTTGAATTCTTACTCTTCATTTTCCATCCATGCGTTCAAAAGTATCGCTGTGGCAGAAGCTACATTCAGACTACCCTTAGCCCCATACTGCTTTATCGAACAAATACCCCAGGAAGACATAGCCAAACTAAGTGCTTCCGGTGAAACGCCTGTCTCCTCACTTCCAATTATAGCAATTCCGTTTTCCGGAAAGGAGAACTTTTTCAGTTCTTTTCCCCCGGTTTCAAGGGCAAAAACAGGCATATTCAGACTTTTTATATATTCCAGGTCCCCTTCTATGTAATCAACAGCATCCACTGTTCCCATACTCGTTTTTTCGGCTCTCGGATGATGCGGGTCCGGTGAGTACCGAGAAAGGATAATTTTTTTGACGCCCAAGCTCTCGGAAGATCGGAATATTGAGCCTAAATTGTATGGACTTCTGATATGGTCCAGATACAGGTAGTGCTCTTTGATTAACCTCTTACCCCTGTCAAGCATACCACTCTCATTTACAAAGTCCCAGTCAGCCGGGCTCTCACCCAGTGTGTTTAAAAGAAAATAGTATATGTCATCATCCCTTGAAGAAGACTCTACCTTGTAAAGTACTTTTAGTTTTTCTTTGTCACAGAAGGGAATCTCATTGTTTTCAAGAAGGACAGAGAAAACCTCATCAATATATGATTTATCATATCCTTCTGTTTTGTTCTGATGAAAAATATCAGCTATTTTCCTTATTGCTACTCTGCTTCTAAGGCTCTTCAGTTTCTTTATTTGAATCATAGGCTTCGCCGGGAACAACAAGGATTGCAAATTCCCCTTTTATACTCTCCCTCTTCTGAAATAAGGAATATACTTCACTTGGTGTACCACTGACTATCTCTTCATGTTTTTTAGTCAGTTCGCGCCCAATAACCAGCTTTGATATCCCGTTTATTTCACTTAGCTCCTTCAAGGTTTTCAGAACCCTGAATGGACTTTCGTAGATTATAAAGCTATTACCAGATGCCACAAGGGAAACCAGTCTTTTTTCCCTTCTTCCCTTCTTAGGAGAAAGAAACCCTTCAAAAGTAAAAGCTTTTCCGATATTTCCCGAAACTGAAATCAAAGCAGTCAGAGCTGAGGCTCCCGGAAGCGGAATAACAGAATGCTCCGTTTCATTTCTCACACTTTCAACAAGCCTGGAACCGGGATCTGATACCCCGGGAGTTCCTGCATCAGAAAGGTATGCAATATTTTTCCCCTCATCCAGAAGTTCAATAATTCCTTTGGCACTCTCCTCTTCATTATATGAATGGCATGCAATAAGCCGTTTATGGATATCATAGTGATTCAATAAAAGTGATGAGTGTCGTGTATCCTCGCAGGCAATAACATCTACTTCGCGAAGTATCCTGAGAGCTCTGAGTGTTATATCCTCCAAATTACCAATCGGCGATGCAACTATATAAAGACACGACATACCTAGAGGATAAACTTTTTGAATTATATTTCAAACAAAATAAGGAGGTGTCTTAGCACCTCCGAGTTAAGCCCAATATATGAGTTTTATCCCATGGAAAAATCTTAGCATCTCTTCCTTTCCAAAAAAAGGAAAATCATCAGACTTTATCCTTTAGATGCTTAAAGCCGTATTTTGTGTATCCATAACGTCTCTGGTAGGAAAAAATAAAAACAATGGTTATGACAAACATAACTGCTTCAGCAAGCGGAGAGGAAAACCACACTCCCTTTCCTCCAAAAAACAACGGGAGAGTCAGTACGAATATAACCTGAAAAACACAACATCTCAGGAAAGCGAGAAAAGCTGACACTAAGCCATTATTTAAGGAAGTGAACAACGCTGACCCAAAAATATTGACACCTGCAAATATGTATAAAAACGCATATATCCTGCTGCCATAGACAGTCAAAGTAAACAAAGTCTCGTCATATCCTACAAAGAACCTTGCAAATGGAGACGCAATTGAAAATGCTATCAAAAACATAATCAGTCCCAGACTCCCCATCAATAAAATCAACTTCTTGAATACATTTTGCAACTCACTATAATTTGAAGCCCCCTGGTTGTAGGAAAAAATCGGAGCTGAACCTATAGATAGTCCGATAAATATAGATATGAATACAAAATTCAGATACAAAATACACCCATATGCAGCAACTCCGTCGCTCGAATAGAAACGCAATAGCTGGTAGTTGTATAAAACAGCAACAAGGTTATTTGAAATAGTACTTAATAACTCAGAAGATCCGTTTGTTACAACTTTTACCAACTCTTTCGGCATAAAATGGAACTTTACAAATCTGAGTGATGAACTGTTTTTCTTGTTGAAAAAATAAGAAACCGGAATACATGCGCCTACAAACATTCCAATGACAGTGGCAAATGCTGCACCTGTTAGGCCCCAATGGAAAACATAAACAAAAACAAAATCAAGAATTCCGTTTGTCACTCCTGCTATGACAGTTACAAAAAGACCAAGGTTTGGCTTTCCTGCGGTTACGAAGAATGTCTGAAAATAAGATTGAAGCGCCAATAGGGGAATACCGGAGAGAAAGATTCTTCCATATAAGAGAGCATCATCATAAAGCTCTCCGCTTCCGCCGAGGAGGGAAATTATTTTAGGAAGTGATATTTCCCCGATAACAGCCAGAGCAATATTTGTTAAAAAGCTGACAAAAGTTACAAAAGAAAAAAGTTCGTCTGCCTTTTTTCTGTTTCCTTCTCCCATAAAGAGTGCGACTAAAGCAGAACCTCCAGAGCCGAAAAGATAAGAAGTGGAAGCAAAAATAAATATCACCGGATAAACAAGGTTAATAGCTGAAAATGCAGTTTTTCCTACACAGTTAGATACAAATAGGCCATCTACCACTGTATAAATTGATGTAAAAATCATCATAACAACTGATGGAAATGTAAACTTCAGCAATTTGGAAAATGAAAAATGGTCTGAAATGTCTATCTTCATAACCGTCATTAAAGATGGTTAAAATTTAAATGTCAACACTGCCCTTTTTTCCGATTATATCTTTGTATTTCCTGTATAATCCTCTGAACTGGTCATAGGTAAGACCTAAACTCTCAGCAGCCTGTGCCTGCTTTCCGTTATTTTCTTCAAGTGCCCTTTTTAGAAAGCTGATATCCAGCTTTTCATGGAGTTTTTTAAAGTCTTTCAAAGGAAGCTTAGATTCATCGTTAACAATTTGGCTATCTGCTTTTTCTTCGTATGGATTTTTAAAAGGATCAAAATTGACTTCACTGATTTCGGGTCCATATGCGTGGTATACAGCCCTTTCAATTACATTTTTCAGCTCCCTTATATTCCCAGGCCAGGAATAGGATAGCAGCTTTTTCTTCACGTCCTCTGTCAAAACTGGTATCTCATGCCGCTTTAGCTCAGTTGCCATACGAGAAGAAAAATATGAAGAAAGAAGAATTATATCTTCTCCTCTTTTTCTCAAAGGGGGGAGAAACAGAACCTCAAATGAAAGCCTATCAAGAAGATCTTCCTTGAACTTCCCATCTTTGGCAAGTTTGAATAGATCCAGATTGGTTGCTCCGATAAGACGAACGTTACATTCAATTGTTTCAGAAGATCCCACTCTTTCAAATTTTCCATATTCAACAACGCGGAGTATTTTCTCCTGGGTCTCCAAAGGAATTAGACCGATTTCATCCAGAAACAGTGTTCCTCCATTTGCTTCTTCAAAACGCCCCTTTCTCAAACTGGATGCACCGGTAAATGCTCCCTTCTCGTGACCGAATAACTCACTTTCAATCAATGAAGGATTCAGTGATGCACAGTTTACTGTAATAAGTGGTTTATCCCAACGGGAAGACATATAGTGCAACCTTTTTGCAGCAAGTTCCTTTCCAGTTCCCCTCTCTCCGATTAATAGTACCGGACGATTAATCGGAGCAAGCTTACTGAGTTTCTCCCTGAAAGCCAAAAATGCTTCGCTCTCCCCTATTTCTTTATCTAATTCTGAGTAAACTGGATTCATGATTGGTAAATCATACCTAATTTGGCAATATTTGCCAACGCAAAAATAACTCACTGAGTCTACCATTTTTTATATTTTCTTTCATTACAATAAGATAGAATTTAGATGAAACTTGGCACATAATTTGCTTAATTTAAAACGTACAGAAAACAAAAGACACAGGAGATATTTATGGGTATTTTTACACGTTTTAAAGACATCGTTACAGCAAACATCAATTCATTATTGGATAAAGCCGAGGATCCGGAAAAAATGCTACGCCTGATGGTTCAGGAGATGGAAGACACTTTGATTGAATTAAAAGTTGCCTGCTCTGCTAAAATGGCCGATGAAATCAAACTCGGAAAAGACATCAAGGATGTGATGGCTCAGACAAGAAGATGGGAAGACAGGGCACGCCTTGCTCTTTTGAAAGGTAAAGAAGACCTTGCAAAAGAAGCACTTGTTGAGAAAAAGAGGGCAAGTGAGTATCTTAATAGCCTGAATGAACACCTCAGTTCTCTATCTGCAGATATCAGCGAAAACAAAGAGGAGATTTCAACTCTTGAACTCAAGCTTGAACAGGCCAAGGAAAAACTTAAGACTCTGGCAGAAAAGGAAGCAAAATATTCTTATTCATCAAAAAGTTCATCAAACCTGAACGAACGTTTTGAAGAGATGGAAATGAGAATCAACAGAAAAGAAGCCTGGACAAAGGTCAATGAGAAAAAATCAGAATCAGCAGAGGAAAAGTTCTCCAAGTTTGAGGAAGATGCAGAGATTGAAGCAGAGCTTGAAAAGCTCAAGAAGGAGATAAAAAAATAAATGAACGGATTCTTCACTTTTCTCTCTCTTCTTGCAATTCTGGTCACAATGTACCTGATTGTACGTCTTGGGATGCAGGACAAGAAGAATAAAGACGAGAGAGAAGAACGTTTAAGAATGGCAGAGATAAAAGCCGGCTACCCTGCCGGAACATACTCTTCTGCTAAAACAAAAAGAAAAAGCCGCAAAAAGGAAAGAAAATACCTTGAGCGGGAAAATGAAATTCTTAGCGCAAAAATGGAAGAATTGAGAAAGAGGATAAATAACCTCGAGGTTATTCTAAGGGAGAGAAGATAATGGAAAAAGCAAGTGCCTATAGAACAAAGACATGGACAAGGAGTCCACGTGGTGAAATCTTCGGTGTAGCAACCGGCCTTGCCGAATGGAGAGGCCTTCCACCGAGAATCACACGTCTTATAGTTTTCATTGCCTGCTGCGTTTCAAACTTCGTCGGAGTCATTGTTTACCTGTTTCTGGCTCTTTTTCTTCCGATGCAGACTGAAAGGGATCTGATTCATACCCCCAGCGAGGATCAAGCATACGCTTCAAATAACGGAGCACGCTATTCCGGCAAGTCTCAGGAAGAGCTGAAAAAAGAATATGAAGAACTGAAAAAGAAAGTTGAAACCATGGAGAACGAAATGTTCAACCGTGAGAAGGACTGGGATAACAGATTCGATAAGGAGTAGATTATGATCAATGCATCAAAGACAACTATAAAAGTTATCTTAATAGTTGTCATCATCATAGCATTCTGCGTCTTCTGCTACCGGCTTTACTTTAAATATTCCCCAGGTAAAACCCAAACCAGTTCATTTCTTTATGAAGATAACCTCTCTCTTAATATTTCAACAGTCTCTTCAGATATTTCACTGAATATTGGGGATGTGAATGAAGTTATTATTTACAGCCAGAACGGAGAGGATTTCAAGGCAAACGTTAAAGGAAGTTCAATAATTATCTCGCAGAGGGACAAAAAACGACGTAACGGAAGCCTTGAGGTGACACTTCCCCTTTCTTCTTCCCTCAATGAAGTCAAAGTCAGAAGCACAGGGGGCGATATTTTCCTGGCAAATACTTCTTCAGTACGTCTGGATGCCGAGACCATCTCAGGAGATATTGAAGTTGCAAGTCTTAGTTTTGACAAAGGAAAACTAAAGACTGTTTCAGGAGATATTGAAATAAAATCAGTCCAAGCCAAGGAAATGGAGTGTTCAAATGTCTCTGGAGACATTGATATGGTTAATCTAGTATGTGATCAGATAGAGGCAGCTACAGTCAGCGGAGATATTTCTACAACCGGAACGGTATTCAGGATTCTTGACATTTCCTCAATCAGTGGGGACTTTGAGATCTATACAGACTTGAAACCAACGCTGGAAATAGAAAAATCCGCATCAGGTACACTTACTTACTACGGGAATATCGGACCCATAAGGCAGCAAACCATCCCGGGCAGTGACAATAAGATTGTATTAAGGACAGTCAGCGGGAGCTTGGATATCAAAGAAGACGTCTAGAATTGAAGGGACTTTATATAGTCCCTTTTTTTTCTTAGTGCTAAACTCTCACTAAGGAGAAAAGAATGGAAGAAGCATTTATGCAGAGAAGCGTAAACTGTGGAGAGCTGACTGCCTCTGATGTCGGCCGTGAAGTAATACTCAATGGATGGGTTCACAGAGACAGGAATCATGGTTTATTACATTTTATCAACTTACGTGACAGATACGGGGTAACTCAGGTTGTCGTTGAAGATGATGCATCAAAGGAACTTCAGAAGACCGCTTCAGAACTTAAACTTGAATACTGTATAGCAGTAAAGGGAGTCGTAAGAAAACGCCCCGAGAATATGATAAATCCTGAAATGAAAACCGGGGAAATTGAAGTAAAAGCCGAAAAAATTGATATTCTCTCTGAGTGTGCTACCCTACCTTTCATGATTGAGGAAGAGACAAATGCTAAAGAGGATTTGCGCCTCAAATACAGATTCCTTGATTTGAGAAGTGAAGGGATGAAAAACAGAATGATTCTCCGCCATGAGATTGTTAAGGCGATAAGGGAATACTTCTATAAAACAGACTTCCTTGAAATCGAAACTCCTACCCTGATAAGATCAACTCCGGAAGGAGCAAGGGACTTTTTGGTTCCATCAAGAATATATCCTGGAAAATTTTTCGCCCTCCCACAGTCACCACAGCTGTACAAACAGCTTCTGATGGTCTCCGGCCTGGATAAGTATTTCCAGATTGCCCGTTGCTATCGTGACGAAGACCCCAGAGGTGACAGACAGCTTGAGTTTACGCAACTGGATATTGAGATGAGTTATGTAAAGAGGGATGATGTACTCTCTCTTATGGAGGATCTTTTTGGCTTTGTATTCAGAAAAGTACTGAACATTGAGCTTCCAAAACACTTCAAACGCCTTTCATACCACGATGCAATGAATACTTACGGTTCAGATAAACCTGATTTGCGTTTTTCACTTGAGATAAAGGATGCTTCATCATTTGCTTCCCTTTCCTCTTTCAATGCATTTACTGAAACACTTAAAAACGGTGGTTTTGTAAAATACATTGTTGCTCCTAAAACCGAAGGAAAGGAATTTACTAGAAAGTATATTTCAGAGCTGGAGAGCGCAGCAAAGATTTATGGTGCACATGGTCTTGCATGGATGAAGGTTGAAAACAGCAAGCTTCAGGGAGGTGTTTCCAAATTCTTTGAAGGTCTTGATGAAGACGTGATAAGCAAAACCGGAGCAAAAGAGGGAGACATGATTCTTCTTGTTGCTCAGGAGAACTGGAAAAAATGCTGTAACAGTATGGGTGCTGTAAGAAACAAACTCGGAGCAGACTTGAATCTGATTCAACCAGGTTTTGCTTTCTGCTGGATCATTGACTTCCCACTTTTTGAATACAATGAGGACGAGGGTCATTGGGAAGCTGCCCATCATATGTTCAGCATGCCTCAGGCTGAGTATCTTGAAACTCTCGAATCAAATCCGGCGGACGTAAAGGGAGATCTTTATGACTTGGTTCTCAATGGTTATGAACTTGCTTCAGGATCAATAAGAATACATGATATTGAACTCCAAAAGAGAATATTCAGAATCTGCAACATCCCTGATGAAGTTTCAAAAGAAAGATTTGGTTTCCTTCTGGACGCTTTCAAGTTCTCACCGCCACCACATGGAGGAATCGCTCCTGGAATTGACAGGCTCTGTATGATTGTTGCAAACGAAGATTCCATCAAGGAGGTCATAGCATTTCCCAAAAATACTGCGGCTTTGTCTCCAATGGATAATTCTCCAAGCCCGGTTGACCAGAGTCAGCTTGAGGAACTTTCAATCAGGATTGATTCCAAAAAAAGTGATAAAGAATAAAACAAATACAATCATCGTAGGTGGAGGCCCCTCGGGCCTCCTTTGTCAGTCTCTGCTCAAGTCTCCATCCCTTATACTGGAAAAGAATAAAATGGCAGGAAAGAAATTGCTGCTAACTGGGGGAGGAAAATGCAATTTCACTCACTTGGGAACTCCTGAAGAAACTATCAAACATTATTATGAAGGAAAGAATTTCGTAAGAAACGCAGTTTACTCTTTTCCCCCTGAGAAGATTATCAGCTACTTTGCGGAAAAAGGAATTTCAAGCATAACAGATAATGGAAAGGTATTCCCATCAACGCTTAAAGCTGAAAGTGTGCTAAACGCACTCATAAAGGAGGTAAACATAAAAACCGGCTCCGAAGTAAAGAATGTTGAGAAAACCGAAGAGGGCTTTATCGTGAAAACAGAGAATGAGGAGTACTTTTGCAGAAATCTCGTTCTGGCCTCTGGTGGAGTATCATACCCTGAAACTGGAAGTGATGGTTATGGGTACTCTCTGGCGTCATCCTTGGGTCATACTGTCAATAAAACATACCCTACTCTTGCACCTGTTGTACTCAATTTGCCACTTAAGGGAATAAGAGGCATAACACGAAACATAAAAGTCACACTCAGAAAAAAAGAATTTTCTGGCAGTGCAGTTTTCACCGATAGCGGCTTCTCTGGTCCGGTTGCGGAAAATATAAGCTACTATCTGGGAGAGGAAAAAGAAATCTGTATTTCATTTCTAGATGAAATTCCTCATCTGGAAGGGAAAAAATCTTTAAAGAACCTTCTTTCTCTTCCGGAGAATCTCACCTGCTCTCTTCTGGGTAATATTGCAGATAAAAAGGTCTCCCAGTTAAACAGGGACGAAATCTCTTTTATAAGAGAAAGGTTAACCAAGTGTCCATTCAAGGCAAAAGCAGGAAAAAAAGGAGCCATGAACAACCGCGGAGGAATTCCAACAGAGGAAATAAACAGTAAAACAATGGAAAGCAGACTGATAAAAGGCCTCTACTTTGCAGGAGACATTATAGACATCAGCGGAGAGTGTGGTGGCTACAGTCTGACATTCTGTTTTTCCTCTGCGTTTCTGGTCGCAAAAGCTATTACGGAAGAAAACCATGTATTATATTGAGTAGAGGAGAAAAAAATGATCAGATCAGTAAAAGCATGTTTTAACAAAGACGGCAGATATTTTGAAAACAAACTTGGAAGCGAGTATAACTTCACTCAGGCAACCGGACCGTATGAATATCTTTTAGGTGCTCTATCAGGGTGCTTTTTCCTTACCCTCAATTCATTTGAGCGAAAAAGTGACTGGAAGAGTCTAGAGTTTGATGTGGTCGGAAACAAGGATGACAATAATATACCTTCCTATCTGAAAGAAACTACTATTACCATAACAGCCAGAGGCGTTGAGGACAGGAGTGAATTTGAGCACTTGGTGGAAGGAGCAAAAAAAGAATGCTCAATCTATAATACGATTGGGAAAGTCTCCTCAATGTCTGTTATTATAAAGTACGAGGACTAATCAGGTGAGGGGAAAAAGAAGAGAGAGAATTGAGCATTTTGCCCTTTTTGTTAAGGGTCTGAAAGCTTATTACTCTCTTTTCTTTGATGAAAGGAAGGTAAAGAAAACAACAGCCTCACACCGTCTAGCACTTTCTTTGATGAAGGAGTTTCCTCCCTCGTATAAAATAGATATCGACTATAAGGGGACAGATATTTTAATCTGTGACGACAATAGTAGGCCACTTATCGCATGTCTCTGGTCAAAGGACTATCTTACAGAAAAGGACAAGGATAAAGCAAAAAAGCTTCACAGTACCCTTCAGCCAATCCTTACCCTTGCTTTTTCAATGTTCGGAGAAAAAGATTATATACTCCTCTACAGATTTGAAAAAGACTTTCTTGAATATATCCACATAAATAAAGAAGATTTCACAGAAACCGTTATAAGGCGCCAGACATTTGAAGGCGCTTCAAAGGAAGAGAACCAGCTTTTATTCTCCCTGGGAAAAAACAAGGGAAATAAATAATTCTATATTTATCTGTTTTTATGTACAGTCTCTATGGGAGAAGCGCATGAAAAGTAAAAAAGATAGATGTAAATCATTCTGGTCGGAATTCAAAACTTTTATTGCCAGAGGTAATGTACTGGACATGGCAGTTGGTATCGTAATTGGCGGTGCTTTTACTGCAATTGTAAATGCTTTGGTAACCAATATTCTTAATCCTATAATAGGGCTGGCAACAGACGGTATTGATTTCGGAAAACTGAAACTCGTGCTGAAAGTAGCGACAGAAGATAAAGCAGACCTTGCTGTCACCTATGGTGTGTTCATCAATGCAGTTGTGAATTTCATAATTGTCTCTCTTGTTGTCTTCTGCCTAGTAAAGAGTTTTAACAAGTTAAAATCCAAAGCAGAAAGGAGAAAACTCGAAGAGGCTCAAAAGATAGCAAAAGATGAAGTAAAGAGTGCCACTGAAGCTAAACCAGCAGAGAACGAAGAGATTGCACTACTGAAAGAAATCAGGGATTTATTGTCAGAAAAACAATAAAAAAGGAGGATCCTCCTTTTTTAAATATTCGACTTCTTGTTTTTTATCGGGTCATAGACTTCAACTTCACCAACAAGCTTGTAAACTGCTCTTTTCTGAGCATCCTCACAACCTTTCCAGTCTTTTCCCTTATTCTCACTTTTATACATCTGCGTCATCCAATAGTCATCATCCTGAACTCTCTGCAGATTCGTCTCCAGAAGGCTGAAAAGTGTTTTATAAAAATCCAGTAAAACATCTCCTTTCAGAGCTTTTTTAGCAACTTCAGCTGTTTTTATAGTATGCTCAAAGCACAATCCCTTAGACTGAGAAAACGCTTTTTTGAAATCAGGATCTTCTTCAAAAAGTGCTGCAATTGTATAGGCGTAACGATAAAGCCTGTCCTCCATACGTGTGCATATAAGACATCCGGAGTTTCTCTCTTTATAGGCATTCTCAAGGCTTTCTATATTCTTCTCTGCAATCTTAACCTTTCCGGAGGAGGCAATTTTCCTGAATAGCCCATTGTAGTGCTTTTTATTTTCCTCATAGTACGTATCCATCATAAGAGCAAGAACCTGTGGCTTGTTGGCCCTGGCCAGGGCCCTTAGGTGCTCTTTGCAAAAACCATAGGTATTAGTTTCAACTCTGACCTCAGGGGTCATGATGGCAGAAGAAAGATAATAGGAGAGCGCATCACTCTCTGCTCTTTTCATCAAAGAACAGAGAAAACACTCACTCTCCTCTTTCACCCCATCCCATACAGGAATCGTTTCTAGTACTATTTTCACTTTTGGATAAGGCCTTTTGCTTTTTCTGCGATATCCTGTGAGGTAAAGTTGAAAGCTTTTTTCAGATAATCAAGCTTTCCAACCTCTCCAAAGCGCTCTCCGACATTTACAAATGCCATCTTGACCGGATTCTGTGTTGCAAGGTATCCCGCAATCATTTCTCCCACTCCGCCGGGGTACCTTCCATTCTCACATACAACTACAGCCCCACAGCGCTTGGCGACTGTTTCTATCAGCTGTGTATCCAGAGGCCTGATTGTATGAAGATCAATGACAGTTGCCTTTATTCCATCTTTCTCAAGAATATCTTTTGCTTCCATCGCTCCATCAACCATTACAGCTCCACTCGCAATGATGGCAACGTCTTTACCGTCAGATAATTCAATACCTTTCCCAAGTTCGATTTTGGTTCCTACCGGATACCTGAAATTTATACCTTTTCTTGGAGTTCTTGTATATGAAGAGAGTCCAGCTTTATAGGTTTGCCATGTCAGCTCATATAAGCTCTGGGCATCACTTGGCTCAATTATTACAAGCCCAGGGACCTGCCTCATCAGAGCTATATCCTCAAACGGCATATGTGTTCCCCCGTTATACTGAGCTGTAATTCCAGGATCGGAGCCTATAATATGAACAACCTGCTTGGCATATCCTACTGAAATAAAGAGCTGATCGTATGCACGGCGGGAAGCAAAACATCCGAATGAATGAACAAAAGGAACCAGTCCGGTACTGCTCATACCGGCTGCAACAGCCATCATATTCGCCTCAGCAATACCACAGTTTACAAACCTAGAGGGAAACTCTTTCTTGAATGTAGTACTGCCTATGCAGGAAGAAAGGTCCGAGTCCAGGAAGACAACTCTATCATCTGTCTTGGCTATATCGACAACAGCACCGATTACTGCTTCCTTGTAATGGTTAAAATCATGTGCATCCCTTACCATTATCTTCCCTCCCTTTCTCTGAGTGCCTTAATTGCTTTTTCAGCGTCTTCTTTGGTAACTGGCATAGAGTGGTTGTTTTCCTTGCCTTCTCCTGGTATATAACCCCAGCTTTTTATAGTATCAAGGACTATTGCATGTGGTTTGCCTTTCTCCGCCTTCGCCTTTTCTGTTGCAGCTTTTATCTGCTGAATGTCATGGCCATTAACACAATCCACATTGAAACCGAAACTTCTCCATCTGGAGATTATATCACTCATCTCACATGGAATAATTGAAGCTGTATAACCATCAAGCTGTTGCTTGTTTGCATCTATGTATACAATCAATTTATCAAGGTGTTGTGCCCCTGCAAGCTCAGCAGCTTCCCATACTTCACCTTCCTGACTTTCTCCGTCACCTACAATTGAATAGGTATATGCATCAATTTTTTTAATCTTATTCGCAATTGCAATGCCGACTGCAGCACTTATTCCCTGTCCCAGAGACCCTGCAGTAAAATCTATTCCCGGAGTTTTTGTCATATCAGCATGACTCGGGAGTTTAGTTCCACCCTGATTGAGTGTGGACAACATCTCCAACGGAAAGAATCCCTTTAAGGCCAGGGTTGCGTATAAAGCGGGACCTGCGTGTCCTTTTGACAATACAAGTCGGTCTCTGTTCTCTTTTAGCGGTTCTTTTACATCTACATTCATGCAATCAAAATAAAGGTAAGCAAGCAAATCACAGATACTCATTGCTCCACCAATATGTCCCGATCCGAAGGACGCAATCTCATTAATAGTCAAACATCTTATTTCAAAGGCTTTTTCTTTAAGCTTCTCGATTTCGTCTGCCATTTCTCCTCCAACTTTATCTCATATTTTCAATCTTTTTCAGTTCGTCTTCAGTTATTTGAACAGGAACATTATCCCTCAAAAGATATGTAAGCTTTGCAGCTTGCTCAAGACACTCCAATCGGTCAAAAGCATTTAGCATTGTTTTGCCGAAGGTAAGCGCTCCATGGTTTTCCAGCAGAAACGCATTACTACCATTTTCTGCATACTCTCCTACTATTTTGGCAAGCTCAACACTTCCCATCAATCTGTAAGGAATCTTTATGACGTCTCCCAAAAGATACCAGCTCTCAGCAATCAGTTTGGTATTAATCTTATCCTCAAGTGCACAAAAAAGACACGAAAATGTAGGGTGTGCATGAGCAACTGAGAAAACATCCGGACGGCATAAGTATACCCTGCGGTGCATCTCTGTTTCTATTGAAAGCTTCTTTTCAGGTGTCAGATTCTTTCCTGTATCAATTTCAACAACTGCACAGTCGGCCTCTTTGACTCTTGCTTTATCAAGCCCTGAAGGGGTTATGACCATAACAGTTCCAATGCGGGAAGAAAAGTTACCACCTGTTGAAGTTGTAAGACCCTTTTCATAGGCACGTCGTATAAAAAAAGAGACATCCTTTTTAGCTTCTTCCAGATTCATTTTTTCCTATCCCTGAATTTATTAACCTATATATTAGCACAAGGTTGAAAGCATGCGTTAATTTATTGTTTTGACCTTTGTAAAAAATGTATAATTTCCGAAGGAGAAAATGCATATGAGAATGTCAAACTTGTTTTCCAGGACCCTCCGGGAAGCACCTAACGGTGCTGATACCAAAGGCTATGAGTATCTTTTAAGGGCAGGATACATCAGACAGCTGGGTGCTGGAATCTTTTCACTTTTACCATTAGGGTTCAAATCTACTCAGAAAATCGAAAATATCATCAGAGAAGAGATGAATGCAATCGGCGCTCAGGAGATTCTGATGCCAGTTGTGAACCCGGCAGATATCTGGAAAGAAACAGGCAGGTTTTATTCAATAGATAAGGAAATGAGTCGTTTTCAGGACAGAAAAGGAAGTGATATGGTTCTTGCCATGACACATGAAGAGGCCTGTACTGCTCTTGGACGTGGGGAAATTGACAGCTATAAGAGACTGCCTCAGGTTGTTTACCAGATACAGACAAAGTGGAGGGATGATCCAAGACCCCGTGCAGGACTTATCAGGGTCAGAGAATTCACAATGAAAGATGCATATTCCTTTGACCGAGATTATGAAGGACTCCAGAAAAACTACGAGGCACAGTATGAGGCCTATTTCAGAATTTTCAAACGATGCGGTCTTCCTGTAGTTGTTGTCGGAGCAGACAGCGGTATGATGGGTGGAAAAGTAAGCCATGAATATATGTATTTAAGCCCTATTGGCGAAGATACAATAATCTACTGCCCGGAGTGTGGTTATACTGCAAACCGACAGGTTGCTTCCTTCAAGAAGGAATATTACAAAGCAGATCTTAAGCCTCTTGAGAAAGTTTCAACTCCAAATTCAAAAACAATTGATGAGTTATGTGACTTCTTGAAGATAAAACCGGAGAACACTGCCAAAGCTGTATTCATGGTCGGGACATTTATCGATGATCACACAGGGGAAGAAAAAACTAAGCTTATCACTGCAATTATCCGCGGAGATTTGGACGTTGAGGAAAGTAAACTTAGCAATGCTGCAAAAGCCAATTCAATCAGGCCTGCTCATCCAGAGGAAATCATTGAGTGCGGTATGGTCCCCGGCTTTGCTAGCCCAATAGGTGCAAAAAAAGATTCTTTCATCCTTATTGTTGATGATTCAGTAAGTGAGTCAAATAATCTTATTTGTGGCGCAAATGAAGAAGGCTATCACTACATCAATTCCAACTTCAAACGTGATTACGACGGAGTTGTGTGTGATATAGCATCAGCACGTGATGGATATAAGTGTCCCAAGTGCGGAAAGCCACTTACTGCTTCAAAAGGCGTTGAGGTAGGCAATATATTCCAGCTTGGAACAAGATATTCGGAGTCTATGAACTGCTACTACCAGGATGTGGATGGAAAACTGAAACCTGTAATCATGGGTTCTTATGGTATCGGAGTGGGACGCCTTCTTGCCTGTCTGGCTGAGGAATACAATGATGAAGGAGGTCTCAAGCTTCCTGCTTCAGTTGCTCCATATCATGTATCTTTGGTATCCCTTGTAAAAGATCCGGCTGTCCCGGAAAAGATTTACCATGATCTGGAAAAAGAAGGCATAGAGGTTCTTTATGATGACAGGAATGAGACAGCAGGAGTCAAGTTTGCTGACGCAGATCTGATTGGATGCCCTGTAAGAATCACAGTTGGAAACAGAGGACTTAAGGAAGGAAAGGTCGAAATCAAACTCAGAGCAACAGGAGAAAGTTTCTCCTACCCTGTTGATGATATTGTAAAAGAAGTAAAAGAACTCCTGCCAAGATAAGTACTCTATTAATATCTTTTTATAAATATCAAAAAGGCTCCAGTGTTACCTGGAGCCAATCTATATGTTTTTAACCGGTTAGTTACTTGCTAGGATATAACTGTCAAGGGAAGCAAGAATCTGATCTCCGTAAACTACAACATCCTTTGCTGAGTTATATACAGGGAAGCCGATAATCATCACACCGTTTCCTTCGATTGTCCATCCGATATTATCTATTCCGTTTGGTGCCTCTGCCATCAGGTGATCCATAAACAGATCAACTTCCTCATCAGTTATATTTTCAGGATATGTTACGTAAGCATAACCCTTGTAAGCATTCACTGATAGTGGGATACCTTCAACAGTTGCAGTCATTTTTACCGGATATGCTGATAAAGGAGTCACAACCTTAAACTCAGGAATAGCAAGTGCTGCCTTCTGCGTACTAGAGATTATCTCAGGAGTCTTCTCACTTGAAAGAACAACCTTTGCATCTGAAGACTCAGCAACTGTTGCTTTATCTTCTTCAGCAGACTTGGCCTCTGCAACAACTGCCGGAGCAAATGTCTCATCTGCTTTCGTTCCTTCATCTACAGCGTCTTCAGGGACTACTGCTACAACTGGTGTTATCTCAGCATCCTTTTTCACCTCTTCCTTGCTCTCTGCGACAACTGCTGTAGTTGCTGTTGCTGCCTTTACGTCTTTTGCTGTGCCTTTCTTGCCCTTACACTCCCAAAGTCCAAAAAGAACAATCAGAACAATAAGGATAATAGCTGTGATGACCTTTCCCAAAGCTCTTTTACTTGTACCATGCTTTGTTGTGTCTCCTCCGTTAATACCGCTTACTGAATCGTTTTCAATGACAGTCTTTTCCGGTTGCTCAACCTTTTCACTGCTGTCTTTTTTCTCATCAGACTTGATATCACTTCCAGCTTTGGCTTCAGCCTCTTCTATATCAGAATCTTCTTTTTCTTTCTCTAAATCTTTTTCCTCCCTGATTGCTTCTTCAAGGTTTGCCTCAGGAACCGGAATTCCAACTGTGGGAGTCTCAATTTCACTCTCAAGAGGTTTTTCTTCAGCTTCTGAAGCTACTGTTTCTGTCACTACTGTTTCACCTGGAACCAAGGCAATCTCATTTTCCTTGTCTTCTTCATTCATATCCAGAAGAGCGGTGTTCTCTTCACTCTTATTTGTTTCAGCCTTTTTTGCCGAAGTCTTCTTTCTCTTCTTTGCGGCTGCGACCTTGGCTTTAGGTGCTTCAACAATCAATACTTCAGGAGCCGGGAGTTCCAACTCTTCCTCTGCTGACACTGTCTCAGAATCAGATTCTTTCTTCTTTTCATCTTCAATCTTCTCAAGTTTTTCAGCTTCTTCCTGACCACCTTCTGCTATTACTTCAGGTGTAGGCTTTGCCTGAGCAGGAAATTCTGCGTCTCCTGTCTTTTCTCCGTTATTTTGCAAAATTGATGCAACAGCTGCTCCGTTAAGAACCTTCAAATAGCTCTTTGCTTCCTTACTATCAAGATCATTGATTTCATAAGGATTATCAACGCTCTTAATATCTGGAGTAGGTGCTTCTTTTCCTTCCACAACAGGAGCTGGATCAGCCTTATCTGGATACAGACGATCTCCAGAAAGTTTTTCTACATTCTCATCAATGGAAGCAACTTCACTGGCCCCTAAAATCTTAAGCATCTGTCTGTCTGCTCTGTCATCGAATGTATGTTCCTGGGTAGCTACATCTTTTACATTAGTTTTCTTTACACTAACTGTTTTAGCACTCTTCAAAGAAACCTCATCGCTCTCGACAATATGACCGGCGCGGCGTATGAACATTTCCAGAATCTCATCTCTGTCCTCATCACTTATTGCTGTGACCTTATTTGTAAGGCGCGGACACTTTTTATATTCTTTCAGTTCTGCTCCTGTTAACTCCGAAAGAACAATTGCGTAGTCGTCTGTTGCTCTCTCAAGAGATAAAGCCTTATCCTTTTCAATTGAAAGCTTTCTCTCCAAGGCTTTCTTCTCTTTTCTCAGACTTGCTCTTGCTTCCTTCAGATCTTCCTTTTCATCTTCAGATGCATTTCTTGGTGTTTTATTTGAAACAATACCACCATAAATAGCCTTGATTTTTTCATCAAGAGAAGTCATGTTCTGATAAGCCCTATCAGAAGCTTTGGCTGTCTCATGGACAAATACAGAAAGCTCCTTCTTTGAAAGCTTGAGAAGCCTTGTCTTCCCTTCTTTATCTGTATAGTTAATAAAAAGATCTGAAGCGTTAGAGGGTACTCCATCTTTAACTTCATTCAATTTAGATACAGGCTCTTTAACCTGAACGTTCTTTACTTCCCCAAAGGTCAATTCACGGGCAGCACCATTGTGCTGATAACCGTTTCGTCCGTTTGCCTTCTTTCCCTTTTTCTTACTAGCCATATTGTTTGCGTCTCCTTCGAAGGGTATTGAGTACCCTATGAACAGAAAATAATAAAGAAAAAGAAAATGGGGAAAAAAGATTGAAAAAAAATCGGGAGATCACCTCCCGACTCAATTGGCACCTTTTTCTTTCAGCAAATTTATGATGTAAGGGCGTTTTGAAGCTTTCGCATATTCAAGTACGGAATGCCCCTGATAATCCTTTGCATTTATATCTGCACCTTTACTGATAAGCTCTGTTGTTATTTTTGTTTCCGCATTTCTGTTAACAGCCATAATCAGTGCGGTCTCACCAAGGTAATTCTTGGCATCAATATTGGCTCCGGCTGCTAAAAGAGCATCAATAATCTTCGGATTCTTTGAATCCTGGGCAGCCAGATGCAATGAATTTGATCTGTATTTTGGCTCTGCCTCATTAATGTCTGCCCCGGCTTGTATGAGAGCATTAAGCACAACAACTGAATGATTGTACTGACTTGCAAGCATCACCGGTGTCATGCCCCATTCATTATGTGTATTAACATCGGCCCCTTTATCCAGTATTTCCTTTATATCACGTGCTCTTGTTGCACTGACTGCCGCTGATAAAAGCTTTTTATTAACTGAGTCATTTGTTCTTGCCATGTTTTTTCACCTTTTAAGCTAATTTTGATGTAAAAACATTCTATTGTAAAGAGTAATACTCTGTTTTTATATTACTTAATTTCAATTATCATAAAAAGTTGCAATAAAAAGGTTAAAACTGGCTTACACTTTAAGCTATATTATCCTGTATAAAAGCAGCCATGTTATAATTATAAAATGCTTAATCAAGAAATAATCAAAGCAGTTCCAAAAGTTGAACTTCATGAACATCTGGACGGAGGCCTGAGACCGGAAACCATTATTGATATTGCCATAAAAAACAACGTCTCTCTCCCCTCCTATGAAAAAGACAAGCTTGCTTCATGGTTTCATTTGGGATGTGACAGAAAATCTTTGTCTTTATATTTGGAAACCTTTGCTGTCACTACTTCAGTGATGCAGGATAAAGAATCATTAATAAGGATAAGCAGGGAGGAAATAGAAGACCTTGCAAAAGAAAATGTTGTATATGCAGAAATAAGGTTTTGCCCTGCACTTCATACAAAAAATGGCTTAAGCGAAGAACAGGTAGTCACTTTTGTACTTGAAGGTCTGGAACTGGGAAGGCAGAAGACTGGAGTTGAATATGGTCTTATTCTTTCTGCAATGCGTCATGAAAGCCAAAAAGAAAGCCTAAGAATTGCTGAGCTTGCTGTAGCTTTCTCAGAACGTGGGGTTGTCGGGTTTGATCTGGCAGGAGATGAGTTTGGTAACCCACCTAAGAAGCATATTGAAGCATTCCAGTACATTAAAAACAAGAATTTTAATATAACAGTGCATGCAGGAGAAGCCTTTGGGCTTGAATCCATATGGCAGGCTTTGCAATTGTGTTCTGCTCACAGAATCGGCCATGCAACTAAGCTTACCGATGATATTGTGTATGATGAAAACGGAAGTATTATCCGAATGGGCTCTTTAGCCCAGTTTATCCAGGATAAAAGGATTCCATTGGAAATGTGTCTTACTAGCAATGTCGGAACAGGTGCTGTACTAAGCTATAAAGAACATCCCTACCCTATGCTTCACAAGAACAACTTCAGGGTGTTCCTCTCTTCTGATAACCGTCTGATGAGTGACACCAGCTTATCACACGAAATGGAAATCGCAGTCAAAGAATATGGTTTCAATTTAAATGATCTTGAAAAGATGACTATAAATGCTATGAAGAGTGCATTCGTCCATCATCACAAAAAGCTGAAACTTATCTGTAAAATCAAGGATCAATACAAGATGATTCGGCAAAAGTATCATATAAATGAATCCCAGAAATAGAAAAAGAGAAGCAACCGCTTCTCTTTTTTCATACTTTATTTTACGAATCAAATTCTCCCTTAAACGATTGGAACATTTCCTGTTGTTAATGAATCCAAGTAGATTGCATTATTTGTGAATGCTACAGCGTCATTGACGCTCTTTGTAGAGTTATCACAAGAAAAGAGAGAAAATAATAATGAAACGCAAAGAACAGCAATAATAGTTTTTTTCATTTTCTGCCTCCTTGTAAAGTTTAGATAAATATATCGCAGTGGGAAAAAGATGTCAATTTAATTTAGTTTTTCCTCAAATTTGCCCTTATCGATAAAAAATTATCGAACATAATATCTCATTATTGTGAGTATCAGGCCTTCTGTTCTATAGTAATCCCCATCTTCTCAGAGGCTTCATTCTCATTCTTACCTTGATATATATAAGTCCGAATAGTAATCCAAATAAATGGCAGTAATGCGCAATCCCATCATTTGCTCCTACCACAGAAAGACTGAATTCAACAATAAAATAGAATGCAACTAAAACCGGAGCTCTTATCGGAATCAAACCAAATATAAAGACTCTGGCACTTGGGAACACGACAGCAAACAGAAGAAGAACTGCATATACTGCACCAGAAGCACCTAAAAGATAAGTAAACCATGATCCAGTCAAAAGAAATGTAATGTATGAAGCAAGTCCTGCAAAAACTCCAGTAAACATATAGTAGAGAACATATTCTTTTGTACCAATTGATCTCTCAAGGGCAACTGAAAATATCAACAGGCTTAGCATATTGTTAAAAAGATGGGAGAAATTTGCATGGACAAACATATAGGTAATAAACTGCCAATATGCATGGTTGAACCTGACATTAATCGGGTTTAATGCAAGATAGCTCAAAAGACGTGGATAATTATTTGTCAGGATAAACATAAAAACGTTTATTGCAATCAGAATTACCGTAGCATGATGATAGCTATACTTAAACTGCCTATTTATAAAGTTATTTCTCACATGAATACCTTAACAGAATAAAAAGGATGCAAAAAGTTCCCGATTGGAAGATATTTCACACTTGAAATGTATTTTTGATTATCCCTGACGCTTATGAATTCTCCTTTTTTTGTCAAAATACACTTACCTCAATTTTAAAGGTTCATTCATGACCTCCTATTTTTCATAATTTTGGGCACTTCGGTGCCCTTTTTTTATAATTATGTAGTTTTCAACAAGAAAAATAAAAAAGTTGGCACGGTTGTTGCAAGTAATTAGTAGCTCAAGCAACAGAGCAACAGTTTTTTCAAACAAACCTCCTTTTTAGTGTGTACAAGGGTGTAAAGCCACCCTTGTATTTTTTTTGCTTGAATCTGGGATAAAAAAAGTGGCCCGAGGCCACTAAAAAAAGGATATTCCAAATGCGCTGTAAAGCTATAACTTAAGGGAGGTATACCAAATTTATCTGAAAACAGTATACCTGTATTGGTACTGTCCTTTGTGTCACTTTCATGTAGTTTTTATTAAGAATAAAAAAAGTCAAAGGCCGTATATTGCTTTTTGTTTCTTTGTTACATGTCGTTACGTTTTTTCATAGTGTGCAATATAATCACAATGCTAAAGAGCAGAAATCGCCTATTTTAGCTTAAATAATGAACACTTATGAATGTTTTTGTTCGTTATCTCAGATAAAATCAAGTTGGCACAATTCCTGCAATTAATAAGTAATTTAATAAATATAGTTTACATACCTCCTTTGCAATGTGTGAAAACTTGCGCTAGGCTACTCTCTCCCAAAAACCACCGCCTAGCGCCTTTTTTTGCCTTTCTATCTTGTTTTATAAGTAAACTTTTTTTAATCTTTCTTTATGGCCAACTCCAGACGGGATAAAGCAGATAGTTACACACTCAGGGCGCATAAAGAAGGATATCCGGCCCGCAGTGTATACAAACTTGAAGAGATCAATAAAGTTCATGGGATAATAAAAGGCGGAGATTCTGTTTTGGACGTAGGTGCTGCCCCCGGGTCCTGGACACTTTTTACACACAGGGAACTTATAAAAGAAAACGGAAGGATTGTATCAGTTGATTTAAACAGGCTGAACCTTAATCCTGTACCGTTTACAGTCACAGAAATCACGGGAGACGCATTTTCAAAGGAAATCAGGGCACGCCTTGTTGAATTGGGGCCATACGATGCAATTATCAGTGATGCGGCTCCAATGACAACAGGAAACAGAACTGTTGATACATCACGTTCTGAGTACCTTGCTGAACAGGTAGTCCTCCTTGCCTCAGAACAATTGAAAAAACATGGAAACCTTGTACTTAAGATATTCCAAGGCGGCGGACAGGAAGAAGTTCTGAAACAAATGAGAACTCTATTCAATAAGGCAAAAGCATTCAAGCCAAAAGCATGCAGGGATGATAGCTTTGAGATTTATCTTATCGGTCTGGATAAAAGATAATTATTTATCTTGTTGCTCTGCCTTATCCTTTTTGTTTTTGTGATGGAAGAAGTTTTTTGACTTTTCCTCATCCTCTTTGAGAATTTCCTTTGCATCTTCTGTACCCATTCCTGCAGCAGTAGCTTCCATTGACGGACGGGGCATTCCAAGATTGCCCGGTGGGAGTTCACTTGATGTATATACCGGGTCTAGAACATCTTTGTTGCTAATATGAATATCAACCTGATTGAATGGTATTTTTATTCCGGCCTTTCCCAGTTCTCCGTATATCTGTCCATTGAAGCGCCAGTATATTAACCAATAATCCTTCGTATTTACCCATGGACGTGCCACAAAATCTATTGAGTTATTTGAGTAATTATTAATCTCAACCAGAGTCTCAGGCTTTTCCAAAACTTCAGGATAACTCTTAAGGAGGTTAAGGATTGTCTCCTTTACCTTTTCCAAATCAGATCCGTACTCCACTGAGACTGTAAAATCAACTCTTCTTGTTGAAGTAAAAGAAAAGTTTATTATAGTGTTACCCCAGACATTCTTATTATTCAGTACAATCTTCTTATTATCAGGGCTCGCAAGGGTAACACACATCGCATCCATTGCCATAACAATTCCGGTGACTCCCCCGATATCAACAAAGTCCCCTGTCCTGAAGGGTCTGTTTACAGCAAGCATCAAGCCTGAGAAGAATGAAGAGACTGATTCCTGAAGGGCAAAGCCCAAAACCACACCTGTTATTCCAAGCCCTGCCAGAATCGGAGTTAAATCAATTCCCCAGCACTGTAAAATAAATAAGGCAATCAATACCCATATAATCACTGAGACTACGCGGCTGGTCAAAGAGTAAAGCATAGGAGTGAATTTGCTGTTATGTTTTGCAACCTCAAGAAGGCTTTTCCTGGTTGTCCATACAAAAATCTTTCCCAGAACCCAGAGAGCAACCGACATACCCAAGGCAATCCAGAACCACGCGACATCCCACTCCCTGGACAGATAATTTACCAATGTAAGGAATGTCTGTCCTGATTTATCGGTACCGATATCACCTTTAGCTGCAACTTCCAATAAAAGCATTCTTTCCCCCTAAAGAAAGATGATAATAGAGTTGCTGATAAAAGGCAAAAAAAAGAGGGCTGTGATGTGAACCCACAATATTGGACCTAAAATAATATTAAACTGCTTGTACTCTA
>CAZOTY010000015.1:0-38802 GCA_964582905.1 uncultured Spirochaetaceae bacterium | reverse complement strand
AGCGACAGTCTTGTCCTCAAAAACGGTCTCTGGAACTACCTCAGATGATACGGCCTTATCCTGGCTATCATCTGCAGAAACAGCAGATGTCTTGGTTCTCACTTCAGTCTTTTTCTTGTCAGAACTGTCAGTTTTATCCTTGCTAGGAGCGAAAATAAGGAAAAGTACCAGAATGAAAAGAATTACAAGGATTATAACGGAAGCTATCATACCGCTTCTCTTAGAATCCTTGCCCCTTGTCCTCTCAAGTGAATCTAAATCATCATAATCGCTTCTGCTCATTTTTTGACAAACCTTATATACATTAATTATCATATTTTCTATGGCAATAAATGGCAAGAAAGACAATTCCGGGTATATTTTCCTCACGGTAATAGTACTGCTTTTTCTTCTTGTCATATCGCGCATAATTGTTCTTCAGTTTACAGAGCTTATTGAAAAGAACCGCTATGATAATCCGAATGTTTCAAAGACTCTGATCAGGGGAAATATTTACGACAGGAATGGGACACTCCTTGCTATTGAATCTCCTGTTGCCGGTTTTTCAGTCACTCTAAACGGAGCATCAGCTTATTATATAGGAACTCTTGTGGACCCATATCTCAAAATAACTGCACTTGAGGTAGCAGAGGATCTTACAGAAAACCCTGACTCATTTTTTGCCATGGACTACATTCCATCTGATGATGAGATTGATTACTTTAACCACATCAGCAGTAATCTTGGTCTTGATAATCAGCTCAAACTTGAAATACGGAACGAAAGAAACTACATTTCAGACAGGCTTTCAAAAGTCCTTCTCGGAAATGTGGATTCGTATATGAGAGGAACAGATGGTATAGAAAAATATTACAACAAGACCCTGGAAGCAAAACCAAGTTTCACAAAGGACACTGTAACAGGTAGCAATCTTGTTCTTACAGTTGATTATGAATTGCTATCTGCCATTCTTGATGAAAGATTCAACTCAAATGTTGCAATTCTTAATAATAACGGAGAAATACTGGCTTTTTCTTCTCCCCCGAAAATCTCGGACCTGAAATATTTTGCGCTACGTGAAAGTGACAGTGATGGGAACACTGTTGAACTTGGGGAATCTGTTCTTCCGTACTTATACAGAACAATAAAGGAAGGAAGATACTATCTTTATAGTGATGAACATGACAATACTGATTTAGAAAGGCTTAAAACCATTCTTATTTCCTTGGGAAGAATACCTAATGCAGAAATCCAAAATTAAAACCAATTTTGCAAATTTTATTGTTGTAGTTTTACGAGTATTTTGCATTAAATCTAAATTTAACAGTATATTTATTTTATTTATGCAGGCAAAACTAGATTTAACAGTTTAATTTTCAATTTAAGCAATGATAAAAAAACAGTATCAGAGAACCGATTTTGTGATAATCTGATACAAATTCTTTATTTAATTCGGGCAAAATTTCTTACTTAGCTTTATATTCGATTGTTACGCCACTCTCAGTATTCATAAAACCGAAATCATCATTAAACTGCTCATTCCCTGTTTTTCCATCTTTTTGGGGCTCATTTACAATTATTGTCAAATTATTGCAACCAACAAATGCATCTCCTTCAATAAGCCTGAGTTTTGAATTGGAAGCGATTGTAATTAGTTCAATCTTTGATCGAGCAAATGTCTCAGAGCCAATTTCTTCAACTGATGCAGGTATATGGACTTCTTTAATACTTGTGTTTTCTAAAAATGCTCCATCTTGAATTTTATATGCACCTTCATTCAACGTTATTATTTCAAGGTCAAAAGTGTTGGTAATTTCAGATTCACCTAAAACTACAGGATATCCATTAATTTTGCCAGGTATTACTATAGATTGCATACCTGTCACTTTAGGAGTAAATCCCGATATTACTTCACACCAAAAAGGATTATCTTCGTCAGGTGATGAGAAATCATGTGAATAATGGACAAAACAATCAAGATCAGCACTTTCCGGCTCTTTATTCTGATCTTGGTCCTGATTCTGATCTTGATTCTGATCTTGGTTTTGATTCTGCTCTGCCTTAGATGGTGATTTAGTCTCAGATTTACATGAGAATAACAAGGTTGTTACAAGAAGAAGCAACATTATGATAAAGGAAAACTTCAAAACTTTTTTATTCATAAATAATCTCCATTTATTTTTACTTTTTATTGAAGAGTTCTGTTTTCACGATTACTGAACTCTCCCGAATAAATGCTAAAGAATCCCCCCCCCGCTGTCAATAAACATGGGCAATTTAGAAAAATAGTTTCATGTTTTGAATGAAAAAAAGTTACAGTAAGTTTTAAATGTAGCAGGGAAATCCCTATCTTCTTCTAATCTGGCTTGAGGAAGATGGGATATCAAGACCAAAGCCTTTCAGGTGATCCAGAACGGAACTGGTTGAGGCCTTCTCAATATCATCCGGAACTTTTTGCCCGTCTGTCAAAAACAGAAGCGGAAGCTTGACTTTATATGAAAACGAAAGGATATTCCCGATTGTCTCGGTTTCATCGAGCTTAGTGGCAATCAAAGAGCTTGGCTTATACTCCTTGTAACGTTCAAAGTGATCAGTAAGGTCCTCCTCCTTCATTGAAGGGGATGACACAAATACAAATGAGGTTCTTACTCTCTTGAACTGGGAAAGAAGACCTCTAAGTTTCAGACCAAGTTCAACGTCTTTATTGCTTATTCCCATAGTATCTACAAGAACAAGGTCATACCAATTAAAGCGTTCAAGGGCAAGTATTACCTCATCTTCTGCCCTGCAAAGTGCAACAGGAACTCCCAGTGCATCCCCGAAAGCCTTGATCTGTTCGTAGGCTCCTACCCTGTAACTGTCAAGGCTGATAATTGCAACACGGCGTCCATCCCTTTTTGCAAGATGAGCTACTTTTGCAAGTGTTGTAGTCTTGCCTGTTCCTGTCGGTCCGATAAAAACCATAGCATGATCGGGGTGTGCCTGTGTCTGATAGTCAATTAGTGTATTGTTAATTATTGCTTCTGTGAGACTGCGTTTGACTTTCTCCTCACTCTGGGTATCTACAAGGGAGAGAATTCTTTCCCTGAAAGGTCCTTCGATATGGTTCATGTCCAGAAGGCTTTCTGCTTTGGTCTTTAAAAGAGAGTCCCCGTTTCTATGTATCTCAGTATTCAGCCTCTCTTGCTCGGTAAGGGTTCTAGGATCAGGAGTCCGTGCCTCCTTTTCAAATTCATTGAGATCCCTTTTCCGCCCTTCTGAAGGTTCATAGTTCGTCGGCAGATAACATGTGATTTCACATTTTTTTACTTTTCTTGTGAATAAACCGCCACTTGTGGTGTAGTCTCTGCGGGAATGGATTCTTATTCCATCCCCGTAAAGCTCACGTGCCTTTCTGACTGCGTCCTCGTATGTGTTCTCTGTAATGGTCAAATACTGCATACTGTCTTTATTATGACTTAGAGAATGTATTTTGATAAGTCCTGATCCTCAACTATATTCTTGAGTCTCTGGTCAACATAATCCTTTGTTATAGTTATTGTCTGACCTGAGAGCTCATTGGCTGAGAATGCCAGTTCCTCCAGAAGTTTCTCCATTACAGTGTGAAGTCTTCTTGCTCCTATATTGTCATTTGTGGAGTTGACTTCGTGGGCAATTTCACTTATTTCCCTTAATGCTTCATCTGCAAACTCAATTTTTACACCCTCTGTCGAGAGAAGTGCAGCATACTGCTTTGTTATGGCATTTGCAGGCTCAGTAAGGATTCTGTAGAAATCATCTGCACTGAGGTCTTTCAGTTCAACCCTCAGCGGGAATCTTCCCTGAAGCTCAGGAATCAGATCCGATGGTTTTGAAAGTGAGAATGCACCTGCTGCGATAAACAGTATATTTGTAGTATCAATAACGCCCCACTTTGTTGAAACTTTTGTACCCTCGACAATCGGAAGAATATCACGCTGGACACCCTCTCTTGATACATCAATATTGCTGTTGTTCCCTTTTGAAGCAACTTTATCAATTTCATCAATAAAGATGATGCCCATCTGTTCAGTACGGTCCTTGGCCTCGTCAATTGCCTTATCGTTGTCAATGACTTTCTCCATCTCCTCTTCCCGGATTATCTCCCTTGCACGTTTTACAGAGATTTTCCTTGTCTTTGCTCCCCCACCGTTTGAGAACATGCTTGAAAGTGAATTGAGGGCATTATTAAGATCATCCATGTTTCCGTTTCCCATGATATTGATATTCGCCCTCTGGGGAACAACCATATCCACTTCCTTGTTTTCAAGTTTTCCCCCTCTGAGAAGATCACGGAAACTGTCCCTGGTTATTTTGCTGTTGGGATTCTCATTGTTGACATGCGGAACGAGAAGATTCAAAAGCCTTTCTTCAACCTTGGATTCAACTTCGCTCTCCTTCTGGGCGGCCATCTCCTCTTTGACCATACTTATGGCTGAGGCCATAAGGTCCCTTACCATAGACTCAACATCGCGCCCGACATATCCGACTTCAGTGTATTTTGTTGCTTCAACTTTGATAAACGGGGCATCAGCAAGTTTACTGATTCTTCTTGCTATTTCAGTTTTTCCGATACCTGTTGAACCAATCATAAGTATATTCTTCGGAGATACTTCCTCCCTGATTTCTTCAGGCAGTCTCTTTCTCCTGACACGGTTTCTTATTGCTATTGCTATTGTCTTTTTTGCATCATCCTGACCAATAACATATTCATCCAAAGCAGAAACTATCTCTTTGGGTGTCATCTGATCCAAGTTCTTCTTTACCTGGGTTTTAATTATTTGATTTTCCATTTTTGACCTCTACTATGATGTTGTGATTTGTGTAGATGCAGATATCTCCTGCAATGTTTATTGAACGGCGGGCAATTTCATCTGATGTCCACTCAACACGGCTATCAAGATATGCTGTTGCGGCAGCACGTGCAAAGTCCCCACCGGAACCTATTGCAAGCACATCTCCCTCCGGCTCCAGAACATCGCCGTTTCCAGTGATAAGAAATAGCTTATCCCCGTCAGTTGCAATCATCATGGCCTCAAGATTTCTCAGTGCCTTGTCCATTCTCCACTGCTTTGCAAGCTCAACTGCAGCTCTTGTAATGTCCCCGTTGAACTGTCTTAATTTTCCTTCAAAAAGCTCACTCAGGGTAAAAGCATCTGCTGTTGTACCCGCAAAACCGATAATTACTTTACCATCATAAAGCCGTCTTACTTTTCTGGCATTTCCCTTAACGACTGTGTTATTGCTTGTGACCTGACCATCTCCTGCGATTGCTATCTGGCCGTTTTTTCTGACTGCAACTATTGTAGTCCCTTTCATTCTACCCTTCCTTTGCATGAGGATGCGTTTTCTCATAAATGTTTTTCAGTCTCTGTTTGGACACATGGGTATAAATCTGTGTTGTTGATATGCTTTGATGCCCCAAAAGTTCCTGCACGAAGCGTATATCTGCCCCTTTATCCAACAGATGGGTCGCAAAAGTATGGCGCAGAGTATGCGGCGTAAACTCCTTCTGCCACCCGAGTTTGATTTTATATCTATCAAAAATAATATGGGATGAAGAAAACGGCAAGGCGTTTCCGTTATTTCCCACAAAAAGTACATTTAAGTCCTCCTTGTTTTTTTCCCTGACAAATCTTTTTCTCTCAGCAATGTATGATTTAAGTTCCTCAGAAAGCTTTTTTGTCAGGAAAAGGTACCGTTCCTTGCTTCCCTTTCCTATTATTCTTATTCTTCTTTCAGCCCATTCAATATCGGTTGTTTTCACTGAAAGTGCTTCACTGATTCTTGCCCCTGTCGAATAAAGAAAAAGAAACAATGTATGGTCCCTCAGGCTTTCAAACGAGCCATCCTGAGGATACTCAAGAAGTTCCTTTACTTCATCATCGGTAAGAACCGAGGGGATTCTCAGCTCCCTTCTTCTCAGGGAAATTGTTTCAAATGGGTTTTCTTCAATCAGTTCCCTCTTCAATAGATATGCATAAAATGTCCTGTAAGTGGTAATTTTCCTTAATATTGATTTTTCTGAAAACCTGGAGGAATATGTGCGCAACAGTTCCCTTGCATCCTCCTTTCTGAACTCAGTGAGCCCCATTTTGCGCTCAGAGGAAAAAGCCTCCAGCTCCTTTAAATCAATTTCATAATTCATCAGGGTATTCCTGCTTAGAGCACGTATCTTATCTGAATAATGCAGGAAGTCATCAACTTCATTCATATTTGTATTATATAAAGTTTTTGCTGTTTTGTTTTCTCTAGTATCAGTACTCTACATTCCACGAAAATCTTACTGATGGAAAAACTTACAATGCAATGAAACCTTAACAAAATACAGTGCTTTAAAAGGCTGGACGATAATGGTTTTTCTTAAATAATAATGGGATTTATATCAGAGAATAAATCAAGGCAGAAAAAAACACCCTCAGCTCAATTGGACTGAGAGTGTTGAAAGTTTATTTATCTTCCGACATAAAGTGAAGCAACTTTATCAAATGATACAGATACTTTATCTCCCTCATTGAATACTAGAGTATCAATTTTGGTTGGAACAGATGCATTTATCCTCCATCTGTTTTCCCCTAACATCAATTCATACTCTGTATGGCTTCCGATAAATATTGCAGAAGCAACCGTTGCCGGCATACCATCACGGTCAGGAGCATTAACAGAAACATTTTCAGGTCTGATAATAAGATTTGCATTCTCTGCTTTTGACATATCCTCAGGGAAGCCCTGACCTTTTCGAGCTTCAAAGTCATAACCGGGAAGTACAGAACAGGTTACAGTTTCATCGGTATAGGAAGAAATTGGCATCTGCAAGGTATTTGCCTGTCCGATAAAGTCAGCAACAAAGGCACAACTCGGGTTATAATAGATTTCCTTCGGAGATCCTACCTGTTCAACAACACCTTTACTCATAACAACAATCTTATCTGCCACTGTCAAAGCTTCAGCCTGATCGTGGGTAACATACAAACAAGTTATTCCAAGCTTTTTCTGAAGATGCCTTATTTCGGTACGCATATGGATCCTCAGCTTTGCGTCCAGATTTGAAAGAGGCTCATCCATCAAAAGGAGTGAAGGTTCCATTACAAGTACCCTTGCAAGAGCAACCCTCTGCTGCTCTCCTCCTGAAAGCTCTGTTGGATACCTGTCTGCAACATTTGGTAGCCCAACAAGAGCAAGGGAGTCTTTGACTTTTTTTGCAATAGTTGCTTTATCAAGCTTTTTGCCCTCAAGGCCATAAGCAATGTTCTTTGCAACGCTCAAATGTGGAAAAAGGGCATAGTTCTGGAAAACAAAACCTATCCCCCTTTTGTTTACAGGGATATTTGTAACATCCTTATCTTTAATTGTAATTGCACCGGATGAGGGTATTTCAAATCCTGCAACCATTCTGAGTGTTGTGGTTTTTCCGCAGCCAGAGGGACCTAAGAAGCAAACCATTTCCCCATCTTCAATATCCAGATTCAAATCATCAACGGCCCTTACCGGAACACCATTTTTAGAAAACTCTTTTATAACATTCTTTAGTCTTAAAACAACATTTCCCATTTCTTTCTTCCTTTATACTTGTACCATCGGTACTTTTTGTTTTTCCTTTTTCCTGCCAGATGGGGCTTTTCCATTTTTCAAGTAATATTTCGAATACATGTCTGAGAGCCAGTTAATCAATGTATCCATAATAAACACTATTATTATGAGAATAATTGAGAAGGCACATGCCTGAGTAAACTGCAACTCCGTCATGCTTTCAAGGATTCTTGAAGTCAAAAGTGTCCACTTTACTGAAACAAGGAAAATGGTTGCACTGATAGCTGTCATAGAGTGAATAAAAAGATACCTGATTCCCGTCAGAACAGCCGGAATAATCAATGGAACTGTTACATTCATGAAAGTTCTGGCTGTCCCTGCCCCCAATGAGTGGGAGGCCTCCTCCAAGGCCGGGTCAATTTGTTCAAGAGATGCCATAACCGACCTTATTCCTGTTGCATAATATCTGAAAATATACGCTGCAACCAGAATCGTCATTGTTCCTGTAAGAACAATCGGTTTTTTATTGAAAGTAATGATATAGGCAATACCAACAACTGTTCCGGGAAGCGCATAGTTGAACATACTTGACAGCTCAAGAAATTTTCTTCCGACAAATTTCTTTCTTTGTAAAACAAATCCGATTACTACCCCAAGAATTGAGCCAAGCACCGTTGATACTATTGCTATTTTCAGTGTATCGTTGATGGCTTTCTTCCCGAATTTGAAGGCATTCTTGTAATGCATCAATGTAAATGACATATCAACACCCCATACCTTCGCGAAAGACCCGACAAGGATGATTCCGTAAAGAAGAGTTACAAATAGAAGAATCAATATGCAAAGGACTGAAACAACCACGATAACCGCAACTGGAAGACTCGAGAAAACTGACTGGGCTCCGCTCTTTCCTGTAACGCTGACATAGCTTTTCTTTCCAAGAACAAATTTCTGAAGCCAGAAAACTACAAGTGCGGGAACCAGAAGCAGGAATGAAAGGGCTGCTCCGCTATGCATATCAAACATACCTGTAATTGCCAGATATGCCTGGGTCGGAAGCATTGGATAACTGTGGCTTCCAAGGATAAGAGGAGTTGCAAAGTCTGCAAGGCTTGATCCGAAAAGCAGCAGGAATGCATTTACAATTGCAGGCATTGAAAGTGGAATTGTAATTGTTCTAAGTATCTTTCCTTTTGAAGCTCCAAGTGACTGTGCCGCATCATCAAGATTGCCGCTCATTGTATCCAAAACCGATGTGATTACCATGAAAGCTACAGGAAAGTATGTCAAGGTTTCCGAAATCCATACACCTGTAAAGCCATAGATTACAAAGTTATCTATATGCAAAAGCTTTAATAAATAACCATTGGGCCCCAGTACCAGCGAAAGTGAAATACTGCTTGTAAATGGTGGTGAAATTAAAGGCAACAGAATAAAGAAACTCAAAAAACCTTTAAGCCATTTTGGCAGATTCATTCTTGAAACCAAGAGAGCAAACATATAGCCGATAATGGTTCCTGTCACACTTACCGCGAAGGCGACTACCAAGCTGTTTATTAATGCCTTAACCGTATATGTGCTTGTAAAAGTTTTTTTAAGTGTTTCGTATGAAAATCCTTTGCCGGGAATAAACGCCATACGAAGAAGCTTTAAGAACGGAAACAGGATAAATATGGCAATAACAACCCATATAACACACAAAAGAACAAAGAGACCGGGATCTTTTTTTATCATGAGAACCCTTTGCGACTTCATGGGTTTTCTTTTTTCCTTTATCCCATCAGTTTTTTTATTAGCCATTGATGTCTCCTAACAAAAAAATCGTCCGTACCCTTACTGCAGAGTCCGGACGACTCAAATTCTAAATTACAAGAGCATTACTGTGCTGTAATAACTTCATTTGTAAAACGTTCAACGAATCTGGCTCTGTTCTCGCCTTTCCATGTGCTGTCACATTCCTTGAGAGGAATCTTGGAAAGATCAAGGGCAGGATTGGTTACGACTACATCAGGTCTTGTAGGAGCATAGTTAATAGACTCAGCCATCATAATATCTCCAAGTCTCTTTGTTGAAGCCCAGTCAACAAGTGCTTTTGCAGCATTCGGATGCTTGCAGTTTGCAACAATACCTGTACCTTCAACTCCATATGTAACACCTTCTTTCGGATAGGAGATTACAAGAGGATATCCCTGCTGCTGTGTATCAAGAGCATCGACCAAATAGAAGATACCGCCTGCTGCCTGACCGGTTGCTGCTGGCATTGCACCACCTGCACCACTCTTTGTATAAAGCTGTACGTTCGGATTGAGTTTCTTCTGGTATTCAAATGCTGCTTCTTCTGAACCTAATGCTTCACAAAGAGAATATATTCTTTCTGTGGCTGTTCCTGAAGTTCTTGCATCAGCCATCTGTAACTGTCCTTTATAAGCAGGATTAAGATAATCGTTCCAGCTCTCAGGAACAGGAAGATTATTCTTCTTGAGGAAGTCTGTATTTGTCATGAAACAAAGCGGGATAAGACCGATACCTGTCCAATATCCGTCAGCTGATTTGTAGTTGGCAGGAATCTTGTCAGCCTCTTTAGGAACATACTTGGCAAAAACGCCTTCAGCAACTCCGGCATCATAAGTATCAGAAGGACCACCCCAAAGAGCATCAACCTGAGGATTGTCTTTCTCAGCGATTAATCTGGCAAGGGCTTCTCCTGAAGAAAGCCTTACGTAATTGACATGAATACCAGTATCTTTTTCAAACTCATTGAAAATGATGTCTGCATATTTCTGAGGCATGATTGAATAGACATTGAGTTCTTTCTCAACGGCTGTTGATTTCTTTGCATCTTCTTTTGCACCGTTGGCAAAAACAAAAGAGCAAAGTGAAAGCAAAACTAAAGCAATAGCTAAGGTTTTTTTCATAAATCTCTCCTTTTTTATAGAAAATATTGTAATGCCATATTTCAAGAAAACAACAAAAAATAAAAATAATTTTTAGTTTTATCTCAATTGCCTTTCAAAGCCTGATTTCTGTTTCTTTCATTTATTTCAGAAACTGAGGTTTTTATCCCACTTTCAGCAAAACAACTGCAGTTATCCTTACCCTTAAGCTGATAACTGGATTTTCCTACTTTTCATAGCAGTGAAAATTTAAAGAGGAGAATCTTTTTTCTTTGAAAGAGTATTTTCCCCTGCTATCGGGATAGACTATAACTCTGGCAGAAGGGAAAACAGATAAGTAGGAAAAAACCGGAGTTGCCCCGTCTCGTAAAAGATTCCTGTTGCTTTTATTATTCATTACTGACGGGATAATCCCAACATCAAGACCAAGGTCCAGCGCTGTTGTAAAAGGAGGAAATCTTCTGGAAGAAGGATAATCAGAGGCCAGAATAAAAGCAGTTGCCATGCTAAGGGCAATATACTCAGCTTGAGTGTATGAAAGGTCGGTAATCGTAGGACTGTCAATAAGTATTGCAGAGCCTCCTGTTGCTAAGGCAAATGATATATATCTTCTGTTACTCTCTTTTCCATTATAAGGCAGGACAAGATGTAGTATTCCCCGCCCATCTATTATTCCTGACTTGATTGCATTGAAAGCTCCGGTTCTGGGATTGGTAAGAATTATATCTGAATCATTTAATGATGCTTCCAATGTAAGGCGGTATAAAGTAAGTTCTGTCTCTTCTGTAACGGTTTTCGATGGATTTATGTATATGCTCCTCCTTTTCGGGAGGATACCGAATTCAATTCTTTCCTTTTCAAGCATACATATTATATGCGGCAAAGAAAATTTCTGTCCGTCACTTGAAAAGATCCAGCAGGATTTTTATATAAAGGAGGACTATAACAAAGAGGATTACAGGCTTTATTCCCCTGCTTCCTTTTTTTACTGCAAATTCACTTCCGATAAGGTTTCCCATAACAGAAGCAAATACACATGGAAGCCCGAGTTTGTAGTTTATTGTACCCCCTGCGATAAAGGTGGTAACCGCAGCAATATTACTTGCAAGGTTTATTATTCTTGTGGTTCCGGCTGCATTTATTATAGGAAGACCGAGAAATGTGAGTGTAACGGTATAGAACATGCCGGTCCCCGGTCCGAAAAAACCATCATATATTCCGATCAGAAGTCCGAGAACCATCAAAATAAGATAGCTTTTAAAGTCTGAGTTTACCTTAAGACTTCCTGATGGTGTAACTTCATATTCAAGAATTCCCTTACTCTCTGTTTTCTTTTTCATGAAAGTCATAGCTGTAATAAGAGGAAGGACAAATAGAAGCACGTACTGGAAAACGGTTGTCGCATATAAAAGTGCAAGGTGTGCCCCGATAGCACTTCCAATGAGGGCAAATACAGATGTAAAGAGCGCAACTTTCCAAACTACAGTTCTCTTTCTTGCATAGTTGACTGATGCAAAAAGAGTCCCTACTGAGGAAGAGAACTTATTGTTTCCGAGTGCAAATGTAGGGGGAAGCCCTATAAGGTAATAGCTTGTCAGGGAAATAAGACCGCCTCCTCCTGCAACAGAGTCTACAAATCCTGCAAAGATACACATTATAAAAATAAAAATCAGTTTTCCTGCAGTAAGTTCAATCATTTTCCCTATCAAAGAATCTATCAAAGTTTTCAAGCATTGAGCTAGTATCCAGATGGGTATAAATCTGGGTTGTTTTTATGTCTGCGTGACCAAGCATTTCCTGAACAGAACGTACATCTGCACCGTTTTGTAGCATATGGGAGGCAAAAGAATGCCTCAGGGTATGGACTGTAACATCAAAACCCAGTTTTCCGACTGTTTCATGAAAACGCTTGTGAATAGCCTGCCGGGTCATTCTTTTTCCCCTGCGGTTGAGAAACAGGGCCTGCTCCCTGTTATTGCCACATAGCAGGACCGGCCGAATACGGCTTATATATTCATCAAGGGCAGTGGAGGCAACGTCCCCAATAAATACCATCCTCTCCTTGTTCCTTTTTCCTATTACCGAAATCATGCTGTCCCCTTTCTTATAACTTGAAAGATTAAGGCTGACAGCTTCGGAGATTCTCATTCCCGAAGAGTAAATCAGTTCGAAAATCGTGTAATCCCTGAAACCAAGGATATCCTCTGAAAACTCAGCAAGGATTCGGTTTATCTCATCTTCAGTGATTGTTTTTGGCAGCCTGGGTTTCTCCTTTGGCTTCTCTATCTGCTTTGGATAATTGGTTTTCACTATCTTCTGGTAAACAAGGAATGAATAGAAACTGCGAATAGAGACGAGTATTTTGGTTATTGTCTTATCGTCAAGACCAGACTCTCTCCTTCTTATCAGATACTCCTCTACCTCCATCGCTTTTGCTTCCTCTATTGGAACTCCTATCCCATCAAGGAAGGACAGAAAAAGGGAGGCTTCCCTGACATACACTTCAAGTGTAGGTTCTGAAAGCCTCCTTACATAGCTGATGTAATCTGCAAACTCTTCAACAAGTGCAGAGTCAGTTTCCTTACTCATCTTCCTCTTGGGCTTTCATCCTCATAATTGAAGGAGTTGAATAGTCATTGTCCCTGAGATTCTGCTTTCCGATTTTCTTCTGAAGATCCTGCCAGCGGTTTACTGTGATTGTGTTTACGTTCCCTTCCCTGAGCGAATCCTTTCTTGCCTCCTGGGATGACTCATCACGTCTGTTTTTTGTCTCCTGTTTCTGAGGTGAATCGGACCAGGGTGTCTGAGAATAGCCGGAAGTAACAGTTTCATTTATTGTCCTGTCTATACCGGTCTTCCTCTTTGGAAGTTCCTCTTCCTTGATTTTGAACACCTCGCTTTTACCGCTGCCGCTGCTTACTGTCATTCTTGAACGGTCAAAACCTGTTGCCACCACAGTTACACGTATTCTGTCTCCAAGCTGGGGATTATAACTTTGCCCTGCAGTTATAAGGGCATCTTCAGATACATTGCTTGTGATGAGGTTTACCACATCATAGTACTCCTTGAGTGTCAGGTTATCTCCTCCTGCAACATTTATAAGTACTGCCTTTGCACCATCAATACTTGCATTTTCCAAAAGCGGATTTGAAATGGACTGCTTGGCTGCCTCAACTGCCCTGTTAGCGCCTTCTCCGAAGCCCAGTCCTATAAGCGCATCTCCTTGTCCTTTCATTACTGTCTTGACATCAGCAAAGTCAATATTGATCTGACCCGGTTCTGTTATAAGATCAGAGATTCCCTGAACTGACTGCAAAAGAGCTGAGTCAGCAAGAAGGAAAGCCTGCCTGATCGGGGTATTGTTGTCAACGACATTCAATAGGTGCTCATTCGGGATAACAATCAGCGTATCAACATTCTTCCTGAGTTTTGCAATTCCCTGTTCTGCAAAGAGGATCTTTTTCTTTCCCTCAAATGCAAACGGAGTCGTTACAACTGCCACTGTGAGAGCATTACAGGTTTTTGCAATCTCTGCAACCACTGGAGCAGCTCCGGTTCCGGTACCACCACCCATTCCTGCAGTTATGAACACCATATCAGCATTTTCAAGCTCTTTTTTTATTTCTTCCTTGCTCTCAAGCGCTGCCTTCTCCCCGACTTCCGGCATTCCACCGGCTCCGAGGCCTCCGGTAAGCTCCTTTCCGATTGCAATCCTTGTCTGTGCATTTGAGCACTGAAGTGCCTGGACATCTGTGTTAAGAGCAACAAAGGAAACTTTTTTAAGTCCGGTTGCAATCATACGGTTGACAGCGTTTCCGCCACCTCCGCCTACTCCGCAAACCTTGATTATCGTCGGTGTGGACTGTTCACCGGTTGTTGTATCTGCGATATCAAAAATATTATAACTCATCTATTTATTGCTCCTAAAATAATTTACTAAAAAAATTCTTCATCTTTTCCTTGATTCCGGACTTCTCTTTGCTGTTATGGAAACTGGTTCCGTCCCTGAAACGTTTGGTTTCTCTTTTTATGAGACCAAGAACTGCTGTATATCTGGGATCAATATAATTGCGGTCAAGTCCGCTTATAGCTTCAGGAAATCCTATTCTTGCCGGTAGGCGGAAAATTTCACTGGCCAGATCAGCTGCTCCCGAAAGGAGGGCTCCTCCTCCGACAAGGATTACGCTATGAGCTTTATTGCAGTTTATTCCGTTCTCCTCGAGTTTCTGCTTCAGAAGTGCAAAGATTTCTGCCATCCTTGCCTCTATTACCTGTGCAAGTTCTTTTCTGGGAAGCCTTATTGATGGTTTTCCTCCGACCTGAGGAGTAATTATCATCTCATCATCAGGAACATTAGGACTGAAGCATGTACCATCAGTGATTTTGATTGATTCGGCAGTAACTTTCGGAATCTGCAGAAGGTAAGCAATATCTGCTGTCACATTCTCTCCTCCGAAACTGATTCCTCCGACGTACCGGGGTGCTCCGCTCTCGTAAACTATACAGTTTGTTGATCCTGCTCCTATATCAATGAGTATTGTTCCATTTTCTTTCTCCTCAGGAAAGAGAACGACCTCAGCATCAGCCAGTTGCTGAAGGACAAGCTTCTTAACAAGAAGCCCGCACTTTTGAAGACATTTTTTCTGATTCTGGATAACCTGGGTAGATCCAGTCACCAGAAGTACTTTTGTATCAAGGCGGTGGGCAATCATGTCAATCGGATCTTTTATTCCGACCTGGCCATCAACCTCAAAATCCTGGACAAGAGTATGGATTATCTCCGTATTCTGAGGCAGAGCCCTGTTCTTTGCCACATCAATGGATCTTTTTATATCTTCATTCTTGATTTCCTGGTCTTTTGAATTAATACCGACAACTCCGTTGGACTGTATTGAACCGATTGTCTCGCCACCAGTTGCCAGGATAACAGAATTTACTTCCACCCCGCTTTGGAGCTCAGCATCCTGCAATACACCGTTTATTACCTTTACTGTCTGTTCAATATTGACAACAGCACCTTTCTTTACCCCCTCACTGGGGCGCTCAGAGAGTGCCTCAATAACCATTTCACCTTCACGGTCAATGCTTGCAATGACACATCTGGTTGAAACTGTTCCAATGTCCAGACCAATTACGGTTTTATCTCCTACCATATCTACCTCTTTAACCTTACCAAGTCCAGATTTCTCAGCTCGTAAAAGTTCGGAACATGAAGCAGCTCTTCTTCCTTCTCAAAGTTTTCAATCAGTGAAATGCTTTCCCCGATTAGATTTGCATAAAGGCTCGTATTAACTGAAAAGCCCGCCGATCCTTCCTTTAAACGGAGTGAGAGAATGCCGCTGCCACTACTAGTATTATTGTCATATTGTCCGTCTATTATCAAGCTTGATGGATTTTCAATAGAACTGAGAGCATTAAGATATTCCCCAAGATCCTCTGAAAAGCCGAACCTAGAATAATATGAGAGCAGGCTTTCTCCGATTTTCAGTTTAATGTATTTTTCACCCAGGCTTCCAATGTCCCTGACATCAAATTCTTCATATTTTTTTCCGTCATAAAAATATGCTTTTTCTTCTGAAAAAAGGACTATGCCACTATCTTTCAGTTTTACATCTGCACTGAGTGTGTTGTCACTGTAACTAACTGTTACTGAGCTGACATATGGAAGCTTTGATATCTCTCTTTTTAAAGTTGTTTTATCTCCAAGACGTAATGTCTGGTACTTTTTTCTGTTTAGGATACTTTTTACTGTGTAAGTTGAGTCCCCTTGTGAAACAGTCTTTTCAACATAGCTTGAAGGAAGTATGTCTCTCAGGCAGAGGAATGAAAAAATGACAAGGAGAATACTGAAAACAAAGAGGGAAACTTTAAAAGATCTTTTCATCTGGTCTCCCCATCAGGTAAATGTACTTATACAGAACAGCGAGTATTGCCACAAGGAGTGTCTCATTTCCAATACATGAAGAAAAAAACGGGAGAAACGTTTTTCCAAATGGGAAAATCCCTGTTACATACATCATGTTGAATGCGGCAATAAGGGAAATTGCCACAGTAAAACCGAGAGTTGACGAACCTATGAAACTGTTTTCCCTTTTCCTTGCCCTCCCCTCGGTCCTGACTCCAATCAGAAGAAGAACTGAATAGCATGCTATAAGCAGAACTGCTCCCAGAATTCCTGTCTCTTCGACAAATGACGAAAATACAAACCCGCTCTCTGTTTCCCTCAGGGCACCAAGCTTATATAAGCCTTTACCTATCCCACGTCCGAAAAGCCCCCCGTCAGAGAGTGCCATCTGTGATGTATAAAGATTCTGGTCATAGAGTGCGGAATCTGAAACAGGGAAAATACTTGAGCTGAAACTGATAGTCATACTCCTGTCAAGAAAAAGAATCATTGCTCCCGTTACCAGGGAAAAAACAAAGGAAGTTATTACAAAGCTTTTCTTTGCCCCTGCGGCAGAAAGGATTGACACACAGGTGAAGGTAATAATGAAATACCATGATAGCCCGGATGCGTAGGCAGAAAGAACAGCACTTCCTACAACTGATAGTATGATAAGCGCATAAAGTATTCCTCTCATTTCTTTCTTCTGTTCCATAATTGGTTTTACTGTTCCGCTTATCAGGCTTATTGAACCGATGCATGCAAAAAACGGAGCAGAAACAACAGGAAAGCCATTTATTGCAAAATACCCGTCATAATTGAATCTTTTGAAAAGTGAAAAAACAAGAAGAATATACCCCAGTGGCATCAGAACAAGATAACTCTTTGAAAGATATCTAGGAGAAACAAACTGACAAGCAAACCCTATAATTAATCCTGCCACAACACCCATAAGTTGCAGAAACAGGTAATAATAATGGGCATGATTCATACGTAGTGCTGCATCGTATGATGAACTGTAGAGAAAGTATAAGCCTGAAAGAACCAGCAAAAGGGAAAAACACAGAAACGTGAATGGGGAAAAGAGACCTTCTTCCTCCCTTTCCCCTACAAGCCGGACTTTATCAAAATCATCATAGCTCTTTGTTCTTTCCCGATCCCGATACATATGAGAAATTATATATTATTGCAGTTGTTTTTTGTATTACTCACTTTTGGAGATTACATAGCCGGAGTGCCTCTTTTCATTTACAAAAGCAGAAGATAAGATGAGTCTCTCTTCACCCCTGATTTTTTCAATCTGCTCTTGCTGTGCACTCAGGCGGTATTCCAGCGAATAGTTGCTTCCAATATTCCATAACGGAAGGAATGCACAGAAGAATACCACAAACATTGAAAGGACGATTGCAACCTTATTTGCTGTTTTCAGTTCATTTCCACTTCTTATTATATGCATCACAGTTTCTCCACTATCCTGAGTTTTGCCGATCGGCTCGGAGGATTTTCCTTTTTCTCCTCATCTGTTGCTACAATCGGCTTCTTTGTAAGAATCCTTATACAGCCATAATCCTTCTCAAGGTTCTTGAAATACCATTTGACAATCCTGTCCTCAAGGGAATGGAATGTAATAACGGCAATCCTGCCACCTTTTTTCAATATCCGGACCGCATTTTCAAGTGCGGGCTCTATTCTTTCCAATTCTTTATTAACTTCAATACGGAGTGCCTGGAAAGTACGGGTTGCCGGGTGGATATGTCCATAACGGTAATCCCGTGGGACAGAGGAGAAAATCAGGTCAGCTAGCTCACTTGATGTGACAATCTCTTTTTCATTTCTCTTCTGGCATATTGCCCGGCTTATACGTCTTGAATACCTTTCTTCTCCGTATTTGTATATCAGGTCTGCCAGTTCTTCCTCGCTGTAAGTATTCACTACTTCAAAAGCTGAAAGCCTCTGTTTCTTATCAAGACGCATATCCAGTCTCTCATCTTTTCTGAAGGAAAATCCCCTTTCACTTTCTTCGTAGTGAAAGACAGATATTCCAAGATCAAAAAGAATAGCATCGGCCTTTTCCCCGTCCTCATTCTGGAGGTACTCGTCAAACCAGGTGTTGACCGGAGTAAACCTTCCCCCGTACCGGGAAAAGCGCTCGATTGCTTTTTTCTGTATATCCTGATCCCTGTCAAGACCGATTACATTCAAAAGAGGGTAAGCTTCAAGAAAGAGTGCAGTGTGTCCCCCCTCTCCTGTAGTACAATCAATCAGAAGTGTGTCACCTTCAGGTATTTTCAATCCTTCAAGGACCTCTTTATGCATCACAGGATAATGAAGGATCTCCATAGCTACCCCTGGTTAAAGACTTCCTGTGCAAGCTCTGAAAGTGATTTTTCCTCATTCTCCGAGTTTGCTTTTTTATATTCTTCAGGATTCCATAATTCAATCATGTATCCTGTAGCAACCAATAATACATCCCCCTTGTTCAGAAGCTTGCAATCCTTTCTGAGTTCAAGAGGGATATTAATTCTGCCTGAGCCATCAATCTGAGTCGGAACAGCCGGTGCAATGAGCTTTCTGGCAAGTTCCCTTTTAACCTTGTCAAACATGGCCTGTGGGGTTGAAAAGATTGGCCCGACAATGGTCTCCTGGAACTTTTCATCAGACATTACAACCAGGTAGTTTCCATCAAAACCCGGCAGAACTCTAACCTGCTCCGCGGAAAAGCAATTTCTAAGTCTTGCAGGCAAAGTCAGTCGACCCTTGTCATCAAACTTGCAGTTATACATTCCTGTTAGAAAATTCATCTTTCCGCCACTTTACTGGGATATCACCCGCGTCATGAACCACTTTAACCCATTTTCACCCACAATTCAACACTTTTAAGCCAAACTTTTTTGCGCTGATTCTTTATTTCAGGTTTTTAATCTATGTATTTTGTTTAACGACAAGTAGTTATAGAAAAGATATTTTTTTTCTTCTGTGATCTGGGTATTTTCACTTCTATCCCACTTTCACAAAAGAAACAAAGGCAAAAAAAATTCCCCGTTTCCGGGGATTGGTTCAGACTTTAAGCAGTTTTTTCCGTATATCATGGTCTATGACTTTTCTAAAGCCGTCGGTGGCCTCATCTGTGAGGGCCATAATCTCATCAAGATGAGCCTTTATCTCCTCAATGTTCTGCTCAATGACAAGGCTTGCACAGTCATCAAGAAGAAAGATAATCCTCTCAAGTTTTGCCTCAGCTGAGTCGAGCATGGTGTTTTCACTGCTCTGGTCATCATAAATATATACATTGACTGCTTTCTGAACACTCTTTTCCTTAAGTTTGAGCAGGCGGAGAAGCGCAACGAGTTTCTGGGTTTTCACTTCACTTCCGAGGGCCGAAATCACTGCTGAGGTTTTTGCTTTGAGTTTTTTAAGCCTTTTGATTGCGGCATTCAGGGGATGGGAGAAAAGACCAAGTGAAAATGTGATGATGAACATCAGAATAGCTACGATGACCCACCAGACCAGTGCTTTTCCGCATTTTTCAAGAACTTCAATGGTTTCTTCCTTCAAACTGATTTTTGCAACTAGTGGAAGCAACATCATACTTTCACCTCCGTTTCAAAAGGAATTCCGCCGAGGTTTTCCCTGTATGAGATGGCAACCTGCGGCAATGCAACCACAATTCCATTTTTCTTACATGCCTCAAGGAGTTTTTCCTGAAGCTCAAACTTTACTGTCCAATAATCATTGTTTGGCACCCAGAGCCTCAAAAGGTATACAACACTTCCCTCATTGAGTTCCTTTACCCTTACCACAGGGGCAGGATCTTTAAGGACTCCGGACTGGGAAGACGCAACCGAAAGGAAAACGTCCTTTACTTTATCCTTATCTGACGCATAGTCAATATCCATTGTCAGATCAAGGCGTCTCAGTTCATTTGAAGAATAGTTTGTAAGAACATCATTGAATACATTCTTGTTCGGGACCCTGACACGTTTATTGTCAGGGGTATTCAGAATTGTATGGAACAGGGTTACTTCCTTTATAGTCCCACCTACTTCATCGGTTTCAATATAGTCTCCTATCCTGAAAGGATGTGTTGTTACGAGAATCATTCCGGATGCCACACCTCCGATAATATCCTGTATTGATAATCCGATTGCAAGCATTACTGCACTGATTGCTGCGACAAAACCGGTTGTGCTGATTCCAATCATCTTGAAACAGACAAGAAACAGACACAGCCACAGTGCTATCTGTATTATTGACAGGATAAAGCGTACAAGAAGCTTATCTGTCGAGGACTGCAAAAGAAGCATCTTGATAATCTTCATCAGGCATTTGATGATGAATATACCAAGAAGTGCTGAAATGATCAGTGTTATTACAGGTATTCCGCTTTTTGACAGAAAGGAAGCGATACCGTTAAAAAAATCCCTCATTCTCAACCCCTTTTCATTTACTAGTAGGTTAAGGGAAAAATGCCTTAATTAAAACAGCAATTATCAGAATTTATCAGGATCGAAAAGCTTGTAATCAAGATTGGGAAATATCGCATTCCTCTTTTCCGCATTTATCAGCCACTCTGTGTTGACTGTATTCCTGCACATACAGGTATAAACCACATTGAATGAACCGAGGTGATTTGTAAGTCTCTTTTCCGCATAAGTGACTGAAGTATTGTCATGGATTATACACGGCCAGTCATTTGCCATAGCAAGAAGGACCTCACGGCTTGCCTGCTTCAGAAAACGTCCTTTCAGTGAACCCTGATCAGGGAAGCGGTGCGTAAGTTCCTGCATTCTCTTTATTGCTTCATGCGTGTGATGATAAATCCATGCATTAGAGGAATCAAGCCATGTATCTGCTCCCCCGTTCTGTCCCCAGCTGGATTCATTGATCCTCAGTCTCTCGTTTTTGACTCCACTGTCAATAAGAGAAGATGGGGTTGTCAGCTCAAGTGTATTACTCTGGGCGGTTTTCTCTAGGAATGCACTGAGAAAATCAAGTCCTTCAAACCATCTGTGCCCGAATAGTTCCGCATCGAACGTGAGGTTGAATGTGGGATCTTCAATGCCGTTTGCTTCAAGCATCACTCCTTTGCGCTCAATATTGTAAATGAAATTGTCCACATGAAGTCTGACCTTTTCCCCGGCTTTTTTCATGTTATAAAAATGCTTGTTGTCTGAACGGTCAGTAATTGCATAGTATTTATAACCGGTAAATACCCTTACTTCAGGCTCATGGATATATGGCTTGACGTATTCAAGGGGAAGGTAATAGCCGATATCCCTGTAGAACTCCCTGTAGTCAGGATCACATGGATAACCGAATTTTCCTGACCATATCAGATTCGTGATATTCCAGTCACGGGCAAAGCCATAAAGGCCGGAAGGAAGCACAACAGGCTCATAGCCGGCGTATCTCGAGCAGTCAGGGCTGGTAATTACCGACTGTGGTGATATGTTGCACCAATCAATGCCATTTGCCACAAGCACCCGGTCAAGCCCCGGATAGAAGCCACACTCAGGAAGCCAGAAACCACGCGGAGCCATCTTGAATGTTTCCTGATGCGTCTGTATCCCTACCTCAAGCTGGGCATTTATTGCTGTCGGAAAATCCTTGTAAAGAGGAAGATATGCATGTGTTGCTGCTGTAGCAAGAAGTTCAATGCGGCCAAGAGCAGCCAGTTGCTTGAACCCCTGAAGGATATTCCTGTCATATTCCTCATAGAAACTGAGATTGTCCCTGGCTGTTTCAAGATAATGGATAGCCATTTCATGACACTCACAATCCTCCCTCTCTGTCCTTTCTACTTCCTTCTCCCCCAGTTCAATTCTGCTCTCCATATAAGAGACAAACCTTTCCTGCAAAGGTTTATCAAGCAACATAGTGGTAAGTGTCGGAGAAAAACAGATAGATATTTTATACTTTACATTTCTCTCATTGAGGGCCAGAAGCTTTCTCAGAAGGGGAATATAGCTTTCGTTTAGGGACTCAAAGAGCCAGTTCTCTTCAAGGAATTTCTCATATTCAAGATGCCTTACATACGGAAGATGTGCATGGAGAATCAGATTGACATTATTCATAGACATTCTCCTCGACAAATGCAGAAATAACCTGATCCACAAGCGGGGTATGAAGCATTTCCCCTTCCCTTGTAACAATAAGAGAAATGTAAATGGGAAGGAGTGCTGCATTCCTTTTTATTGCATCTTTATTATCCAGATAATATGAATAGTTAAGTTCCAGAGGTTCAGAGAATGCAAGTGCGTCTCTTCTGCCCTCCTTATCTTCTGTAATAAGTGAAAGTTCGCACTTTCCCTTTTTGGTAGGGAGGCTGATATTCCACTCAGTATCTTTTTCTGTAATCGGAATATCATAAGTCTGTTCCAGACCCTCCAGACGGAGGCTTACACGAAGAAAAACCGATAGTCTCTTTTCTGTAATTTTCTCCCTGTCAAGTTTACTTATATTCCAGAAAGCGTACCCCCAGTCACTGTTTTTATAAAGCAGATGTATTGAAGTTGTTTCAGGATAGAAAGCAGGAAGACTCTGGACACCGGGAAGCTGCTCAATGCTTTCCCCTATTTCCCTGTAATCTGTGATACCCGAAAGGTATCTGGTATTATGACTCAGGGCTTCTTCCACGTTATACTCGTCGTTCTCTTCCTCGTATATTTCCCTGAGGGCCTGGATTAACTCATCACGGCTAAGCTGATCCACATTTTCAATATCTTCCGAGTGTGCAATGCTCCTCAGTTCACTAGTTGAAAGTGCATCCAAACGTACTAATACCATTTTTAGTTTCGCCTACCCTCATAAACATTAAAGAAATAGTAAATTTTGGTCAACAAGAGACCTTTTTTCACGCTCCGGATTTGCTCTATTTATATACATGGTGATGATTAAAGCTTTAACTTTTTGTTATCATCTTTCTGATGGAAAACAATATGAAAAAAACATCCCTGATTCTTCATGGGCACTTCTATCAGCCTCCTAGGGAAAATCCTCTGACAGGACTTATTCCAAAGCAGGAAAGTGCATCCCCTTATGAGGACTGGAATGAGAAGATATACGATAACTGCTACAGTGCAAATACAAAAAGCAGATACCTTGATAGCAACGGCAGAATTCTTTCTCTGACAAACAACTACTCTTACATATCATTCAACTTCGGACACACACTTCTGTCATGGCTGGAAAGGGAGCATCCTGAAACGCTTGGCGAAATAGTGAAGGCAGACGGGGAATCTTTAAAGCGGCTCGGACATGGGAACGCAATTGCACAAGGGTACAACCATACTATTCTGCCTTTGGACAAAACTGAGAATGCTAGACTCCAGATTATTTGGGGAATAAAGAGTTTTGAGCACTACTTTAGGAGAAAACCTGAAGGTTTCTGGCTCCCTGAGTGTGCTATAAACGGAAAAGTAATAGATCTTCTGAGTGAAAATGGAATAAAGTTTGTAATCCTTTCCCCATGGCAGTGCGGAGCTGTGGAAGATGAAAACGGTCAGATAATCAATCTTGACGGAAGGCCTGCCCCATACGGGAAAAGTTATATTCTTGAGGGTGAAACCGGGGGAAAGATTAGTGCTTTTTTCTACCACCCAGGACTTGCCTCTGATATTTCATTCGGCCATTTGCTGCGTTCAGCTGATGCCCTTTACGAAGATCTGAACAGAATCAGGAAAGAAGATAAACCGGATCTTATACATACAGCTACTGACGGAGAAATATACGGGCATCATGAGCCATATGGGGATATGGCATTATCTGCCCTTATACAGAAGGTAAATGAACGGGATGACTTTGTTTTTGACAACTATCCCAGTTTTCTTGAAAAGCACCCATCAGAACTTAGGGCATTTCTCCTTGAGGGAGAGGACAGAAAAGGAACTTCCTGGTCATGCTCCCATGGAGTATCAAGGTGGTACAAAAACTGTGGCTGTCATACAGGCGGAGAACCAGGATGGAACCAGGAATGGAGAACCCCGTTAAGAGACGCACTCAATAACCTTTCTGATAAGCTTGAAGCTATATTTTCATCTGAAGTAAAAAGGATCTTTTCAGAAAAACTCAGTGCGCAAGAGCTTCTTATAATGGCCTCACCTGCTTTCAGCGGGGAACTCAGCTTTTACTCTTTTGTAAAACACCTTCATGAAAGTTACAGTTTTTATGAAAAGGAAGATATAAACCTATCCAAAATGCTCGACGGTATAAAAAACAAACACTTTTCTTTTACCAGCTGTGGATGGTTCTTCTCAGATATTTCAGGTCTGGAACCAAGGCAGGATATAAAATATGCCTTATATGCAATAAGCATATTCCAGGAATATACTACTGCTGACCTTCTTCTTCCATTCCTGCAGGATATTGGCAATGCAAAGTCAAATATAAGGGAAATGGGAGACGGAATGAGTATAAGCAAAGAGGAACTCAAAAGAATTGATGGGGAGATTGAAGCCTCAGTCTTCTTTGTTCTCAACCATATACTCGCATCAGAAAAAGACTACACAGATACCTACGGTTACTTCAAACTTCTGGGTCTCGATAAGGAAGAAACAGGAAAGTTTGCAATAAGAGTTAAAAACAATCTCACTGATGAGAGCTTTGCTTTCAATGTCCTAAGTGAAAACGGTGAAAGGAACAACATTGATTTCTTCCTTTCAGACAAAAAGGCACCGGACAGGAAATACCAGATTAAAAGCTCTGATATTCCTTCCAGGATTGTTGATGATTCCCTCAAATGGATTGACAGGAAAATCAACAGTTCACACCTGGATCTGATTATTCCTCTAAGTAAAAGCATGAACGAGTTTGCATCTCTGGTAAAAAAGGACAAAAGCGGGGCTATGAACTCTGCCGTTGTCGAAAACCTTGGCCTGAGTATCTGGCTGTTAAAGTCCATTTTCTCAGACAGTACTACTATGGAAAAGGACCAGAGGAAAGCATCAATCGGAAGCATCATTGAATTTATAAAGAAATATGGCAGGGAAAGTGATATCACTTTAATGCAGAACATCATTTGTGCATATTTGAAAGAACTGGCAGGAAAAATCATGAAAAACGGAGTAAAGAACGAAGATCTTGAGGAGATTCTCTTCACTCTCAGTCTTTCAAGGAGCCACGGCCTTGAGCCGGAAAGCAAATCACTTCAGGATGTCATGTATATGTACTATCTGGAAAAAACCAGTAAGGATATCAGTCCTGATTTACTCAGAGAAACACTCAGGGCCCTTAACTTTGAGTAGGCTTTTTGCATGATCCAGGGAAATATCGCTTGTTTCTCCAGAAAGGAGGCGGGCAATTTCCCTTACCCTTTCATCTCCGGTAATTCTCCTTATTGAGGAAACAGTCCTTCCTTTTTCCTCCCTTTTGAGCACCAGAAGGTGTTCATCTGCCCTTGAAGCAATCTGAGGAAGATGTGTTATTGCAATAACCTGCTCTCTCTTACTCAGCGCAAGCAATTCATCTGCCACAACAGATGCAGTCTTTCCCCCAAGTCCAGAATCAATTTCATCAAAAATCATACATGGGACACTTCCGTCCCCCTTCAGGTTTACCTTAAGGGCAAGAAGTATCCTTGATAGTTCTCCACCGGAAGAAGCATTCTGTAAAGGAGATGAGCTTTCCCCTTTATTGCTCTGTAGCATAAAAGTGACTTTATCCTTTCCTGAGGGCCCCAGTTCAGTATCACTTATGACTATTTCAAGTCTGGCATCCCTCATAGCAAGACGCTTGAGTGTATTCTCAAGATCATTCTGAAGCTTCAAAGCACCCTTTTTTCTTTTTTCCGAGAGCTTTGAAGCAAGAGTCTCAGTCGCTTCAGACAGGACGGAGACCTCCTTTTCCAGTTTACAAAGAACATCTGAGGATACTTCCAGTAGGGATAGTCTTTCCCTGTACTCATCACGTTTATTGATTGCATCGCTCAAAGTAGGTCCGAACCTTCTTTTGATCTTCTGAAGCTGGCTCAGTCTCTGGTTTTTTTCCTCCAGTTCATACTCACTGAACGAAAACGAAGACATGTAATCCCTTATAGATTCAGCTATGTCCTCCCCTTCAATTGAGGCAGACTCAAGGCGTTCAACAAATACTGTGAGGTTCGCATCCTTCTTGTTTGCTTTTTTAAGGTACATTAAGGCTGTATTCATGGCAGAAAGGCTCTCCCTGAGAGTAGCGCCGGATGAAGAAAGGTTTTCCATCAAAAACTCAGATGAACTGATAAGGTCAATTTCATTTTTCAGCTTCTCATCCTCACCGGGCTTGATATCTGCCCCTTCAAGCTCATTAAGGCAGAACCTTATATACTCCTCCTCATCCTGGGCTTTTTTCAGTTTTTCCACACTTTCGCTTACTTGCTTCTGCTTTGCCTTCATCAGGTTATACGACTTTTTATACTCTTCAGTTAAACCGAGTGTGCCAGAGGCCTGGTCAACCATATAACGGAGATTTGATTCCCTCAAGAGGCTCTGGTGCTCATGCTGGGACGATATATCAACAAGGAGGAAACCGAGATCCTGTCCTTCCTGCCGTGTTATATTCACGCCATTGACCGTATACAGGCTCTTTCCGTTTACCCTGATTTTACGTCTTATAACCAGTTCCCCGTCTGAGAGTGCGCCGTGCTCTTCAAGCCATTGGGGAACAAGGTTCCCATTGTAGGAAAACACGCCGGAAATCTCTGCTGATTCTGCGCCCATTCTTACTTCGTCTTTATCTGCCTTTGCCCCAAGAAGGAGGGAAAGTGCTCCCAGAATTATTGATTTACCCGAACCGGTTTCACCTGTAAGGGCTGTAAAGCCCTCCGAGAAATCCAGATTCAGTTCATCGATCAGAACATAATTTCTTACACTCAAAGACTCAAGCATGCATATCTCCGGACCAGTGAAGCTTTTCCCTGATTATTTCAGTGAAGTTTCGTTTCAGTGAATGTATCAGAATCAGCTTTGATCTGCTTTTTTCTATGACAATTTCGTCGTTTTCTTCCAGCTTGAAAGTAAGTTGTCCATCAACAGTCAGGACAACATTCGCCCTCTGGTTTTCCTTGACTATGATAGTCACAGTCTTATCTCCGGTAACAAGGGGTCTGTTTGAAAGGGTAAAAGGACAAATAGGGGTAATTATTACAGCTGACATATCAGATTCAAGAATCGGACCTCCTGCAGCAAGTGAATAACCTGTAGATCCTGTCGGAGTGGCTATTATCATTCCGTCGGCACGGAATGAGCCTGCCTTGGTCTTATCCAGAAGCAGTTCCAGATTTATGACTTTTGCTATTCCCGATGAAGAAACAACAGCCTCATTGAGTGCTGAGGAAGAGAAAACATTCTTACCGTTTCTTTTGACGCTTACCCTGAGTGTAAGGCGTCTTGATATATTCTTTCCGTTTTTGAAGTATTCATCCAGGGTTTCTTTCCACTCATCCTTTCCTATTTCGGTTATATAGCCGAAAGTACCCAGGTTCACAGGAAGTACAGGAATCCCATTTTCTGCAACACTGTGTGATGCTGCAAGCACTGTTCCGTCACCTCCCAGGGTGATAACAAGGTCTGTCTCATATGGAACAGAAAGATTTTCCCCTTTCAGGTCTGTCAGTATCACTCTTCCGTTAATACCTTTTTCCTCCAGATAAGAAAGTATTTCTTTGCTTATGGAATCACTTTTTTCCTTGCTGGAATTTGCAACTATAACAACATTACTTACTTTTGACATATTTCCTCAATGCAGATGGCTCAATACCTTGATTATAGTATCTATGTCCATACTAGATAAGAATGGATATAAAGGAAATGAAACAGCCCGGGTCAGCGCAGGGATTGCGTTTGGGAATCTGTCAACTTTATCAAGGTAACGCGCACCGATTGCCCCTGAAAATGTCTTTTCTGTACTAACTCCATACTTGCGGGCAAATTCCTTTGCTTCGTCTACCCTAGAGGGAACGATGGCCGAATAACATGCTCCGTTAGGATTAAACAGGTTTGAGGCCGAGCCAAATGGCTTTGCCTTGGTCTTCAGTGTCGCATTCAGATATTCCCTGTACAATGAGCGGCGTCTGGAAATCATCTGGTCAAGCTTAGTTATCTGGATTACGCCGAGAGCTGCATTCAGATCAGGCATTTCAAGATATGACGAAAAAGATCCGAGATTCTTTTTTATCCTTTCTCCTGTATCCTCATCATCATACAAAAGTATTGCCCCTCCCGCTGTGGAAACAATATCATCCTCTTCGCTTGATGCTATTACAATTTTGCCAAGACGCCCGGAACGGGTCAGAGCGGTATCCTCCTTTGAGGCCTGGCCTGTTTTTCCTTTTTTATCCTTTGGCTCCTCACCTTCCTCCCCGAAAGATGAACCGACTGATTCGGATATATCCTCAAGAACCGGAATGGAGAACTCACGGATAGGATCAAATGTTCTCGGAACCTGGCAGATAGGCTCATAATAGACAATACCTTTGATTTTATCGATATTATCCTCGAGCCCCTTAATGGAAATCATCATGTCTTCCCCCACATCAAGAAGGACAGGATTCAGTTCAAGGCGTTTTATTGCTTCAAGGTAAATTCTTGGAGTAAGCACTGACAAGGCCACCCCATCCCCTTTTTCAAGACCCAATGCATCCAGGGAAAATACAATTGCATCAAGGTAGGACCTGAGTGCAAAGCCTGAAGACCTGTGAATGTAGGAGGCAAAAAGGGACACGTACTCCCTTTTCTTTTCACCCGGTCCGATTTTCTCATCAACCATGGTCTGCAAGACTGCATCCATATCCTTTCTGAGTAAAACCGGTTTTGATGATCTTATAATTGCCATATGTAAACTTTAAAACGAAGGAAAATAAATAACAAGACAAAAGGTAAATATTTATTTCCTTTTATTATAAACAGTTACTTACCTGTATTATTCAGCAAGGCCACCTTTGTAGCGCCTCGACTCCCTCACTTTGCGCAGTGCCAGTTTCCTTGTCTGAGCAGATACCATATCAAAATAAGTATAAAACTCATCCGGACTATCCACATAGAATGTAGCAAGACTCCATGCAACGGCCATCTGTATGTAGTATTCACTGTTGTCTGCCCTGACAATCAAGGAAATTACCTTATGCTTATCAAAATGATTCCTGTTACCCAGTAGCCAGATTATTCCGAAACGGCGTATATAGGTTTCCTTTCTTTCTGTGAGAGATGAAAAGTATGTGAACATATCATCCTTATCCTTCTTGTTGACCTTGAAACGGGAAGAAACCGTATCTGTCTGATCCCATGAGGAAAAATACGGAAGAAGAAACTCAAGCTCATCAAGTTTTTGAGAAAAACCCATTTTGTCTTTTCCGAGAGAAAAACCATAAAGGATAACATCTTCATGATAGGAAAATGGAACTGTTTTCCTTCTATCGACAGTCTTTGCAAGATTATCAATATATGGAATCGGGACTCCCAGGCGTGGAAAAACCTCCCCTCCCGGACAAAGGGACGAGGAGAATTTTTTATACTTTTCGCTGATTCCGTTTTCGTAAATGCTGATATCTGCCATTATCTGAGTTCCAGTCCGTCAGAAAATGCCTTACCAACCTTCTTTCCGATTTCATGATAAGTATTATTGTCAGGATCAAACATAACCGGATGGAATTTCCCAAGGTCCACTCTACCATCTGTCAGAATGGAATCATCGGCAATAACTCCCTCAATATTGCCAACAATAAGACCTTTATCATAGCTTTTGAGTGTCAGCTCCACTGTAAGCGGATAATTGTCTATTATCGGAGCATCGACTTTATTGCTCTTACTTGCAGTAAAACCTGCTTTTTTGAATTTATCTTTCTCTTTGTTGCCACTTACAATCCCAACATAGTCAGAGGCAACAAGCTCTTCTACTGTTGCAAAAGCTATTGTGAATGCTTTCCTTTCAAGAATATTCTTTGCAGTTCTATGATCTTCACTCAGGCAGATATAAAGTTCATTATCATCATGAATGCCACCCCAAGCTGCCATCATCACATCTTCTGATCCATCCGGATTATATGTTCCAATCATCAAAGCCGGACAAGGATATATAATTGGTTTCTTCTTCAGTTCAACTTTCATAAAGTCCTCCTATGTCAGTATAGTACAATCCGGTACTTTTAGGTGAGTCAGGTTTCACATAGTTTTCCTTATATCTATTGACTTAAATGGGGAAAATATACTATTTTCAATTTGTTGCATAAATGGGCCGCTAGCTCAGTAGGTAGAGCAACGCCCTTTTAAGGCGTGGGTCACAGGTTCGAATCTTGTGCGGCTCATCCAACATGTCTCCTTCGTCTAGTGGTTAGGACAACGGGTTTTCATCCCGTCAACAGGGGTTCGACTCTCCTAGGAGATGTAGGGTTCACAGCGTTGTGAACCCGTTTTTTTGTCTAATGGATATAAGTTGCAAGGCCAGGCTTATTATAGGATTTTATAAGCTTGCTGAAGTAATTGTGGTAAATAAACGGAAGAAGGAACCCTGCCCCGATCCATGCAACAGGGGAAGCAAGGCAAATTCCAAAGTAACCCAAAAGACCGGGAAGAGCAAATGCTGCTATTATCCTTGCAACGAGTTCTATGATGCTGCTTAAAAGCGGTATCGTTCCGCTTCCAAGCCCCTGACACCCTGTTCTATAAACGAAAATAAGACCGAGAGGAATATAAAACAGGGAGACAAGAACAGAATACTGGACTGCCATTCTAATTACCTCCTGGTTCCCTTCGTTTCCTTCGATAAACAAAAGAGAAAGCGGTCTGCTTAAGAAGATAGTCAGTACAGTCGCAATAATTGCATAGATATTGGATAGTAAAACTGCTTTTCTGAATCCGACTCTGATTCTGTCAAACTGCCCTGCTCCGAGGTTCTGTCCTGCATAGGTACTGATTGCCATTCCTATTGCAGGGAAAAACTGGGTAAGTACGTTCTCGATTTTTATCCCGACAGCATAAGAGGCGATGCAGTCTGAGCCAAATGGATTCAGGACTGCCTGAACAATGATTGTACCTATTGCACAGACTGAAAACTGCAATGCACTCGGAAGCCCGATAGACAGAAGCTTTCTAATCAGAGCCCAATCAATAGTCCAGTCAGCACGTACAGTCTTGAATACCTTGAACTTATGCTGGATATAAAAATATGCAATAAATGCACTGACAGCCTGGGAAACGACTGTTGCTATGGCTACGCCCTTTACTCCAAGCGGAATGACAATAATCAGGAACAAATCAAGAACTATATTCAGGACTGAAGCAATCAGAAGGAAGATAACAGGACTCTTACTGTCGCCAAGTGCCCTTAGTATCGACGAGAAATAATTGAAAAACACATTTGCTATAAGAAAGGCATAGATAATCGATATATAATCATTTGCCATCTCAATTATATTGTCAGGGGTATTTATAAGGTGAAGAAGGGGCATACTCAGCACATAGAAGGCTGCCGATACTACAATCGTTACAGCAAAACAGGAAATAACTCCCTGTGTATATGCTTTTTTTATTCCCTCTTCATCTTTTGCCCCGAAACGCTGTGAAATCAGGACCGCAAACCCCTGTGCGAGGCCGGAAGCAAATCCGATTACCATGAAGGAAAAGCCACCGACACTGCCTACTGCTGCAAGAGCTTCCACTCCGACAAAGCGACCTACAACAATAGTGTCAACCATTGCATAAAGCTGTTGGAAAATATTGCCGAAAAAAAGCGGTATGGTGAAAAACAGCAAAAGAGGAAGGGCTTTGCCCTCAGTCATATCCTTTTCCATATTTAATTGGAATTATTCAGTTTATAACTTATTACGTCAATAATAATTACAGGCACTAGTGAGTGAATTCTTCGCCACAAAGATAATCCAGCATAAAAACATTCTGGGTTATATTAATCGTCTCTTTAAGTTTTTCAATTTCATTTTTCTGAAAACTGATTCTGTCCTGAATAACATCTGCTTTTCCCTTGCTTCCTTTTTCAAACTCAGTAACGGTTGATTCAAGGCGTTTACCAAGGCTTTCGCCTTTCAAGGAAAGATAATCAAGTTTTGAAAGTGAAAGAAGCATTGCATTGTAGCTGTCACTCACAGCACCCCTGAGTTCAAGAACTGCTTTATCATAACTTATTCTGTCCTCTTCCTGGGAAGCTTTGGCACGGCTGATATTATTGAGCGTCTTTCCTCCATCCCATAGATTGCTTTGCATGACAAAGGCAATGTTTACTGACCAGTCATCTTTCTGCATCCAGCCTGTTTCAAAAAGAGGGAAACGGGAGCCTCCGTAGGACAAGGAAAGATTCATGGCAAAATCCGGGACTCCGTACATTGAACGGTAATAGATATCTTCCTGAAGCTTATGCACTGAAGAAAGCTTATTTATCATTTTCAAAGAGTCAACAGCCGGATTTGTAGCCTTATCCTGCAGAAGAGAAAGACTTTCAGATGAATACTTTCTCAGATACGATGTATCTTCAGGAAACACGATATCCTTTACGCTAAGCTCAGAAAGTCCTGTGATTGTAGCTATCCCTGTCACAAGGTTATTCATATTTGAAACTACTTCAGAAATTGCAACACCGGTCTCCTTACTGAGTATCTCATTTTCAAGTAAGTCAAGATCTGTCATGACTCCGCTGTCACGGGACGAGCGGGAAATTTCCACCAGTTCAGCTGCATTGCTCTGCATTTCTTCCAGTATGGAAAAGATCTCATTCAGGTATTTGAGTGAATAGATCCTTATAATCAGTTCTGCTTCAAGCTGTCTTTCCTTGTCTGTTCGTCTCAGGCTCTGTATTGATGATGCTGTTTTGAACAGCTTCACTGAAAGTGGAATCTTTCCCCAGGTAATCAGAGGCTGGGTCAAAGAAACTGAAGCATTGTAGTATGTGTTTTCCATACCATCAAATACCCTGATATATCCTCCGTTAAGTCCACCGGGAACACTGAGACCTGAGAGAATATCATCAGTTGCTATATCAACCGGACCAACCGGAGGATTTGTCATATAAAGCGAAGCCATACTCATGTTTATCTGGGGATAATAAGCCGCCTTTGCATCTTTTACATCAAGCTCTGCATTATATATGTCCAAATCAATACTTCTCAGATCTGTATTATTGGTCCTCAGTGATAACAGCAGATCATCAACTGAGTAGGGCGATGAGGAAATATATCCTATAGAAAACAAAGATAGCAAGAGCGCTGTTATTAGTCTTTTCACCATCAGTTTGTTCCCGTCAGAGACATCTGGTTGTATTGGCTGACAGATGAATCCTTACCTGGGGTCCAGGTATTCCCTTTCAGTTGCAATGCAGTCAGTGCAGTTCCACCTTTTTTCACAGTGAATGTGATTTGAGGGGCTTCAGCCGACTCATAGTTATTCAGTATTCCCGAAAATGGAATTGTTCCATAGACAATTGATGAATCATTTAAATTCCACCCGGTTGTATCAAAAAGAAGTGTTGTGGTACTGGTCACACCTCCTGCTACTGCCTCAAGTGTTGCTCCGTTGTACTGGGCAACACTCGTTGCGGGTCCGGCGTATGTGATGATTCCGGAAATTCCGGAAGATCCTATATTGTAGTTGTCCCTTATTACACTGATTTTCTCCTGGTTCACATTCGGTGAGTTTACCTTTATTTCCTTGGAAGAAGATGACGACCAGTTATTAAGAGGATTGGAGACATTGCTGACAGTAAGCACAGTTCCATCTCCAATGTAGGTGACTGTCAGGGAATAAACACCATTTGTTGTTGTCACATCATTGGTTATAATCCTGTATCCGTTGTTATACGAATAAGTGAAATCAAAAGTATCATTTGCCACGTTGTTAGTCTCCTCATTGACAAAGGAGAATGTGACATTGCTTTCCTTCATTACCTTTGTGAGCCTTGAAGTAAGTGAACTCTGGTTTGATGAAGATGATACAACACTGATTCTTTCGCTCTTATTCAGGCCGTACTCTTCACTGAAGAATATCAGATAGATATTGCTGATTGAATAATCCTTGCCGAATTTGCTGTTTGCCTGTTTCCACACAATTTTCCCGAATGAATAGTTTCCGTTTACATCACTTGTTGCACGGAATGAACAGGAAGGATCGGTGTTACCATTTCTGCTCCAAGCAGAGAACGCCCTGTCGCGGTCACTTTCTGAAGTATAGGCATAGACATTTACTCCTCCGATACCAGATGAAGTATCGCTGTCAATAACACGCCCTGCCAGACCCGAGTAATATACATTCTCACAGGAAATAACTGTTAACAGTAAAAGTATAAATGTAATCAGGAGCAGTTTATTATTTCTTTTCATTATTCCTCTCCGCTTTCTTCTCTTTTTTTTGCTTTCTTTCGGTATAGTTTCTTTATTGCACTCTTTTCTGCCAGATAGTAGAAAACCGGCATGATAAAAAGCGTAATAAGCATACTCGTTGTAAGACCACCCATGATAACCTGTCCCAGTGGTGCATAGACTTCACTTCCCTCGCCTATTGCCATGGCCATGGGAATTACCCCAAGAATTGTCGTCAAAGATGACATCAGTATAGGGCGTAGCCTGCTTGAAGTGCCATTCTGTGTATTTTTTCTGAGCATCTCAAGTTCAACATTCTCATCAAGAATTCCCATCAGTTCTTTTTCAGAAAGTATTGAGGTATCAACACCCGCCTTATTCAGCAGTTCTGTTCTCTCCTGTCTCTCAAGCTGATTGATGTAATCGACCATGATAATACCATTATTTACAAGCATGCCGGCAAGGGATATTACTCCCATCATTGAAACAAGGTTCAGTGAAGATCCGAAAAGAGCAAGGGACAAAGCTACACCTATGACGCAGAACGGGACAGTCAGCATAACCAGAAATGGCTGTTTATAGCGCTCAAATATTACAACCATTACAAAATAGACCAAGAATATTGCTATTATAAGTGCTTCAAGAATCGGTTTTATTGCAGAATCCACAAGTTCTCCGATACCGCCTGTTGCACTCTCGACACCATCAGGAAGCGGATTCTCCCTGATAAAAGCGTCCACCCTAGATGTAACATTCTGGGCAGACTCAGTGGTAAGCTGGGCTGTAACAGTAACCGACTTATTTCTGTCAGTATGATTGACCTCGGAAAGGTTATTTTCCATAATCAGGTCCGAAACGCTGGGCAGTGCCACTTTGCTTCCTGCCTGGGTTGTCAGGGTTACAAGTGATAGCGTGGATTCATTCACAGGATAATCGAGAATATCAGATGACAGGTGTATCTCGTACCGTTTATTGTCATCTGAAGATGTAAAGCTTCCGACATCCATACCGTTAAACAGAATAGCACTTGTCATTCCGGCCTCATAACTTGTCAGGCCAAATGATGAAAGATAGTCGTTAGAGGCACTGATAACTGCGTTGACATCATCATAATTACAGTCAATTGCAGTTGAAACAACTTCAGGGTCTGAAAGGAGATACTCCTGAATCTGGAGAGCTGCCTCATAAAGTTTTTCCTGATCATCCCCTATAAGTTTAAGGCCATATCCTCCGCCTCCGGAAATAAAGCCGACAAGTCTGTCGTAACCTCCGTTTGAGACAACAAGGGTTGCATCTGGTATATTTGCCTGAAGCTCATACTGCAACGTCTTTATTATATCCTGGATTTTGAACTTCCTTTTTCCGACAGGAACAAGAAGGACATGTATACCACCCTGACTCGGTTTGTTGCTAAATGAGAATACCTCAGTGCTCTTTCCAGAGTAAACAAGGTAGTTCTGTATATTCTCCTCCCCTACAACTTCAAGAAGTATCTTCTCAATTTTTTCCATTCCCTCTTTTGTATCCTCAAGACGGTACCCGTACGGAAAATCAACTGTGACATAAAAATCATTGTTATCTGTTGATGGAATGAATGCTGTGTTCATCTGAGGGAGGGTATAAAGTGTTATAAGCAGAACACCGACTCCGATTGCCAGGATGAATGAAGGATATCTGAGTGTAAAGCCAAGTGCCCTGTTATAACCTTTTTCTATCCTGTTGACCATTTTTATAAAAAGGCTTTCGCGCTTTGCTTCCCTATTTCCGTCCTCCTTCAATACATATTTGAGTATCCACGGGACAAAGACAAGGGCAACAATAAGGGATGAGAGGATACTTATCATGAATGTCAGGGAAACGTCATGCAAAATCGAGCCAACTATTCCGGTAATCAGAAGAAGCGGTATGAATACCACGACTGTTGTCAGGTTTGAACCGAGAACAGATTTGTCAACAAGGCCTGATCCCCTGTATATTGCCTCAGTAACCGAATACCTTGATCCATCTTCTTTCTTCCCCTGGTAATAGCGGTATACCTGATCAAGGACAACAATAGAGGCATCAACAATGCTTCCGAGTGCTACTGTAATACCTGAAATCGACATCAGGTTTACCGTAATTCCACTCAGCTTCATTCCTATAAATGTGAAAAAGATGGAAAGGGGAATCGAAAGTCCGATTACAAGCGTTGCTTTCGGATCATTCAGGAAGAGGAATATGACCACAATTGCAATAAGTACACCCGAAAGCCCAGATACAATAACAGTCTTTAGGGACGAAAGGACAAGGTCTGAATCATCACTTATCATGTCGTATCTGAGTGCTCCACCTGTCTCCTTTTCCATAGCGTCAAGGACTTTCTTTATTTCCCTGGTAATCTTTACTGTATTCCCGTTCGAACGTTTGCAGACTTCCATATAAATGACATCTTTTCCGTTCTGGGTTATTGTGTACTCCTTGTTGTCATATTCAAGAGCGATATCTGCAACATCTTTCAGATAGATAAGAGTCCCGTCACTGTTTGCTCCCAGGGGAAGACCCTCAATATCATCAATACTCCTGAATTTTCCGTCATAGCGGATTGTTATATCCCTGTCCTGGTACTCAGTTGTACCAAGTGGCATTGAAAGGTTTGAATAACTGAGAATCTGGTAGACAGTGAGTGGACTGATGCCCTTGGCATTAAGCTCATCCATCCTAAGCTGAATTTCAAGTTTCGCCTCACTTCCACCGTAAACATCTATAGTTGAGACTCCATCAATCCTGGTAAGCTTCGGCTTCAATGTATCGTTAATATACTCTGTGGTGGCACCAAGGTCCTCACCACCGAGAATTGAGAAAGTTGCTACCGGAAGCATCGATGACCCACCGACTAAGACCTGTGGTTTCTGAATTCCGTCAGGTAAGTCATCCATCAGATCATCAACCCTGTTCCTGACATCATTGATTTTGTCATACGGATCGATTCCGTCAGAGAATGTTATGATTACACTTCCCACAGATGAGGAAGCAGAACTCGTCATACTCTTGAAATCAGGCAATGTTACAAAGTCATCCTCCATAACATTGATTACAGAGTCTTCAATTTCCTCTGCCGAGGCACCAACATAGACAGTTATGACATATATCTGGGGAAGCGAAATATCTGACATGAACTCCATATTTGTGTTATAGAGGGAATAGAGTCCGAAAAGTATCAGAGATACAAGTACTATTCCTATTATAACCGGATGTTCAACAGATAATCGGGACAGCTTCATCAGATTCCTCCGACAATTTTCACTTCTTCCCCTGAAAGGATGGAGTTCTGGCCTCTGACAATAAAGAGAGTTTCCTTATACTCTTCAGGAATTTCAAAGTATTTTTCGTCTGAGGCAAGTTCCGGAAGCTTTACATACACTGCCTCATATTTCTGAGTCTCCCCTTCTGTTATATTTTCAATTCTATACACAGAGCCATCCAGCTTACGTGCAGAAACCGGAAGTGCAAGGCACTCCTTTTCCCCTAAAAGGATCTCGGCCTTTACATACATACCTGGTGTAAACTCTCCTACATTTTCACTCAATCTAACTTTTAGTGAGAATGTTTTTGTAGTTGGATCTATAAATGGCGTAACTGAAACGATTTCAGTTTTTGCCCTGACTTCAGGAGAAACCGCGGATGACGGACGGATGACAGTAACCTCAAGATCCTTGTTCCCGTTGATAGTTGAAAAATACTTTTCCGGAACATTTATTTTCACAACAAGGTTATCAAGGTCCGCGATTATAGCAAGAGGTGACTGGGTGTTTCCTATGTCCCCCACAGCCTGTGGGCAAATTAGATATGTTCCGTCTACAGGACTTTTTACAGTGGCATATCCGAGCTGGAGCTCACTTAGTTCAAGCTGTGCCTTGGAGGCATCAAACTGAGCCTGGACTTCATCCAGCTGCTGGGCTGTGGCAGCGCCGCTTTCCTTCAAGGACTGAATTCTTTTCAGCGTTGAGGAAAAAACTTCATACTGTGCCTTTGCCTGGCTTACCTGCAACTTATATGGCTCAGGGTCTATCTGGGCAACAATATCATCCTTTTTTATCTTCTCACCCGGCTTTGCATAGTACTCTAGTATTGTCCCGCTGACAAACGGAACAACAGGAATCATGGCTTCAGCCTCTATGTATGAAGAGAGGGTAATTTCATTCCTGATTATAACCTTTTCACCTTTTTCAACCTCCACAGGCTTTACA
>CAZOTY010000014.1:0-42461 GCA_964582905.1 uncultured Spirochaetaceae bacterium | reverse complement strand
CTGCTAACTCAAGAGTATTGATTGCACAAACAAACTCTGGATCACTCCATACCGGCGTAATTTCAAAATTCTCCAAAGTACACTCAACAGACTTAGAACTAGACATTGTACTGTAATCAGGAAGTTCTCCAACATGCACAACCGGAGCTTTTGTAATTGTAAAAGAAGTTATTGCTGGAGGTGCTTTTATTTCCAATGAACATGTAACTTCCTTCTTCAGTTCATCACCATACTTGAGAGTCAATACCTTTTCCTTTTTACTCTTTTCTTCTGCTGATATTGTTATTTCTTCTCCATTCAGTTCTTCGATTTGGAACCCAAACTTACTGGCTTCCTGCCAGGAAGTGAATGTACTTGATGGCTGAAAAAAGTATGCAAGCTTTATCTTGAAGTTTCCACCGAGCGTTGTGAATGTATACTTTCCATCATTTTCAGAAACATAAAGCTTTGGGTTTTCACTTTCATTCTCATCTTCAAGCTGAGGTTTCAATACTTCTATCTGACAATCAAATGCTTTATTTGCTACTCCTTCACTTACTAACGTGAGAGTTTTCTTATTAGCACTAAGATCTTCTTTTGTCAGAACTACTTCACCACCGTCAATTCCTTCCAGTGAAATCCCATTTGCCATTGCTTCCTTCAAAGAGGAATATGAGTTTACGACCTTGCTTCCAGATACTACGTTGATTTTATATTCCCCTGTCAAATCAAAATAGTAACTATCTGTATTCTCTGCATCCTGAACATTAAGTTCTGCTAAAAGTACAGGATTCCCTTCAATAGTTATAGTTTTCTGTTGTTTTGAAGGCTCCTCAGGGGTCACTCCTTTATTTACTGTACTTTCGCCAGAGCATCCTACAAAGGATGCTATAGCGAGAATTATAAAACTTAAAAATAAGATATTTTTCTTTATACTGTTTAATTTTTTCATTTAATTACCTTAATTATCTTTTTACTCAATAAGTACTTAGTCAAAAATATGTAAGTCTAGGGCTCAATTATTTAACATAAAGGTTTGATTCATCCTCTTTGACATACTTCATTGCAAAAGAGTCTCTAACCTTACCACCCTCTTCTGAATCCATTTCACTCATAGCAACGATTATGTTCCTATCTCCCAGGATTGTTATTTCATCAAACGGATAACTATAACTTGAGTTTGCATAAACTGGATTTGAGACAATAATTACATCAGCACCGATTGCAGCATCCCAGCCATTATTCCAGTTAATAGCACTTCGGACATTATCTTTATCTGCTAATTTATTTGGGGTTCTGCATACTAAGTTTGCACCTTCAAAAATTCTTACAGTTCCGCCTTTAACAACTACGACATCGATTCCGATGATTGTTGCTTTGTCAGTTATAGCTAATGAACCAAGCGATGGATAGTAAACACCAACTGGTGCTTCAATTACACCACCATCGATAATAATATTTACTCCATATTTTGAGCCATCAGCTGACTGTACTAAATTGTTGGTTGCTATACCGGTATCATTACTTGAGATATATCCGCCTCTTACGAGTAATGTTGACTGGTTGAAAGCACAGATTCCGAAAGTTGAATCTAAACCTCCGATTCTCCCACCGTCAACAATCAACTGTGCGCTATCTGTAACATAAAGCGGATAACTTCCAGTTGAAGAAATTTCACCCATATCCGAATCATCTTTTATTGTTAACCTTGAGTTTTCCTTGACAGCTATAGAATTATTATTGCAGTTGATTTGGCATCCATTAAGATCCAAAACAAGATCTCTGTAACCATCGATAACAACTTTCTGTGTCAGCGAAATGTCACTTTCAAGTTCAATTGCCTCAACTTCAGGATTTAAAATTGCCGCCCTAAGTCCTATCTCATTTGAAACTGCTACTGTGTTCAGCTCAACTGAGTTATCAATAATTGCATTGCTTGGACCCTGGATACTTGTCTGGTTGTCACATGCAACAAATGCAAAAAGTAATACAACAATAAGTAATGCGAAAATTGTTTTCTTCATAATTACTACCTCATTTTTTATTCTTTCTTGAGCCAAAGCTCTCTTGCATATTACCTTAGAACCCCCCCCCGTCAAGTATTTCGGGACTTTTTTTGATTTACCTCAGACTTCATAAGCTGATAAGATGTGCAATTATTTCTTTTCCAGTTACATCTATTAACTAAAACCTTCATTGAATTCATTGTTTTAGTAATGGCCATTGCTTACTTAAACAGTAGTGTCAGAGAATAAAACTCTCTCGAAATAAAAAGTTTTTTTCAGCATATTGCACAAAGAAACTTGATGTGCTATTTTTTGATAGAATCAAACGTGGGAGTAGCGAAGCTGGTTATCGCGCTGGCCTGTCACGCCGGAGATCGCGGGTTCGAGCCCCGTCTCTCACGCTAGACTCCATACTTCGGTATGGAGTTTTTTTATTGCCATAACATAATTCAACATTTCTCAGTCATCTTGAAATATTATCTTATTAAATCTATATTTTAAGCATCGTGCCCCGGTAGCTCACCTGGATAGAGCGTCTCCCTCCTAAGGAGAAGGTAAGCAGTTCGAGTCTGCTCCAGGGTACTTTTTTCATCAAAACTACATTCAGAAATTTGTTTTCGCCGTTGAAAGTAATTTTTCATTGACCTAATCTATTCACATGAAGAAAAGCTTTTATGCTTTATTGGTGCTTGTTATATTAATATTGACAGGATGCACTGTTACTGAAACTCTGAGCTTCAACAGGACAGGTGGTGGGAAGTCGTCTGCTGATATTAACGTTGAGCCGTTTTTTATAGAAGTACTGGAAGATTTTGGAGAGTTTCTGCCTCAGGGAGAACAGTCAATCATGGACAGTGCCATGAGTGGGTTTGCGTCTCAGCTTGACAAATCAACATCAACAGAAAGTGTGACATTCAGGAGAATAGAGGAAAACCATTACGATATAACATTCTCATATTCAAATCTTTCATCCCTGGTGGTGGATTTGGGTGCCACTAATCAGAGTATAGTCACAGAAACGAACAATTCTTTCAGATTCTATGTAGATATAAACAACTACGATGAACTGACTAAGGTTGTTCCTTTTTTGGCTGATCCAAATTTTGAGGTATATGGACCTGAATACAACCAGGGGACGACTGAGGAAGATTACCTGGACATGATTTATTACCTTCTAGGAGAAGAAGGACCAGATGCAATAAAAAATGGTCTTGTAACAATCAGGCTTAAAACACCTGGGACAATAACTCAGGTAAATGGTGCAAAAAGGATAAGCAGCACAGAAGCTGAGTTTACATTCCCGATTATTGATTTCCTGCTTTTGAATAAGCCCATTACCTTCTCAGTTTCCTGGCGTTAGCTCGTTTCTGCTTGAGAACTAAATTTTTTCAGGTTATAGAATAATTATGGTAACTTTTTTAGCCAGAATACCTGGTTAAGTCCAAAAAACATTGTCTTTAACATATTGATATGAAAACGAAAACTGATATAATAATTGTTGGTGGACTATGAAAAACTTCAGGGTTAAGTTAATTGCATCAGTATTCATGTTTTCATCCCTGTTTTTGTTTCAGGGTTGTGATACATCAAGTATTGCTAATCCAACCAATGCTGCTGATTATGACTTCAGGATTATCATCCCCGGCGACCCGGTTTTTATCGTTTCACAAGACAATAATGAAATTACTTCGTTGATTAAGTCCACTTTGAACAAAAAAGGATTCAGCTACAAGGAATCCGTGGATGGAGAAGCATCAAGTCCGTTCTTCCAGGCAAAAATTGCATCCCTCTCTGTTTCTGACTCAGATTCAGGTGAAGATAGTGAAGAACTGATTTTTCCTAAAGAAGACTTCTACATCAACTACTCACTCTCCCGTTTATCAAACGGAAAGCAGATGTTGTCATTGGAAGCAATTCATTCTGTAGATGGTTTTGATATGAAAATCGGTGATTCAATCAAAGAGTTTTCATCGTCAAGTTTGCAGGATGTCATTTCCGGTCTTGTAAATGAAATTCTCATCATGACATCTGAGTATGTATTTGCTCATATGATTTTTGAGTAAACTGCAAATATCCAAGAATAATAATCGGTATTTTTTTTCATATATCATGTTTTTGTTATTTAGTTTTTATGTGAATAATAAAAAAAGAGAAAGCTTGAACGCTTTCTCTTTATTTTTGTTTGGTGCATTCTGCCAAGGAGTTTGAGGGTGCCGCCCTTAAGCAGTGAAAGCAGATAGCGAATCTGGAATGTGGCTATAACCTGCCTTCTGACGGTGTGGTCCGCATACACCACCCAATTAACTTACTTTGAGTAGAATTCAACTACCAGCTGGTCGTTAACCTGAACAGGAACTTCTGCTCTTTCTGGAAGACGAACGAATTTTCCAGACCATGCTTCAGTGTTCTTCTCAACATATGGAACATTAAAGCCCGGATGTCCAAGGAAGTTACTCTTGAACTGCTCGTTGTTTCTTGATTTTTCCTTAAGAGAAATGACATCTCCTACCTGAACCTGGTAACTTGGGATATCAATCTTGTTTCCATTAACAAGAATATGTCCGTGTGAAACAAGCTGACGTGCCAGGCGGATTGAATTGGCAAAACCGATTCTGTAAACCAGGTTGTCAAGTCTTCTCTCAAGAGAAATGACAAGTGCATCACCAGTCATCATGCTGGACTTAAGAGCTTTCTCATAATACTTATGAAGCTGCTTCTCAAGTACGCCATAATATGACTTAAGCTTCTGTTTCTCTGTCAACTGTCTTGAATAGTCAGTTGGCTTCCTTCTCTTAGCGAAAGCAGGTGAATTCGCTCTTTTCATTGCCTTAGGATTTCCACATGTATTTACACCTAAGCGCCTGCAGACTTTAAATCTAGGACCAAGATATCTGCCCATCTGATTTAACCCTCCGATAAAATTTTATCTTCAACCTTACGGTTGACTTTTCAAATTATGAAGTTTTAATAAAACTTGGTCAATTTATAGTCCTAAAAAGAATTATCAAAAGCGATAAATTGATACTATGGTTTGTTTCCCTTTTTTAGCTAGAATCTGTATATGGCAGATATTTACCCGAGACCCCAGTTAAAGAGAGCTTCATTTCAGAGCCTCAATGGAAAGTGGTCATACAAAATAGAAAGTGAGAAAGTGAAAAAAGAAGGTACTATCATTGTCCCTTACTCTCCTGAGTCTGAAAACAGTACTGTGCATCACATTCTTAAACCCGATGAGACACTGACTTATTTCAGAAAAGTCAGGTGGGAAGGAGATTTTGACGGAACTAGGGAAAAACTCATATTGCACTTTGATGCGGTTGATTACAATGCGTCGGTCTTTATCGATAATGCAAATGTCCTTTCCCATCATGGTGGCTATCTGCCATTTGAAGTTGAACTTTTTGCTCCATATTTTGATTTGAAAGTAGTGGTTACAGACCCTACAGATACTTCTGATCAATCCAGAGGTAAACAGATGCTTAAACCGAAAACAATTTGGTACACACCATCATCTGGAATCTGGGGAAATGTCTGGCTTGAAAAGGTACCGCAATCCTACATAGAGAAGCTTAGGATCAGGCCGGATTTGAACGGCTTCAGTCTTTTTGTCAAAACAAATGACAATAAATCCAGAATGGCACACCTCATAATCGGAGGTAAAACCATTTCAATAAAGACAGATATAAATATAAGGTTAAATATTGACAATCCTCACTTGTGGTCACCTGAGGATCCATATCTGTACAGCTTTAAAATCAAGACTGAAAATGATGAAGTTGAAAGCTATACCGGACTGAGAACTTTTTCCGTCGAGGAAGATAAAAACGGAATAAAACGTCTCTTCCTGAATGGAAAACCATACTTTCACCATGGAATTCTTGACCAGGGATATTACTCTAAGGGACTTTATACCGCAACGCCTGATGAAATGAAGCTAGATATAATGAAGGCAAAGGAATTAGGTTTCAATACCATCCGCAAACACATAAAAGTTGAACCCCTATTATGGTATTATTACTGCGACAAAATTGGCCTTCTTGTATGGCAGGATATGTTAAACGGAGGAGGAAAATACAAGCTTCCTGTAATATCAGGGCCACTGTTTTTCGGTTCGTTTCTAAAAGACAACCATTACTTTCTGTTCTCAAGGATAAATAAGGCATCCAGGGAAGAATGGACAGAAGAAGCACTTGAAATGGTAAATCACCTATATAACACAGTAAGCATTGCAATGTGGGTACCTTTCAATGAAGGCTGGGGACAGTTTGACTCAGCAAAGTTCGTGAAAAAACTGAAAAGGCTTGATGATTCAAGGACAATAGACCATGCGTCCGGGTGGTATGACCAGAAAATCGGGGACTTGAAATCACTGCATATATACTTTAGAAAATACAAATTCAGAAAAGACAGGCTCGGCCGTGCCGTTATCCTTTCTGAGTTCGGCGGTTACGGCTTGGATGTGAAAAAACCACATAATGGGAAGGCCTTCGTTTATAAGTCTTTCAAAACAAAAAAAGATCTTACACAAGCAATCATACGTCTATATGAAGACGAGATTATTCCTGCAATAAAAAATGGACTTGCTGCCGCAATATATACCCAGCTAAGCGACGTTGAGCAGGAAATAAATGGACTTTTAACTTATGACAGAACAGAGTTCAAGGTTGAAAAAGAAAAAATCAAGAAGCTGAGCGAACGCCTTTATTACAGTTCTGACTTTACAGATTAAACTTGAAAAACATTATATCCCCATCCTGAACGACATAATCTTTACCTTCCAGGCGGTATTTTCCTTTCTCCTTGACTTTTTGCTCTGAACCGTAGAGAAACAAATCATTGCATGAGTAAACCTCTGCCTTGATAAAGCCTTTTTCAAAGTCTGTGTGTATTATTCCTGCACACTCAGGGGCCTTCATTCCGTTCTTGAATGTCCATGCCCTGTCTTCATCTTTACCAGCTGTAAAAAATGTCGAAAGCCCAAGTGCTTTATATGCCGCCCTGATCAGTGGGTTCAGTCCTGACTCTTCAAGTCCGATTGATGCAAGAAACTCCTTCTTGTCCTCCTCTGCTTCCATCTCGGCTATCTCTGCTTCGATCTTGCCACATATAACGACTACAGGTGCATCCTCTTCTGCTGCGATTTTTCTGACTGCCATGACATACTCATTCTCTTCCAGAATTCCGTCTTCATCGACATTGCATACGTAAATAACAGGCTTGAGTGTCATAAGATGCAAATCGTAAACTGCTTCCAGTTCATCTTCACTGAGATTGAGAGTCCTTGCCCTTTTTCCTTCGGAAAGACATGACATAAGCTTTTCATAAATAGGAAGGAGTTTTTCATTTTCCTTCTGCTGCGCCTTATCAACCCTTCCCATCTTAGACTGCTTCTGATAGCGCTTTTCAACAGTATCATAGTCAGCAAGGGCAAGCTCTATGTTTATAGTCTCAATATCCCCCACTGGATCAATTTTATTGTTTACATGGATAATATCGCTGTTCTCAAAGCAACGGACAACGTGGGCAATAACCCCGACTTCACGAATTGAAGCAAGAAATCGGTTTCCCAGCCCCTCACCTTTACTTGCCCCTTTTACCAGACCTGCTATATCCACAAACTCGACAGTAGCAGGAACGACCCTCTCCGGAGGAATCAAAGAAACTATTTTATCCAGTCTCTTGTCAGGGACAGCTACAATACCAACATTTGGATCTATTGTACAAAACGGATAATTAGCAGCTTCTGCAGGAGCTGAAGTAACTGCTGAGAATATTGTTGATTTACCGACATTCGGGAGTCCGACAATACCACAATTGAGTGCCATATTCACCTCTAAGAACGTAGAAAATATATCACATGTATGACCTTTCTTCCATAAGAGGATGAAAATCCGGCACCTCAGTTCCTATTTTCCTTCTTTCTCTTAAGAGCAAGAAAAAGTGGATCCGGGGTGGCAAAGCTTTCAGGAAAAGGTATATCCTTGCTGAAATCGGGAATCCATAGTATCTCTTCATCGCTTCTTTCCTGGATAAAGCCTTCTTCCACACCAAGCTCTACAAGGTAATCAAGTAATTGATCATATTCTTCATCAGTCAGCTTTGGAAATATCGCCTCATCATACGGACAAACAAACTGGAACATCAAAGAGAGAGCAAAACTTGTCTTATACTTTTGGCTGTATATTCTTAAGACTTCCTTGGTAGCCTCAATTTCACCGGGAAATACCAGATGACGGAGAAGCACGCCCTCCAATTTATCAAGGTCAGTATGAGGTTTTGTCCTTTTGACAAAATCAAATACACTATCGATACAGTCAACATATTTTTCTTTACCGCAGAAAGTAGATGCAACCTTCCTGTTCCTCGTTTTATAGTCCAGAAGATAAAGGTCAATATACTTATCTATACTTTCAAGTGCATCCACACTCTCATAGCCTGAAGAATTCCATACAGTTTTAAGTTTCAGACCTTTCTTTCTTGCAATGTTCAGGCTCTCAATAATTGAAGGAATAAAATGGGTTCCAGTAACAAAGTTAAGACTTGCAGCCCCATTTTTTTCCAGACTGAGATAAAGCTCTGAAAGCTCCTCTATGCTAACCTCTATTCCGTAGTTTTCACCGCGGGAACCTGAAATCTGATTATTCTGACAATAAGCGCAGTGCAGAGGGCATCCTGTGAAGAAAACCATCCCACTCCCGTTTTCTCCTGAAACGGGAGGCTCCTCTCCTTTATGAAGACCAACCCATGCAATCCTTACCTTGTCAGTTTCACCGCAGCTTCCCTTCTTTCCATTTGTCCGGTCGCATTGACACATGTTAGGACACAGTCTGCAATTTGAGTATTCACTATCCTTGACCATTTGGGTAAACGATAACAAACTTTGAAATATGGGTAAATGGAAAAACAAAGACATAAGCAAGGAGAAAGAAATAAGATACATCCTTAGTTTGGATGGCGGTGGTATGAGAGGAATAATTCCTGCCTACCTGATTAAGCGCTTCAGCGAAGATCTGAAAGCAAAAGGAGACAGTGCTCCATTTTACTCACACTTTGATCTTATTGCAGGAACCTCCACAGGTGCCCTTATTGCACTCGGCCTTACTTGTCCGCTTGAGGGTACAACCTTCAAAAGGACAGAAGAAAAAAACTACACTGTAAAAAGAAGAGTCAGCAAAAGGAAGTTATTTCATACTGTTACAGAGGAAGTTATTGCAGGTGAGATCCCATACCTTGCATCCCCTGATGAATTACTGGACATATACCTTAATAAGGGAAAGGAAATTTTCAAACCAAACAATTCACTGCTCCGTAAACTTTCAATGCTTGTAACTGAAAAATACGATTCAGCTGATTTTGACCAGTTTCTGCAAACGACATATGGAAATGCAATGCTTGGCGATGCATATACACCGACAATGGCAGTCAGTTACAACACCCTCACCGGACTTCCCTATATTTTCAGATCCTGGGATAGCCTGGGCTTTGAGTGTTCAGCAGCTGCAAGAGCATCTGCAGCTGCTCCAACTTATTTTACCCCTGTTACATACCTTGAACCTGAGACAGGAAATAAAGTTACACTCATTGATGGTGGTGTATGTGCAAACAATCCTTCACTTCTTGCTTATATGGAAGCAAGAAAGCTTTATCCGGAGGCAACGGAATTCAGAATGCTTTCAATTTCCACCTGCTCTCCTTTATATACATTTGACCCATTTGAAAGTGTTTCAGGCCTCGCAGGATGGGCAAACAATATTTACCAGATTTATGCAAGCGGAAATATGGCAGTCACAGAAAAAGCCTCATCTTCAATCGCCGATCTTAAGTATACAAGGCTATGGAAAAAGCTTTCGGATAAAAAAATAAAAATGGATGATACTTCACCTGAAACACTTAATACACTTCTTAAAGGTGCTGAGAGCCTCTATGAGGAGAAAAAAGATGAAATCGGTTTGTATCTTACAGCACTTTCAGAAAACGGTGTCTCAAAAAGCGTCAGGACTTCAAAGAAGAATATTCTTCTACTTTCTGAGCAACTTCCTTTATAAGGTTTGCCCTGCCATCTCTAACTCTGAACTGAATCTCTCCGATTCCCTTGTTATCTCCGATTATGTCAGTAATGAGCTTTATCGCCATAAAAGGCTTATTATAGAGCACAGACGAAAGTGCAACGCCATAAGCTTCCATATCCGCAGCATCGGCATTCAACTGTACAAGCTCATCTGACAGAGAAGAGGAAAAAGCTGCTGATGTTGCAAGAACAAGATTGGTTTTTCCATCAGCGCTCTCAAGCTCTCCAACTGTGGAGCGATTACCGTCCAGTGTCTTGCCAAGAGAGACGCGGAAATGTCTCAGATCCTGATCCTTTGAAACAATTTTTGAAAAAGAATAAGCCTTTCCCACTTCAAGGCCTTTGACAGAACCAGCTGAACCCACTGAGATAACCAGATCAGGGTCAGTTTCATAAATCATCTTGCTTGTAACAGCCGCCGCCATTATAGGACCTACTCCTGTAACTGCTTTTAAGTAACTATCATCAAAACCTTTAAGTTCCCCTTTATCGGATGCAACTAACAGTATTTTCATATTCGGATTCTCTTTATCTCATCAATTACGCTCTCAAGAGATATTCCTCTTCTGCGCTCCCTGTTTTCCTTTCTGGATTGGCTGACTGCTTTTGATGAAATTGATGTTGCAATCAGCGCAGATTCAAAAAATGCCATTTCTCGTACAGTAAGGGAAAACAGAACCGATGCAAATAAATCACCGGCTCCCGGAAAAGATATCCCCTCATTCTCAAATGAGAACAGCCGTGTTTCACTATCGGAGTAGCTTACATTCACTAGTTGGCCGAGAGAAAGAGGAACAGATGTAATAACACCTTTTTTAGGTCCCAGTTTTCTCAAATCTCCTACAAGGTCATTAACATCTCCCATAGTAAGTTCACTTTTGAACTCAGATGATGTGAGAAGGACAGCTTCAGTATAATTCGGTGTTATAATATCTGCCATCTCCACCAAGGACCGCATTGCATTGACATAGGACTTATCCATCGTGGAATACAGTAAGCCATTGTCCCCCATGACAGGATCAACAAACAATAGCGGAGAAAGACTGGAAGCCTTCTTGACTATTTCAATCTGACTCTGGTTATAAAGAAAACCTGAATAAACTCCGTCAAATCTTAAAGAAAGCTTTTCATACTCATCGAGAATCTTTTCCATTACTTCGGTATTATCCTTTATGAAAAAAGAAGTAAAACCATCTGTCTGAGTTGATAGAAGTGCAGTTGGCAAAACTGCAGTTTCAACTTTCAGTGCCTCAAGAACAGGAAGCACAACAGTCAAACTGCTTTTCGAATATGAGGATAAGTCATGTATTGCCAGTGCCAGTTTCTCCATAAATACAGTTTACTTCGTTTGGAGACACAAATAGAAGAGAAGACAAAAAAAATGCTCCACTAATGGAGCAAGGTCTAAACTCATTTTCTTTTCGGGCTAGGACCAACTAAGGGGTAAAATGTGGTCCAGTGTAGGTTTGTTTCCTACCACACCAATAGAAATACTCTCAAATGGTCAGAAAGACAAATTCCAACCAATTAAAAAAGTATAAAAATATCGATTTGCAGCATAAAAACGTATCTTTATGACACATATTAAATTATAAAAAGTAAAAAAATACTTATTGGTTAATTATTTATATTATATAAATTTAAAAATTTATTTTAGAAAATTTAGTATAAAAAATAGCTATTTTTAATAACTTTTTTTAAAATTTTTTTCAAATATATGATTTTTAGCCACGTGGCTAAAAATATTGAAAACCTATAACAGAATCTAAAAGATGTCCAGATAAAAAAAGGAAGGATTACCCTTCCTGTAGTTAAATCATTAGTGCTGCAATTGCAGCCCCAACTGTAGGGCTGTCTTTTACCTCGATTATTCTGTAGTAAAGCTTATACTTTTTCCCGAGAATCTCATCAAGATACACTCTTGTGTAGAATTCCAAGAACTCGGTTTTATAAAAGGTCGTTCCATCGGCATTTATGACAATCGGGTGTTGTGGGACTTTCCCTTTTTTTGATTTCAGACAGGCGGCACTTAAATTGATTGCTGTAAGTTTTCCTGCCCTTTCTATAATACTCTTGATTATTTCATATAAGGCGACAGCATCCTGACTGTTGCCCATGACACATCGGACCAGATCGTATTCTATGTTGTCCGGCATTTCAAGATAGTTGCTCATCCTTGTAGTATCGAGTGGGGGGATTTCTGAAAAACGGGAGGAAAAAGTTGCAGAGAACAACCCTTCCTTAATTGCCTCTTTTATAACCAGGGCACAAAATGGCCCCAGGTATGCCCCGCTGATCTTCTTCTCAAAGTGATATATCTTGCTGTTTTCAGTTGAATTGATGAAAGCTTCATCAAGATCCCCTAGCTCTATAAAGAAATTTCCGGATTCAACATTGACAATCTGTGTCTTATCATCATCCAGATCAAGTTTCTTTATTTCAAAGTCTTCCTCTTCATATGCCGTATTTGTTCCGGTTCCCAGAATAAAACCTATGTATGATGAAGATTCACTGTCATTTGAATATGCCTTTGCTGCAAGGAGCGTTGCAACTGTATCGTTTACAATTGCAATTTTCTTGTTTTTTACACTATGTCCTCTCCTTTCCAGTTCACAAAGGAGATTTACTCCAAGCTTATCTCCAAGAACTTCATCAGCCTTTATTTCCTTGCTGAATAAAAGTGGGATTCCGTCATGGTCAGGTGTAATTTCAGCAGCATAGGAAAAACAGAATCCGATTCTGTCTGACTTCTCAATAAGACGTTCAACATTATCTGCCAGAATTGAGTAGAACTCAGTCTTGCTGACAACTCTGTCTATTCCAGGCATTCTGACTTTCTTGAAGTCTGAAATAACGGGTTCCTTTTTTTCATTGAAAGTTACAATTGATGTCCTGAAGTTGGTACCTCCAGCATCCAGGACTATCACACTCTCTCCGCTTTTTATGTTTTCATCAGTATTAAGATAAGTCGGAATCATTTTCAAGGATGAAGGTTTGCCTTCAAGGCCAAGCTCCATTTCTGAATTGAATCTTCTTAGTACAGCCTCACAATCCACATCTTCTGCCCTGAGCTTATGTTTTTCAAGAAAATCTGCTACTGTCATCTCCGCCCCAAGTTATTTATTCATATTCACCGTAAAGGATAAAGTATCCAGATTCAAAGAAGATCCGTTTAGTCTGATATCACTGGTATCTATATCAAGTCTTCCCTCTTCTTTTCCGGTTACCTCTATCTTACCACTAAATTTTAACGGAGTCTCAAATCTGGAACCTCTTATCGTCAAGTCTCCGGTGACAAATACATCAATTTCTGAAAAATCTGAAGTTGTCAGGATTTCCAGTAAATCAACAGTATCGGTCCCTTCAACGTCGAGATTTCCGTCTATTATCATTTCACCACGTTTGAGATCCAAAGCAGAAAGCTTTTTTCCTGCCAAAGTTGCAACTGGGTTAAGTGCTTTGAGGCTATTTGCAAAAAATGCCCCGAAAAGTCCCCGCTCTGATGGAGAAAGTGTATCTTTATATTTGGAAACATCACTGTCTGCAAAAGCAATTCCAGCAGGAATCAGTATGGAAATAGGATTGCTTACAGGAATCACTCCGGAAAGTGCAAGTTTTGGAACTGCAATATTTGCTCCGACTATTGCAAGGGCAGCTGCTTCTACCTCGGCATAGTTCCCCTCAAAAATCTCATTAAGTTCTGCTTTTAGCCCTGCTCTGTCCTCGGGTGTTTTTATCTCCCTTGAGAATATAGCACCGGCAATGAAAAAGAAGATTAGGACAAGTGATATTTTCCGTTTCATAAACAGAAAATAACCATATAAAATACAATCATAAACAAAAAATCTGCAACTTAAGTAAGAAAAGCAAATCTTGTTATAATAAAAGCATGAATACTTATTTATGGTATGACCTTGAGACATTTGGTCTTGTACCTAACTACGACAGGATTGCCCAGTTTGCCGCAATCAGGACCGATATGGACTTCAATCAGATTGCAGAGCCAATTATGCTCTACTGCAAACTCACGCCTGACTACCTTCCTGATCCGCGCTCGGTTTTAGTAACCGGAATAACTCCGGAGACAGTCAATACAAAAGGTCTCTGCGAAGAAGAGTTTATTGCCCGAATCAGAAAGGAAATGATGGAGGAAGATACAATCACTGTAGGTTTTAACTCTGTGAAGTTTGATGATGAATTTATCAGGAATGCCCTTTACAGAAACCTGTATGATCCATATGAGAGGGAATATGCAACAAAGACCAATAACCGGTCAAGATGGGATATTATAAACCTAGTCAGGGCAACCCATGACTTGAGACCAAACGGCATAAACTTCACAAAAAAGAATGAGGAAACGGGTGCCCCATCATATAAACTTACTGACCTTACGGAAGAGAACAATATTGATCAGAGGGGAGCTCATGATGCCCTAGTTGATGTAAGGGCGACAATCGCTATTGCAAAACTAATTAGGAGCAAAGCACCGAAACTCTACGACTATGCTTTGAACCTTAGGAAAAAAAGCAGGGTGAATGCAGAACTCAAAATGTGGGATCCTCAAAGGCTTCCTGTTTTATATACAAGTCCGGTTTTCCAGAATGAGAAGGGGTGTACAAGACCTGTACTCCCCCTCTTCTACTGTGAGGAAAATCCTAATGATGCTGTGTGCGTTGATCTGACAAAAGACATAGATAAAATCAATAAAGATGTATACAGATGGAGTGAGGACTCTCCATTTGTAATAATTAGAATCAATAAATGCCCTATGGTATCCCCCATAAGTACACTAACCGAGGAGTGCGAAAAACGACTGGGTCTGAATAAAAAAGAAGCGCTTGATAAAGCAAGGACTATACTTGAAGACGAAAGGTTTAAAAGGAAGAACCTTGATTTGACAACAGAGTCTTTTGACAGCAAATCAGATGATCCGGAGTTTACTCTCTACACAGGAAACTTCATGACCAAGGAAGATAAAACCAGAACCGAGAAAATAAGGTCTCTCAGCCCTGATGAGAGGCTTAAAAGCGGAGAGCATTATTTCCATGATCCCAAATATCACACCCTCCTCTGGCGTCAGGTTGCACGAAATTATCCAAAAGTCCTTAGTGATGAAGATCTAAAGAAATGGAAGAATTTCTGTGCCGGACGCCTCCTTCAAAGTCCGATAGAAGGAGGAAGGACACTGAGTGTATATTTAAGGGACATTGAAAACGGACTGAGTGGCACGGAGTATAACGGAGCGGAGAAAAAGCTCCTCATAAGCCTTCAGAAATGGGGTAAAGCTTTAGAAAGTAAGGTTTTAAACTAGTTTATTTTTATTCAAATATTAATTAAAGTTGTCCTATGACAGAAAAACTTCCAGGCTATAAGGCTCAATTAGAAGAATTAGACAATAAACTTAGCACATCTGAAGTTATGTCAGATATGAAACAGTATAAACAGCTGATGGTTGAAAGAAGCCATATTGCTCCGATTGTTGAGAAACTAGAAGAGATGACAGCTCTTGAAAAGGAAATTGAAGACAGCAAGCTCCTTATAAAAACAGAAACCGATCCGGAGATGCTTGAACTTGCAAAGGAAGAACTGTCTGATTTGGAAACAAGGCTGGAAAAAGCCGATAAAGAGTGCAAGGTTCTTCTCATTCCGCCTGATCCGCTTGAAGGCAAGAATATAATCATGGAAATCAGGGCCGGAACAGGTGGCGAGGAAGCTGCTCTTTTTGCCTCTGATATTTTCAGGATGTACCAGCACTTTGCAGAAAAGAACCGATGGAAAATGGAAATAATGAATGCCAATGAAACCGGAATCGGAGGCTACAAGGAAGTTGTGGTTTCAATAAGTGGCAAGGATGTATATGGCTCTATGCGCTATGAATCAGGGGTTCACCGTGTCCAGCGTGTACCGGAAACTGAATCCGGAGGCAGAATTCATACATCAGCAATAACAGTTGCAGTTCTTCCGGAGGCAGAGGAGACTGATATCGAGATAAATGAAAAGGATCTCAAAATTGATGTCATGAGGGCCGGTGGTCCTGGCGGACAGTGTGTTAACACAACTGACAGTGCTGTCAGAATCACTCACCTTCCAACTGGGATTGTTGTAATACAGCAAGATGAAAAGTCACAGCTCAAAAACAAAAACAAGGCACTGAGGGTTCTCCGCTCCAGATTGTACGAAATGGAAGAGGCAAAAAAACAGAAAGAAAGATCTGATGCCAGAAAGTCCATGGTCGGATCCGGAGATCGCTCGGAGAGAATCAGGACATATAACTATCCCCAGAACCGTGTCACTGATCATCGAATAAATCTGACCAGCTACAATCTTGAGGGTGTAATGAACGGGGACTTGGATGAGTTTGTAGAGGCTCTGAAGATCAAAGCCGGTGAAGATGCTTTAAAGGACGCATGAGATTAAAAGAACTTAAAGCTTTATCCTTTGAACGCCTTAAGAATTTTGATGAGCCTTACCTTGAAGGGAGGCTCATTATTCTTTATGCCCTGAATATAAGTCTGACAGAGTACATAACAGACCCGGAAAGGGTAATAACCCCCTCTGAAGAAGAAAAGGTTTTTTCACTCATCGAGAAAAGAAAAGGAGGTACCCCCTACTCTTATATAGTCGGAAAGAAGGAATTCTACGGCAACTCATTCACTGTCAATGAATCGGTCCTTATTCCTCGTCCGGATACAGAAACTTTAGTTGAAGTTGGACTTTGTCTTGCAAAAAAGTTTGCCATGCCCAGAATCCTTGATTTATGCACAGGTTCCGGAGCAGTTGCTGCAAGCGTTTCCAAGGCGCTTTCAATTGATGTTTCTTTTTCAGATATAAGCCACGAGGCACTAAGCGTTGCAAAAATGAATTACATGAATATAACAGGAAAAAAAGGGAACTCACGTCAGGGAGATCTTCTCTCCGTATGGCAAGATTCCTCTTTCGATATTATTCTCTCTAACCCTCCTTATCTTACTGAAAGCTGGTGGAACGAGACTTCCAAAGACGTAAAAAGCGAGCCAAAACTTGCTCTGGTCTCTGATAGTAATGACGGCCTTGATATTGTAAGAAGGATAATAGATGAAAGCGTGAGTGTTCTTGTTGACAAAGGGTATCTGGCTTTGGAAGTGGACTACCGGCAAATCCCACTTTGTGGTAACCTTTTACATGATCATGGCTTTACCGATATCAAGACAGTCAGGGACCTGTCAGGTAAAGAAAGGGTGATTTATGGAAGAAAAGAGACAAGAAGAAATAGAAATTCCCAATAAGGAACTTGTCGATAAGTTTGTCAAAAAAATCATACGTTACAACGATGAAGAAAAGGATAAAATTGCCTCAGCTGCAGTTTTTGCTTCCATAAAGCATGGTAATCAGAGAAGAAAAACCGGAGAACCATACATAATTCATCCTATTGCTGTTGCAGAAATTTTAATTGGAATCGGTATGGATGCCGATACAGTCTGTGCTGGCCTTCTTCACGATACACTTGAAGATACATCCACAACTGAAGAGGAAATATCTGAAACATTCGGTAAAGAAGTCGGAGACATGGTTCAGGCCGTAACAAAGATTTCAAAAATTACTCATGACAAATCAATTCAGGAAGCCGAGACAATAAAGAAAATGTTCTTTGCCATGAGCAAAGATTTGCGTGTAATTCTTATTAAGCTTGCCGATAAACTTCATAACATGAGAACACTCTCTGGCCTTTCACCTGAAAGACGGCGTACCTTTGCACAGGACTGTCTGGATATTTTTGCCCCGATTGCTGATAACCTGGGTATGTCAGCAATAAAAAGTGAACTGGAAGATCTGTCCCTTAAGGCCCTGAAGCCTGAGTCGTATGAATACATCAACGGGTACCTGCTTGAGAAAAAGAGTGAATACAATGCTTTTATCAAGCAAATTTCCCGTCAGATAATTGAAGCCTGCAAAGCCGAAGGTATTACAAACATCACAGTTACCGGCAGAATCAAGCACGCCTACTCCATTTACCAGAAGATAAAGAAGAGGAAAAAGGAAATTGATGAGATTTATGACATTCTTGGAATAAGGATTATCTGTCAGACAACAGTAGAATGTTATACGATTCTCGGTATTATACACTCCAAGTGGATTCCTATAGAAGGCAGATTCAAAGACTACATTGCCATGCCTAAGGCAAATAACTACCAATCACTGCATACAACTGTTCTTGGACCACAGTCTCGCCACTTGGAGATACAAATAAGAACAGAGGAAATGCACAAAACTGCAGAAGAAGGAGTCGCAGCTCACTGGGCATATAAAGCGTCCACAGGAAGTGAAACAGGAACATGGAAGAACCTGGACAGGATAAACTATCAGAAAATTGTTAATAAAATTAAATCCTGGTCACAGGAGATTGCCCAAAGCGAAGACTTCATGGATGAAATAAAGAATGAGCTTTTAAAAGACTCAATCGTGGTTTTCACTCCGCAAGGACATGTTATTGAGCTTCCTATAGGCTCAACTCCTCTGGATTTTGCGTATAAAGTTCATACTGAGGTCGGAAATCACTGTGTCGGTGCTAAAGCTGACGGATCCATTCTGCCCCTTAATAAGCCACTCCAGAATACCCAGATAATAGAAATCATGACCAGTCCGTCAGCTCATCCTACCCAGCAGTGGCTTGAGTATGCCCAGACAACTTCTGCAAAAAAGAAAATCAGGGCATGGCTGAGTAAATACGAGGCTTCCAATGTTCCAATCACTCAGAAAAAAGAACCAAAGCCCCAGCAGAATATACAAAAGGCTACTGATAAAAAAGACAATCCTGCGACAATCATTAATGGATCACTCTCATTTTCAAATCCTGAAAAAGCGGGAAGTGTTCTGATCGGTGACGATAGCAATGTAATGTACGCTTTTGCCAAATGCTGTAATCCAACAAAGGGAGATGATGTTGTTGCCTATATAACACGTGGCCGCGGTTATATCATACACAAAAAAGACTGCTCAAATTTGAAGCATATGGAAGATACAGAAAACCGTCTGGTTCCAGTAAAGTGGACGGGAAACGATTTGATGAGAACTTTTACAGTGACAGCCAAAATGAATCCGGAACTGTTCGGGGAAATTGATAACGCTGTCAAAAAACACGGAGCGCGGCTTCGAAAAGGAAAGCTTGACACAGATGGAGGTAAACTTACCGGAGATTTTATGATAGTTGCTGAAAGCGAGGAAGCTGTAAAAAAAGCAACAAATGCAATCAGAACCCTCCCTTCGGTAATTAATCTTGTGGGAAAATCCAGCTCATCTAAGGCTTCTTTTGACAAGCCGGAAAAAAAGAAAAGTTAATCCTCAAGTATCCTTAAAACCTCTGGCAGAAGTTGCTTCTTTCTTGAAAGTACTCCTGGAAGATTATAAACATTATCCTCAAGCTTTTCCCAGAAAAGACGTCCTTCCTTATCAAATGGTGTTGTCAGGAGTATTGAAGTATCACTTATTACGTCGGTCACAAGTAGCATACAGAAGTCCAGGTTGTAAGCCTCTTTCTCCTTTCTGAGGTTAACAAGATAGATGTCTTTCAGATTCATTATTTCACTTAACGTTGTAACTTCAACCTGCCCTATTGCAAAGCGTACTCCCACCTCGTAATATCGCTTAAGATCAGACTCTATTACTTTCACCGGATCCTGCTCTGCAAGTCTTGTTCCAGAGGAGAAAAGCTCAGAACAGAATGCCTGCAAATCTGCAATTTTTGCCCTCTCCGCCAGTTTTTCTACAACATGGCGGTCATATTGTGTTGTCGTAGGGCTTTTCAGCATTACAGTATCACTTACCAGCCCAGAAAGAAGAATCTCTGCTCTCTTCTGGTCTGGCTTAAGCCCGTATTTCTTATACTGCTCATAAATAATAGTACAAGTCGATCCAAGTGGTTCAGAACAGATATAAATCGGATTTTTCATTCTTGGAGGAGCCAGTCGGTGATGATCAATGATTTCCAGTATCTCTGCATCCTCGATTCCGATGACACTCTGCTCTGCTTCGTTATGATCGGTAAGTATTATTTTCTGCTTCGGCTTTGTTAAAAAGCAACGCCTTGTTACATATCCCACCCAGTCTTCTCCGGAAAAAACACTTAGACCCCTTTCATCGGAATTCATCAGCATATCTTTTGCATCATCAAAAAGCATATCGCTCTGTATTTCCGGTGACTTGTTATCAGGGTCCAGTAAATCACCAACAGGAGAAGAAAGTCTTAGTAGTCTTAATGTTTCTGCTGTATCCTTTTCTGAGAGGAAAATAAAGCCATCGTAAGAGGCAATGTCATATTTATCCAGACATGACTTATCTTCAATTCCGGTAATTACAAGACCTGGGATATTTTCCTTCAGGGCTTTTTTAATGTGTCTGTCACGGAGCCCTGTAACTAAAACCGGTTTTTTCTCAAGTCCTGTTAATCTCTTTTCATACTGTTCATATTCCATCGCCCCAACCATGAATGGCGCTTCCTGACTCCCATTTGTACCTTTCTTGATAAAATGTCCTGGGATAACTTTCTCAATGTTTTCCTGACTGAATTTGTAGATAATTCGGTCATTATTGTTTTCTTTCAGGAAGAAAGCCGTTACATCATCGGCGGTAAGAAGATCAATATACTTCCCCATTTCATCAAATACCGGTATGACGGTGGGTTTATCTTTTGCAAAAATATCCACCACGGTATATACAGGATCAGTTACCTTAACACTGTATTTTGCCTTTTTTGTTACCTCTATTACTTTTGGTTTTACATCTTTTAAAAGCACAGGAAGCTCAAGGTTCAGCCTTGAAAACAGGTTTTTTATATTCCTGTTGGCACTTCCAAGACGACATGGAATATATTCATTGTTTCTGTCGATAAGGTTTTTAAGATAGGCATAAGCATAGGAAGAACATATGGAATCCATATCAGGGTTCCTATGCCCTGTAACATATATGACTGACATGAGAAAAGTATAACAAAAATATATGAAATGCCATACATGGATTAATCCCTGTTACAGGATTATCCTTATTGAAATAAAATATCCATTACTTTAGAATATAGCAAATTGGTCAGTTAGCTCAGCGGGAGAGCGCCTGCTTGACGTGCAGGATGTCACAAGTTCAATCCTTGTACTGACCACTTTTTTTTGACTTTATACGAAAGCGCTATTTTATTAGCTTCCATCTCCATAACAAGCTTTTTGGGTTCAGCAGAGTGTTTTTGCTAGTCTTGAAAGACGCCGGGGAAAACGGTTTTTTAGTCAACAGTTCATTTTTTAATAAATAAGCCTAAGCTGACAGAACTATCCCCAATAGGCTTCCTACAATTGCAAATATATAAATTGTCCTGAATAATACCTTTGCCATAACAAACTAAAGATAATAAAAGTGCGTGAAAATACAAAGAAAATGGAATAATCTTAAGTTATGCTGTTAATTGCTTCTGATTTACATGGCTCATATTCTGCTGCCCTTATGTTGGAAAAACGCATAGAAGAACTGAAACCCGATCTTATAATCCTTTTGGGTGATCTTCTATACCACGGACCCAGAAATGATCTTCCCGATAAATATAATCCCAGGAAAGTAATTGAGATACTATCAAAATTCAAAGACAGGATTATTGCAGTTCGCGGAAATTGTGATGCAGAAGTCGATCAGATGGTTTTGCCATTTTCAATAATGAACAGAGCTTCTGTTGTTTTTTATAATGGCTATAAACTTTTTCTTTCTCATGGACACAGAGACGATGAAATAAAAGAAGGCTTTGATGCAGAAGTATTTATTTCGGGGCATACGCATATCCCGGTTCTTGAGCGTATAGATAACAGGATAATGGTGAACCCAGGGTCTTTATCAATTCCAAAAGGAGGAAGCGATAAAAGCTATGCCATCTGGGATGATAATGCAATAAAACTCTGTTCACTGGAGACTGGAAAGGAGTATAAAAGTATTACTCTGCATGTGAAGATCTGAAACTCAGAGAGACTTCAACAAAGCAATCGTTTTCCCTGATTTCAATGCTTCCACCAAAGAGGGCCATAATCTGGTAGGCAATAGAGAGCCCCATTCCTGAACCTCCAGAGGACCTGGATTCATCTCCACGTGCCCATGGTTCATAAAAGTTAGGTCGCGGATACGGAAGCTGTCCCTTGTTGATAATCTGAAGTATTACAATACCGTCCTTAACTTTTTCCTTTATAAGGACATCATCTCCGCTTTTATACCTTTCTGCATTATTCAGAACTTCTTCAATAACGCGACTTAAAAAAGCCGGATCAGCAACAACAAATGTATCAGGATTCAATGAAGCCTTGACATCTATCTTCATCCTTCCTACTACAGTATCCACTGCCTCAAAAAGAGAAGTATTCTGGTTTTTGACTCTGCACTCCGGTGACAACAGATAGGAATAATATGTAACTGATGCGATTCTGCTTATCAGAATGTCATTTTCAGTTTTGAGACTTTTGATCAGGTCTTCATTAATCGGGAAAAGTCCATCATGGGCACCACTTAATAGAATATTCATACTTGACAATGGTGTATTCAAATCATGTGATATGCTTCTGATCCACTCCTTTCTTGAGTTTGAATGTGCTTCAAGATCCCGCGCCAGCTTTTTAAGTGATTTACTCACCCCATCAAGTTCCTCAAGTCCTGTTTCCGGAACTGTTATATTGAAATCTCCTGAAGCAAGCTTGTTCATAGCGTCCTGATATGATCTGACAATTGCCGCATTCCGTTTTGAAATATGGTAGGCTCCGACAAAAGAAAGGAGAATTGCAATAGGAAGGGTTAAAAGGAAGCATTTAATTATCTGGTTTATAATATATTCTGTCGGTTTATAATTACGTAGCCCGAAAACAATAACATCAATATAAACAGACGGGACTCCGTTAACGCTTATTACAAAACTCCCTGCAACATCGTTGCTTTTAACTCCCTCAGGGTAAAGGACTGTGGTTTTTCCCTTGTTTTTTAGCTTCTCAAACTCCAAGGATGTTATTCTTTCAACTGCTCCTGCCTGGTTCAAATCTGCATTAATCTTTATTTCATATTTTGGCTTGTCTATTCTTCTTTCAACAAGTTCGCCTCCCTCCCCTGTTGCTGCCAGAACCCTGATTTGCTGGACATCAACAACTGAATTAAAGCGTGGCTCACTCAGCACCGTCTGATAGGAAGGAAGAGGAATACCACTCCTGTTTTTCCCAAGAGACAGTACTACCTCGTTTGCTGTGTTTCTGAATATTATTCCTGAAATCCTTTCACTTGCCTGACTTAATGAAAGGTTTATTACTCCGTCAGGTTTGGCACTTTCTCCTACTTTCTCAATCTCCTCTTCAAAAACTGCAGCAAATTCGTTAAAGACGTTCTTACTCCAGCTACGTGAAAGAGCAAAATTCAGAAGTACAATCATTGCTATCTGAAGCAAAAGAACACAAAGTGTTATTCCTACTATAGATAACAAAAGACGGAAAAAGGTTTTATGCATTTACTTTGTTTCCCAGGAATTTATAGCCATATCCTCTGACCGTCCCAATCCACACACCTGGCTTAAGTTTCATTCTTATATTCTTTATATGTGTATCGACAACTCTCTCATAGCTTTCAAATGAATAATCAAAGCATTTTTCCAATATCTGGTTTCGCGTAATTAAATTGGGCGCATTCGATATCAGAAAGTAAACTATTCTCCACTCTGCCGCTGTCAGTGATATCTCTTCTCCGTTTATTGTAAGAACATGGACTGTGTCATCAAGCTTCAAGATATTTCCGCTCTCCTCATAAACGTAAAGCTTGGAATTCTCTTCCTTAAGTGGGTTATCAAGACGTCTGAAAAGCGCCTGGATACGAAGTATCAGTTCCTTTGGGCTGAATGGCTTTGTTATATAGTCATCAGCACCAAGCTCGAAGCCGAGAATCCTGTCTGATTCATCTATTCTTGCAGTCAGAAATATGACAGGGAGATCCGGATACTCTTTTTTTGCTTCCTTGACAAAGTAAAATCCTGCCTCCCTGTCATTCTGAAGCATCACATCCTGTATAAGGAGATCAGGCTTTTTTTCCTTGAAGGCTTTTCTGACTTCATCGATATTTGCAAATCCCTCTGCTTCATAACCTGAAAGGGATAAATACTGCACGACGCCTGAGCGGATTATATCGTGATCCTCGACAACATAAATAAGTTTCATATTTTTATTCTTGTTTTCCATGTTTATTTCCTCAATTAAAGAAGGATAAAATTCATTTAAAATACATTTAGTATTCTCTTAAAGTATAAAGTATTAAAATTAGCCTGTTTTAGTTATTATTTTTTTATGTCAAAGGGAAAGAGAATCCTTATCTCCTCTTTAGTATTCCTCCTTTATGCCTTATGCATCATTCTTTCATTCTCCTTTATTGGGAAAAATGGCAATAATCTGAGTATAAATGCAAATGGTATTGACTACGTTTTCTCCCTCGATATTGACCAGATAATAAGTGTTCCCGGAGTGCTTGGCGACACAGTTTTTGAAATAAAGGACAAAAAAGCAAGGATTATTTCTTCCCCATGCCAAAATAAGACATGCATAGCACAAGGATGGACAAACACATTAATTTGTCTCCCGAACAGGGTAATTGCAACACTTGAGGATAAAAAGGAGGAAGTGGATGCTATTGCAAGATAAAAAAAGAGCCTCCTATTATGCAGCCCTTGCTATCTTCTTTGGATCTGTTGAGCTCTTTATCCCCAAAATCCTTCCATTCTTCCGTTTGGGCGTAAGCAATATACCTGTCTTACTTGCCCTGGACATGAAAGTCCTTCCTTTTATTCTTCTTCTCGCACTTAAAGGTATCGGCAACAGTTATGTCCAAGGAAACTTATTCAGTATTTTCTCCATAATTTCAATTTTACAGGCTTTGCTTTCAGGGCTTGGAATGTGGGTAATGAAAAAACTTATAAAAGAAAACATCTCACTTTATGCTATATCCTCATTCGGAGCCCTGATATCAACATTCACACAGCTTTTACTGTCAGCCTTATACGTAGGCTGGGGGGTGATGGGTTTTGCACCTCTGATGCTCATCCTCTCGTTGATTTCTTCAATTCTTGTCGCTTTTGTTGCCAAAAGAATAAATCTTCCCAAGTATCCTCCAGAGGTACATTTCAGTGAAGATGAGAAAAAAGGAGTCTCAGCTCTGACAATAATCCTTCTTCTTATCTCATCATTCTCCCTTATGATGAATAAAAGCATCATTCTTTCATTATTTGCTTTTGGGTTCGCTTTGATTTTTGAGAAAATTTGCGGGAGAAGGATAATGGTTCTTCCATATCTGATGGTTATTATTTTCTCCGTAATATCTTCCCTCTTTACACCTAATGGGGAAGTTCTAATAAAGGTTCTTGCTTTTGATGTTACAAAAGGAGCTTTAAGATCTGGACTATTAAAGGGCTTGAACCTTTCAGGGGCAATTGCACTTTCGCAAGGGTATTCGGCACTGATAAAACCGTCATTATCAGTTCTAGGTGAAACACTCTCATACTTTACCGCGCTTCTTGTAACATTCAGAAATACAGATGGAAAACTTTCAGATCGCATCAGAGAGACTCTGAGTCTGAAAGACCTGGAGTATACTGAATATCAGAAAAAGAAAGTGAAAGTATGGATTGCAGTGATATTTGCAGTTGTTTTTTGTATCTTGACGCTTATTTCCTATATAAACAGATAAACGGAAAAATACTGGGCAATAGCAATAAGACCATAAAAGGAAGTGCCCCTATACTAATTAACCTGATAGAAAAGCACCTCCCTTCTTATTATTTCCATTATGGCTTTACTATAGTAAGTCCATTCAATGAGTATTCCAAATTATCAGCATCTACACAAACAAATTTAGCTACATGCCCCTTAGAATCGCGGATCGTAAACTCAAAACCTTTAAAATGATTTCCTGAATTTATCTTTTTAGTAGGCTTTAACCAATACGTAAAAGTTTCAGTTGGGTACTGCATAGAAGAATTATCTTCTATGGTTGCTACAAAGTTATTCAACGAAAAACAATAATCAAAGTATTCAATATTGCCTAATACGTTCTGATCACTATCGCTATCTGCTATTCTCTTAACAGTCAGAGACGCTGTGCCAAATTCGTTTTCGAATGTTTTACTTTGGTTCAGTGCTAGACCGGAAATTTCTTCTTCATTATCTATGACTAACTTTTCAAAAGCATCATAAGCCTTACCTTCAATTGCAAAAACCCACTGATAAAGATTATAAGGATCACTCTCAACGTTCTCAGGGATTATTGAATAATCACCATCAGTAGCCTGTGGAATACTATTATCTTCTACAGCCTTAGGTCTTTCTGAACAGGAGCTTAAAATAAAAACACCCAATAAGATTAATAATAAAACACCTAGCTTTCTCATTTGCTTTAAATCCTCTCTTTTTGAAGCAAGTTCAGTTTAATCAAAATAATTGACGTAATAAATACTGTTTTATCAATAAAGTGTTTAATTAAGGTGCCATAAACAAAGGCCGAATACCATTTTGTTTTTGTACCCAAATATTAATACTTCGTAGTTTTGTAGGCCACTCTTAAGGAAATGGGAAGAAATAATCATACACCAAATTTTCCCCTGAAGCACTGTTATATGCCTTAATAAGTATGCCCTTTTTTTCTTCTCCGTTTTCATCTTCCCCACGGTATAAAACGCACTCATACCAATATCCGATATCCTCAGCATGAACTGCCGTATCCCTTTCATGAAGAGCTGCTGCATTGAATTCTCCCATGGTCCTTGAATGCTGATAAATAATATTTCCGATATGGTGATGTCCGGTAAGGATAAGACCGACTTTATTCTCAGTTGCTATACGGTAGAGTTCATTTCTCTCCTGGATATCGGCAAAACCAAATACAAGTGTTGAATAATCGATATCCTTTCCTGTTGTGACATTCTCATGACAGAGAATTATCTTGTAGGGGTTCTTGTCTTTTTTCAGGGATTCTTCGAGCCATTTAAGTTGCTGTTTGCCGAACACACGTTCAGAGTTATCAAGTTTATAAAGTGAGACGTTCTCATAAACATATTTGCATATTGTCTTTGTATTCCACCTTTCTTCCCATTCAGTTTCTGTAAAGCCTCTTCTCTTTTCATGGTTTCCAATCAGGTATACAAAATTATCAGATATATATTTTGGGAGAACCGTATTCACATAATACTCTGCTTCTGCATCCCTGTTATCATAATCTGTCAGGTCTCCGAGAAATACCATGAATGGATATGGGTTCTCCCCGTTATCAGTTTTTCGGTCCAGAAACTCAAATAACTCCTTTTCATGCCTTACTATACCGGATTTTCTGTCCTCTCTACCGAAATGCCAGTCTGTTCCCAGAAAGAAGGTAACCGGAGAATCAATACTCCTAACTTTGCTTTGTGAATCAATGACTATTTCACTCTCAAAAGGATTAGTTGAGTATCTACTTGTAGTATCTGTTTCATATCTGCATGAAACAAGACATAAAATAATAAAAATCGTTATAAATATCAGCGCAATACTTTTTCTCATAGATTATCTTTGTAAGTTACTCCGAAATTAAAACCATAACCGGTGAATGTAAACCAGTCATCCGTAAGGATTTCAGCACCTTTTGCCCACAGCTTGAAGTCCACAGAGAATCTGTCATTTATTATCCCCTCCAGCTCAAAACCAAAAGCAGGGAGTGTTTTGTACTCTGCCTCCTCCTTTATGCCCACTCCGGCAAAGAGGTATGCAAAAACTCTTTCATACCCTGCTCCCCCTTTTACTACCAACACAGGTGAAAAGGCATATGTTAGGAGGGATGAATATGGAGAATATGCCATACTTGCCTGACAACCAAACTCATAAAAGAATGAGGCATATTTCCACTTGAAATCCTGACCAAAAGTAAAGGTAAGGCTTGAATATCCCCCGTTATATTTAAAGTCAGGACTTATTATTCTTGAGAAAGCACTTCCATTGATGTAGAAAGTCCTGTTACAGAAATACCTGTAAGACGCTGAAATATCCGTCAGTTCAAACGGAGTTTCCATAAATGAGAATGTAGCTGAACCAAGTGAAATATCTCCCCAGAAAGTAAATATTCCATCACTTGCAGTAGTCTTTCTTAAACCGAGTCCCGGCTTAGCAGAAAAAGACACTGAGCTCAAAGCTGAGGTAATAAGTGACAGCAATATTAAAAAAAGACATAGCTTTCTCATATTTTTATTCTCAGTAATATTTTACGGGTTTGGCTTTTTTAATCAAGGTCGGGCCTATATATAAAAAAGCAGCCGAAGCTGCTTTTTAATTCTGGTTATCAATAAAGCCAATCATATCAGATATATCAGCTCCGGGAGCAACCATAGGAAGAACCTTATCATCAATAGGTATTTCACAGTCAATAACAACTGCTTCATTAAGGCTGAGAGCTTCCTTCAGAATCTTCTTCGGATCGTCTTTTGCTCCAAGCCTTATACCCTTAACACCGTAAGCCTCAGCAAGCTTCACCCAGTCAAGAGGAGTATCGAGTGTAGTCTCTGAAAAATGCTTGTCATAAAACAGGTTCTGCCACTGACGTACCATTCCAAGCGTATGGTTATTCATCACCAGAATAACAATAGGAAGTTTATAGCGACTGATTGTTGCAAGCTCATTGGCATTCATCCTGAATGAGCCATCTCCTGCAATATTGACTACCCTGTAATCAGGATTGGCAATCTGCGCTCCGATAGCAGCACCCGTCCCATATCCCATAGTTCCCAGTCCTCCACTGGTAAGGAACCTTCTTGGCTTTATATCTTTCAAGAACTGAGCTGCCCACATCTGATGTTGCCCTACTTCGGTAGTGATGATATGTTTCTCTGGAAGAACTTCTTCAAGGGCATTGATAATCTGTTTGGCCCTTTTTGCCTCTGTTGGAACAAGCAGTGGATATCTTTTCCTTGTCTCATCTATGAAATTCATCCACTTATCATGTTTAAGAGGTTTTGTAATCTTTTCCATGAGCCTTTCAAGGGCAATTTTCACATCTGAAATAATTTGCACATGGGTTTTGATGTTCTTATTGAACTCTGCCGGGTCCACATCAATCTGGATTACCTTTGCATTTTTTGCAAATGAAGAGGCTTTTGAAATAACTCGGTCTGAGAAACGGGCACCTACAACAATCAGAAGGTCACACTTGTTTATTGCAAGGTTTGAAAGCCTTGTACCATGCATACCGATCATACCTGTAAAGCGCTCATCTGTTGCCTTCATTACCCCAAGTCCCATAAGTGATGATCCGACAGGGGCATCAATAAGGGAAGCAAATCTGTTCAGTTCTTCTGAAGCATCACTTCTTATTACACCTCCGCCAACGTAAATCATCGGTTTATCTGATTTTTCAATCAGTTTTACAGCTTCATTGATAGAGCTTTCAGTCAGACGGCTGCTTTTTCTTTCAGCCTTCTCCGGATTCTCCTTCACATAATCGAAGAATTCTGTCTGGATATTTTTGGGAACATCAATTAAGACAGGTCCCGGGCGACCTTCTTTGGCTATGTAGAATGCCTCACGGAAAGTCGGAGCAAGATCCTTGATATCCTTTACTATGTAATTGTGTTTGGTAATCGGCAGTGTCACACCTGTAATATCAACCTCCTGGAATGAATCCTTTCCAAGAAGTGAAATAGGTACGTTTCCAGTGATAGCCACAAGGGGAACACTGTCCATATATGCCGTTGCAAGTCCTGTAACAAGATTAGTTGCACCCGGACCTGAAGTTGCTATGCAGACTCCGACTTTTCCTGTGGATCTGGCATACCCATCTGCAGCATGGGATGCTCCCTGCTCATGGGCAGTAAGTATATGCTTAATTTTGTCCTTATACTTATAAAGTGAATCATAAAGAGGAATAACCTGACCGCCGGGGTAGCCGAAAACACGGTCAATACCCTCTTCAAGTAAAACCTCAAGAATAATATCTGATCCTGCTAACTTCACTAATTCTCCTCCGTATTAATTGCACCTTTATCAGCACTCGATACGTGCATACTGTAGCGGTAAAGATACCCTGACTTAATCGGACTTTCCTTTATCTTCAGGTTCTTTCTTCTTTCTTTTAATGTCTTCTCATCAACAACCAAATCAAGTTTACCTTCAGGAATATCTATGGAAATCTCATCCCCTTCTTCCACAAGGGCAATAGGACCGGCGAGGGCAGCCTCAGGAGATACGTGTCCAATTGATGCACCTCGGGTTGCCCCGGAGAATCTTCCGTCTGTAATCAATGCAACAGATTTATCAAGTCCCATTCCAGCAATTGCCGATGTCGGGGATAGCATCTCCCTCATTCCAGGCCCACCTTTTGGTCCTTCATAGCGGATTATTATTACATCCCCGGGTTTTATTGAAGAAGCATAGATAGCACTGATTGCTTCCTCTTCTGAGTTAAAGACACGTGCAGGTCCCTTGTGTTTAAGCATCTCAGGCGCAACTGCTGAACGTTTCACAACAGCTCCATCGGGGGCAAGGCTTCCCTTGAGAACAGCAATGCCTCCGGTTGCTGAGTACGGATTATCGATAGGTCTTATTACTTCCTTATCGTAGTTTCTGGCCTTATCAATTGATTCTCCGATAGTCTTTCCTGTGACTGTCATTACGCTCTTATCAATCAGATTCTTCTTATCAAGCTCCTTCATTACTGCCATAACACCACCTGCAAGGTTAAGATCCTCCATATGATGTTTTCCTGCCGGTGCAAGGTGACAGAGATTGGGCACTACGCTTGAATGCTTATTTGCATCAAAGATGTCAAGATTGACACCCGCTTCATGGGCAATGGCAGGAAGGTGAAGCATTGTATTTGTTGAACACCCAAGGGCCATATCAACTTTGAGTGCATTCTCAATTGATTTTTCATTTATTATGTCACGGGCCCTGATATTCTTCTCCAAGAGATCCATAACAGCATATCCCGCTTCTTTTGCAAGACGTTCCCTCTCTGAATAAACAGCCGGAATAGTTCCGTTTCCTGGAAGAGCAATACCTATTGCTTCACAAAGACAGTTCATACTGTTGGCTGTATACATCCCTGAGCATGACCCACAGGTAGGACAGGCTGAGTTTTCCCATGCTAGAAACTCATCATCGTCCATCTTTCCGCTCAAATGCATTCCAACTGCCTCAAACATACTTGAAAGGGAGAATCCGTCTTTTGACCCACCCTTGACGTGACCGGCAAGCATCGGACCACCTGAGACAAACACCGAAGGAAGATTGAGTCGGAGAGCTGCCATGAGCATTCCAGGAACAATCTTGTCGCAGTTCGGAATGAATACCATCGCATCAAATGGATGTGCAGTTGCCATAATCTCAATTGAGTCAGCAATGAGCTCACGGCTTGCGAGAGAATACTTCATACCTTTATGTCCCATCGCTATTCCATCACATACCCCGATAGTTGAGAACATAACCGGGTTTCCCCCTGCTTCCCTGATTCCTGCCTTAACAGCTTCCCCTATTCTGGTCAGTTCCTTATGACCAGGAATAATCTCGTTCTGTGCACAGACAACGCCGATAGTAGGCATTTTAATCTCCCTGTCTGTCCAACCGAGTGCTTTCATCAATGATCTATGCGGGGCCTTGTCATCCCCTTTCTTCATCTGGTCTGATCTCATTATATTCTCCTTGCTATTTCACTTGAGGTTTCTTCTGTTGAATAAACCTTCTCGCCTTTTGAAGCTATATCAGCTGTCCTTATCCCGTCTTTCAATGCAGATTTTACAGCCATCTCAATCTCATCTGCTTCCAGATTCAGATTAAAAGTATAGCGAAGCATCATGGCAGCTGAAAGGATTGTGGCAATCGGATTTGCACACCCTTTTCCCGCAATATCAGGGGCTGAACCATGAATCGGTTCATACATACCGAAGCTGTCTGTTCTTAAGGAAGCAGATGGAAGCATTCCGATTGAACCTGTAATCTGGCTGGCCTCATCTGAAAGAATGTCACCAAACATATTCTCTGTAAGAATGACATCAAACTGTGCAGGATTCCTGACAAGTTGCATAGCTGCGTTGTCAACATACATATAGTCAAGACATACCTTTGGATACTCCTTTGCAACATTTTGGGTTACTTCCCTCCAAAGCCTTGAAGTTTCCAGGACATTGGCCTTGTCTACAACTGTTACGTGTTTCCTTCTTTTCATAGCAGCATCAAATGCTTTTACGCTGATTCTTGCAATTTCAGCTTCACTGTAATCCATTACATCCCTTGCGCTCTTTTTATCTTCACTTCTGCTCTTTTCCCCGAAGTAGATTCCGCCTGTGAGCTCCCTGACAACAAGTAGATCAACTCCATTACTAATCAGTTCCGGCTTTAAAGGAGAGCTGGATGAAAGCTCCGGATAAATTGTTGCAGGACGCAAGTTACAAAACAGCCCAAGTCCGCTTCTGAGTCCGAGAAGAGCTCTTTCAGGACGGTTTGCACCTGGCTGACTATCCCATTTTGGACCTCCCACTGCTCCAAGAAGGACAGCATCACTCGATTTTGCTTCACTAAGTGTCTCTTCTGTTAAAGGGACACCGTAAGTGTCAATTGAAATACCACCGGCAAGGAGCATTTTGTAAGTAATAGTATGATGGTGCTTAGCTGCAACCCGGTTAAGTACCTTTACAGCGCCTTCAACTATTTCAGGTCCTATTCCGTCTCCTGGAATAAGTGCAATTCTCATATCCATATCAGTAATTCTCCTTAATATATGGTGCAAGTCCGCCGGCTTCAATCAAAGCCTGCATGAAAGGAGGAAATGGTTCAGCTTTGTACATTACCCCTGTTGTAAGATTCATGATCTCACCGGTGGAAAAGTCAATTTCAAGTTCATCTCCTTCTTTTGTTCCCTCAACAGCCTCAGGGCACTCAAGAATCGGAAGTCCGATATTTATTGAGTTTCTGAAAAAAATCCTTGCAAATGTCTTAGCAATAACACAGCTGATTCCGGCTTCTTTTATTGCAAGAGGGGCATGCTCACGGGAGGACCCGCATCCGAAGTTCTTTCCGGCAACGATAATATCTCCCTTTCTAACCTTCTTAACAAAAGTCGGATCAATATCTTCCATACAGTGCTCTGCAAGTTCTGCTGCATCTGCGCTGTTTAAGTATCTGGCAGGGATAATTACATCAGTATCTACGTTATCCTGATACTTGAATACTCTTCCTTTCTTAATCATTTAAAGCCTCCGGGGATGTAATATAACCAGTTACTGCAGATGCTGCAGCAACATATGGAGAGGCAAGATATACTTCACTTTTAACATGCCCCATCCTTCCGACAAAGTTACGGTTTGTGGTACTTACGCACCTTTCTCCTTCTGAGAGTATTCCCATATAACCACCCAGGCATGGTCCGCATGTCGGAGTTGAAACTGCACATCCTGCATCAATAAAGATATCAAAGAGTCCTTCATGCATTGCCTCCTTCCAGATTTTCTGTGTTGCAGGAATAACAATGCATCTAACCCATGGAGCAATCTTTCTGCCTTTGAGAATTTCTGCTGCTGCCCTTAAGTCTGAAATCCTTCCATTTGTGCAAGACCCGATTACAACCTGATCGATTTTAATATCCTTTCCTTCTTTTGCAAGGTGTGTGTTTTCAGGAAGGTGCGGATAGCTTACAGTCGGCTCAAGCTCTTCAAGGTTTATTTCAATTACACTGTCATACTCAGCATCTTCATCTGCATTGAAAACCTTCGCTTCTTTTGCACCGCTTTCCTTTAAGTATGCAAGTGTTTTCTCATCCACAGGGAAAAGTCCACACTTTGCCCCGGCTTCAATTGCCATATTTGAAACTGTAAACCTGTCATCCATAGAAAGGGATGCTACTCCGTCTCCAGAGAATTCCATTGCCTTATAGAGTGCTCCGTCAACTCCGATTTTTCCGATAATATGCAAAATAAGATCTTTACCTGTTACATATGGCTTGAGTTTTCCTTTCAATACGAACTTTATAGTCGAAGGAACTTTGAACCAAGCTTTTCCAATTGCCATACCGGAGGCCATATCAGTTGAACCAACCCCAGTTGAAAATGCTCCAAGCGCACCATAGGTACAGGTGTGACTGTCTGCACCGATAACTACATCACCTGCCGTCACAAGGCCTTTCTCAGGAAGGAGTGCATGCTCTATTCCGACTCTCCCTACTTCAAAATAGTTGGTAATATCCTCTTTTCTGGCAAAAGATCTTACACACTGACATAACTCTGCTGCTTTTATATCCTTATTGGGAGTGAAATGGTCAGGAACAAGAGCAATCTTATTCTTATCGAATACCTTGTCTTTACCGAACTTGGGAAACTCTTTTATTGCAACTGGGGATGTAATATCATTTCCCAAGACCAAGTCCAGATTACACATAATCAGCTGTCCAGGGTGAACACATTCAAGCCCTGCTCCATGCGAGAGAATCTTTTCAACCATTGTACTTGCCATACTAATCCTCCATTTTGTCTGTATGCCCGATTAGCATATCATTCTCAAACGACATTCCTGTTGCACTTACTCCACTGACAATTGATGTCGATGAGTCATCGAGCATTTTGTTTACTGCATTCAGACATGCAAGAATTGATGCTTCAATAACATCAGTGGAAACACCGCGGCCACGGAATACTCCTCTTTGATCTGAAATCTTGACAATAGCCTCTCCAAGCGCATCCCTGTGCTCAGTAACTGCCTGAAGGGAATACTCCTCAAGGGAGAACGGATGCTTGATAATCTTCTCGATAGTCCTTAAGGACGCATAAACTGGACCGGTACCAGTAGATACATCCTGATAAATCTTATCTCCCTTTTTCAGTGTTATTACCGCAGTAGCCGTCATGTTGTTTCCACTGTTTATTACAAATGAATTAAGTGACCACAGCTGCTTGTGCTCAGACTCAGTTGATTCAACAAGAGCGATGATGTCACGGTCCGATATATTCTTTTTCTTATCACAAAGCTTTTTGAACTCACCAAATAGCCTTGTGGATTCTTCCTTACTTAATGTATAGCCAAGCTCATCAAGCTTCTTTTCAAAAGCATGCTGGCCAGAGTGCTTTCCAAGCACAATATTTGTCTTAACAACTCCCACTGATTCCGGTGTCATAATCTCGTATGTTTTTGCGTTTGCAAGAACTCCATGCTGATGGATTCCGGATTCATGGGCAAAGGCATTATCCCCTACAATTGCCTTTGATGGGTAGATTTTGACTCCTGTAATAGAGGACAGGAGTTTTGCGCTTCTTGCAATTTCCTCAGTTTTGATTGTCGTATAGAAGTCATACTTATCACTTCGGGTCTTTGTAGCCATGACAACTTCTTCAAGTGCTGCATTTCCAGCCCTTTCACCGATACCGCAGACTGTACACTCGACCTGCCTTGCTCCTGCCTCTAAGCCTGCAATGGTATTTGCAACAGCAAGACCAAGGTCATTGTGATTATGCATACTGAGCCTGGCCTTATCGATATTGGGTACATTGTTTCTGACATAACTAATCATCTGAGTAATCTCTGACGGTGTTGCATACCCTACTGTATCAGGCAGGTTGATTGTTGTTGCACCTTCCTTGATTGCAGCCTCAACCACACGGCACATATAATCACGGTCAGTTCTTGTAGCATCCTCAAGGGAAAACTCAACGTCCGGACAAAGAGATGCTGCATAGCGCACATTTTCTTTAATGCGCTCAAGTGCGGTTTCCCTGGTCATCCTTAGCTTGTACTCAAGGTGCAAATCACTTGTTGCCAGAAATACATGGATACGTGGGCTTACTGCTCCTTTTACAGCATTATATGCTGCATCTATATCCTTTTTCAGAGCACGGGCAAGTGAGGCAACAGTGACATTCTTTACCGATTCACTTATTGCCTTCACTGATTCAAAGTCCCCGGGGGAAGATATGGCAAATCCAGCCTCTATAATATCAACCCCTAAAGTTTCGAGTTGCTGGGCAATCCTTATTTTCTCCTCCAGGTTCATTGAATAACCTGGGGCCTGTTCCCCATCTCGAAGTGTTGTATCAAAAATATATACTTTATCTGCCATATTGATCCCTTAGATTAATCTTTTAGTTGTTGTCTTTTTTGAGCCAGCTCATCAGTGAGCGAAGCTTCTTTCCTGTCTCTTCAATCTGAGTCTCGCTTTCGATTCTCTTTTTTGCATTGAAGTATGGGCGGTTGACCTGGTTCTCAAGAAGCCAGTTGCGTGCAAATGTTCCTTCCTGGATATCCTTTAAAACACCCTTCATGGCTTTCTTTGTTTCATCTGTGATGATCTTTGGTCCTGTAATATAGTCACCATATTCAGCTGTATCTGAAATTGAATATCTCATGTAAGCAAAGCCACCCTGGTTGATAAGGTCAACAATCAGCTTCATTTCATGGCAGCATTCAAAGTATGCCATCTCTGGCTGATATCCAGCTTCAACAAGGGTATCAAAACCGGCTTTGATAAGTGCTGTGACACCACCACATAAAACAGCCTGCTCACCAAAGAGGTCTGTTTCTGTTTCTTCTTTGAACGAAGTTACAAAAATTCCTGCTCTTCCAGCTCCGATTCCGGCAGCATAAGCAAGTGCAACCTGCTCTGAGTCTCCGCTTGGATCCTGTGCAACAGCAATCAAAGAAGGTACACCTTTCCCTTCCTGATACTGACTTCTTACTGTGTGTCCTGGGCCTTTAGGTGCAATCATGATAACATTTGTGTCAGCGCTCGGTTTGATCTGACCGAAGTGAATATTAAAACCGTGGGCGAAAGCAAGGTAAGCACCTTTTTTGAGGTTTGGTTCAATTGATTCCTTATAAAGTTTGGCCTGCTTCTCGTCATTGACAAGAATCATTACAACGTCTGCTGCCTTTACAGCATCCTCGGTCTTCATGACTTTGAGTCCTGCGTCCTCTGCCTTCTTCCAGCTCTTTGAACCTTCATAAAGACCGACAACTACATCTACTCCAGATTCGTGAAGGTTAAGTGCGTGTGCATGCCCCTGAGAACCATAGCCGATAATTGCGACAGTCTTACCCTTTAGTTTCGACATGTCAGCGTCTTTTTCGTAATACATTTTGCTCATTTAAAGTCTCCTTAAACTTTATTAGATATATTCGATTTCTCGTAACGCTCTTGAACCACGTTCAAGGGCAGTCATTCCTGTTCTACTAAGCTCGACAATCCCATAAGGAGTGACCATCTCCAAAAAAGACTCAAGCTTGTCCCTGTTTCCGACAATCTGGAAAGTAAATGTCTCTGGTGTAACATCTACAATCTTAGCCTTGAAAATTTCCCCAAGTCCTATGATGTCTGATCTGTTTTTACTTTCTACCTTGACCTTTACTAAAATCAGGCCAGCTTTGACAGAACCGTTAGGTGTCATTTCATATACACGTATGACATCTATTAGCTTCTCTACCTGTCCGATAATCTGATCAACAATATTCCTATCCCCTGTCACCTGAACTGTAATGCGGCTGACTTCCTTTCTTTCTGTCTCTCCGACCGAAAGGGAATCAATATTGTACCCACGGCGGGAAAACAGTGATACCACTCTCATCAGGACACCACTCTTGTTATTAACTAAAATAGCCAAAGTATATTTGTTGCTGCTGTCGTATTCCAAAGCTTCCTCCATAATAGACATAGTCTAGAACCTATTGCCCTGTTACAGAAAAGAGGATTGCACTTTTACTTTTCTTTTTCAATAGATATGAAAAACTAAGTTTTCATATATCTAATATTATTTTATAATATTCGTAAATATACGAAAATTATGATTAAAGATTATATTGTAGAGCATTCACTTCTTTTAGATATATCACGCCTTGATAGGTTTCTCGGAAAGTGGGAAGAACTTGAGAGAAAAAACTATATTGCAAAGGATATCCTTCTGACAAAATCCAATAATGAGGCAACTTCATCTTCTTTAAGAATTGAGGGTATAAATGCCAAGGACTATGAAATAGAGCGCCTTCTCCTTGGTTTCAAGATAAACAATATGAAAGAAAAAGATCAGAGGGAGGCCAAGGGTTATAACGATGCCCTTTTGTTTATCAAGGAAGATTACGAAGTTATTGAACTTGATGAAGCCCTTTTGAAAAAACTTTCTTTAAGTGTTTCCGGAAAAGACAGCTACAGGAGGGGGAATAAGAATCCGAAACAGAATATCCTTTTTGGAGAGGATGAGATTGAAAATGCTCCGACAAGGGAAATCAGGGTTCTTCTTGGTACTCTTATTGAAGAGACGAGGAAACTTGAGAGGGAAAAAGGGATGCACCCTGTTATCCTTGCTGGTCTTTTTCTGCAGAATTTTCTTAGTATAAATCCTTTTGAAAGCGGTAACGGAAGGGTATCAAGACTATTAACTTACTACCTTCTCCTCAAAGGCGGATACACTTTCTTTCTCTACACTTCATTTGAAAACATAATTGAAGAAACAAGAAAAACTTACCTTTCCTCTCTCAGGCGCTCTCAGGAGAATGAAAATGACAATGCCTTTCTCGAGTATTTTGTAAAAACCCTTTTAAAAGCAGCAATACGTTTTGATTCCACATTAGAACGTGAAAGGGAGAAAAAACAGGATAACAGAACCCCGGAATTTGAGCTTTCACCATTGGAGGAAAGAATAGTCCTAGCCCTTGCAGAGAGCGGGCACTTATATACTTATGATCTCTTCTTAAAACTGGAAAACGTCAAAATGCCAACCTTGAAAAAAGCTTTAGGTAAACTTACTGAAGCCGGTATAATAATAAGGAAAGGAAAAGGGCGCGGAACATACTATAAAAGTGCATAGAATAAAGTGAAACAATTTAAAGAAGAAAACGAGACCAGATTCCTGGTTGAAGAATTAAGTAAAATCGATGAAATCGAAGCAATAACAATGGGTGGCTCTGTTGTAAAGAGCCTTAATGATGAATTTTCGGACATAGATCTTGAAGTAATAATCAGTAAAAGACCAGACCTAAAAAAACGTGAAAAGATAATAACTTCCCTTTCCTCCAAGTGGGATATCGACAGCGATTATTTTGGGCTATGTGATGAATTTATCCTCTCAAAAATAAATAAGGAAGTTGATCTTTCATACTTTGATAAGTCCTTTTTAGAAGAAAATGTCAAAAATGTCTGGATTAACGGAAATGCAAATAATGGTTATACAACCTGTTTTATTTTCACAATAAAGAATGCTATAACACTCTTTGACAGGACCGGCTGGATAAATAAACTAAAAGAGAAAGTCAGTACACCTTATCCAGAGAAACTCAGGAAGAACATTATTGAAAGGAACACGGCCATCATGTATGGCAAAAATTTTTCCTCCTATTACGATCAGATTCTTTTAGCACTGAAACGGGATGATTTTGTAAGCGTAAATCACCGCATTGCAGCATTCCTCTCATCCTATTTTGATGTGATATTTGCTTTAAACAGGATTCTTAATCCAGGGGAGAAAAAACTTACAGAATATGCAAAAAAACACTGTTCTATTCTACCCGAAAAATTTGAAGACAATTTAAGGAAGCTACTAACCACTTCCAGCAAAGACTGCATAGAAGAGACTCTTAGCGCTATAATTGATGAGCTTGAGAAAGTCTTGGTCAAGAAAAAACCAATTGAGATTCCGTCTATAAGATAAGTTTCATTATGATATCCGCACTAAAGAATAAATGTTAAAAGATATTGCATCTAAGAAGAAACAACTAAGGAACCGAAGATATAAAAGGAACTCTAATTTCTTCTAATAATTTATAATATATGAATTCAACTCATAATTACTCTCATTCTCTTGATTAACAATTACTAATATAGAGGAAGATTAACTTCTCTTATCATTTGAAATAAATTAATAGTTCTTACTCCAAATATACTTGCGATATTTGGTATTTTAGGCTTACCACTTGGATTGCCTGAAGAAATTGAAGCCATTTTTTCAAACGTAACAATTGTTCCATTTTTTACTTTTGCAGTAGCAATAACCCAAGGATCTGCTACCTTACTCCAATTATCAATGGATTTTGCAGAGTCATAATTTTCGTTATTTTGAAGCTCCTTAAAAATTGCAGATACAACATTAATTATTTCTTTATCGCTTTCTGTTTTATATATTTGTTCTGGATGCTTTGTAACCCAAGAGGCTAATTCATCATCTTTTTCCTGTTTAATCTCAGCTGCTACATTCTCAATTATAATCGCAGTTCCGTCTTTGACTAAGTTTTCAAGCGATTCCCAAAATACAGGAAAAAGATCAAATGGATAAAAATGATTTTGAGGAGTAATTAGAGTATTGGTATCAATTATATATAGCCTTTCTTCACTCATAAATTCCCATCTCTTTGACCAAATTAGTAAAACTATTCCTATTAGTTCCTGTTAATCTGTAAGCCTCGGTGTATGGAGTTTTTCCCTCTTCGACACTGGAAAAAAGCATGCTGACAAAACGTCTGTCTAAACGTGTTTTTAGTGTTTTATAGTAATTACCGCCTTTTGCTTTGTTTTTCTCTCTATCCAGATATTTTTGTTTTGCTAGATCGGAGATTTTCAAATAATCATTCTGATTGATAAACCTAAAATCAAGAGCCCGGCGGGCTATAACAACAGTACCACATTTGAAATAAGAAGCTACCTTATCAACAATTGTATTGAGAGGAAGCTGATTAACAGAGACAGTTTTCCATTTATCGATAAACTCTTTTCTGGGAACCAGTATCTCTGCTGCTACTGCATTACAGATTTTTTCATCTTGTCCATTCAGTTTTGTATCATAAAACTGTGCATTATATAAGTTTTTTTTCCCCAGAAGAATATGTGTCAGCTCATGAATTAAAGAAAACAAAATACCATTATTAGAATCAGACCGATTGACGAAAATCAGAGGAGCATAGCTATCAGGTATGGCAAAAGCCCTAAACTCCTCTATTTCCAGCTTTCGATGTCCATCACTACCAACAGTTCCGTTCATCATGACAATGATTCCTGCTTCACTTATTCGTTCTCTTAACAGTCGAAAAGCTTCGTTTACACTTTTAACATCTTCATACCATGTTTTTTTTATGCCCAAAACATTTCTAACCTGGTCTGCTATCTTTTGAACATCATTCTCGTTTTTTAGTAGCCCAACATATTTATTTGGAGATAGTCCTTCCTCAATTAGATAAGACTTAGTCCAATCTATGATATTCTCCATTGCGTGAATAGTATCTATCAGTTCTCTGGTTGGTCTTTCAAAACTTGAATTATTAACAGTTCTGAATTCCAATAAAGGAATATTTTCAACAGGGGGAACATCTAAAAGAAAATAACCAAAAGGTATATGAAGTTTTTTACTTACTTCTTTCAACTGAGCAAAAGTAGGTTTATTTTCTCCATTCTTCCAGTTATTCAATTTATTTATTACAGATTCGCTGGCACTATTATACTCTGCTTCGTTCAATGCCCAAGAAAGAATACTTGGTGCAATTTCTATCGTTGTACTCAATTATTCCTCCTTAAAAAACTTTTTTTAATCAACAGAATGTAACTCAAATTTTACTCAATCCTAGATTAATGATAATACGCAACACAAGAAAATAATATAACACTAAATGGTTGACACAATTATCAAACTGACATTAATCAGTCCAACGCACTAAAACTCATATTATGCCAGACGCCGATAGCGACTATCACAAGTTCTGAATCATTTATTTCGACTAAAACCCGGTGATCCCCAATTATATACAGCCAATAATTATCTCGTATCCCACATTTTGCAAAATACAAACCATACACCCTATCAATATAGCTTGAATCATTTCCTTCAAGGATATACTCTTTAAAACACTTCAAAATTAAACTGGCAGAAGAATTCTCGATTTTCTTCAGACCCACTTTCATTTCTTTTGTAATTACTAACCGATATTTCATAAAGTTATTCCCTGTCAATTCTTACTCTTTAAGACTTCTTTATCATCCATAGTTTCATGAATCTTCGGTTAAATTTTCTTCTCTGATCATTCTATGAACTTCCTCACTACTGATGAATTCTAGAGTTCCATTTCTTTCTTGTTCTTCATATTTAATAATTGCCAGAATACCATCATTTTCAATTGTTTCAAAAAATATATGCTTAATCATTGATGGTATATCGTCTTCTGAAAGAAAATCTCGGACTTGTTCTAGAATAGTCATTTCTTCATCATTAACACTAAATCTTATTTCGTTCATTTTACTTACTCCTAATATGTGAATAATAACTCAACCGAATGACGCAGTAGATACAAAAACTATCCATTTTGTGTCAAAAGAAAACTGTCTGTTACTTATTAAAATATTCTGTCACCCAAGTATTTATCGTGCGGAACTATCAGGCACTTTTCAATAGGTTTCCAATAACTGTTGTATAAATTCTTTTCAGCTCT
>CAZOTY010000013.1:0-45463 GCA_964582905.1 uncultured Spirochaetaceae bacterium | reverse complement strand
GCTAAATTCTTGTTTATCTTGTTATTTGTATAAATCTTGTCGTCAAGTAAGGCAAGAATGCCTGCAATTTTCTTTTGAACATGAATCGATGGCAAATCTACTTCAATGTTTGCAACAACATCAGTTTGGACTCTTTGTCGACCAGAAGAACCAACCATAGAGCGAATAGCTATGTCTCTTATGACTGGGCTAGAAACAAGGTAATAGACATATGCAGGTTCACAAATACCTGCTTTTGCTCTAAATACAATATATTCTGTTGAACCAAAACCAACCTCATTATTATCTAGAATATTTACATATGAAGTTTTACCGTTTTCTAGGCATGGGGTTATTCTAGCCATGATGGTGTCTCCATTGCGAAATTTAGAGCCTCCACTATATTCTTCATAGGAAAAACTTGAAATATCCCTACAGAATGGCTGTAAAACATCCATTGAGATTTTTTTTGATAATTTGCCTTTTGGAATAATTTCCTTCGGATTTATCTCGATAAAATCAGAGAGCTTATATTTCATATCCAATTGCTCCAAGTTTATTTCTGATGTCTTCTTCTAGACTATGAGATTCTTCAAACAGTACTGAAAGCTCATTAGTCAGACGAGTCATTTTTTCTTCAAAAGGCTCAGTATCTTCTGGTCCATCTTCAATGCCAACATATCTGCCAGGAGTGAGAATATAATCTTGTCTTGCAATTTCATCTATGTCGACTGCTTTTGAAAACCCTTGAATATCAATGTCTTTTCCCCTGCGGTAACTGTCAAAACACTCTGTAATTGTCTGGATATCTTCTGAAGATAATTCTCTTTGTGTTCGGGTTACCATAGCACCCATCTTTCTTGCATCAATGAAAAGGGTCTTACCTTTATTCTGCTTATTTCTTGAAATAAACCAAAGGCTAACCGGAATTTGGACGGTATAAAACAGCTGGGAAGGCAAACTGATAATTCCTTCAACGATATCCGCATCTACTAGGTTCTTCCTTATTGCGCCTTCGTTATTAGTGTTTGAGGATAATGAACCGTTTGCGAGGACTAGTCCAATGCGTCCATTTGTCGATAGGTGTGAGACCATATGTTGTATCCACGCAAAGTTTGCATTCCTGTCTGATGGAATTCCGTAAGCCCACCGAGGATCATCCTGCAGTTTGTTCGCACCCCACTTATCTTTATTGAAAGGTGGATTTGCAAGTATAAAATCGGCTTTCAGAGTTGGGTGCTGATCATTGAGGAATGTATCTGCATTTGAAGCGCCGAGATTTGCATCAATGCTTCTAATTGCTAGATTCATCTTACAAAGCTTCCATGTCTCAGGATTGAATTCCTGACCGAATATAGAAACATCATCTACAATGTTTCCCTGATGTTCTCTAATAAAGTTTGCAGACTTAACAAAAATACTAACAGAACCACAGCAAGGATCTTATAATTTTCTCTTAAATGTTTTAATAACATTTACAAGCGTTTTGACAATGCAAGGAGGAGTATAGAATTCACCTCCTTTGCCTGCAACTTGTGAAAACTTAACCATAAAGTATTCATAGGTTCTGCCAAGAATATCTCTATCAGTCTCTTCTGTATTCATGAGGATATTAGAAAAGCTGATAACAACTTCTCCAAGTTTTGATTTATCGTATGCAGGAGATGAGTAATCTTTCGGAAGGACTCCTTCAAGAGATGGATGTTTCTTCTCAATGGCAACCATGGCATCATCAATTACATGTCCAATTTCAGGTTTTGAAGCTGATTCAAGAATTCTGCCCCATCTTGCTTCAGGAGGAACAAAGAAGATTACTTCACTCATATAAGCATCTTCGTCTTCCTCAAATCCATCACCTTCGGTAACTAGTTGCTTGTATTTCTCTTCAAAACGTTCGGAAATGTACTTCAGGAAAACCAATCCAAGTACAACATTCTTATACTGTCCTGGGTTCAAGTTTCCCCACAAAATAGATGCTGCTTCCCACAGCTGTTCTTCAAATCCAACATTTCCTGTAGCTTTATTTTCAGTTTTCTTTGCCATATTGTTCCTCAAATTGCTTCATAGTCTGTCCAAAGTTCACATTGCTCGAGTACTACCTTAAGAGCTCCTTCTGCGGCTTCTGGTGGATACTTATATTTCTTTAAGAGACGCTTAACTAACATCCTCATTTTTGCGCGAGCAGCATCTTTTCGGTTCCAGTCAATAGACTTGTTTTTTCTGAGAGTATCGGTCAGCTCTTTCGTCATAGCAACCAACTCATCGTTCTCATAGAAATCTCTGACTGCTTTAGGCTTTGTTAACGCATCATAAAAAGCCTTTTCTTCTTCAGAAAGGCCAAGACTATTGGCTTCTTTTGAGTCTTTCTGGATTTCGTTGGCAAGCTTTAACAGCTCTTCAATAACCTCTGCGTTCGTAATCTGCATATTTCTCCATCTGTTCATTATCTCTTCCATCTTTTTAGAGAACAGAGTTGATTTGACAAGATTACTTCGTTTGTATTGATGAATCTTATCCTGCAGTAATTTTTTCAATAATTCAGATGCAATATTTTTTTCCTTCATGTTTGCAACATCTTGAAGGAACTGCGGATCAAGAAGGGAAAATTCTTCTGAAAAATCATCAAATAAATTAATAACACCTAAAGTCTGAACACTTTGATTCAGGAGTTCTGTTATTTCTTTTGACAGATTTCGGAGAACTATACCGGAACTCCCTTTTCCAGTTTCCAGTCTCGTAATGGAAACTCTTAAGGTTTCAAAGAATGCAGCTTTATACCTTTCCACTTTATCCTGCATACTTCTGCAAAGTGAGGATGCTTGTCTGAGCTGGTAAGCAACTTCCATAAATTGCTTTTTCTGTTCTGGCTGACCAAGAATAAAGTTTAAACCTCCGGTGATGGCATTTGCTCTCTGAAGATCATTCCCAGTAATGAAAGGATTAATATCAAATCCGTAGAAAAGCTTGATACATACTTCAAGCTTGTCACGAAATTCAATTAGTGCTGTTCTGGAAATGTCCATGTTACCATAATGATCATTATCACGTTTAGTGAAATCTCTCATTGCCAGTTTTAAAGCACCGATTATTCCGATGTAATCTACAACTAGACCACCTTCCTTATCCTTGAAAACTCTGTTTACACGAGCTATTGCCTGCATAAGGTTATGTCCAGCCATTGGTTTAAAAACATACATTGTTGCAAGAGAAGGAACATCAAAGCCAGTAAGCCACATATCAACTACAATGGCAATTTTCATAGGATCTTCATTATCTTTAAACTTTTTAGCAAGTTCTTGTTTATATTTATCTCCACCTATGATGCTGTGCCATTCCTCAGGATCTTGGTTACTCCCAGTCATTACAACTTTAACTTTTTCATCCCAGTCCGGTCGTAGTTCAAGTATTTTTTTGTATATTGAAATTGCAATGGCCCTGGAATAGGCAATAATCATAGCCTTTCCGGTAAGAATATCTTTTCTTTCCTCATAATGCTTTATGATATCTTCGACAAGAGTATCAATTGTTGTCGGATTGTTTAGCAAGGACTCCATTGTTGCAATCTGTTTTTGGGTCTTAATAAGGTTCAATGCAAATTCTGGGGTATCTTCTGCAACCTGCATGATTTTGTCATCAATGTTTTTCAAAACATCTTCATCAAGTTTGAGGTTCATTACTCTGCTTTCATAATAAACTGGTCTGGTTGCTCCATCCTTTACCGATTGTGTCATATCATAGACATCTATCGTATCCCCGAAGACTTCAATTGTACTATGATCTTTTGTAGATATCGGAGTTCCTGTAAAACCGACAAAAGTTGCGTTTGGAAGAGCCTCTCTGATGAGTCTAGCATAACCCTTCTTCATTTTCTGACTCTTCATGTCATATCTCTCATCAAGCCCGTACTGGCTTCTGTGAGCTTCATCCGCAAGAATAATTATGTTGTCTCGCATTGAGAACGGCTGTTCAGTTTCTTCAAATTTCTGCATAGTAGAAAAATAAATTCCACCATATTCAGTTCCAGATAAGAGCTCTGTGAGCTCTTCACAGCTCTCAGCATTTAATGGTTCAGTTCTCAGAAAATCTTTACATTTTGCAAACTGCAGGAATAGTTGTTTATCAAGATCATTTCTATCTGTAAGAACAACAATAGTTGGGTTCGTAAGTCTGTTTCTCAAAAGATGAGTTAAAAAAAGCATAGATAGAGATTTTCCACTGCCTTGAGTATGCCAAAATACACCACCTTTTCTTGTTGTACCAATTGCACTAAGTGTTGAATACAAAGCTTTTTTTACAGCAAAGTACTGGTGATAGGCAGCAAGTATCTTAATATCACCCTTTTCTTCCTTCTGAAATACTATGAAATTTCGGATTATATCAAGTAGCCTTGCTTTCTCAAGCATGCCCTTAATGAGGATTGAATAATCAGGATTATCAAGATATGACTTGCCATCTATAGTTTTCCAAGCCATGTAACGAGTTTCATCTGCAGTTATCGTTCCGGCTTTTGTAGTAAGCATGTCACTAATAATGCAAAAAGCGTTGTAATAGAACAGCTTTGGAATAATCTGCATATAATTTCTTATTTGCAGATATGCATCAGAAACGTCGGTTTGTGCTCTGGAACAAGATTTTAGTTCCATAACAACAAGAGGAATGCCATTAATAAAAACGATAACATCAGGACGCTTGTTATCACTTCCTTGAATTGTCCATTGATTTGCAATAATATAATCGTTCTTATCGACATTATCAAAATCAATTAGTTTAACGTTGTGATATTCTGTTTTACCATTTCGTTGAATGCTAACTTCTACTCCGTTCTGAAGATAATCATGGAACTGGTGATTCTTTTGAACCAAAGTCCCTTCCAATCTATTCTTGATGGTAAAAATAGCACTTTCTATTGCGGCAGATGGAATACCAGGATTAATTGTAGCCAAAGATGATAACAGGGAGTCTTCATAAAAGCAGTCTTTATAGTCTCTTTCAATGTCATATCCACAAATGTGTAAATACCCAAGTTCCTCTTTGCATAATGCTATTAGAGCATTCTCAAATACTGCTTCATTGAAAGCGATAGTCATTTTAGTACCTCTGTTATTTATCCCCTTTATTGATTATATAACATAATACGTATAACTACACATTTGATTCATTCCCATTCTGATTATTAAGGACATAAGAATTAAAAATTTTATTCACTAAAAAGGTAACTATTTCTGTATGATTCTTAATGCTTAATAAGTGTTTTCAATTCTTTTTTTCATTATTAAATTTTGATTATGAAGAACAAAAAAAACAAAAATGAATTTGAAGTTAACAGTGTAAGTGAAAAAATGGATTACAGGAATAAAAAATACAACGGATGGGGGATCTGCCTTTTAGCTATCGCCGTCGCCGTTGTAATTATTGTCCCTATTGTCTTATTGATTGCTTTTAAATAGTTAGAGAAGCTTAACGCCCTTTTCTCTGGCCTCTTTTCTGACTTCTTCAGGCCATACTGATGCCTGTACTTCACCAATATGTGCCTTATGCAGAAGGAACATACAGAGTCTGGACTGCCCTATTCCACCCCCAATAGTGAGAGGGAATTCGCCGTTAAGCAGTCTCTTATGCCAGAAAAGGTCCTTTCTTTCTGTCAGTCCCCTGATTTCAAGCTGTCTGAGAAGGGAGTCTCTATCAACCCTAATACCCATACTTGAAAGTTCCAGATTACTTTGTCTTACTTCATCCCAGACAATGATATCTCCGTTAAGACCGTGATAGCCACATTCTGTTTCTGTTGACCAGTCGTCATAATCAGGAGCCCTTCCTGAGTGTGGAGGTTCCCCATACCCTATTCCGATTAAGAATACCGCTTTATATTCCTTTGCAAGCATATACTCCCTTTCATTAGGTGAAAGATCAGGGTACTTCTTTGCTGCATCTTCTGTGTGAATGAATGTAATTTCATCGGGAAGATAATCATTGAGAACAGGATATAATTCCTCCAACAGGAATGCTGTTCTCTTTATTGCCTGATAGATAAGGCGTACTGTTTTTTTCAAATAATCAAGATTCCTGTCTTTTTCTGTAATTACCTTTTCCCAGTCCCACTGATCAACATAAATCGAATGTATTTCGTCCATGTCATCATCCGGACGGAGCGCATTCATATCAGTATATATTCCCCTGCCGACTGCAACTTCATAATCAGCAAGTGCCATCCTCTTCCATTTTGCCAAAGACTGAACGATTTCCATTTTTTTCTCTTTCAGGTTTTTGACTGGAAATGATACGGGTCTTTCAATTCCGTTCAAATCATCGTTAATACCTGATCCGGCTTCAACGAAAATAGGACTTGTGACCCTGCTGAGCTTTAATGTTCCGCTCAGTTCCTTTTCAAAGATGTCTTTTGCAGCCTTGATAGCTTTCTCTGTATCATGTGAAGACAGTCTGGATTTATAATTCTCTGCTATTTGCATTATTCTTCCTCTTAACTTTTAACGTAATTAATATTACGCTAATATTACAACCTTAAGAAATAGATACTTAATGAAAAGGGGAAAAATTATGGCAAAAGACGGGGAGAAAAAACCTGGATTTTTCAAGGAATTTAAAGAATTCATTGCACGCGGCAACGTAATGGACATGGCTGTAGGCGTCGTTATCGGTGCTGCATTTACTGCTGTTGTCAACTCTTTGGTTACAAACATCATCAATCCTGTAATCGGACTGGCAACTGGTGGAATTGACTTTGGAAAACTGAAGGTAGTTTTAAAGGCAGCTACTGCTGATAAACCTGAACTCGCAATTACTTATGGCGTATTTATAAATGCAGTTATAAACTTCATCATTGTCGCCCTAGTAATTTTCATGTTCATCAGATCATTTAACAAGCTCAAGGCAAAAGCTGATGCTGAGAAACTCAGAAAGCAGAAAGAAGCAGAGGAAGCTGCTGCAGCAGAAGCTGCGAAGATTGCCGCTGAAAATCCTCCTCAGGAAGATCCTCAGATTACCCTCTTAAAGGAAATCAGAGACGAGCTGAAAAGAAAATAAAGATTTCTCCGGATTCAAATTCGTTTCAAAAGACGGTAAGATTCTATTACCGTCTTTTTTATTCAAAGGAGAGTTTATGTCCAAATCAAAAGTATATTTTACAGATTTCCATACACGTCACTTCGGAGAGAGTCTTCCCAAAAAACTGAAGATGCTTATGAAAAAAGCTGGAATCGGCTCAATAGAGATGGAGGATAAATTCGTCGCAATAAAGATGCATTTCGGGGAACTTGGAAATCTTGCTTACTTAAGGCCGAACTATGCAAAAGCCGTTGCAGATACTGTAAACGAACTTGGAGGAAAACCATTTCTGACTGACTGCAACACAATGTATGTCGGATCGAGAAAAAATGGAATAGATCACTTGTACTGTGCATGGGAAAATGGCTTTACACCCATAAGTGCAGGTTGCCCTGTAATAATTGCAGACGGTATCAAAGGTACAGATGATGTAAAAGTACCTGTCGAAGGTGGGCAATTCATCAAAAGCGCCTATATCGGAAGAGCAATCATGGATGCAGATATACTCATTTCACTCACCCACTTCAAAGGGCATGAGTCAACTGGATTCGGGGGCGCAATAAAGAATATTGGCATGGGATCTGGAAGCCGTGCGGGAAAATGCGCACAGCACTCATCTGGAAAACCCAAAATTGACCAGGAGCTTTGCCGTGGTTGCAGAATGTGCCAGAGAGAATGTGCAAACAGTGGCCTTGATTTTGATGAAAAGACAAAGAAAATGCATGTGAACTATGAAAACTGCGTAGGGTGCGGACGTTGCCTCGCCGCATGCAACTTCAATGCAATTTCGTTCTCATATGATTCGGCCATCCACGATCTTAACTGCAAGATGGCTGAATACACAAAAGCAGTAGTCGAAGGAAGACCGTCTTTCCATGTGTCCCTTGTTGTAGATGTATCTCCGAACTGCGACTGCCACAGTGAGAATGACATCCCTATTTTACCTAATGTAGGTATGTTCTGCTCTTTTGATCCTGTTGCCTTGGATCAGGCTTGTGTAGATGCATGTCTCAGACAGGAACCTATTCCTGGCTCTCAGCTATACAAACATATGCACGATCCTAATTTTGATAAATACAAGGATGATCCTTTTAAGAACTCAAATCCTGAGTCGGACTGGAAAGCCCAGCTTTCTCATGCGGAGAAAATCGGACTTGGCTCCAGGGACTATGAACTAATTGAAGTTTAATCACCATTTTATGGTAAATTTGAAATTAAATTTGTAATCTAGACTTATGAAAAAATTAAAACTAACAACACTTACTATATTTGTATTTATCATTGTCCTTTCTCTTACTTCCTGCACAAAAGAACATATTCTGAAGTTTCAGAATATCAGCAGTGAGGGACAAGGACGTTTCAGCTATAGCTATGGCTATTACGTTATGTCCAATCTGGTTGACAGTACAATTGTTGTAGACGGCAGATATTTCTCCCGCGGGGTTGTTGATTCATACTACAGCAACAATCCTTATTTTTCCGAAGAGGAAATGTTTGGATATATCAGCCAGTTTGCCAGTGAATACATTCAGGAAGGAAAGCAGATTATCCAGCCGAAGGCTGTAACATCAATGAAAGGAATTGAATCTCTACCGGTTCCGGAGACTCTTCCAGAGGAGTTTTCTTACTCATATGGCTACGTGACAACAAGAGACGTGATAAATAACAAAATTGAACTTGATGTCAACGGCTATGTCCAGGGAATACTCACTGTCCTTTATGACATACAGCCCCTCTATTCTGAGGATGACATGAGAGATTATCTGAATAATTATCTTCAGGAACTTAATGAAAAGATATTAATGGAGATGGAAGCAGAAGGAGAAATGAATCTGGAAATTGCTGACTCCTATCTTAGAAAGCTCAGGGAGGAAGGCGGTTATACTGAACTTCCTTCCGGTGTCATGCTGAAGTATCTAGTTGATAATGAGAACGGAAAAAAGCCAGTAAGGACAGACTCTGTAAACGTTGACTACAAGCTTGAGCTTCTCAGCGGACTTGTAGTTGATCAGGGAAACAGTGTGGACTTCTCTCTTGGTTCATTGATTCCCGGGTTTGTTGATGCAGTGCTGGATATGAATGTCGGAGATGAAGTCATTGCATACATCCCGCCCGATTTGGGCTATGGGCTTTACAGCCAGGATCCTATTGCGCCGAACTCACTTCTGATTTTTACAATCAGACTCAATTCGATTAATTAATACCAACCGAAGAACGATTTATTCTGGTCAAGGCTATCAATCAAATCAATTTCATTCTGACTCAAAGTGAAGGAGAACACATCAAGGTTCTCCTTCATGTGTTTTATATCGGTGGACTTCGGAATTGTGACTATCCCCTTCTCTATAATCCATCTGAGAATAACCTGCGCGACCGTTTTTTTATGAGCTCTTGCAATAAGATTAAGAGTTTCATCACTCAGAAAATCTATTCTTTTCTGTCCCAGAGGTGCCCATGACTCTGCTTGGATGTTGTCCCTCTCCAAAATTTCCAAAGTAGTCTTCTGCTGACAGTAGGGATGAAGTTCAATCTGATCAACCATAGGTTTTATTCTGCATTTATTCAAAAACTCAGATAAACCTTCGTTATGGAAGTTGGAAATCCCTATTGCCTTTATTATTTTCTCTTCATATGCATCTTCCAGAGCGGAATACATCTCTGAGGCTTCAGGGTACGGTTCATGAATAAGTACAAGGTCAAGATAATCGGTTTTCAGGGTTTTAAGGCTTTTTTCAATAGCCGCTTTTATCTTATCCTTGGTTTTTGATATTCCATAGAATTTGGTAGTCAGGAAAATCTCATCTCTTTTGACACTTGCTTCGCTGATTCCGACAGCAACATCAGTTTCATTGTAATACATCTGTGCGGTATCAATAAGACGGTATCCAAGAAGCAGTGCCTGAGTAACTGCTTCCTGACACTCTTTGCCTCTCATTCTGGCAGTGCCGAATCCAAGTAGGGGAATTTCCAATCCATTATTCAGTGTTTTATATTCGATTTTTAACATTTGTAATAAATCTGATTTTTGATTTCCTCAGCTTTTTCCTTGCCTAATGTGACTTCAACCAGCTTCAAACCGATATCAAATGCCCACCCGGCACTTTTTCCGGTTATTATTTTCCCGTCAGCAACAACTCCTTCATCGGAGAATACTATATCCGGCGAATATGACTCTGTTCCGGGATATGTCGTGCAGAGTTTTCCATTCAGAAGACCGATAGGACCAAGCACAACAGCCGGAGAAGCACAGAGTGCTGCTACTATTCCACCATTGTTATATGTATTTACAAGCAGTTTATTAACAGGCCATGCCTGAGCAAGATTCACTGCCCCTGGCATTCCTCCCGGACAGAAAACAATATCTACTTCCTCATCAAAAACATCGGTCAAAACAAAATCTGGGATTACAGCAATTCCATGTGACGAAGTAACTTTCTCACCAAGTCCTGCCGTTCTGACATCCAGACCGGCTCTTTTCAATACATCATAAGGGCAAAATGCTTCTGCCTCTTCAAAACCGTCTGCAAGTAATACTAAAGCCTTCATAATATTTCACTTACCTCCTTGCTTTTTCTCAGGATTTCAGCTGCATGGGAAACAATTTTCTCAGTCTCATCCCACCCTATGCATGCATCAGTTACAGATACGCCGTATTTCAGCGTTGAAATATCATCAGAAATAGTCTGGTTTCCTTCAAACAAGTTTGACTCAAGCATGAAACCCCTGATATGTTTCTCTCCCCATTGGACCTGGTCTATTACCGAGCGTAATACTCTCTTCTGTTTGGTATAATCCTTTCTTGAATTTGAATGCGAACAGTCAATTACAATTGCAGGATTGATTTTATTCTCAATCATCCTCTTCGCTGTTGACTCAACGATATCCTCATAGTAATTCGGGCCATGGACACCTCCACGGAGAATAAGATGAGTTGAATCATTGCCTTTGGACCTGAATACTGCAATCATTCCGTTTTTTTCCACTCCGATAAAGGATGCCGGGTAAGAAGCGGACTTTGCAGCATAAATTGCTGCATCCACCTCACCTGATGTGGAATTCTTGAAACCTACTGCGACAGAAAGACCTGATGCCATCGAACGATGTGTCTGACTTTCTGTTGTTCTTGCTCCGATACTTGCCCAGCTCATCAGTTCATCAATGTACTGCGGAATAATTGGATCGAGAAACTCACACCCTACAGGTAATCCCATCCTGTTAATTTCCAAAAGAAGCTTACGTGCAACTTTCAGTCCTTTTTCTATGTTGTATTCATCATCCATATCGGGATCCAGAATCAAACCCTTCCACCCCAATACAGTTCTTGGTTTTTCGAAATAAGTTCTCATTACAACATGGAACTGGTCTTTTACTTCATCACTGAGTTTTTTTAGCTTTGTAGCATACTCTATGGCAGCTTCGGGATCATGAATTGAACAAGGTCCGATTACGGCAAGAAGGCGTCTGTCTTCTCCCTTTATTATGGCATTCACCTGGCTTCGTGAAGACTTTATGAAAGCTTTGTCATTTTCCGTTAGCGGATAAAGCGCAGCAATTTCTTCTGGACTTGCCAGTTTATCTATCTTTTTTATTCTTATATCTGATTGAGAAACATTAATCATAGAAAGATTATAAAAAAAAGCACCAGTTTATTAAATAGGAATGATTCCAGACTGGGTCCAGCGCTTCGTCCTAAAGACCAAAATGAAAAACGGGAGTCTTTTTGACTCCCGTTCCAACATAGTTTTTCAGGTTTTTATTTATTCTTAGTTTCAGTTCAAAACAACGTCGTTTTCTGTTTTTATAACCCCGTCTTCTGTTGCAAAATGGCAATTTCTTATACGCAGTGTTCCATCCTCAACTCTGAAATACCAGTTTTTATACTCCTCTGGAGAAGGCAGCGAATAGGTTATTTCCTCATCTGAAGGTGCAAACATCCCATCCTTGGGAGGAGCAACTTTATATGCAGGCTCATTTGTAAAGAGAGCGTCCTCTATAGTAAGAGAAGCACCGTTTTTCACAATTATTGCCTTAGCGCCATCTGCTCCGGCATTCAGTGTTTCAATTCTTGCCTTCTCATTATCGTATGAAGTTGCATTATTGATTATTGAAACAAGCGTATTTTCTCCGACTGCTATATAGGCACTTTCGTCAGTGTACAAGACATTACCATTTACCTGGATAATGATTCTTGTGGTATTCTCATAGTTTTCATTCCCAAGTTTAATACCTTTTATACCATCTTCTTCATAAGTATACTCAACATCTTCTCCTGAAAGACGGACAACATTGTCTTCATAATACTCATCCGGGAAATAACTGAAATAGACTGTCATTCCGTCAAGCTCTTCTGAAGAAAGTAAAGAAAGATCACTCAGTGACCTAATCAGATAAGGATCGTGCGCATACCCATTGCCACTTAAAAAAGGAGTTGCTTCCATCAGGGCTACAGTAAGTACACTGTGATCCTCTGCAAAAAGGGTAAGAGTTTTATCCTGGCCATACTCCATATTGTATGGAATAAGGATTTTGTTGTTTGAATAGATTTTTCCGCTGTTTTCAAGTTCATACGCAACAATACCGAATCCGGCTTTGTCATTAAAACTCAAAAAGCCTGAAATACTATCCTCAATCTCATATGAAAAATCCCTGATGAAGTTTATAACTCCGAAATCAAGACTCCAATTTGCATCTGAAGCATTGGGTTTTATACTGATGCTTAGGGTATTGTCAGAAAAAACGCTGTTATAGGTTGGTGCCTTTCCAGTGTCCAGATGTCCCTGGGGACCACTTTCACATCCAGTCAAAGCAATAAGTACAAGAAGTACTGATATGCCTAAACCAATCATCTTCCTCATTTATTTTTTCTCCAATTCATTTTTATTCACTGTCATTATAATTGATAATATTTCAAAGTGCAATCCTCGGAGATAGTGATAACCGGCTTGGGTCCTCTCCTACTTTCTGTACTTCCTTTTCATTTCAGCTTTTTCTTTTTTTATCTGTTCCTTTGCCTTCCTGGACTCTGCCTTGAATGCTTCCTTATCTTTGAAAAAGAGGTTTCTTCTCTTTCTTTTCTCAGTTTTCCATTCTTCCTTCTTGGCTTTTTTCAAGGCCTTGAATTCAATTTTCCTGTTGGTTATATCTGCTTTATCTTTTTTATCTTTCCCATCTTTGGCTTCATTTGGAATATTTTCACTTTCTTTTTTCTCCGCCGGATTCTCAGAAGCCTCCAGTCTGTTTTCAGTTGTATTACTTGCTGAAGAAGGGGTACCTCTATTTGTTTTATCCCTGTTGGTATATAAAAAACGTTTTATTTTCTGGGTAGGCGTTTTCTCAAACTCCTTATCCTGAAGTTCAACATCATCAAGCTTTGAATAGGAACTGAGCTGTGCATTGACTTCCTTTTTCAGTGTATTGATATACTTTACAGCTTCATCCCATGCGCTATTCATATCAATTCTCATCTTCTCTGCATAAGCCTTGAGATCTATTTTTATAAGCGCAGTCAACCCTCCGTTTTCAGGAACAACAAGACTTTCCTGAACAAAGCTCATATTATTCAAAAGAGATTCAATTGACTCCGGGTAAATGTTTTCTCCTGCTGGACCAAGAATCATTGTCTTTACCCTTCCCCTTATTGCAAGGCGGTTATGACTATCAAGTTTGCCAAGATCCCCGGTCTTGAAGTACCCATCTTCCGTAAATGACTCTGCATTAAGTTCCGGATTATTGAAATACCCTTTTGTGACATTTACACCCTTTACTGCTATTTCTCCGATTCCCTCTTCATTAGGATTGAGAAGCTTAACATGATCATCTGCAACAACTTTTCCAATCCAACCGGGTTTCTGGCCTTTATGAGTTGGAGGACAACCTGCAATTAAAGGTGAAGTTTCAGTTAAACCATAGCCGATAGCATATGGAAAATGGGCAGCATGGAGAAATTTCTCTACTTCCGGATCCAGTGCAGCTCCACCTACACCGAAGAATTTAAGCCTGCTACCGAATGTTGTATATAGCTTTTTACCGATAGTTCTGTAAACATACCCTTTCAAAGGTGTTTTCAGAAGCTTTCTGATTTTTGGATTATCTTTGATTACAGGCATTACTGCCGCACGGTAGACTTTTTCAATCAGAAGTGGAACAGAACATATTACAGCCGGTCTGATCTCCTGGAATGCAGGCATTAAAACAGATACTGCTGGAGGCTTTCCCAGGAATGTGACATGACAGCCACGCATCATTGTCAGACACTGAGCCAAAGTAAACTCATAAACGTGGCTCATAGGAAGGATGGACAAAACATTATCTCCAGGATTCAGTTTTACATACACATCTGTACATAAATCAGCGTTTCTCAGGATATTTTTGTGTGTCAGCACAACACCCTTGCTTTTTCCGGTAGTACCGCTGGTAAAAATTAGGGAGGCAACATCATCCTCACTTGGTTTTCTTTCATCCAGTTCCTTTTCTGTGTACTTTTTATGGTTTGTCGGAAAACCCGGGGCATTCGAGTATTTGAAGTCTCCTGTTATTTCATGGATATGAACAAGATCTTCAAGGCGGAAGAGCGTAATCTTATTCTCCTCAACTGCATTTTTAACCTTGAGATAGGTTTTCTCATTTACTGCAATGCCCTTTGCCTTTGATTCCCTGAGGATATTTGAAACCTCAACTTCAGAAAAATCCGGAAGGACTGGGACAGCAGTAACTCCTATAATTGTTGCAGCAAGATAGAAGACCATCCAGTTAGGGCAACTTTCTCCGTAGATTGCAAGCCTGTCTCCCTTCTGCCATCCGTGCTCTATAAGATATGAAGCAGTACTCTTTGCGTAATGCTCAAGTTGGCTGAAAGTAAGATCATTGGTCGGATCATGGAAGACTGAGTATGCTTCACGGTGTGGCCAGCGTGAAGAAATTGAGTCAATAAAATCCCTGAATGTGTAACCGGTGACAGTTTTCATCTGCAGGCCGTCTTCCCTTTTTATGCTTCTGCAATACTTATAGGTATAAACAACTTTCTTTTTCTTTTCTTTTTCCTTCATTCGATATAACCCTCCAGCATAGCGCCACGCTCTGCAACTTTAATAAATATTCCTGGCATTATTTCTTCTTCAGCCAGCCTTCTGACAATTTCACTTTTATTGTTATTACTTGAAAGATGCACAAAAACGACATGGTCTCCGGTTTTTGAGACCTGGGAGGCAAAACGGACTGCATCAACATTGTCCAGATGCCCGTAACTACCCATAACACGGTTTTTCAGCCATGGAGCATAGCTGCCGTTTATAAGCATTGTCTTATCATAATTTGATTCAATGAATTTCAGCTTTGATCTGGATGCAAGGTTTATTGCTTCTTCGGGAATTCTTCCGGTGTCTGTCATCAAAAACACACTTTTCTCCCCATTCTCAATGTAATAGCCACTTGATCCTTCTGAGTCATGGTAGGTTTTAAATGGCTTAATTGAGAAAGAACCAAGCTTTATAACATCTCCATATACAAATGTACTGATACTCTCGTATGGAATTTTCTGCGATATTATGACATTCTTATTGGTTTTTTTTGCCCTTTCTGATGAATAAAGGGGCATTTTAAAGGCTCTGAAAGCAGCCCCCACACCCTTTGAATGATCAGGATGAAAATGGGTGATAAAAAGGCCGAGGATATTATTCTCATCCATATCATGGCTCTTAAGCCCTTCCTTGAGCTTCTTGAGTGTAATACCTGCATCAACAATGATTACCTCACCGTTTTCTTCAAACAGGTACGAGTTTCCGCAACTTCCGGTTGTAAGTACTACATAGTGCATAAAGCCTCCTTGAGGCGGGCCTCATCATAACCTACAACCACATGTCTGCCATTCCTGATAACAGGAAGCCTGAGTAGCTCAGGGTGCATAATAACTTCTTCGACAGGATCAAAATCCCTCCAAGAATAACCGTTTTTCTTATAATAGGCAGACTGGAAATCAATTAGCTCATTCTTATCGGAAACTGATGAGACTATGCTCTCCCACTCCCTTTTGGATAACAGCCTCTCTTTTAAGTCGACAAACGCAAAATCAATTCTTCTTTCCTTCAGGAAACGTATCGCCTTTAAAGTATCTTTGTTTTTCTGGTTTCCGATAATTTGCAACAAAAATGTATCCTTGTCTATATTTTGATATAATTTTAACCACAGAAAACCTTAAATGGATATGGCTAAAATTCTGCTAAACTGTGACAAATTACGGATTTTTCACTTTTTTGGATAGTAAATTTCAACTATTTAGTTCAGTTGACCGTTTAAAGCAAAAAAAACATAATTTTAGTTATGGATAAAAGCATTAAAGATATCCTTTTAATGGAAGGAAATAAACAGAGAGTCAAGGCAGAAGGATGGGTCAGAACCAAAAGAGACAGTAAAAACGTATGTTTCCTTGAATTGAATGACGGCTCATGTCTTTCTGGATTGCAACTCGTTATTGATAAAGAAAAGCTTACCTCTTTGGATAAGACTCTTGATCAGATATCAACAGGTGCTTCTGTTGTTGCAGAGGGGGAACTTGTCAAGTCACTGGGAGGAAAACAGAAAGTTGAGCTCCTTGTTGAGAACCTAGACCTCATTGGTAAATGTGATCCAGACTATCCGCTTCAGAAAAAAAGACACACAATAGAATTTCTCAGGGAAAAAGCATATCTCAGGGCGAGGACAAACCTCTTCGGAGCCGTCACGAGAGTTAGAAATACTATGGCTTTTGCAGTCCATGAATTTTTCCAGGAAAACGGGTTTTTCTATATCAATACTCCCCTTATCTCAGCCTCTGACTGTGAAGGTGCCGGCCAGCAGTTCCAGGTAACGACTCTGGACTTACTGAACCTTCCACTCAATGAAGATGGGAGTATCGACTATAGCAGGGACTTTTTCGGAAAAGAAGCAAAGCTCACTGTCTCCGGTCAGCTTGAAGGTGAGACTTATGCAATGGCAATGAAAAATATTTATACCTTCGGTCCTACTTTCCGTGCAGAAAACAGCAATACATCCAGACACCTGGCAGAGTTCTGGATGATCGAACCTGAGATGGCTTTCTGCACCCTTGAAGGGGATATGGACTGCGCAGAGAAATTTCTGAAACATATTTTCAAGGCAGTACTTGATAAAAACGGTGAAGATATGGACTTCTTCAATCAGTTTGTTCTAAAAGGTGTAAAGGAAAATATTGAGGAAGTTGTTAGTAAGCCATTTGCGCATATTACATACACGGAGGCAATAAAAGTTCTGGAAAAGCATAACAGTGAATTCGAGTTCCCTGTTCACTGGGGCTCAGATATCCAGTCAGAACATGAAAGATACCTTACTGAAGTCTACGCAAAATGCCCGGTAATTGTTACTGATTACCCCAAGGAAATAAAAGCTTTCTATATGAAGATGAATGAGGACGGAAAGACTGTAAGGGCAATGGATGTACTTGCTCCACGTCTTGGGGAGATTATTGGTGGCTCAGAAAGAGAATACAGATATGACGTCCTTATTGAAAGGATGAAGGAACTTAACCTCAATCCCGAAGATTACTGGTGGTACCTGGATTTAAGACGCTTCGGTTCTGTACCTCATGCCGGTTTCGGGCTCGGCTTCGAAAGAGCTGTGCGCTACGTTACAGGAATAGAGAATATCAGGGATGTAATTCCGTATCCAAGGGCAGTAAAGCTCTGTGATTACTAAAGCGAGGCTTAGGGAAACCTAAGCTTTTTTTCAGATGATATGTGAAATAAGCAGCAGTTCCTGCTCTGTGTGTGCGCTTGTTTTTCTATATAAATTTTCTTTCAGCCGTCTTACTGAGCGCTCACTTATTGAAAGAACTTCTGCTATCTGCCTTGAATTCAGCCCATATGAGAGTTCAGCCAGGTAAGATTTTTCCTTACTCGTCAATTTGAAATCATCTTTGTACTTTTCTTCCCCGTTAATAACATCCAGAATATCTGAATACGCTTCTTCTGTTCCCGTGTACCTGAATGCATAAAGCTCTGGAAACAAACGTTCTGTCACCTTGGGGTTATAAACAGATGAGAATACAATTATTTTGCACCTGTGCTCCAAGGCACGGACTCTGTTGACAAAAACATCGATTTCGCTCATTTTCACATTCTGCAAAACAAGAAAATCCGAGGTTTTAAGTGTCCTGATATCGTCACTTACTATGTAGTTTTCAATAAAATGCTTTTTTAAGTCTGAGTAGAATGTGTAGGTGCCCTGAATTAATAGTTTCTTCATACCTACTTATGATAAGTTTTCAGTTTTTTTCCGGCTCCGGTCTGAGTGCGTTTATTGCCTTGTCAAAAGCAGAAGAAAATTCATTATACGTCCTGGAGTCAAAACGTTTTGTTTTCTCTGCCTCTACTCCGCTTTCACGGAAGGCTTTCATGATATTACGCTCTGAAAGGCGCTCATTGATGTTCTCTTTTGTATATGTGTTTCCTCTGTCATCTATTACAAGAGCCCCTTTATCGACAAGACGTTTTGCAAGCGGAATATCATGAGTAATACAAAGACACGGAGGGGACGAAAGCCTGACTATTTCATCGTCAGCTGCATTTTCCGCTGTTTCCACTACAACAAGATGCATATTGCTTTTGATCTTTTTCAGTTCCTCCCTGTCAAGTTTTCCCCTCAGTGGTTCCCTTTTACTGTTAACATCGTTAAGTATTGCGGTCTTTACATCACTTAAATCCCTGTCGCATACAAAATAGGATGGTATATCTTCCCTTATCAGTCTCCTTATAATTATTTCCCTGAGCTTTTTTGGAACAGAATCAGCGTCAACAAAGATTGAAAACATATCTGGATTCTACCTGTTTTGCTTTTATTTTTCACTCTCTTAACTCTTTAGCAAAAATAATGAACAATTTAATGGTACGTTTTATAATTTGAATAACTGAAAAACACTAGGAGTCAAAGCAAAATGGATATTTCACCATTGCAGAAAGCAAGATATAACTATGAACCAAAGCTTCCCGAACTTTTAAGAAACCCTGTAAGTGAAATAAAAGCAGTAAAGAAGAACAAAACTGAAGCTGCCGGAGATAAGGAGAAAATCGAAGCACTCTTTCCTGCAACCTATGGTCAGGAGGAAATCTCTTTTGAAAAAGGCCCGAGCAATCTAAATGGAAAAAAGCTTAAAGTGGGCGTTATCCTTTCAGGAGGTCAGGCACCTGGAGGACATAATGTAATCTCAGGTCTTTTTGATGCGTTGAAAAATGCAAACAAGGAAAACGAGCTTATTGGTTTTCTCGGGGGCCCTTCAGGACTTACAGATGACAAATTCATCCAGCTGGACGCCAGGATTGTAGATGAGTTCAGGAACACTGGGGGCTTTGATATTATCGGCTCTGGCAGAACAAAGCTTGAAAGCGAGGAACAATTCAGAAAGTCCGCCCAGGTGTGCAAAAAACATGGAATTGACGCTATTGTAATTATTGGCGGTGATGATTCAAATACAAACGCTGCAATCCTTGCCGAGTATTTTCAGAATAACAATTTAGGCATTCAGGTTATAGGATGTCCAAAAACCATTGACGGGGATTTGAAAAATGATGAAATAGAAGTGTCTTTTGGTTTTGATACTGCCTGTAAGACATACTCAGAGCTTATCGGAAACATTGAAAAAGATGCAAACTCAGCAAAAAAATACTGGCACTTTATTAAAGTAATGGGACGCTCCGCTTCCCATATAGCACTTGAATGTGCACTTGAAACACAGCCTAATGTGTGCCTGATTAGCGAAGAGATTGAAAAAAACAGAATGTCTCTTTCTGAAATTGCCGCCTATGTTGCTTCCTCTGTCATAAAAAGGAGCAAGAAAGGAAACAATTTCGGAGTATGCATTATCCCGGAGGGACTTGTGGAATTCGTTCCTGAAGTGAAACTCCTCATCGCGGAGATAAATGAAATTCTTGCATCAAAGAGTACAGAGTTTGAAATGCTCTTCTCAAAGGAAGAAAAGAACTCCTTTATGAAAAAGAACCTTACAAGTGAAAGCTTTAGTGTGTTTTCCCTCCTGCCAGAGGAAATACAGGCTCAGATGATGATGGACAGGGATCCACACGGGAACGTGCAGGTTTCCAGAATAGAATCTGAAAAACTGATATCTTCTCTGGTTGCAAAGGTTCTTGATGAGAAAAAGAAAAATGGTGAGTATAGCGGAAAATTCAGTACACTGCACCATTTCTTCGGGTACGAAGGACGTTGCGCATTCCCATCAAACTTTGATGCAGACTATTGCTATTCTCTCGGTTATACTGCTTTCCTGCTTATTGCATCCGGTGCAACAGGATATATTTCCAGCGTCAGAAACCTCTCTCAGCCAGCTGAAAAATGGATTTCCGGAGGTATGCCGATTACAAAGATGATGAATATTGAACGCCGACATGGGGAAGATAAACCTGTAATAAGGAAGGCTCTTGTCGAATTGGACGGTAAACCATTCAGGTATTTTGAAGAAAGAAGGGACAAATGGAGTGAAGAGACCTGTTACACTTATCCGGGGGCAATCCAGTATTACGGACCTTCTGAAGTCTGTGATTTGACAACACTTACTTTAAAGCTGGAAAACAGCTGATAAAAAAGGAAAGAGGGCTAATCAGCCCTCTTTATATCCTGTATTTCCTTTCAGGATTCTTGCTGTCCTGACGGAAAAAGACTGAAGTAAAACCTACAGTAGTCACCAAAGTGGATTCGGTTTTCTTCTCAAGTTCCCTGGAGATACTGTCAACTTCATCTTTATTGGAAGTGAACCTTACTTTAACAAGTTCATGACTATCCAAAGCCAGATTCAGGGCATTCACTACCCCATCAGTAAGCCCATCCTTTCCTACATAGACAACGGGATCAAGTGTTTGTGCTTTGCTTCTTAAAAATGCTCGTTGTACGCTTTTCAGTTCCATAACTAAAGTTTAACAAAGAAACCAATGAATTAAAGTACTTTATTATGCTCTTTATGTGAACAATTGCATTTATGAGTCATAAATACTCACTCTATCTAAAGGCTCAAAAAAACTGGGCAATCGTCAGAAAGCCCAGCAGTTTTACATGTCAGATTGATTTAATTATTTATCCAAAGCATATTCCTTCTGGACAACGAAGCGCTTGATTTTCTTGGTGCTTGTCATCTCGAGAGGTTTATCTGTAACAGTTACCATTGTTATCTTCTTGTAGCTCTGAAGTTCCTTGTTTACTTCTTCTACAATGCTATTCATCTTCTTCTCAAGTTCTTCCTTACTCATAGATTCAGCTGTCTTCTGGTTCGGATAAATAATAGCCCTTACACCTTCGCTTTTGAGCTTCGGATCAATTATGTAACCGATTATACAAATCTGATCTATATCATCATAAAGCTGGAAATGATCCTCAATTTCCTCAGGGAATACATTCTTTCCACCCTCAGTTACGATGATATTCTTTGCTCGTCCAGTAAGATACATGTATCCATCTTTATCAAGGTGTCCCACGTCTCCTGTGATAAGCCATCCATCATCAGTGAGTACTTCTTTTGTTGCTTCTTCGTTCTTATAGTACCCTTTCATGACAACGCTACCGCGGATACAAAGGACGCCGTTTCCGTCTTCATCCGGATCGATGATCTTCTGCTCAAGTGTCGGTAAAAGCTTTCCGATAGAAGTTTCCTCATAGGCTTCAACAGGATTAAGGTGTGTAATCGGGGAAGTTTCTGTCAATCCGTAACCCTGAACGAAATCTATACCGAGCTCATTGAATTTCTTAAATGTCTCAGGTGGGAGTGGTCCACCGCCTGAGATACAGATTCTGTTCGTATCAAGGCTGAGTTTTGACAAAAGCATCTTTCCAAAAAGTTTTTTTCCGATGTTTACACCGAATACCTTCTTTACAAACCCTGAAAATCCCATCATTGCCTTAACGATTCCTGCCTTGAACTTACCCTGTTTTTCAACACCTGCCATAAGTGCTGCAAGCATCTTATTAAACAGCATCGGAACAGCAAGGAACATTGTAACCTTTCCTTCCTTGAGTTCTTTGAGAATCTGAGGAACTACAAGACGTTTTCCGAATACACAGGAAGCTCCGCAGGAAATTGTTTCGATAAAAACAGCAAGCATTGTATATGCATGGTGGATAGGCAGAATTGCATAAAATACATCTGTCGGATAGAGCTGCATATAGCACTGCGCAATGAAGCAGTCAGAAACAAGGTTGTTATTTGTCAGCTGTACAGCCTTTGGAACACCTGTTGTACCAGATGTAAAGAGCATTGCTACAACTTCGTCCCCTTCCCACTTGGGCCAGGATGTAACCTCCGGTCCATTCAGATTAAGTGAATAGGTATAACCTGCTGGAGGATTTGGTTCAAGTGAAATAATTTCCTTAAGTCCGATTGATTCATCATTACTTATAGCTTCAAGCTTCTCATTATCTATAAAGATACGGGACACTTCACCGAACTTCATAAGTGTTGCCATTTCTGATTCATGCAGCGCATAGTCAAGTGGAACAACTGTAGCTCCTGAATACAGAACAGCAAGATATGCAAGGGCCCACTCAGGGCTGTTTTTACCGCTGACTGCAATCTTATCGCCTTTTTTTACCCCTTGGCTGATCAGATAAGAAGCAATTTCCTTTATCTTCTTTTCTGCCTCTGCGTATGTGAACTCCAATAATGAAGGAGAGAAAGCAATGAATGCTTTATTATTAGCAAAGCGTTTTGCATTTATTCTGAATAATTCAACAAGGGTCGGCCACTCGCCTTGAAACTCTTTGCCACGGTACTCATCCATCCAGGCCCACGGCTCTCTTTTTATTACTTTTCTGCCCATTATGACTCCTAAAGAATAACTGACGAATTATTGTTTTCTGTCAATAAAATACAATTTTGAATATATAGGTTTTATCCCAAATATTCAACTGCAAGCCCTTAAGGTATAAAACTTTGCACACATGAAAATAATTATCCGCAAGAAAATATGGAAGGAGAATATCCATAAATGTATAGAGCTTTCTACTCTCTAAGCATAAAAGTTCCTGATGGCTTTTTATTGTTTATCAAAGCAAGTGATTTGAAGAAACTATGAGTACTTACAAAGAATATTATAAACGATGAATATGGTAGCTGTACTTATAGCAAAATAACGTCATATAAACAAAATAATGGAGATTGTTTTCCTGTTTTTTCAATTTAAACTTTCTTTATGGAAGAAAGAGAGAAAGGCAAAAAGATAGGTTCTTATTTTCCTGAAATCAGAAAAAAGATCCTTGAAGAAGCAGAATACCTTATTGCTGGCAACCTCATTCTTCCGGGAAGCGGTGGAAAACGGATTTTTGTCGGGCTTCCATCAAAATGGTTTTATAATCCTACCGGAAACTTTGAGTACACCTATTCACTTAACCGGATGTATCACCTTAAAACCCTTTGTGAGGCATACCTTGTTTCAGGAGAGAAAAAATACATAATCAGGGTCAGGGATGATTTTGAAAACTGGCTTGAAAATGTTCCTCCCCCAACTCTTAACTTGAGTGATATTTCCGTATATTCCGAGTGCACTCCATGGCGGGCACTTGAAGTGGGAAGCCGTGGAATAAACTCCTGGCCCCTTATTATAGCTGCATTGAAAGAAGCAGGTTTATACACAAATTCCCTGAAGAAGAAAACTGAGGATTCTGTGAAGTCTCATATGGAGATTCTCTACAGGGTTTCACCGCTTTTATGGCCCAAAGCAGATCATAACCATTACCTGATTGAAAATATGGGACTTCTTTCATTTTCTTTGCTCTTTCCATCCCTTGATGAAAAAAATGTGTATAAAAATCATGCAAAGAAGGAACTTGAGCGTTGCTTTGAAAATCAGTTTACCCCTGACGGAGGCCAGATTGAAGGCTCTCCGTCATATCACAATGCATGCCTGTACTGGTTTTCACTCTTTGGCTACATGAGTGGAAAAGAAGATAGTTCTTTCAGAAAAAAACTGGATAAAATGTTTGAATACTCGATATACACATCCAGAAACTCTGGTGGGACAGTTACACTCGGAGACAGTCACGGAAACGATAAGGAGACAATCTTTCACCCGGCTATCATGCTTTATCTTTACAGCAAGGATATATCTTACCTGGAGACGGCCCTTCATTTTGCCTCAAAAGAAACGTTTGACAAGGAACTCAGTAGCAACATATTTCTCTACGATGACCTAGATAAACTATATAAAGATTATAAAAAGACTCTCGGAAATGGAGGTCTATCTCCAAAGCTTCCTTTATATTCATACCAAGAAAAACTTGGGCAGGTTTTCATCCGTTCAGGGTTTGAAAAAGATGATCTTGCTCTATCTGTAATCTGTAAAAGTCCGGTACAAAACAGACACTCACATATAGATCCCGGATCAATAGACACGGAAGCATTTGGAAAAGTATTGGTAATTGATCCCGGCATTTTTACCTATAAGGAAGGATTGGACAGGTACAACTTCAAGTCCACTCTCCGCCACAGCACCCTTTCAGTCAACAAAAAGGATGCATGGGAATACCTGGGCTCATTCCGGTATGGACCAATGGAAGAAAGCTATATAGACAGGACATCTTTCTCCCCTAATCTGTCATATGCATCAATGATAATCAGAAACTACGAACCGGTTGAAATAAGACGCACTGTCGCTCTGCTTGATAAGAGCGCTGTTCTTATTCTGGACGATGTAAACAATCTTGGCGCCTTGGATATTGCTGATTCTTCACTCAATATAAATTCCCTGAGCCTTATAAGAAACGGAAAAAAAATATACTCCAATGACAAAGGGGCAAATCTTCTTATTTCTTTCAATGCCCCTGAAGTTGTTTTTGATGAAGGTGAATACTCAACAGTTCTCGACAGAAAAGAAAAATCAACAATGGTAAGGCTGAGACGGAAAGGAGAAAGCAACTTTATCAATGTTACACTTCTTTTGCCATTTAAAGGAAAAAAAGTCCCTGATCCGCTTTTCAGCTATGAAAACAAAGATGGGAATCTTTTTATCAACTATGAAAACAAAATCTATAAATATAAAGACGGAGAAATAAATGCTTAATATTCCGACATATGAACTTGATGTTACCGACAGCGATGTTTTTGATGCATTTGATTATACTATTCCAGGTCTCAAAGAAACAAAAAAGTATTTGGATGCCAATGACTATAAAAATGCAAAAAAAGCTCTGATAAAGTATTTTGAAACAAGGAATAACGTCAAATACTTTTACGACTACAGAAAAGGTTTTGAAAAAATAGATACTGATACAAACCCTTATTTTTTCCAGTCAGCGCTGGGTCTCAACGGGGAATTGAAGCCTTTTATGATATATGTTGCAGACAGAATGCTTGAAAACACGTATGTCCTGCCTGGTAAAGGAAGACTTGAAGTATATCTTGGAGACAATCTGGAGCAGATGATTCATTTCAATTTCCTTGAAGATCAGGGTAAACGGCACAGAAGCAGTCTTGACCAGTTCGTGCGCGGACAGTTCTTTGAATCCCTTGCGGTTGCATACCATGAAACAAAGGATGAAAAATATCTAAAGCGTTTTGAAATCATGCTCAACAAGTTCTTTGAAACTTATCCTCTGAGAATAGTAGATACAAGAGCAAACGCAAACCGTTTCCAGTTTGACGAAGACAGGGATGTTATGAGCACTGGTTGGCTCACCCTTGTGCATATCAGTCTGTTTTATACGCGTCTTCCTTACGACATTGATCCGGAGCTGTCATTTGAAATAATAAAAAGGATATGGTTTCAAGGCATACAGTTCAGACGTTTTGATAATGATACTTACAGAGCATATAACCATCACCTTTTTGAGCGGGGTCTCACACCGTTTTCCCTTTCAGTTCTGCTTCCGGAAATCCCTTCATTCCGCTTTATGCAGAAAAAGGCAATAAAAATTGTACGCCGCCATGTCAAGGAAGACTTCAATAAAGCAGGTGGTTACAGTGAACACTCAATTTCATACTGGTCAGGGGCTGCCCTTGGAGAAATGCTTATGCGTGGTCTTGTCCTTGCCAGGCTAAACGGCATTCAGCTTCTGGATAAAACCGGTTTTGAAAGAATCGACAAAAGCTTTTCACTTCTTGCACTTCTTTCTAAGCCAGGATCTTTCTATCCGAATATCGGAGACAATAAGGGACCAGAGATTGATCCTATTTTACGTAATGGTATTCTCTCAACAGATAACAAAGACTGTAAAAGTGTACTCAAAGGAAGACATGGTAGCGTGGATAAGAGCGAACTTCCTCCTTATGACTATGCAAACGATCTTGCAGGATTTGTTATTACCCGAAGCGGATACAGGGAAAATGATAGTTATCTGGTAATGTCATGTAAGAAAAACTGTGGCTACACAGGGCATAACCATATGGATATGCTCTCTGTTATCTATGTGCTTAAAGGAAAAGAAATTGTCGGTGAGCCTTACAGCGGAAAACTTTACCACAGCATCCGGCATAAAAGTCCACAGCGTGGCTTCATGTACAATATGAGCTCGCATAATACTGTTCTTTGTTACGGCAAACCTATCGTGGATGACATGTATTACTCAAATAAATGGGGTGTTTACAGACCGGATTCCCCCATCAGACAAAGCCTTTCTACTTCTGAGGGATTTTTTGCAGAGGCATACCATAGCGCATACACATTCTGTCTGCATAGAAGAAGTATTTACTTTAACAGGGAATATGGACTGGTGGTTCACGATAAAGTGGAACGTGGTAACAGATATGAGGATCTGCATATTCAGCGCTGGCACCTCGGAGAAGGCTCAAAGGTGGAGAAAATCAAAGACAATGCACTGATAATAACAGTTGATAATATTGAAGTCCTACTTCTTGCAAAGGAAGCAAGAAATATCAAGATTTTCACAAATGACCTTTTATATCCTGAAATCATCAAAGACAAAAATGATTTATACCCCTCCCTTGATATTTCATTTCAGGCTCCTGACCGTCTTGTTGCTGATAATGCACCGGCTGACCTGAGTACCCTTTTTCTGGATGTAAGCGGGAAAAAAGAGAAAGCCCTGATCAATCTTGATAGAATTGAGGCTCTTTTGGATGAGGGAAAACCGGAGGAGGTTATTTCTTCAATAAGAAAAATGCATGAACTTCTCAATTAAGATAAGCCACCGAGTGGCTTATCTTTTACCAATATGCATTCCAGCCGGGATCCTTTGCCCTTTTTAGTGCCTCAACGTAGAAATAGTCTCCCCATGTGTTACACTCATCGATTCCCCTGTTTTTTGCAGTGTTTGTGGGAGTGTGTTTGCAGTATACTCCATGCAAAAGCTGACCGTTTGAAACTTCATCACTCTTTGCCGCACACATTTCATGAAGTATTTCCAGAAGTTCCAGTGCCTTTTCTCTGAGTTTTTTATCCCCTATTAGATTACTCATTTCCATCATTCCACATATTGCAATTGCAAGGGCCGATGAGTCTCTAGGTTCTCCGTCAGAGTCACCGAAATCAAAGTCCCAGTAAGGTACAACACTCTCTGGAAGATGCGAGAGAAAGTAATCAAGAGTTTTGTCAAATACTTCTTTTGCTTTATCGCTTTTTGTGTATCTGTATGCCAATGCAGAACCATAAATTCCCCATGCCTGACCACGGGCCCATGCACTGTCATTTCTGTTGCCTTGGTGAGTTGCCCCATACTTTGGAAGACCTGTTTCTGGATCAAAATAATATGTATGGTATGTTGAGTTATCATCACGAAGGACACAGTTAATTGACGTATTGAAATGTTTTAAGGCAACGCTTCTGTACTTTTCATCCCCTGTTTCTTCTGTTGCCCAGAAAAGAAGTGGGATATTCATCAGGCAGTCAATAATAAGACGGCAGCACTCAGGATCCCCGATTTTTCCCCAGGCCTGGATAAATGAACCTTTTTCATTGAAACGCGAAACAAGGTAATCAGCTGCCATTAAGGCGGCCTCCTTTCCCTTCTCACTTTTATACAGATTGTAGGCAGCAACACACGAAGGAGAATAAAGAAAACCCATATCATGGTTTTTTATACTGCGCATTGTCTTTATCCTTTCGTAAAAGTCATCAACATGTTCAAGTGCTTTATTCTTCAAAGCCTCATCCCCGGTAAGCTCATACATGATATTTATCTCACCGGTCCACATCCCGTTTGTCCATTCAACATTTTCTTCGGGCAAATAGAAGTTGTCAGTACTGTTTGCTCCCTTGAATTTGTGGCCAAGGTCCGCAATTGCCTTTTTGGTTTGCCTGTAAGCCAGGCTCACCATATTATCGAGTTTTTTTCCGTCCATATTTTCTCCTTACTCAAGTGATACAGGAGATGTGAACGCACAGTCTCCGTTTTTCTGATAGACCCTGAGATATACTCCATCTTTGCTGTCAGTCTTTACCCTACCTTTGATATGACATGTTATTTCACCTGTTGTCCTGAATTCACCCACCTGGAATGAAGGAGAGACAAAACCGTCAACATACTCAGTATCATTCTTTCCTCTCAAGTCATCCAAGGTGTATAAATATTCCTTTTCTGTTACTCTTCCGTCCCAGCTGACGCTCAGGCTTAGTCGTAACTTAGTGTCCCTGCTTCCATCCAGATCCAAGATAAAGCCCTGTGTAGAGTTTGTAACAGCATTTATATTCCCGTCAGACACGAGGTGGAGGGTGATTTCATTTTTATCCTTTTCCAATGAAGGAAGATTGCTTTCAGGATTTTTCGGGATATCAAGGGGATCTACCATATCAATTCCCCTGAAGCGTGGAGAGAGTGCATTTACCGTAGCATTTTCAACAGTGAGCTTAACATCCCAGACTGCTTCCTTATGCTTTTTACCCCAGCCAAACATAAAGCCAACTGTCCCTGAGTATGAGTTATCCCCTTCAAAATCATACTTTGAAAGAATTACCCTATCCCCTTGGATGATTTCAACCTTATCAAGTTTATCATAGGCTGAAACAAATGCCTCAACTTCCAGTTCATCCTTCTTTTTTGCTTTCTTTCCGTGTCTTTTTCCGTTTACGAACAGGAATGCCTCAATCGGATCCCCAGAAAGGGCAATTGTATTTCTGTCATTGAAGGACGACCAGACGTTATCTCTGGAAAGGGACTCTGCCCATAAAAGAGTACGGCCAAAGCCATAGCTTCCCGGGGCTGCGTTATGATGATCTGTTGATCCTGTTACCCCAAAGTGAAGACCTCGCTTCAGTCCTCCCTGATAAGTATTGGTACTTGAACGGGGTCCCATAGTATGCATATAGCCGATTCTGGCCTCAGGGCTTTCTGCACAGCCATGCATTGAGATGATCTCAATTAAAGGAGATACGTTTTCATTGAATTCATCAAAGTTTATACCCCTGTACCCTTTTTTGTACCCGATGTGATGGGGAATGGGAAGGAATCTTTCTTTTTGTGAGCTTTCCCCTTCTATAAGGTTTTTCAGACGCAGATCCTCCTTGCCTTCTTCCACCCTTTCAGGAAGATCTTCGTCCAGGTTTTTACATACTACTGTATAATCTCCGTAATAGAACGAATGGTATTCATAGGACAAAAAAGGTATAAGAGTGTCACTTTCGGCATCTTTCATACACGCTTTGTAATGGGGCCACTCTTTTCTGAGTTTCTCAAAGCCCTTTTTATGATAATCAACAACATCACCGGGGATTTTCATTGAACTGTCCTTTTCGATATCTGGCCATGCAAAATGACCGGTTACAGAAAAGAAGTCCAGCTGGGCTTTTGCAAATGCTATTGCATGCTCTATACTTCCGTAGCCATAGCTGATTGCACAGTGATTATGTATGTCACCAACATATCTGTTAAGGTTTTCAACTTCACCCATCAGATTGCTTTCTTTCAGTTCTTTCTCAAAATGTTTTTTGATTCTGTTCATTTTCCTTTACCTCAATTTCTAGTTTTATTTCCTTATCAATTCTTATTTCTGTCTTAAGTGCCATAAAGCCGGGAATCAGATTGAAAATCAACTCATCCCCATAAGGGAAGCTGAAATTTTTGCCCCTTATTTCTATCTGATAAGATCCTCTTTTGATTGTTATCCCGTTTTCATCCCTGATTATTTCATCTCCCTCGTAGATAACCAGAGGAAGGATAAAGACTCCCAAGTCTGCCCTGACAGTAATTTCCAGTTTTCCATCTCTCAGCAAGTATGAAAAAGAATAATTATCTCCCTCTTTTGCATTCTTATCTTTCATGCATCCGTCTACCTTGATGCAGTTATCAAGAATACTGAAGCCGGCTTTGAAATCATACACAGAAGAAAAGCCATCTTTTTCGACTCTCGTGCTCAGGTTCTCGTGACGTAAAGAAAGAGGTTTTTTTTGCATATTATTCTTCTCTTTCATAACATATTCATTCATCGAGGAAATAAGGATTACCCCGGCTTTCTCATGGTGGAGAATCCCTATTGTTCCACCCGATGGATGTCCTTCCGGAATGTAAATCCAGTCATTTAGGGAAACTGAGAGGCTCAGCCCTTCTGATGATGAGAGAATGACACCAATTTCATCATAATAAAACGGAGGATAATCAGCATACCTTGGAAGTCTGATCTCTGTTTCTCTGTAGTTTTCATATAGCTTATGGAAAAGGATAAATGAAATTACTTTCAGATGAGTAAATGAATGATGCACACAGCTTTGAGAACCGGCCATTTTATACCCGGGTCCACCTGAAAGAAGATCATCGTTTGTTGCTCTCTTTTGAGCTTCAAGGTTTTTCAAGGCAACCTGACCGAATACAGGGTCTTCTTTTGAAAGCATGAGAAATGCAGTGCATAGGCCATCAGAGGTTCTGCTTCCGTAATATGTCCACTTGAAACTTCTCGTTCCAAAGCTGTTATCTATTCCACCGTCTGCTAACATAAAGGGAAGAATTCCGTATGAGAGGCGAAGTGCCAGACTATAGAGGTTTTTATTACCACTCAGAAGTGCAAGTCTCAGCATTGACGGAATTGACTCCTCTGCGTTGTACCCGATGTCTACAGGTGCTATATTCTTTTCTGTTCTCTCCTCTCTTGGACGACCTTCCCCATAAAGAAGATTGTTTTTAGTCACGGCGTTGGTATATGAAGAAACAAAGTCATAGGATTTAGCTTTGTACTTTTCCTCTTTGAAGTAGAGATAACCAAGATACAAAGCCAGACTGTTTGCAATAGGATAGTTTATATTCCGATCTTTTAAATCATCAAAAGTTGCCAAATAATCCAGGGCTTTTCTCACCCTTTTCTCAAGTAAGTTTCTTTCAAGAGCCAGAAAAAATGACCCAAAATCAGAAAGCGTATCTAAAAGTGCAATCACTGTAAAAACTGTTGTTCCTGTCCATTCTGATGTAATGTCGTTTTTATATGCACCGTTTTTTAGACTTACATTCTCCTCACTCCAGTCCAGAAGGGATAACGATGCATTCTTCCATTTGATATTCTTGGTAATTGAATACATATACATAAACGGATAAACAGCATCTGCACTTCTGCCGTGTTTAAAGTCACATGCAGGACAGTTGAAATTCCCATCCTCCTCCAATAAAGAGAGAAGTTTCTCAGACCATCTAAAAAATAATGATTTGGAGACAGCCTCAACCTTGTTCATTCTTTTCTGTCCTTATTTCAGTCTCAAAATAATTCATACCTTTATTAAGTGAATAACAAATTGAGGGAATAACTGTGTTTTTATAGAGAATATTTGTATTGGGATATGCTTTGATTAGATATCCGCTTCCTTTACCGTCAAGGCATTTAAGAGTCTGCGTATATTCCCTGTTTTTTACAGATATAAACCCGTTTTTTTCAAAAAGAAGTCCGCTTTGCATCGCAAAACCTGTCTCATAAGCTTCAAGTGGAATATCATACGCATTCTCAATAGACTCTTTTCTAATATGGCCCAAGGGAGTAACTGTCACAGTTGTTTTTATATTGATGCCGATAATAGGTGACCACTCAATTACTATTTCTGTTTCACTTATTTCAAATGCCTTTGCTTTATACTTTGTAAGTATTATTCCGTCAAAACCTTTTATTGCAAGGGTTGAATCCGGGGCCATTGTTTCAAGAGAGTCAGGGCTGTTCAGGCATGAAAACGGAAAAGCTGTTGAATAAACAAACTTGAAATACTTTTCCTGGAAGTGCCCGAGGTTATTCATATCATAAAAAGCCGGAGTATAAAGGGAAGAATCAAACCCCCTGTTATGCACAATCATCTTCCCTTCTTCCATAAATCTAGTTTCATTTTTTACAGGAAACGGTTCTTCTTTTACCTTCCAGTATTCATCATCATCCCCAAGGGACAAAAAAAGAAATGTTTTAAGCGCCCAATAAGGAGATCCGGGCGCGTTATACTTTTCTCCCATTATTGAGTTAGAGTAAGCATACCCAACTTCCAGAACTCCGTCTGATGTGAATATATCCTTTTCAAGAAAATAACGGATATTCCTGTTTATTATTCCTTTGAGAATGCCAAGAGGAACAGTATCCACATGGGAAATGACAGCACAGGAAATAAATGCACTCTGGGCAAAGCGGTATGTCAGCGATCTGCCATATGGAATTGCACCTCCCTTTTCATCAAACCAGAGAATATAATCCCGGAGAAAAAGGCCTGCCCTTTTTTTCTCTTCTTCAAAACAATCACCTGTAAAAAATGAGAGAAGAAGACTGTAAAATGACATTGCAAACGCGCTGTAATAATCAACACGCCCTGTCTTTCCATCCTTGTACCACCCTTTTCCAAGGTAATTTGTCTCAATGAAAGCCTTATCTTTCTCTAAAATGGAAGAATTGTACTTTTTTCCTCTCAACTTTAATGCTGTGTTTACAAAGATTCTGAAAAATACCCAGTTACACTCAGGACATTTATAATAATTTATTTTATAAAGCCATGAAGCAAGGTTCTCCTTTTGAATATCAGAGAGCGAATCCCAGAGTATTTCAGGGGTAGCAATAAGGGCAAAAGCAATAGGTGCCATTTCAACAAACATCTGATTGCTGTCAGATAGCTCACCCCAGAAACCGGGACTTTCCGGATCTGTTCCAGAGACAAGCCCCCTCTGATAGATTCTCTCAATCTCCTCTTGCCTGCCTCCACCCATCCAGAAAGGAACAAGGCCCCATAAAGGACGGCAGAAAGCCTCCATACCCCTGATTTCCTCTGAATATGTACTTCCCCTCCCACTCAGATTAAAGCGTGAGCCTGCTGGATCCATATACTTTATAAGGGGCCTGATTAAAGCAATTAGAAGGCGCTGTGCATCTTTTTTATCCTCAAGCTTTAATAGGGGGCTTAGTGCCGATTGTTTCATGGACCCTCCTGAATTCATCCACACAGATTTTAGGCATCTCTATTAAATCACCGGTTTTTTTCATATGACGTTCAAGCTTTGAGAGCATATTGTAAACCCGCTCATCTTCTTCTGGGCAGGAGAATACCAGATTGTTTTCCTCCTGGCTGTCATCATCAAGTTTATAAAGTTCCAGATAATACTCATCCTTGAAAAGATCCACTATAAGCTTGTAATTGTCTTCTATGATGCATCTTTGGAAATTTGATCTGGAGCCGTTTCCATCGTACTGGATGTAAAGTTCCCTCTTTCCTAAAATGCCATCCCCCTTTTCAATGAGGGGAAGAAGCGATACACCATCAAATTCATTTGTTCCATTGAGGCCCAAATAAGCTGAGAGTGTGGGAACCACATCAATCAGGCTCACCGGATCTTTATAATTCTTCTGGACATTGATTTTTTCTCCTTTTGGAAACTTCATGTAAAGAGGGACGTGGCTTGATTCCTCATACATACACATTTTCTGATACAGGGAGTGGGATCCGAGCATTTCACCATGGTCTGAAGTAAAAATAATCAGAGTCTCATCATATATACCCTCTTTCTTAATTTCATCGAGAATCTTTCCAACAAGATGATCAAGAAAAGCAACAAGTCCGAGATAGACCCTCCACGCCTCAATCCAGTCAGACTTTGAGTATTTTGTTCCTATTGCACCTGTCAGGTTATAAAGCTGTAGCGGAGACTGGTACTTATAGAACTGGGCAACGTTTTCCGGAAGTCTCACTTCCTCTTTTTTCAGGAGGTTGAACCATTTTTCGGGAATCTCCATAGGTGGATGAGGGGCTACAAACATGGCACTGAGGAACAATGGCTTTGATTTGTCCCTTTCTTTTAAGGCCTCAAGTGTCTTTGTTGTGAAATAACCGTCAAAATAAAAATCTTCCCCATCTTCGTATATACCAACTGAAGGATTCGAGTACCTTGCCGCGCTTGTGTTTTTTCCACTAACCATCTCGGGAACAAGTGACTTGAAACGGGCCCCTCCAGGACGTTTTTTACCGTTTTTCTCCAGATAATCATGGTAACTTTTCTCAGTTGAGACAAATTTCACTCCATAATCAGGTCTGTCTTCAATCTTTCCGCCCTCGGTAAAAAGATGCTGCTTTCCACTGTGGATACAATCATAGCCACTGTCCCTCATCATGCGGTAAAGGTTATCAAAACCTTCCTTTACATCCCCGAATGAAGCGTCCTCTTTCACCCATGGGTTTATCAAAGATCCATTTCTGTTAGGATATGTACCGGTAAAGAATGCTCCCCTTGATGGGACACATAAAGGACATGCTGTGTATGCATTTGAAAACTCAAAACCTTCTTCCTTTATAGAACATATATTTGGTGTAAGCTCCGGAGATAAAACATCCTTTCTGAGCTGATCAGCCATCAAAACAATAAGATTCTTATTCATTTTCTGATCTCCTTGTACTCAGGATGTGGAACAAATGCTCCCCCTCGTGCAATCGTATACTCATCAGGAAGGCCGAGTTCTTTTTTCATTCTTTTCTGGAAAGCTTTGCTGCGCTCTGTCACTTCAAATGGATCACATACGCTGTAAAGCCTTTTTCTGCATTCTTTTTCCACATCAAGAATCTCTTTACCCGGATTATTTTCCAGAAGATTGATATTTTCCATTGGATCTTTATCCATATCAAACAGCTGAGGTGGATCTTCTGTAAAAAATACATATTTATAGTTCTTCCATCGGATCATGTACATTCCACCCGGTAAGCCGTGTGCATTGAATTCACTGAAAGCAAAGTCCCTTCTTCCTTTCATTTCCTTTCCTTCTAGTAATGGATAAAATGTTTCCCCATCAATATTCTCAGGCTTCGGGACACCCATAGCATCACAAAGCGTCGGAAAGATGTCTACTAGGGATACAGGTTCATCATTGAACTTTCTTTTAAGTGATTCGGGGAGTGTAAATATCATCGGAATTCTTGCTGATTGGTCAAACATAGTGCATTTCCACCAAAGACCATGATAGCCAAGCTGCTCACCATGGTCTGAAGTGTAGATAATAAGGGTATCTTCACCCAGGCCGCACTCTTCAATTTTATCAAGGATCTTCCCTATTTTTTCGTCCAGCTCCTTGATAGCTGCATAATATCCTATTCTTATTTTTTTCGTTACTTCCTCGTCAGCAAGATGGGCTTTGAAATAGCGTCGGAGTGACTCATATGAACTATTCAATGAAGTAAATGGGGGGAGCATTTCATTGGCAAGCGGCACATTTTTGAAAAGGTTTTCAAAATAGTCCCAATCTTCCTTTCTGATATTGAAAGGGAAATGTGGCTCAATAAGGCCCACGCCCAGAATCCATGGGGACTTGTCATCCTTATGTTCATCAAGCCACTTGAGAGTGCTTTTCAAAACCTTGTCATCAAAACGCTCACTGCCATCTGAAATACCTACTTCAGTAAATCTGTTTTCAGCTCCGATTCTCTCGGCTTTGTTATCTCTGTAGTAACAGCCAAGATCTGGCTTTGATAAAAGACCGAGATTATCACCTCCTGCAAAACTGTACTCTCCGTCACAGTGAAAATGTGTTTTTCCTATCTGATAGTATGGGATGCCGAATTTTCTGAAGTGTTCGGCCATCCCAAGGATTTTTCCGTCGTATGGAGTCGAATTATCCCACGTTCCGAGGTTGCATACGTAGTCTCCCGTAAAGAGGCTCGCTCTTGCCGGTACACAAACAGGGCACGAGGAATAGGCCGAGGTAAAGGTGGTTCCCTTTTCTGCCATTCGGTCAAGATTTGGGGTCACTGCATATTTATCCCCGGAAGAGTGTATTGCACTCCCGCTATGTTCATCAGAGACAATAAAAACTATATTCATTATTCCTCCCTCTCAATTATCTGATGCTTTCTGAATTTGTTCGGAGTAACTCCGTAGGTCGTTTTGAATACTTTGATGAAATACTGTGCCGATCGGTATCCCAAAAAGGATGCTATCTCATTGATTGACATATCCTTTTCCAGAAGCTCGATTGCCTTCTTCATCTTCTTTTCAGTAATGAATTCCATGTAGTTTGAGCCCATAATTGATTTAAAGGTCCTGCTTAAGGCATCTTCTCTCATATTGAGCTCGTCTGATAGCATACTCAGTGAAATATCAGAGCTGAGTTTTTCCTCCACAATCCTGTTAATCTTCTGGCTTAGGGCTGTTTCATACTTTTCCTTGTTATCGTCAAGCGCCTGAACCGCAACGCCAATAAGTTCTTTTAGCCATTTCTTGTATTCACTGATGCTTGTTATTCTGCTGGACGCTGCTTTTATGTCGCACCCATAAAGCTTATACATATCAAGCTTGTTCTTCAAAAGAAGAATGTATACTGATGTTACAACGTCGGCAAGAGTTGCCTTTACATATTGCACAGAATAGTTGCCATTACTCAAATCATCAAAAAGGGATTGCAAAAGTTCATCAATGGAGTCTCTGTCCCCGACTTTTATAAGGCGTTCAAGCTGTGAAAGTTTGTTGACATGGTTCCCAAACGGTTTCTTTTCTTCAAGATTAAGCTCGCTGTATGTAAGAAGACGGCTTTCAGAACTGAGAAAGCGGTAATTGAAAACATCCATTGCTGTAGTGAATGAATTCTGGAAACCGCTGTTTTCAATCTGACAGACTGATCCAACTGAAAGAGCGCTGTTGTCAAGTTTTCTTAAATCTGAAATCAGATCCTCAGGTAGATGGCTGACCTTCGCAATAACAACAAAAACAACCCGGTACGGATAGAAAAAAGAAGTGAGAATCACCTCATATTTTTTCTGGAATCTGTCCCTGATCTCCAAAAAATATTTTTCGCTGAATTCTACTGATGCATCCAGCGGTGAAACGATTATTGAACATACATATTTACTCCCAATTGTGTGCTGGACACTCTCGTATACACCTTTTTCTGCCTTGTTAGTAAGGAGGGCCTTGACAGCGGCTTCATTCTTGAAGTTCTTGGTTTCCCTGTCCATACTTTCATATTCTTCTTTTATCTCTTTGAGTGCTGCTCCCAGACTTTCGTTTTTCCTTATTCTTGATTTAAAGAAACTCCCGACATAATACTTGTAAAGGTAATAATTGAATATCGTAAGGAAGGCCAGGAATATGAAATTGAACAGAATCCAGATAACAAAGTTTTTTGTAAGTCTTCCTTGGTCCTCAGAATATCCCGGGTACAATCCCTTATAGCCTACATAGCCATAGTACTCAAGTGGGGATGACTGTTTTTCCCATAAAACAAATTTACCGTCACTGTTGTCAACAAATCTCACGCTTTCATTTTCCCACTTAGCAGATGATTCAAGGATCTTTTCATTCTGCCAAGGATACGATGAGTTTTCGAAAATAATGTTTCCCCCATCATCAAAAACCCAGCTGGAGACTTCATATGAACCTCTGTCAGAAATATTTTTCATCAGGCTGGGGCTGATATGCAAGGCAACGTATATATCTCCACGGAAATTTGAAGAACCTGGGATAAGCTGTACATACGTTATTGTGTTTGTCTTAAGTGGATATGAATGAATACCATATGGAAGAAATTCACCGTTAATTACAGTTTCTCCGATTTCTCCTACCCATGGAAGATACATTTCCACATCTGCTTTATCAGAAATATCATGGACATTCAGAAAATTTGTAACTGCAGTTGAGGAGGATGGATAGTATATATCCATGCTATAAACGTAAGGATATACCCTTTTTATCTTTGAAAGGTCCGCTATCAGGTTCCTGACATCCTCAGAGTTTCCAACGATATTTCTGTTTGCAGGAATCAGGAAACTTTGATTCTCATTGGTTTCACTGAAAAAAAGCTTTGGAATCTGTGTGATTTCCCTCAGTTGCATATCCACTGAGTCAATATAGCTTTCAATCTCCTTTGCAGCAGAAGATCTGAATTTGGATTCAAACGCCCGCTCCTCTTCTATATAAAAAAATCGGTAGTTCAGCAGTGAAAGCAGAAAAAGAGAGACTAAATTCACACATACCAAACCTAAAAGGAAAAATACACTGAACTCTCTCTTTTTCATTTTCTTACTGCTTGACTGCTCCTACAACCATGCCTTTTATGAAATACTTCTGCAAAAACGGGTATGAACATACTATCGGAATCAAAGAGAGGACAAGGGCTGCCATTTTCATAGTCTCAGTATGAACTACCATGCCGACCTGCTCATTCTCATCAGTCTGACCGCTGGCGATAATAGTCTGCAGAAGATACTGCAGTGTATATTTGCTTCTCTTTGTAATATAAAGCATACAATCCATCCAGCTGTTCCAGTGCTGTACACAGTACCAGAGAGCTATAGTTGCAATTACCGGTGTTGAAAGTGGAATGATAATTCTGAAAAGGATAGTAAAATCGTTTGCCCCGTCAATTTTTGCTGACTCTTCAAGTGCTTCCGGGATAGTCATGAAAAAGTTTCTTGTAACAATAAGGGCATACCCTGTTATCAGAACCGGAAGTATATAGACAGCAAAATGGTTAATCAAACCTAACCCCTTGATTACAAGGTAGGTTGGAATCATACCACCGGAGAAATACATGGTAAATACAATAAAGAGCATTATTCCTTTTCTGTGAGGAAGATTCCTCTTTGAAAGCGGATAGGCTGTGAGCACTGTTATAAAAACACAAGAAAGAGTCCCAACAAGTGCCCTCATTATTGTTATTCCGTAGCTACGTATAAAATCCTTATCTGCAATGATTTTCTTATAACCTGAGAAATCAAACTCAGTAGGTATAAGGTGGAATCCGTTTCTGTTTACTACCCTAGCAGGGCTCATAGAAACAGTTATAACCTGCATGAAAGGAAGAAGAATGGATACAGTAAGAAGTGCAACAAAAGCATATACGATAAAATCGATTACCCAGTCTTCTGCTGTCCTTCTCATTTTTGTCTTTTTTGTTTTCTGTTTTGCAATCACTTTTGCTTTTGCCATTTCTTCCTCCTTTACCACAGTGCATAGTCACTTGTCTTACGGGCTATCCAGTTAGTCAGAAGAACCAGTGCCAGCGAAATGGTATTCTTAAACAAGTCAACTGCCGTAGTGAAACTATACTGCATGTTCATGATTCCCATTCTGTAGACAAATGTTGAGATAACATCCCCGACCCCGTATGTCGTCGGAGTAAGAAAATTATAAACTTGCTGGAAGCTGTCATTGAGTATCTTTCCTGATTCCATGATAAACATGACAGTAAATACTGGAATCAAAGATGGAAGGGTTATGTGTACAATCTGCTTCAGTCTGCCTGCTCCGTCAATCTCTGCCGCCTCATACAAGGATGGATCAATTGAAGTCAGTGCTGAAAGATATACTATTGAACCCCATCCTATAGACTTCCACAAATCTGTGATTACCAGAACACCTCTGAAATACTTTGCATCTGCTATGAAGAATATAGGATCCAGCCCCAATTCCCTTCTTAGGATATTTATAGGTCCTCTTGACGGGGAAAGGAACTCAATGAAAACTCCCGAAATGACGACCCAGGAAATAAAGTGCGGCAAATAGGAGACCGACTGTGTGAATTTCTTGAAACCCGGACGTTTTATTTCGTTAAGTGCCAGACAAAGGAATATAGGCGCAGGGAAACATACAATCAGTTTATAAAGGCTGATGATAAGTGTATTGCGTAGAACCGGTAAAAAAAACGGATTTGTAAAAAGCGCCTTGAAGTTTGTCAGTCCCACAAACGGGCTTCCTGAGATACCACGTAGCGGATAATAATTCTGGAAGGCAATTATCAGGCCATACATCGGTCCGTAATGAAATATAAGGTAATAGATAAAAGCAGGAATGAGCATGATATACATTGCTCCGAATTTCTTTAATGTACTCGATGATTTTGCTTTTACTAACTTTTCTTCTTTTCTTTTGGTTACAGTTATAGCTCTGGCCATATAATTCCTCGAATATGGCGCTGCCCGAAGGCAGCACCAGAAAGTTTTTATTTGATGAAGTTTGCAGCGTAAGCTTCCTGAACAGCCTTCTCTGCTTTGGCTCCACCCAGGTCATTGAACTGCTTTACAAATGTATCAAAGTAGTCAACCGGCTTGGCCCCAGAGATAATATCGTAGTATGTCTGCTGTGTCAGGGTTGTCAGGTTTGCAATTGCATCTGAGAACTCCTTGGTAGGAGGAGCATTGAATCTCCAGTATCCAGGACCTGTGACTTCGTGTCCGAATGCTGTCTTTCTGTCATCAACCATCTCACTGAACCATGATGTTCCACCGAAATCGAACTCAAGAGGTCCCTGCTTTCTCAATTCAGTATCAGTCATCAGTCTCTGATTTCCATACTTTCCTCTCTCAAAGTGAACACCTTCAATACCGTAGTTTGCCAGTGTAGCGTACTCTACATCAGAGAAATATGCATCAAGCATCTTCAAGAAAGCATCAACCTTTCTAGGATCCTTTGCTGCTTTTGTTGTCAGGACTGTAAGTCTTCCGATCTTTGCCCATCCCTCTGTTCCGCTCTTTCCGTCTGGTCCAATAGGTGCTGGTCCGAAAACGATGTCTGCATCAGGATTTAAGGCCTTGAATTCCTTCATACATGTTCCCCAGTTATCTGGATCAGATGTATCTGTACTTGCATTCAGGTAGTGATATGGCTGGGCGCATGTAACACCAATCTGTCCGTTCATGAAAGCATGGGAGAGCCAGTTATAACCACCGTGGCGCTCACCTGTGATGAATTCCTTATCAATAATTCCTTTGTTATACCAGTCATTCAAGAGAGCAAGAACTTCCTTTGCCTCTGGTCTTGTCCATGGGAAGAATGGGACATTATCATCACCGAGCTGCATTTCTTCAACTTTGAAGTTTGGCTGTGCACCGGTAACACACCTTAAACCATATGCGCCGAAAATTGCGTTGAATGTTCTTTCTGCCATACCTGCAGTATTCTTTTTTCCGTCTCCATCTGGATCATCATTGACAAAAGCAAGCATGACTTTCTCAAACTCTTCAAGTGTTGTAGGAACTTCAAGACCAAGACGATCAAGCCAGTCCTTTCTCCATACAAGTACCATTGGTACTGCTTCCATAGGACAAGCTATACCATAGTTTTTGCCATTGTAAACCATGGTTGACCAGAGTGCTCCTGTATCCTGCTTATCAGCTTCTGCTGCAAAGTGAGGTGCCTTTTCTCTGATTACTTCAATTGGAAGTTCAGCAATGATTCCACCCTCAACAAGCTGAGGAATCTGGCTTGCCAAATCAAGAATGAGAACATCAGGCATATCTCCGCCAGCAAATTTTACGTTAAGGTTTTCATAGAATCTCTTCGGATCAACTGACCATGTTGAGAGGTCTACATTGAACTTTTCCTCAATCATTTTTACAACTTCTGCATTCTCATCTACTTCTACAGAGTTTTTTGAAATCAGCCATTCCATCTTAACAGGCTCATTGCTGTTAGATGCTTTCTTTGCTGCCGACTCTTTTGAACCGTTAGCAAACAATAGTGTTGTGGATAATAAGGCAATTGATAAAATTAATATTATTTTTTTCATCAGTTTTTTGGCCCCCTTTATAGTGTTAACAAAATTTTCCACTCCGGGAGAAAAATACCGCAATGACAATTTTATGCAAAAGATGGAAATAATTTGTTTTTGCTGTTCTTTGCTGTTGATTACAAAAGGTTTATTCAATTTATACAAAAAAATAACTACTTTTGATTTAATATATTATACGCATAATAAGAAATTAATTTTAAAAAATGACAATTTTAATTTCCGTTTACTCATTTTTGCAAAAAAGTATTTTTTTAAGGAAATCAAAAATAAAAAATGGGGAGAAAAACACTCCCCTGTCTTTTTCATCAGCTTACTGATCTTTCATACATAGATGTACTGCTGCTGTCTTGAATGTAAGAGGAAGAGCAAGGATATGAGGGTTTTCTCCGACATACTTTTTCTTTGCATCCTCCAGAGCCTCTCTTATCGTTTTTCTGGTTTTCCACCCCATTCTTCTCGCATCCCCGGGTTTTTCAGCCCCGACAATATAGACTGCAGAAGTATTCATTTCGGCAATATGGGCGCAGCTAATCATCGAAAACCCATGAAAAGGATGGAAGGCATTTTTATAGCGGTACTTTCTCACGTACTCTTCGTTTGTTGCATAATACTCCCCGAGCCTCTCCATATCGGGAAGTGTATTCATCTGATATCCATCAAAATCCTCAAGCATTTCCGGGATGTAAGGCCAGAGCGACTCATTGAGAAAACCGTTACAACTTGATGCAGCAATTATAACGCAGTTATCAGCCATGACACGTTTATGCCTTATAACCTGGGCAGATATTGCCTGTGAGAGCATGATAGGGTTTGTTCCCATTCCATCCCCGTAATGGAAGAACTGAGGAAGACCGAAAACCATAACATCATACTTCTTATTTGCATATGGAACATATGTTCGTTTATCTGCATCAACCCAACTGAGAGGCATGATTTCCTTTGCGTACCCTGAATAGACAGAAATCTGTCTGCTCCTGCTATCAAGTACAGCATCGCAGCAGAAGAATTTCTTTCCCATCTTTTCTTCCATATAAATTCCAATCTGATTGAATTTATCTCTCATCAGACTGTGTCCTGAAACAGGGGTGAAGTCGCTTCGGTGCATGACAGTCGGGTTATGATGGCTTGCTATACTTTTCCAGTGAGTGATTCCGGTAGCACAGTGTTTATACCCGCCTGAATAACCACCGTAAGGATTGCCTTGTACATGTCCGATCAAAACAGCAAGGTCAGAGTCAAAGACTTTTTTGTTCATAATTACAGGGTCTCCGTTTTCTGTAAAACCTAAATCAACAAGTCCATCCGGATCTTCACTGTCATGATTTTCTATCTGCCCGGAAAAATAGAATTCATCAAAAAGTTCATCTCCCAAAATTCCTCTTATTTCCTCTTTGGTATTCTTTCTATGAAGTCCATTAGAACAAATAAGGGTAATATCCTTTTTCTCAACTCCGGCTTTATAAAGCTCCTGAAGTATAAGTTTGATTGAAATCTTTCTGTGGCTTGTTTTCTGTTCACCACCTTTTACCCTGTCAGGAAAAACGATGACAACTTTGCTCCCCTTCTTTACAAGACTTGAAATTGGCTCCATACCGATAGGGTTTAAAATTGACTTGAGTGTCTCCTCTTCCAGTAGTTCTTCCTTTATACAGGGAGGGTCACTGACTGTCACCCCGGGAATAAAAACATCAACATCTTCATTATCATAAAACTCAAAAGGGATAGTTCCCTGTCCGTATTCAAAATCAACTTTCATTTTTTCCTCCTAGATAAAGGTCCACTATTTGCTTGAAATCTTCTGCATAGAAACCGATTTCGCCTGTAAACCTGGTCAGGGCAATCAGGCCTCCGGAGATTTCATCAATACTTGAAAGCATGGTTGCATTATCTGTTTTCAAGCCTCCTCCATATACAACATCAGCACCTTTTGTAATATCTTTTATCAGGCATGCAACCTTCTTTATATGATCTTTCCCGGCAGGGGTCTTTCCAGGTCCTATTGACCAAACAGGTTCATATGCAATTACAACATTTGACATAGCTGCACCATTAAGCCCTTCAGAGAGCTGTCGCTTTATTGTCTCTTGCCAGAAATCGATCTCATCTTCCCTTTCTCCGACACAGAAAAGGACTCTCATGTTCCTCTCCTGGGCTTTTATTACTTCCCTGTTAAGCTCCTTGTCTATGAGGGACGGATCATTGTTACCACAAAGTGAGAATAAACGCCTGAGATTATTACGCTCTTCAATATGGCCGATAATTGTATCATTCACACCAAGGCTTACCATGCTGGAGGCAACACGGTGTGTTGTAAATGCCCCAAAGTTTCCCCCAGGACAGACATCCTCTATATATACTCCCTGACATCCGATTCTCAGCTTGGTGTTATCTGCTTTGATAAGGGCCGGTATCAAATCAGACTCAGGAAAGAAGAATACATATTCTGTATCCTGCTGTAATCTGAGAATCCTTTTTACTTCTTCTATTATTCCACTTCCATACTCCCTGGGAGGAAAAACGGAGTTCACACCCCCTAAACCGCGAGGGACATCAAACCTTTTCAAATTCACAAATATGTGTTTCATCATTACCTCTGTGGTGTTGCCGAAGCTATATCGTTTATGTATATAAGTGCATCTTTATGGTTCTGCACCAGAGTTACAGGAAAAGAACCGGAGGGAGTATCAAAGAGGGCGCGACGGACAACCGCCCTGTGCCATGGACGGAAAACCCCGAGCCTGATTTTTTCGGCCGAAAGGATTTCCTTCATCCCGATTGTAACGGCTTTTTTTGGCATCAGCTCCAAAGCCCCATCAAGATCAGCTATACCATTTGCAGTAATGGTCTCCAATGAAATATCAAGAACCCTTGTCGTTCTATTTGCAAATTCAATTGCATCAACATCCTCAGCCTCATTGAAAGCAAGGTGTCCGTTGATTCCAATACCACCGAAAGCTATATCTACTTTGCCCAGTTCCCCAATTAAATCCTCTATGCGCTCAGGGAATGCCGGATCAGGGAAAACCCTCTGGCTTTCATCCATAAGAAGCTTTCTGTTAATCAGTGAATAAACATGTGTATCCATAAAGCGTCTGAACGAATGAGGAAAATCCAGGCTTATATAATTTGAATTCTCATCCAGATACTCATCCATATTTATCAGCCATACATTTTTCAGGCTGAGGTTCCTTTCATTGACCATTGAAACAAAGTAAGGATACTGTCCCACAGGCCCAACAGGAACAATGAAAACTGTCTTTTCTTCCCTCTGGTTATTTGCCTCAATTGTCTCAACCATTTCCCTGGCTATCTGTATAAAAACTTCATCGCTATTTGAAAAAATTCTTACAGGGATTTTTCCTTCATAAAGTCCGTTTCTGTCGACATAGTATTTTTCTTTATCCATTTTTTCTCCTGAGAGTGAAGTATTCTGTAAGAGGATCCCCTACCAGAGGTTTTAAATATGATATGAACTTTTCGGTAACACCAAAGCCATCTTCACTTATAAAATCTCTGGGCATAGTTTTTTCTTTCAATACTGTT
>CAZOTY010000012.1:33645-49887 GCA_964582905.1 uncultured Spirochaetaceae bacterium | reverse complement strand
CTGTTCTGATGATACTCACTGCCATTGGGGCTTGTTTGACACTTACTGAGCTTTGCCTGATAGCAGGCTGTGCAGCACTACTCAGCCTATGGTCATCTTTGTTCACTGGCAGTGAAGCAATGGTTATTACCTATCTTGTAATATCCTTTATGAAAATAAACACCGGCAGTGCTATTATGACAATGCTGGCAGTCCTTCCATTTGTAAATGGACTTGGTCTTGTTTTGGATTCATATATCAGTGAACTTGGAGCTGCAATTGTTGCAAGAAAAATAGGAACAGATATCATGGTTCCTTATAGGGATACCATTTAATGGCACGTAAAAGGTCAACACAATCTATATATCTCATACTGCAGGTTGTAATAACTTTCTTCTACCTTGCAATGATAGCTCATATGGGTTTTATCCTGTATCAAAGGTATGGAATTGATTTCATATACAGGATGCTCCGCTTCCTGCCTCAGATTGTTATTTTGATCTCATCCCTGATTCCACAGATTACTCTTCGCCTCAGGAGAAAGCTTCATAGCCAGGATGGGGAGATTTTTCCCCTCCTCTTTACAATGGTTGCGATTCAGTCATCCCTGATTATCCCCGAGTATACCTCAATAACAGGGGTATTTATAATGGATGCCCATCTTCTTACTATTCTTTCGCGTTTCTCCCTTTTAGGTACGAGTGCCTTATTCCTGATTTCCAGTTTGCGTTATTATGGCTTTAATACATCACGCTCAGGATGGTACACGATCTGTATCTTAGGTTTTTCTTTGTTTTTATGTATCATTGCACCTACTAACAGCAGACACTTTTATTCTTCCCCTGCCTTATCATCTAGATATGATGTTTATTTGCAGCTTGCTATTATTTGTATTTATTTCCTCTCGATTCTTACATTCGTTGTTTCAGTTATCAAGGATAAGACATCTACAAATATTAGACGTTTAATCGGCTTTACTCTTGTAATTATTGGTTTATATCTTGCTGAAGTAACTACATCTTTGATTCCTGTTATACTTTCCTGCGTTTTATATTTTGCAGGGATTATTGTTCTTACAGTCAATACAAAGGAGAGTTTCTAAATAAAAAAGGTTTGCCCGAAAGCAAACCTCTGTGTTTTTTAGTCATATAACTATTTCAAGTTAACAACTGATTTATCATAATCCTCTGGTGGCACAAACCCAAGAAGTGTCATACATGTAGCTGCAATTGATGAAATCCCAAGCCCTGTATTAAGCTCCTTACTATATTCACCATTATACTTAGGATCATATATGATACATGGAACCAGATTCAAAGAGTGAGAAGTCTTTGCCTTCGGTGTTCCATTGTCTTTTGTTTTGACACTCCCATCTTTTCCATGTTCAAACATATCATCAGCATTTCCATGATCTGCTGTGATTACCAGGATTCCACCTGCTTTATCAATAGCTTGTCTTAATCGTCCAAGCTGTAAATCCATTGCTTCCATTGAACACTGGACTGCTTCAAATACACCTGTATGTCCAACCATGTCCCCGTTGGGGTAATTGAGTTTGATAAACCGATAATTATTCTTGTTTATTTCTTCAATGACCCTGTCAGTAATTTCTGCACATTTCATCCAAGGTCTTTCCTCAAATGGGACTTTGTCTGATGGGATTTCAACATACTCCTCAAGTTTTTCATCAAACTTTCCTGATTTATTACCATTGAAGAAATATGTTACATGACCAAACTTCTGTGTTTCAGAAATCGAGAACTGAGTTACACCGGATGCACAAAGATACTCTGCCATTGTTCTGTCGATGCTTGGCGGAGAAACAAGGTACTGGTTCGGAACATGAAGATCTCCGTCATATTCCATCATGCCAGCATACTCAACTTTCGGAAAACGCTTTCTGTCAAACTCATCGAGTTTTTCAGCTTCAAATGCTTTAGTAATTTCCAATGCTCTGTCTCCACGGAAGTTAAAAAGAATTACACTGTCTCCATCATTGATTGTACCAACAGGGTTCCCGTCTTCAGCAATTACAAATGGAGGAATATCCTGATCAATTGCACCGGTTTCTTTTCTTAAAGTTACAATAGCATCATGGGCATTGGGAAACTGCCTTCCCTCTCCAAGAACATGTGTTTGCCAGCCTTTTTTGACCATATCCCAGTTAGCATTGTATCTGTCCATTGTGATAACCATTCTTCCGCCACCAGAAGCAATCTTTGCATCAAATGTCCCATCTTTGGATAAATCCTTTAGAAATGCATCAAAAGGATCAAAATAATCAAGGGCAGACATCTCACCGACATCCCTACCATCCAAAAGTGCATGTACTCTGACTCTCTTTACTCCTTCTTTCTTTGCTTCAATTACCATGGCTTTGAGGTTATCGATATGGGAGTGAACATTGCCATCTGAAAGAAGTCCGATAAAATGCAATGTGCTATTGTTGTCCTTTGCATTCTTTATAAGCTTCTTCCAAGTATCCCCTTCAAACATCTTGCCAGACTCAATCGAAGAAGCAACCAGCTTGGCACCCTGAGAAAAGACCCTTCCACATCCCATTGCATTATGTCCGACCTCGCTGTTTCCCATGTCAGCATCACTTGGCAGACCCACAGCAAGCCCATGAGCCTTGAGTTTTGTCCAAGGACTTGTCTCCATGAATAAATCTAGGTTACTCGTATTGGCTGCTGCAACCGCATCACCTTCTTTATATTTTCCGAAACCTACACCATCCATGATGACAAGCACCACAGGACCTTTTCTCTCGATTTTGTTGTTCTTCTTCAATGGTTCAACCATATTATTCTCCTATCATTTTATATTTTAAAGAAAATATCTCTTCATAATATAATTAATTACAATGATTATTATAAGTCTGGCTATCTGACAATAGGGCTTGTTGCCTCCTCAAGCCAACGCTTTGAGTCTTCCCTGACATAATCAATCAGATTCTCCCTTACCCATCTATGATAACTATTTATATCCTCTATTTCCTCATCGGTGAGAAGATCAAGTTTTATAAGCTTTTTTTCATATGGAATCATTGAAAGTGTTTCAAATGAATAGAATTCGCCAAATTCATTTGTAAATGCTTTCTGGACAGCAACCAAATTCTCAATCCTTATTCCATGCTTTCCTTCTTTATAGACACCTGGTTCATTTGAGATAACCATCCCAGGCTCCAAAGGCACATCTATCAAGGCTTGTGAAATTCTCATTGGTCCTTCATGAACATTCAAACGACACCCAACTCCGTGACCAGTCCCATGATAGAATGTTTCTCCATAATTCCACAGAAACATTCTTGCAATGGCATCCAACTGAACTCCCCTGGTTCCCTTGGGAAATATCTGTCTTGAAAGGGCAAGGTGCCCTTTTAGAACCAAGGTATAATCTGTCATTTCTTCTTCTGTTGCATCAACACCAAAAAGAAGTGTTCTTGTCAGATCAGTCATTCCGTATTCAAACTGACTGCCTGTATCCAAAACCAAAAGACCTTGACCGTCTATATTTTTATAGCTTTCCTCCGTAGCCCGGTAATGGCACTGCGCCCCATTTTCCCTGAAACCGGAAATCGGAGCAAATGAAGGTCCTAGGTATCCTTCAGTTTTTTCCCTTTCTTTTTCAAAGCGATCAGCTATCTCAAGTTCGTTATATGTCCCAAGAGGATCTAAGGCTGCCATGAAATTGACAAAAGCCACTCCATCCTGGAAATGTGCTCTTCTCATACCATCAAGTTCTGAAGGGTTTTTCCTTGCCTTTAAATCTGTGGTTATATCACGGCCTTGGATATTTTTGTCATTCACAAGGTATGGTGCAAAAGCATAGCTTACTTTTTCAGGTGAATAGTAACCAATTCCGGAAGATGTAAGTTTGCCAATCATTGTAAATACATCCTCATAACCATGGATATCAAAAACCTTGTTAACCTTCTCAAAGAGTTCTGAAGAAAATCGCTCTACATTGGTGAACAAGACTGCTTTATTCATTGAAACAAATGCGTATGACATGAATACCGGATTATACGCAATATCATCACCACGGAGGTTAGTAAGCCATGCGATATCATCAATAGAAGCAATAAATGTCCAGTCTGCTTTCAATTCATCTAGTTTGTATCTAACAAAATCTATTTTTGCACTTGATGTGTATCCTGCATAATCATCGGACATTTTCACCATTTTTGAAAAAGGATAATCAGGCCTGTCTTTCCAAACCCTATCTAATATATCCTCAGTTGAAACAAGCTTTATTTCCTTTGCCTTTAGACTCTTTTCCATTTTAAGGAAGTCAGAAATGGAAATCGATGAGCCATCAACACCTACCCTACCATCTTTTTTTATGTTTTTTTCCAGCCATTCTGTCAAAGAAGGGAAAGAGGGTGTATCTATTTTCATCATCTTGAATTCTGTACCTTTTATCTCTTTGGCTGCCTGGATAAAATAACGGGAATCAACCCAAAGCAGTGCTTCTTTCTCTGTGATTATCACTTCCCCTGCACTACCAGTAAAACCAGTTATGAACTCCCTCGTTCTCCATCGAGAAGCTACATATTCACTTTGATGAGGATCTGTTCCTGTTATGTAATAGGCATCCAGATTATCTTTTGCCATTTCGGCTCTTAAAGCTCTGAGTTTTTCCTCTGTTGTCATTACTATCCCCTCCCCTTTTTTTCTTATAGTGGTTTATTAGATTCACTGTGATTATTATCGCAGCTCCTGCAACAATCATGATAAAACAATAAAGCTGGCCTTTGGAAATATTCCATGGTGACTGGAATAGGGCAATGTTGTCACTTACTTTTCCCCAAGAAATGACATATCCGATATCCTCATCCGGCTGTCTGAAGTATTCAACTATGAAACGCCCGATTCCATATCCAGCTAGGTAAGATCCCATAAGTGTTCCAGGAGCCCATTTATATTTTTTGTTCAATGGCCTGAGAATAAAGAAAATGATAGCAAACAGCAGAATTCCCTCAACAAAGGCCTCATATAACTGACTCGGATAACGCGGAAGATTAACATAATCCCCAACAACATACTCAATACCGACACTGTCTGCCACATTCCTCACCCAGGAATTTATAGTACTGAATCTTTCAGCATAAGGGAAAATCATTCCTCCTTTTAAGGCCACCCGTCCATATAGCTCACCGTTAATAAAGTTCCCCAGACGACCGAATGTATAGCCTAAAGGAATTGCTGATGCCAAATAGTCAAAAATGCGGAAAAACGGTTTTTTATTAACTCGTGAATAAATAAAAATTCCAAGAATGCATCCTATTACTCCCCCATGATAACTCATACCAGGAAGTCCAACAAAATGACCATCCTCAAATGGCCAGAACATCATCCATGGATGTAAAAGATAATATTTGGCATCTGAATAGAAGAAACAGGACCCTATTCTTGCACCCAGCAGAAGTCCAACTATTCCCCAGAAAAACATATTCTGGCTATCCTCTGCGGAAAAGGCAAAAAGTTTATCATGTCGGCATTCATACCTGAAAACTATGTATGCAATACCGAAAGCAACAAGATACATTACCGCATACCACCTGATAGGAAGACCCTTAATTACATATGGTGAAATCCAGGAAGGAAAGTTTACGAATAATGACATAACCCAATATTAGTTTTTTTCGTGCCTTTTCTCAATTGAGGGTTTAAAAAACCAGAATCAAAGTTAGGATTTTTTTCTGTGAAATAATTTCTTATCTCCATTAAAAAAAGATGTACATTCATATAAAATACAAATACAGGTAACTGAAACTTATTTTTCAGCGTTATAGAATAAAAACATGAAAACAAAAGGATTTTTTATCGGTTTATTACTGCTTTTGGTACTTGCTTCTTCTGTTTTTGCCGCACCTGCAATGGAAATGCGCTATTACCAGCCACAGGTTCCCGCTCAGCAGTATCAAAGACAGGAAACAAAGAATAATAGTAACGAACCTACAGTATCAGAAATGCTGTATGTTCTGATGAGCTTATACGACCACATAGATAAGAACTTCATTTTCGAAAAAGACAATAACGAAATGATGTATTCAATGATTGAAGGAATGATAAACTCACTGGGAGACAAGTACTCATACTTTACCAGACCAAGTGACGCAGCGAACTTCAGGGATGAGAATGCCGGAACTTTCATCGGTATCGGAGTAACTCTCCAGAAAGCCAATCCTTCTTTCAAGGATCTGAACGATCCAAGTACTTACATGGTCACAATTGCTTCTCCATTCCCAGGCGGACCCGCTGACAGGGCAGGAATACGTGCAAAGGACTTGATTAGTCATGTTGACGGTATCGATATTTCCGATATGACTGCCGAAGAAGTCGTCACATACATCAAAGGAGAAGAAAATACACCTGTCACACTCACAGTCCATAGAAACGGAACTTCCTTTGATGTTGTTGTTATGCGCGAGCAGGTAACTACTCCGATTACAACAGTAGCAATCATAGAAGAAGATATTGGATATCTGAGACTGAATAACTTTCCAAAAACAGCTGAAGATACCATCCGCCATGACCTGAGGAGCCTTCTGGATGATGGTGCAAAAGCATTAATCCTTGACCTGAGAAACAACGGTGGAGGAGACATGAACGACGCTGTAAATATTGCCAATATGTTTTTGGACAACGGTACAATCGTTTCAGTGAAATACAAGGATACAGCTTCCATTGATGACACAGTCTATTCTTCTACATCCTATCTGGCTTTCCCGAAAAACTACCCTGTTGTAATTCTTGCAAATGGAGGTTCTGCGAGCGCAAGCGAGATTCTTATCGCAGCCCTTAAAGATAATAACAGGGCAACAGTTGTAGGTGAGCAGACTTTCGGAAAAGGAATTGTCCAGCTAGTTTATCCGTTCGTCAATGGATACATATCACTGACTGTCGGAAACTACTACACTCCAAACGGCATCAGTATCCATGAAGTCGGTATAGAACCTGATGTTCTCGTAGAAACTGAAAGATATACAGATGAAGAACTTGAGGCCTACTCAAAGTTTACTGTGGATGCTCAGAAAACTATCAATGAATGGATAGAAAAGTATCCTGAATATACTTTGGATAACATCTATGCATTCTCCTCTTATTATGAAGATACTGGAGTCCCCGAATCTCTTCTTAACCTGATTATAAGAAATGAATATATATATCGTCAGGAAGATTACAACGCCAATAAATCAATTGTGGATCCAGAGTTTGATGTACAATTAAGAAAGGCAATTGAAGTAATCAAGGAACAGATGTGAGGGTGCTTTTAATCGAATCATCCTTAATAAAGAATATGGAATACCCCCTAAGAAAAAAAGAAAGGGGGTATTTGTCTAAGGTTTTAAGACTTGAAGATGGAGTAAACTTCACCTGTAAGGATGAGAACGAAAACTATTACATAGCAACGCTTTCAGATTCAACTCTGTTTCTCACACCAACAGAGAACATAGAAAATAATCTTTTGGATAACCTTTCAGGCTATAACGGAAGCCGTGGTAATCTGAATTTGTATATTGCACTCCTCAAAGGCAAAAAAAATGAGCGGGTTGTCAACGATGCTACCCAGCTCGGTGTTAAAAAAATTACTTTTATAGAAACTGAATTTTCAAACCAGAAAGAACTATCCCTTCACGACAGGGAGAGAATCCTCTTGATAGCAAAAGAAGCAGTACAGCAATCTGGTTCAGCTTATCCTGAGATTGTCTTTGAAAAATCCTTTATGTCTGCAATCAATGAAGCAAGGAATATTTTTTTACTGCACCAAGACAAAGAAAATGAATCAAAAAGTTTATACGAGGCTTTGAAAGATATGAACGAGGATGATGAAATTTCTCTTTTCATAGGCAGTGAAGGTGGCTTTTCTGAAAAAGAGATAAATTTTGCCCGGAAAAATAATGCCACTTTGGTGCTTTTAAAAACCAACATCCTCAGAGCAGAGACTGCTTCAATTTATGCTCTTGGGGCTGCACAGTCAATTATTCTTAGATAATTTTCTCCTAGTGTATATGTTTTCATTGATACAACACACTAGGCATTTTTTTATAATCTGGCTTACTTAATTCTAGTCAGGAACGGACTTTAGAAAAAACAATTCAGTTTTCAACATATGTGAAAAACTTGGGGAAAAACTTTAAAAACAAAAGTTTTTCACAACATTAAAAACAGTTTGGAAGGGTATAATAGTTATATAATTTTTAATGGATTACAACAAATAAAAATTCTACTTAATTAATTATAATATATATATTTATATGTTTTGTTATTATAACAACATGACGGTAATTTTTCCCTGTTTTTTTACTTCCAATCCTTTTTTTTCAACCATAAAAAAGCGTCTGGGGAAAACCTGTGAAAAACTATATATAGCGTACTATCAAAATTACTCTTGATTCTACAAGGAATTAACTGGTTTCATAAATCACTTTATAGAAAACTATGGAATAGAAACCATTATTGAACTGATTTACAATAAGGGCATGGACTATGTTTACGGTATTGGAAATCCATTGATTGATTACCTGTGTACAGTTACAGATGAAGATTTATCATATCTTGGTCTCAGTAAAGGTACAATGCTTCTGATTGATGAGTTTAAACAGCAACAGATAGTGAATTATACAAAAAACAAAAATGTAAAATTTGCTCCCGGAGGGTCATGTCCGAACACTATGGTTACTCTTTCTGCTCTTGGCTATCCAACAGTTTTGGCAGGTGGTGTTGGAAATGACGAACTGGGAAATAAGTACCGTGAGCGTCTGGTTGAATGCGGTGTAAAGGATGAATGTATCAGTAAAGATGCAGTAACTGGCACCTCAATAATTCTCCTTTCTGAAGACAGAGAAAGGACTATGAATACATACCTAGGGGCAAACAGACTCTTCGGACCAGAAGATATAAATGAAGAGAGTGCAAAGAATGCCAAACTGTTTTACTTCACCGGATATATGTACGATACAGAAAGTCAGAAAGCCTCAATAAATAAGGTTCTGAGAATCTGTAAGGATAATAGTATAACTGTTGCTTTTGATCTGGCTGATCCTTTTGCTGTCGCCCGCTATAGAAGTGAGTTTTTCTCATTGATTAAAGAGTACTGCGACATAGTATTTGCCAATAGTGAGGAAGCACGTTTTCTTTTTGATAACTATGATGCGTACGAGTGTGCAAAAAGCATGAGAAAGCTTTGTTCTGTCGCTATTGTCAAAAACGGAAAGAAAGGTTCATATATTGCTGCAAATGAAAGTGTTTTTGAGATACCGTTATCGGGAACTGATAAACCCGTTGATACTACCGGAGCGGGTGACACTTATGCTGCAGGTTTTCTCTTTGGTTATCTTAATGGTCTTGATATAGAAAAATGCGGAAATATCGCCTCATATCTTGCTGGGGAGATAATTGGCCATATAGGTGCCCAATTTTCGGAAAGTGAGATTAAAAAAGCAAGAAAACACATAAAAGAGAAAATCATTGGATAATATTTTTTCCCTTTAAATAAAAAAGCACCTCCATATACAGAGGCGCTTTTTCCATAGACCAACAATTAATAGTTCTGTGCAACCAGTTCAAAAAATGCCTGTGGATGAGAACATACCGGGCAAATCTGCGGTGCAGATTTTCCGATATGGATATGGCCACACTCCCTGCATCTCCATACCATATCTCCATCCTTGCTGAATACCAAGCCGTCCTCAACATTTTTCAAAAGAGCCAAGTATCTCTTTTCATGTTCTGCTTCTATTTTACCTACACCACGGAACATTGCAGCGATTCTTACGAAGCCTTCCTCCTCTGCAACTTTGGCAAATTCGGCATACATATCTGTCCACTCATAGTGCTCTCCTGAAGCAGCCGCTTTCAGATTGTCAATTGTGTCTTTGACATCTCCGCCATTTAAGAGTTTAAACCAGAGTTTTGCATGTACTCTTTCGTTTCCTGCTGTCTCCTCAAAGAGAGCTGCTATCTGCTCATATCCATCTTTCTTTGCTTTTGATGCGTAATAATGATAAGTGTTTGTTGCCTGACACTCACCGGCAAATGCTGCCATCAAATTCTTTTCGGTCTTAGATCCTTTAAGTTCCATCTTTTACTCCTATTTTTCATGAAAAATGTAAGACTATAATTAAAAGGTAATACTACTTTCTGAAATTTAAAAACAATATTTGAATAAAAAAAGTGCTCCAGAGAGCACTGATTCAAAAACTGTGTTTAATAGTTTTCGGCTGCAATTTCAAAATATGATTGCTCATGGCCACATACAGGGCATACGCCTGGGGCTTTCTTTCCAACAACGATGTGTCCGCAATTCCTGCACTTCCAAACTGCATCTCCGTCCTTACTGAATACAAATCCATCTTTTACGTTTTTCAACAGTTTGAGATATCGTTCTTCGTGCTTCTTTTCAATAGCAGCAACTGCTCTGAACTGTGCAGCTATTTTGCTAAATCCTTCCGCTTCAGCATCCTTAGCAAAATCTTCATACATATTTGTCCATTCGTAGTTTTCACCATCAGCTGCTGCCTGGAGGTTATCTGCTGTGCTTCTTATATCCCCACCTTCAAGATACTTGAACCAGATTTTTGCGTGTTCCTTTTCATTCTCAGCTGTTTCAAGAAACATTGCTGCTATCTGTTCATATCCTTCTTTCTTTGCTTTAGAAGCAAAGTAGGTATACTTATTTCTTGCCTGTGACTCTCCGGCAAATGCTGCCTGGAGATTTTTTTCTGTCTTGGTTCCTTTAATATCCATAATAAAACTCCTATTTAATTTATTTTGAATTCTTATTGCTCGGAAGGATTCTTACCTGTTTATAAAGACCTTCTCCTTCACTGATTGTCTCAAGTCCTTCCATACCATTAATTGCAGTGTGAACCAATCTTCTTTCAAACGGATTCATAGGCTCAAGCAATTCACTTTTTCCAGTTCTTCTTACTTTTGCACCAATGCGGTAAGCATTTCTCACGATAGCTTCCTCATGACGGAGTCGGTAATTTTCACTGTCAACTACAACTTTAACGTCAGGATCAATATTACCGGCTACAACGTTTACTAGAAGCTGGATAGCATCCAGGTTTTTGCCTTTTCTTCCAATAAGGATATATGAATCAGGGGAAACAATATCAACACCGATTTTATTGTCCTTTCTATAATTGATTTTTACTTCCCCATCGTATCCCATCTTGAAAATCAACTCAGAGAGGAATCTAACTATTTCCTTTTCAAGGTCATTCTCAACTTCTGTAATTGTAGATTCCTTGTTTTCGTCTTCCTCTTCGGAAATTTCCTCACTTCCTAAATCATCTCCATAGTGGACTCTGATTTTTATAAATGATTTCTTGAACAGACTTTTCTTGGCACTTTCAAGAACTTCAACATCAAATTCTCCGTCTTGCAAATCAAGTTCTTCAATTGCTTTATTTATTGCTTCTTCTTCGGTTTTACCTTCAAATTCCTTAAACATTTATATCTCCCTTATTTTCTCTTTCCTTTTTTCTTAGCTTTCTTTTCTTTTTCTTTCTGTTCAAATTCTTCCTTGTACATCCCGCCTTTTTTGTGGTTGGTCCAAATTTGCTGGATAATCGAGATAAAGTTAGTTACTGTCCAATAAACAAGAAGACCTGATGGCGCATTGTACATAATGAAGAAAAACAGTATTGGCATACCATATGTCATGAACATCATCATGACTTTCTGATTTTGTGCCGTATTGGTTGTTTGTGTGATCTTCATGCTGAAAATCATCGAAACAGTATAGATAATTGGCAAGAGGTGAATCTGTGGACCCAAGAATGGAAGACTAAATGGGAGAGTATAAATCGTATCTGGAACTGACAAATCAGGAATCCAGCCAGGGATAAACATTGCTCCTCTTAGTTCAAAATTCTTGTTTAATAACCCGTAAAGTGCAATAAAGATCGGGAACTGTATAAGCATAGGCAAACATGAGCCCATAGGATTTATGCCTTCATCCTTATACAGTTTTGCCATAAGTCTATTCTGCTCTTCCGGATTATCCGGATAATTGGCCTTTATTTCCTCAATTTTAGGAGTAAGGGCACTCATCTTTGCAGTTGAGTCCATTCCTTTCTTACTCAGTGGGATAAGACATACCTTAACAAGAATTGTCAAAAGAATAATGTCAACACCATAGTTAGGAACAATAAAATGGAACGCTTCAAGAATCCACTTTAAAAATGTTTCAAGCCAGCTTAGCCATGATACATCAAGTGCCTTTTTAAGATTGAGGTTGGATAAGCCGAACGTATTGTCGCTTGCTCTTTCATACTTGTTTAGATTTTTTGCAAGCTGAGGTCCTGCGTAGAATGAATAATAATCTTCAATAATAGATGAATTATCTGCCTTTCTCGTAAGATAGATGATATCTTCCTGCGGTAATGTTTCGCTATTTGAGGTAATTTCCCGGGCACTGACGGATGAGATAGTATCTGATGCTTTTGGAATCATCAGGAAGGCAAAGTACTTACCGGTAATACCAATCCATTCAACAGGGTTCTTGCTGTAATCAAAAACACCGCTTCTGTTAAAGCTTGCGTTCTTTCTTCCACCTTTATTCAGCTGCTTGTAAATTACCCTTCTGTATTCGTAGTTACCTGAAAGGGATTCAAACTTTGGTCCGATTTGAGGTCCTACAGATACAGAATACATACTTCCATCAAGATTTAATGGAATATCCTTACCATCCTCGCTGTATATTTTTACTGCAAATTGAATCAGGTATTCTTCGCTTTCAGGAATAGCAAAACTCTTTTCAAGAGTAAATCGTCTTTTAGATTCTGTTTCCTCATATTCATTTGAGAATGTGACTTTGGTTATCTGATTCCCATTATACAAAGTAACTTTTTCGATACTGTATGAGAACACATCATCGATGACAGATGAAGTATTACCACCCCAATAGAGCATGAATGCATTGACATCATCGTCATCTTTGAAAATAAGATCTATTGGTCCTCCGTTATCTTCATGCTTATTCAAAAGCATTGAGGATATTGTTGCACCTTTTGTATCAAAAGTAATGGTGTAAACATCATTTCTTACCTGAAATGTTTCAGGGGGCCCGGTAGAATCTATTGCTCTAAAGTTATAATCAGTCTGAGAAATAATAGATTCAGAACCAACATCACTAATTTCATTCTGGTTTTCAGCAATTTCAGTACTCTGTGGGGCAAAAAATGTCGTCTGAATTGTCATTCCTACTGTAATGACCACCACACAAAGCACAACTGCTATGATAGTATTCCTATCCAATTGTGACTCCTAATAATTCAGCACCCGGAAAGTTAGAATAGGAACTTTGCTGACAAGAATTTGGATTTATTTCTGGTTAGACCTGTCCAACATTGAAACAAAATTGGACTCAAGCAAGGAAAAATCAGAAACCTTTCCTGGGTACATTAAAAGAACATAATCTTTACTGTTTTGTTTATCTTCGATATGTCTTTTACTATAATTCCTGAAAACTTCTTTTGCCCTGCGTCTCGCTTTATTTCTCTCAACAGCAGTTCCAAAATGTTTTTTCGGAATAATAATTATTCGATCAAACCCTAAATTGTTATTTAGACTAATTAATCGCATTCCAGATGAGGAATATTTCTTACCTTCATCAAAAATGCGATTAATATCATTTTTATTTCTTAGAATTTCAATCTTAGTAAGGTTTCTTCTCATCGCTGGCTGTTAGGCTATATCTACCTTTAGCTCTGCGTCGAGCGAGGACCTTACGTCCACCTTTTGTTGCCATTCTTGCTCTGAAACCGAACTTTCTGGTTCTTTTCATCTTACTTGGCTGATAAGTTCTCTTACCCTTGTAACTCATACTATACTCCAAAATATCGCATTACGCGGTTAATATCATATTATAAAGGTACACTAATACCTAGCTTGAAAAGTTTAATTTAAAGAAAGATTGCGGTCAATAGGAAATAAAGAAACTTCATCAATATAACAAGTTATGAAATTCAATATCTAAGACTCTTTATTAAAATTTTTTGCTTTTAACACTATATATATGGTATCTAAATTAATTTAAAAATTTCTATCCCTTAGAATTTTCAGATCTTTTACCTGCAAGTTTGGAAACATAGCATTATATTTCCTGATTATATCTGTTTTGCTAACACTCAAAATGGTTTTTGCTGATGAGGAAGATACTGAAACAAAAAGAATACCGTTTTTATATCCTTTAAGTTCAGTAACTGCTGAAAGTTTGACACCGCAGCAGAGTGGCCATGACTGGAACAGTTTATAGTTAAGATACATTTCAGGCTTCTTACTCAGATAATCTTCAACAAGTTTTTTAACACTTGTAGTTCTTTTTTCAGAAAACTTATCACTATATTCCTTACGGGAAATAAAATTATCAGAGTCTGAAGAATTAAAGCTTGTTTCCCAATCTAAATCTTCATATTCATAATCTTCATTTTCTTTATATGAATCGAAATCATCTGCAGTATTTTTGTCACTCAATGGAAAATTCCCCTTCATTTACTCTGTATATTTTTTCTCCCCTTTTACTTGAAAAGTATTTTTCTGAAGGAAGAAAAGTAAAAAATGCCTGACTATAATTATCCATATTATCTAATAGTTTTCCTCTCTTCTTTTCATCCAGTTCCAGTAATACATCGTCAACTAAAAGAATCGGTTTTTTTCCTGTCATTTTATAAAAATACCTGGCTTGACTTATTCTGAATAAAATTGAACATAGTCTTATCTGACCTGTAGATCCCAAATTAACAAAGTTACCCTCTTGGCTCATTATGTTAAAACGGTCACGGTGAATACCGCTTGTGGTAGTATTCATTATCAAATCTCTTTCGATATTTTCTTCAAGATAACGAACTATCTCATCTGTGCTACCAAGTTCTCCCCAGCTTGGAGAGTATACAATTTCAAGTTTATAGTCTGTTTCTGATATATCAGAAAATAATGAAGGAAAAATTTCATTAAACTCATATACACTGGTGGTTCTTTCCTTCATAATTTCCAGTCCATAATAAGCAAGCCTTTCATTATACAGACTGACTAATGAGTAATCTTTATTTTTTATAGCAGCATTTCTCTGAGTCAATAGAGAATTATACTTTCTGTTATTATCAAAAAACACAGGAGAATATAAACTCATCATTTGGTTGAAAAACTTTCTTTTATTCTCAGGTTCTCCGTTAATTATTGATATATCTTCATGACAAAATATTATACATGGAAACTGGTAAATAAGTTCTTTCCTATCTTTTATTTCTCTTCCGTCCAGAATTATTTTTCTTTTTCCATCAATGAACTGAGTCCTTATTTCCCCGCTTATTCCTTCATCCTCATATGTTGCATATAAAGAAAAACCATCTTTTCCTTTTTTTACACAGTTTTTGAGACTTTCTGTTCTGAATGAAGAACCATATGAAAGAGCATAAACAGACTCAAGAAAGTTGGTTTTTCCTTGTCCATTAATTCCTACAAAAACAATATCCTTTGAGTCTGTATTTATAGTCTGATTTTCTATATTCCTGAAAGAATTGATACTTACTTTTTTAAGCTTCATCAGATTATGACTGTAATGGCATAACGACAAATAAATAATCTTTTTCAGGATCAGGACTGAGTTTTACTGCTTGGGTTGCACTGTTAAATGAAACTCTCATAAATTCCCCATCAACCTTTTTAACGGCAGGGGCAATAATTCCTGAGTTAAAGGATATTTTTATTTCTGGTCCATCGTATTCACACTTGATAAGTTGCTTACTCTCTCCATACTCATTGCTATCTCCGGTAATCATCACACCTTCAGAAGCAACATCAATAAAAATCCTTCTGCTCTTACTATCTATAAGTACCGAATTAAGTGAGAGGGAATTCTCAAATTCCTTAGTTTTGACAATAAATGAATAATTGAATTTACTAGGAATTACTTTTTGATAGTTTGGATAGTTCCCATTAATAAGAGCTGTGTACATAAAACGGCTTCCTACACGAGCAAAAATATGTGAATTAGTAACAGCCAGGGAAAAAACACTGCTGTTGTCATTGCTGATAAGCTTGAGATTCTTGAAAAACTTATCAGGAATGATTGCTGAAGGAAAATCTGGAATTTCTTTTTCCATATTCTTTTCAATATAAGCAAGCTTTCTTCCATCAGTTGCAACCATTGAAACTGAACTGTCTCCCTTTTTTTTAAAGTAAACACCTGTAAGGAATACTCTTACAGGATCTGATGAAATGGCAAATGATGTTTTATCAACCATAT
>CAZOTY010000012.1:0-33635 GCA_964582905.1 uncultured Spirochaetaceae bacterium | reverse complement strand
GTAAAGTCTGCCAAAGGTAGATTGAAAAACAATGAATCATTTACTGAAAGGAGTTCAGGAAAACTACTTGCTTCCATAGATTTTAATGAAATGTTGATAGATACATTTTTATCTGCAGGTTCAATTACAAACTTTCCGTTTTCCTCTGAAAAAATAAGTTGATCAGAAGAAGTCATAAATTTAAGGACTTCAACAAGTTTTTCACAGAAAATAGAAGTTGATCCAGGTGTTATGGTTTCTACAGGAATCGTATTAATATAACCAGATTTATTGTCTGTTGCCTTTATAGTCAACTGATTGTTACTTGTTTCAAGATAGACGTTCAATGTCTGATTCAATGAGTTTCTTGGTTGAGTAAAAGGTAATGCTATTTCTAATTCTGATTTTATCTTTTCATATGAACAAATGAATTTCATATCATCTCCTTGAAAGTTTGTAAAAAAGTCTTCTATTTACTGATAAATTATAACATATATAATTTTTTAGTAGTATTATTAGGGCCATTTAAAATGTGAAAAAAACATTTATTTCTTTAGATATTATAACTTTAAAATGTGAAAAAAGACTTGGAAAAAATCTCTGTTTTCAAATATTTTTTGAGTTTAAAAATCCAAAGAATAAAAATTCTAAATTTTATTAACAGAAAAAAAGAGTTTTTAAAGTATTTTAAAAGAGTTTTTTATATCAGTTTAAAAACCTGTTAAAAAGTTAAATTTGATGTCTTAAATTGCCTATAAATAGAAAATTTAAATTATAATTTTAATTTCTAGACTATCGTTTTTAATTTTGCTCTAATTTTATCTGAATTTCTTTTACAGCTTTTTTGAGTGATTCATCTATTTCTATTTGTGATGATAGTTTGTTATATGTGTAGCTTATTGAGGTATGATCTTTATTTAAAAAGGTTCCGATTTCAGTCTGACTGAAATGTCCTATTTTTACAGCTATATAAATCCCAACCTGGCGCGCAACTGAAATATGACTTTTTCTAGAAGATGATTTCATATCTACAAGGGAAACATTGAAATAGTTTGCTGTAACAGAGAAAATTTCGTTAAGAGTGAACTTGTTTGAGTGTAACATTTCAGGAACTATCCAGCTTTCAAGATACTCTCTTGCATCCTCAATTTTTATATCTTTGCCAGTGATTTTCAACGCAGCTCCAAGTGTTGTTATTGCGCCTTCTAGGTCTCTTACATTTGTCTTTACATTTGTACAAATGAAATCAACAATGTCTGGTGAAAGTTTTACACCAAGGTTTTTCATCTTCTGCCTGGCAATAGCCACACGTGTTTCATACTCAGGCGGTTTTAAATCAACATTAGTTCCACGCGTGAATCTTGTTTTTAGTCTGTCTGTAATATTTTTAAGTTCAGTAATAGGCCGGTCACATGTGAATACTATAAGACTTTCCCTATCGTAGAGTTCGTTAAAAATATGGAATAGCTCTTCCTGTGTTGATTCTTTTTTTTCGAAAAAATGTATATCGTCAATTAAAAGCACATCAGCTTTTCTGTATTTTTTCTTGAAATTTGTCCTTGCGTTTATATCTTTGCTTATTACAGATATGAATTCATTTGTAAAAGACTCAGCTGTGGTATAGATAACCGTCTTATCAGAATTGTGTTCTTCAATATAGTTTCCTATTCCCTGTAAAAGATGTGTCTTTCCCAGTCCTACTCCACCGTAAATTAGTACTGGATTATATGAAGTTCCGGGATTTTTGCTTATTATCTGGGCAATTTCATAAGCGAAAGCACTATTATCTCCAGATATAAAGTTATCCAGACGATATTTTTTATTTAAATTGCTCTTTATCTTCTTCTCAGCAGGTTTTTTTTCTTTGGATGATGAATTTAATGTTTTTTTGTTTTCAATCGTTTCTTGGGTTGTTTTTTTGCTTCCTGATGGTTTTTCAACAACAATATTGACTTTGATCTCTTCATTAAGTGCTTCACTGACAGTATTTTCAATTTGAGGAATATACTCTTTTACAAGCGAATGATAAAAGTTTGAAGGACATGACAAAGTTAGAACTCCATCATCGTTGATAGATTTTAAGTCCAGCATTCTAAATGGTTTTTCCACACTTGGAGGAATATTGTTCAACAGCTGATTTTTGCAATCAAGCCAGATTTCTTCAAAGCTGTTCATGGATTACTACTTATGCTAAATGTATAAAAATCCTAAATCAAGGATAAATTGGATTTTTATTTACAGATGAAAATCACTTTCTTTTACCTTTAATATCTTCCTACGAACCCTAGAAAGGGTTTTACATTGAATATAAGTATATATTTATATATAATAATAAACCGTATACACCTATATTTTATGGGTAAATTTTTCAACTAAAAAATTTTATTACAAAGGTCCGAAATGAAAGAAGAACAAAATGAATTGGGACATAGCAAAGAAGAACTTGAAAAGGAAATTGCCGCTTCAAAAAAATATGATTCAAGTGGTATTACAGTCCTCAAAGGTCTTGAGGCAGTTCGTCTTCGCCCTGGAATGTATATTGGTTCAACTGGTATAGATGGTCTACATCATTTAGTCTATGAAGTTGTTGATAACTCGATAGATGAAGCTATGGCTGGTTTCTGTAACGATATAAGAATCGTTTTGAAAGACGGTCCACTTGGTGAAATTTGCACTGTAGAAGACAACGGAAGGGGTATTCCGGTAGAAATGCATAAAAGCGAAGGAAAAAGCGCTTTGGAAGTTGTCCTTACGCAACTTCATGCAGGAGGAAAATTTGATCATAATGCATACAAAGTATCAGGAGGTCTTCATGGTGTTGGTGTATCTTGTGTTAACGCCCTTTCTGAATGGATGGAGGTAGTAGTTCACAGGGCTCCGAAGATTTACAGACAGATTTATCAGAGAGGTATTCCACAAACAGAAGTAGAAGTAATCGGAGAAACTGAAAAAACAGGTACCATTGTAAGCTTCACCCCTGATTTTACTGTTATGGAACCTAACAGTTTCAATTATGAAACACTTCTAAACCGATTCAGGGAACTGAGTTTTCTAAATAAAGGAATTAGAATCACTCTTACAGATGAAAGAAATGATTCAGAAAAAAGTGAATCTTTCCATGCAGATGGAGGTTTATCATCATTCGTTAAATACTTAAATGAGTATAAATCAGTTTTATTTGAACCGATTGCTTTTGAGAGTCAGAAAGATGATGTTAATGTAGAAGTTGCCCTTCAGTACAATGATAAATATGACGAAAAAGTCTATACGTTTGTAAACAATATTAATACCCGTGAAGGGGGAACACACTATTCCGGATTCAAAGCAGCTCTTTCAAGATGCTTGAATAACCAGCTTAAAAAAAGCCAGAAGTATATGAAAAAGTATGCTGATAGTCTTGAAAGCTCGGATATTGCCGAAGGACTGACTGCAATCGTTTCAGTAAAAATACCTAATCCTCAGTTTGAAGGTCAGACAAAAATGAAATTAGGTAACTCGAATGTAAAGGGAATTGTCGATTCCCTCGTATATGAAAATCTTACCAATTACTTTGATGAATTTCCTGAAGCAATTGATAAACTTCTTGATAAAGCAACAAGTGCGGCTCTCGGTCGTGTAGCAGCCAGAAAAGCCAGGGAGAATATCAGAAAAAAATCTGAAGGCGGCGGACTGCCAGGAAAGTTGGCAGACTGCACTAAAAAGAATCCTGCAGAGTGTGAGGTATTTCTTGTTGAGGGAGACTCCGCAGGAGGTTCTGCAAAGAGCGGAAGAGACAGGGAATTCCAGGCAATCCTTGCACTGTGGGGAAAAATGCTCAATGTTGAAAAAGCACAGGAAGCAAAAGTCCTGAATAATGAGAAACTCGAGCCAGTAATCCAGACAATCGGTGCTGGAATCACACGTTACAATCAAGGTGGATCATCATTGGATGATGATGAAAAAAAAGGCTCAGAAAAGGAAAAAACATTTGATTTATCAAAGGTTCGTTATCATAAGATCATCATTATGGCAGATGCTGATGTTGATGGATCACATATTCGAACACTTCTTTTGACATTCTTCTACAGATATATGAGACCTATTATTGAAGCTGGATACGTATACTTTGCAATGCCTCCTTTGTATAAGTTTTCCGGTCCAAGAATCTCTGAGCCGATTTATGCTTATACGGAGGAAGAAAGATCTGAGCGTTTCCAGCAGGCTGTGGAACTTACAGGAGATCCGAACAAAGTATCGGTACAGCGTTATAAGGGTCTTGGTGAAATGAATCCTGATCAGCTTTGGGAAACTACTATGAATCCTGAGACAAGAATGCTTGGGCAGGTTCACCTTTCAGATGCTGAGGAAGCAGACAGAGTCTTTTCTATGTTGATGGGAGAAGAAGTGGAACCAAGACGAGAGTTTATTGAGAACAATGCTCAGTATGCTGAAAACCTCGACTTCTAAGGAGAAATTATGGACGACGATGAAGTAATGACAGGAAACGAAGGAGTAATTCCTGAAAGTGAAACACATCCTGGTGCAATTATAAAATATGACCTTTCTGAGCAGATGAAGAAAAGCTACATCGAGTATGCGATGTCAGTTATTATCGCCAGAGCTCTTCCAGATGCCAGAGATGGTTTGAAACCCGTTCACCGCCGTATTTTATACGGAATGTGGGATATGGGTATAAGATACAATACCGCAAACAAGAAATGCGCTAGAATCGTTGGAGATGTACTTGGAAAATATCACCCACACGGAGATGCTTCTGTGTATGATGCCCTTGTACGACTTGGTCAGGACTTTTCACTGCGCTACCCTGTTGTTTTTCCTCAGGGAAACTTCGGATCAATCGACGGAGATCCTGCTGCAGCTATGAGATACACCGAAGCCAGAATGGCAAAAATCGGTGAGGAGATGATGGCTGATATTTCAAAGAATACAGTTGACTGGATGGGTAACTATGATGAGTCACTTAAAGAGCCTGTAGTTCTTCCGGCAGCATTCCCTTTTTTGATTTGTAATGGTTCTTCTGGTATTGCTGTTGGCATGGCAACAAATATGGCGCCTCATAACCTTTCTGAGGTTGTTGAAGGTATATGTGCGCTTATTGATAATCCAGAATTAACAAATATTGAGTTAATGGACTTTGTTAAGGGTCCTGACTTTCCTTCTTCCGGTATAATTTGCGGTAAAAAGGGAATCGTTGATGCCTTTACAACCGGGCGTGGAAAAATTGTAATCAGAAGCAAATACGAAATAGAAGACGCAAACCCGCACAGTAAAGATGACATGAATAAAACCCACGATGCCATTTATTTTACGGAGCTCCCCTACCAGGTTAACAAAGCTGAGCTTGTGAAGAAAATAGATGAGTATAGGAAAGATGGAGTCATACCTGGAATTGCCCAGGTAAAGGATCTTTCTGGAAGAAAGGGACTTAGAGTTGCGGTCTATCTGAAAAGTGGAGCTATTCCGAACATTGTACTGAATATGCTTTTCCAGAAAACTGCTCTGCAAAGCAATTTCAATGTCTATAATCTTGCCTTATATAAAGGAAGACCGAAACTCCTGACTCTTAAAGATATGCTACAAATTTATATCGATCATAGAGAGGAAGTCACTGAAAGAAGGACAAGATATGATCTTGATAAAGCAAAGGAAAGAGAACATATCCTGCTTGGTCTGAAAATTGGACTTGAGAATATCGACGAAGTTATCAGGATTATCAAGGAAGCAGCAGATGAAACTGTTGCCCAGCTTGAACTTCAGGCTGCTTTCAACCTTGATGCATTGCAGTCTGATGCAATAATAAAAATGAGACTGGGAAGGCTTTCTCATCTTGAGGTTGATAAAATCCTCAATGAACTGACTGAAATCGAAAAGAAAATAGCAGAATACAACTATATCCTTTCAGACAGGAAAAACGTTTTAAAAGTAGTACAGGATGAAATAAGAAAGCTGGGTGAAGTATATGGAGATGAAAGAAGGACAGTTATAGTTGAAAGAGAACTCAACGATGCTTCTCCTGAAGATTTCATTAAAAAAGAAGAAGTGATTATTACCTTCTCCGCCAAAGGCTTTGCCAAAAGAATTCCAGCTGAAGAATATAAGAGCCAGGGCCGAGGTGGAAAGGGAACTATCGGAGCCAAGCTTGTAGAGGGAGATTATGTAGATTACCTCCTTGCCTGTTCTTCTCATGATATAATTTTCCTCGTTTCCAATTTTGGAAAAGCATACTATGTTAAAGCCTTTGAAATTCCTGAAAACTCAAAAACCAGTAAAGGTATTTCAATGAAGAATATATTGCAGCTTGAAAGTGGCGAAACCATTACCAATATGCTGACGTTCCCTGAGTTTGCAGAAGATGAGTATATATTGATGGTAACAAAGTATGGCGTAGCTAAGAGAGTCAAACTCAACGATTTCAGAAATGCTAAAACAAGAGGTATAAAGGCAATTATTCTGGATGAAGGGGATGAATTAAAGCAGACAGTATTTGTTAAGGAAGATGACGATGTGATGCTTATCACCCGAGGAGGAAAGGGACTCAGAACCAAAATCAGCGATATAAGAACCATGGGCAGAGCAACTCATGGTGTGAGAGGAATGAAGCTGGTTGGAAAAGATGAAATTGCTGGTGTTGTAAAGGTTGAAGAAGGCAAAGATATCCTTATGATGACAGAGAAAGGCAAAGGAAAGAGAACAAAATTCTCTGAATTTATGCCTCATGGCAGAGGGACACTGGGTCAGAAGATCTATACATTGTTAGCAGGTGACGGAATTGTAGACGCTTTTGCTGTAGATGATAATGATGATGTTGTCTTTATGACAGCAAAAGGCCAGGTAATCCGAGTTCACGTATCTTCTATTAGTTGTCTTGGTAGAGCAGCACAGGGTGTTATCGTAGCAAAGTTCAAAAAGCAGGATGATAATATTCAGGTTATGGCTATAACAAATAGAGCTCTTTCTGAAGAGAGTCAAGCAACTACTTCCGAAGAAAATACAACAGATAGTTTGGCTTCAAAAGAAGAAAAGTCAGAAAAGATACCAGAATCTGAAGAATAAATAACTCCTTATTCAATCAGGAATTATTGTTTGGCTTCCATTTGATAAAAAAGGAAGCCAAATTTTTTACCCTAATAACAAGGGTAAAAAACAAAAAATCCACATCAATTTATACCCTAAATATTAGGGTAAAATCAGAAAAAACCAATAACTTATTATGTTACTATAAATAGTAATCTATAAGAAAAAACACAATTCTACGCATTTATTTGCGGTTTTTTGCCTATGAAATTTAATTTCTGACCGAATAAATTTTTTAATAGAAAAAGTGAAACTTCTTATGACTGACTGTTGATAAATTAAATTTTGATAGTAAGTTGTCAGCTAAATCAAATATCAGGTTTGATAGAGAATACTCAAGATTAAAAATAAGTTTCACGTGAAACATTAATTGAAAATAATATGATAGGTCGTCTGTATTTTCTATGAAAGAAATAGTAAATAGGGTTTCACGTGAAACAATAAAAAAATCCCTCTTTCGAGGGATTAAAAAACTGAGCTAGTTTTAAAACATCTGTTGGATTTGATCATCGTTAACTACAACGATTTCTTTATTGCCTAGGGTTTCTCTTAGATATCTTTGAACCCCATTGGACAATGTAATCTGGCTCATGGGACATCCTGCACATGCACCTACTAATCTTACATGTACAATATTTCCATCCAAGCTGATGAATTCGATATCGCCTCCGTCATTTTGCAGAGCAGGACGAATTTCATTTATTGCTTTTGAAACTGTTTCTTTATCCATTTTAAGCTCCTTTGCTTAATCTAATTATAATAATGAGGGTACTATAAATCAACTTTTCTCATTTCATTAGCCTTGTTTATTGCATTAATAAGTGTAAACTAATTATTGAATATAATCGTTTTGAATTAATTGGTATCCGGTTATTTTAGGAGTGAAATTAATGGCATACAAAATCACGCTCTTGAACCAGAAAGGTGGAGTTGGGAAAACAACGATTACTTGTAATTTAGGTTCTTTATTGGCGGATGCAGGGTATAAGGTTTTACTTGTTGATGCTGATCCTCAATGTAATTTGACGAGTTGCGTCTCTGGTAATCAGACAAAACCAAATATTTATCAGGTTCTGACGGGAGAATGGAAAGCAAATCTTGCCGTACAGAAAACAATTTATAAAAATCTTTATCTGATACCGGGATCTTTGGATATGGCAGGTATCGGTGTTGAATTATCCAACCAGGAGGACAGGGAGTTTCTCATGAAACAGCAGTTCAAGATTCTTGATAAGGATTTTGATTATATTATTCTTGACTGTCCTCCATCTTTAGGATTGGAAACAATGAATGCACTCGTATGGTGTGACTATGTAATCATTCCGCTTCAGTGTGAATACCTGGCACTGGAAGGTTTAAATCTGATAATGAGAACTATTACAAATTTGAAAAGAAAGCTCAATCAGAAAATGGAAATATTGGGAATAGTCTTTTCCATGTATTCTGATAAATATAATTTGAATAAAGATGTTGTTGCAGATGTCAGTTCTTTCTTTCCTGGTTTGATATTCAATAACAAGATTCCAAGGAGTATAAAACTTGCGGAAGCCCCTTCACATGGAATGCCTATTAATTATTACTACAAGAAGGACAGATCAGTGCCTGCTTTTGAAGGATTAGCTAAGGAGGTTGTGGAACGTGTCTCAAGATAAGGAAAACACTAAGCCTTTAACAGAAGAATCTACTAGGTTTAGTGTAGATAATGGTAAGAACAATTCAGAATCTACTAAATCTAAAGTTCATAATAGAGAAAAAAGAACACTTGGAAAAGGAATGGGAGCTCTTCTTGAAGGCTTTGATTATGATGTTCAGGTTGATGCTGTGATACATAAGACCCTTGTAGAAAACTCTGCAGAAAATGAACTGAATGCTAAGTATCTTGATATTTCATCAATTAGAACCAACCCTAATCAGCCAAGAAAAAGTTTTGATGAGGAAGCTTTGGAAGGACTTGCTCGGTCAATTGAAGAGAGAGGAATTCTGCAACCACTTACTGTTGAGGAGTATGCACCTGGACGCTATTCAATAGTTGCTGGCGAGAGGCGTTTCAGAGCAGCAAAAATTGCGAAGCTTGACAAGGTTCCGGCTATAATTGTAAATCTTCCCGAAATACAAAAAATGGAAATAGCTCTTATAGAAAATATTCAAAGAGAAGACTTGAATCCGGTAGAAGAAGCGTCAGCATATGCATATTTAATTGAAAGAAGCAAACTTTCACAGGCAGAAATTGCTGAGAAAGTAGGAAAAGCTCGAAGCAGTATAGCCAACTCACTTAGACTGCTAAATCTATCTGATCAACTAAAAGATGATCTTATTGCTGGGGCGATAAGTCCTGGCCATGCAAGAGCAATCCTTTCCTTGAAGAATAAACTTGATGAGGATGTTTTACGTGAAAAGATCATCAATGAAGGTCTTTCTGTAAGGAAGGCAGAAGAACTGGCTGAAGCATTTAACAAAGGGCAGAAAGTAGTAAAAAAGAGCAAGGGTAAAGTTAAAGATGAAGAAATCAGAGAAGTTGAACAAAAGTTCATTTCAGCTGTAGGAAGCCGATGTGAAATAAAAGGAAATCTCAAGAAGGGAAAACTTACAATCAAATTTAGATCCTCACGCGATCTTGAAAGGATTTTTTCCCTTCTAAGTGATGGTGGAGAGTTGTTTGACTGATAGATCTTTTTTAATTAATTAATATATAAGGAGTTAAATACAAAATGGAATTAAAAAAAGATGGTATTTATGCGATACTTCACACTTCTAAAGGTGAAATAACAATAGAACTTGAATATAAAAAAGTTCCGATGACAGTTGCTAATTTTATTGGTTTGGCTGAAGGTTCTTTAAACAGAAAAGATGGAAAACCATTTTATGATGGTTTGTCTTTCCATAGGGTAATCAATGATTTTATGATTCAGGGCGGAGATCCCGCAGGAAATGGAACGGGTGGTCCTGGATACTCATTCCCCGATGAATTTGATATTTCTCTTAAGCATGATAAGCCAGGTGTATTATCAATGGCCAATGCTGGCCCAAATACAAATGGATCGCAGTTTTTTATCACACATGTTCCAACTCCATGGCTTGATGGAAAACATGCTGTTTTTGGTCAGGTTATAGAGGGACAGGATGTTGTAAATAAAATCAAACAGGGCGATAAAATTGAGAAAATTGATATAGTCCGGGTCGGAAAGGAAGCTAAAGAGTTTGATACTTCTGCAGAAGCTTTTGCATCAAGAGTAAAAAAGAGTGTAGAGGAAAAGGCAGAAAAGGAAAAAAATGCAAGAAAAAGCATTATAGAGGAAATAAAAAAAAGATTTCCCGGCGTTAAGACGACTTCTTCAGGATTAATGTACGTGATTGATAAAGAAGGAGAAGGTGGAAAAAGTCCAAAAATGGGAGACCGTGTTACCGTTCATTATCAGGGAGAACTCTTGAATGGGAAGGTTTTTGATAGTTCATATATAAGAAAGGAACCTGCAACTTTTAAGGTGGGAGAAGTTATTGAAGGTTGGAACGAAGCCCTTTGCAATATGACAAAAGGAGAGAAAATAACATTGATAATCCCACCTGAGCTGGGATATGGAGAGTATGGATATCCAGGTTTGATACCGCCTCAAAGTTTCCTGATTTTTAATGTTGAACTTATTGATTTCAAATAAAAATGGCTAAAGAAAAAAGTACTAAAGTATACGTATGTTCTGAATGCGGACATCAGGAATCAAAGTGGATTGGCCGTTGTCCGGAGTGTGGAGCATGGAATACTTTTGTAGAAGAAGTAATACTACCAAGCTCAGCTAATACGAAATTGTCTTTGGATGATAAGGTAAGAAAACTTTGTGATGTTCCATATGAGAAGACGATGAGGGTGACTTCTGGGCTTGATGAATTGGACAGAGTCCTGGGAGGTGGAGTGATGCGACCCTCTGCTGTTTTGGTAGGGGGCGAACCTGGAATTGGCAAATCCACAATCATGCTTCAAATGCTTTCATCCCTTTCAAAGTATTCAGAAGTACTGTATGTATCTGGCGAAGAGTCTCCCAGTCAGGTAAGACTCAGAGCAGAGCGTCTGGGTCTTGATACTTCCAAGATAAATATCTTCTGCGACACTAAGTTAGAGGTACTAACTAATATTATAGAGACTTTGAAACCATCATATATAGTGGTTGATTCTTTACAAACACTATATTCATCGTCATCTTTGTCACTTGCAGGATCACCTAATCAGGTTAAAGTATGTGCTATGGAGCTTGCGGTTTTGTGTAAGCGAATCGGATCTGCGCTTTTTCTGATAGGTCATGTAACAAAAGATGGCAATATCGCCGGACCAAAGCTTGTAGAACACATGGTTGATACTGTTCTTTATTTTGAAAGTATAGAAACAGGGATGAGGCTTTTGAGAGCAAGCAAAAACAGATTCGGTTCTGTTGACGAAATAGGTATTTTCTCAATGGAAAGCACCGGTCTGAAGCCTATAGCAGATCCATCCTCATATTTTCTTACAAGTCGGGATACAATGGATTTTCCAGCAGGGATAGTATTTACTCCGGTAACAGAAGGGACCAGGACCTTCATTGTGGAAATCCAGGCTCTGGTAGTTCCTGCCAAATCTGGCTACCCAAGAATTTATTCGGACAGAATAGACTCATCTAGAGTTCAGAGGATAGCAGCAATCCTTGAGCGGCACGCCGGATTGGACTTATCTGATTCTGATATATACTTGAATGTAGCTGGTGGAATGAAGCTAACAGAGAGTTCTATTGAGTTGGCAGTTGCTTTGGCTTTGTATTCTTCTAAAAGAAATATCCCATTATCTACATATCTATCTTTATTTGGAGAATTATCTTTGGCGGGGGAAATTAGGCCAGTCCAATTTGCTGAGCGAAGGATAAAAACCTTAATAGATATGGGATTTACAAAAATTGTTACTGGAGACAACAATACAGCCAGCAAAGAAAGTGTAAATATTGTTAAGAACATCAAAAATGCAATCATAGTTGTTTTCAAGAAATAATCGTTTCTTATGTGATAAAAGCTAAAAAAGTGCTAAAACCATTCTAATGAGACAAAACAATGAATTTTTGGGGACGGCAAAAATCGGGCCGTTGCTTTTTAAACTCGCTCTTCCTACAGTCGTAGCGCAGGTTATTAACATGCTTTATAACATGGTTGATAGAATATATATCGGCCATATTCCGGAAACCGGGATGTATGCTTTGACTGGACTTGGTGTTTGTTTCCCGATTATTATGATTGTCTCAGCTTTTGCTTCCCTTATTGGTTCTGGCGGTGCACCAAGGGCATCCATAGAACTCGGGAGAAAGAATAATGATAAAGCTCAACTGATACTTGGAAACTGTTTTACAGCGCTTGTTGTTGTCTCATTGGTTCTTACTGTCGTCATTGTCATCTGGAACAGACCGATTCTTTTGGCTTTTGGTGCCAGTTCTAATACAATCGAATATGCCACAAGATATATGAGAATATACGCACTCGGCTCTCCCTTTGTTTTGTTGACACTGGGGCTGAATATGTTTATTACCGCACAGGGTTTTACAACCATATCAATGATTTCTGTGTTAATCGGAGCCGTGTTGAATATATTTTTGGATCCTATTTTGATTTTTTCCTGTCATATGGGTGTTAGTGGTGCTGCTCTTGCTACAATTATTTCCCAATTTGTTTCAATGGTCTGGGTAATTTGGTTTTTAGCAAGTAAGAAGACCATTATCAGGCTTAAGCTGAGTTGCTTCAGAATAAGAGGAAAGATTCTTTGGTCTGCTATATCCTTGGGTTTGGCAACTTTTATTATGCAATCCAGCGAATCGATTATTTTTGTCTGTTATAATTCATCTTTATTGAAGTACGGAGGAGACTTGGCGGTAGGGGCTATGACTATTTTAACGAGTGTGATGCAGTTTGTTAGCATGCCTACTCAGGGAATAGGTCAAGGTGCTCAGCCTATCATCAGTTATAATTATGGAGCAGGACAAACCGATAGGGTAAAGAAAACATTTTGGACTCTTTTGGCAATAGACTTGGCTTTTACTATGGTTATGTGGTTTTTGTGTATGTTCTGTTCTGCTCCGATTGTAAGTCTTTTTACCTCGGATCCTGCGCTTAAGGAATTCAGCGCAGAAGTACTGAAAGTCTATATGTCTGTAATGGGTATATTTGGAATCCAGATGGCCTGTCAGATGACCTTTACATCAATCGGAGAGGCATTAAGTGCTATTCTGGTTGCGATGATGAGGAAATTTGTTCTAATTATTCCGCTGATTTATATTCTTCCCGCAATTATGAAAAACAATCAGCTTATTTCTGTCTATATGAGTGAACCGGTAGCAGACCTCATATCGGTTATTTTCTGTTCAGTCCTGTTTTTTTTCCAGTTCAGAAGGAAATTAAAGCTTATAGAAAAATAATACAAAGGCTTTCTTTAGTGCTAAAATTACTCTATGGGCAAAGTAGAATTTGAAAATGTTTTCATTGTTCTTGAAGACAAGGTGATTTCTGGCTCCATAACAGTAAAAGATAATTTAATTGATAAAATTACTCCCCATGAGATAGGAAACAGAGAGGAAGCTCTGATTTTGGCCCCTGGTGTAATTGATTTGCATACCCATGGTTCTGGTGGTTTTGATTTTATGGATGGTTCAAAGGAAGATATTATCAATGCTTCTCAAAGTATTATGCAACATGGAGTAACAACAGTATTACCTACTACTTTGACTTGTTCAGATGAAGACCTATTTAGATTCTTTGATAACTATAATTCAATCGATAATTTTGACAAGCTACCTCATCTGGAAGGAATTCACCTGGAAGGACCATATTTCTCTTATAACGAAAGAGGAGCTCAGGATCCAAGATTTCTAAAGACTCCTAACAAAAATCATTACATGGCCATTTTAGAGCGTTCCAGAGGAAATATAAAACGTTGGACTATTGCTCCAGAACTCAATGGAGCGATGGAAATGCTAGATGACTTAAAGGACAGTGGGATTCTCTTTGCAGCCGGTCATACCGAAGCAGATTACAATACAATTAAAAAAGCCGTCGATAAAGGTGTTAAAATGCTGACACATTTCTATTCAGGTATGTCCTTGTTGAAACGTGTTGGTGGCTTCAGGGTCCTGGGAGCTGTTGAGTGTGGATATATATTTGATGAATTGACTGTTGAATGTATTTCAGACGGAAAGCATCTTCCCCCAGAGCTTCTTTCGATGATTTTTAAACTTAAAGACAATGATAAAATCGTATCGTGTTCTGATAGTATGAGAGGGGCAGGGATGGCAGAAGGGCCATCAATTCTAGGTCCGAAAGGAAATGGGGTAGAATGTATTATTGAAGACGGAATTGCAAAAATGCCAGATAGGACTTGCTTTGCCGGTTCCGTTGCAACAGGTGAGACAATTATTAATACGCTTGGGGCTACAATGGGTTTTTCTTTGGATAAGGTATTCAGAATTTGTTCCCTGAATCCAGCCAGGCTGATAAATATTGATAGTAAAACAGGTTCAATTAAAGAAGGAAAGGAAGCTGATTTAATTGTTTTGGATAAGAGCTTAAAACTCCAGAGTGTCTATGTCTCCGGAGTAGAAAAATATAGGAGATAGCATGAATATCAAAATTAACATTGCTCCTAATGCTGAGGAGCTTGGGTCAAGAGCAGCCAAGAAAATTGCCAAGTTGATTAACAAAGCAATTGAAGAAAAAGGAGAGGCAAGAATTGTTCTATCAACCGGAGCAAGCCAATTTGAAACAATTTCAGCTTTAATCAACGAGAATGTTGACTGGAGCAAGGTTACCATGTTCCATTTGGATGAATATGTAGGCTTAAGTGAAACTCATATTGCATCATTCAGAAAATACCTGAAAGAAAGATTCGTTTCCAAAGTTAATCTTAAAGATGCTTTTTTTGTAAATGGCGAAGGAGACGTTGAGAAAAATATTGAGGAACTAACTGAAAAGCTGAGAGAGAAACCAATTGATGTCGGTGTGATTGGAATCGGAGAGAATGGACATATTGCTTTCAATGATCCTCCTGCTGATTTCAAGACAGATATTAGCTATAAAGTTGTAACACTGGATGAAAGATGCCGTGCACAACAGGTTGGCGAAGGCTGGTTTGCTTCAGTTGATGATGTCCCCAGAGAAGCAATTACGATGTGTCCAAAGCAAATTATGAGCTGTGAGCACATTGTTTCAGCTGTTCCTCATAAAGTCAAAGCAGAAGCTGTAAGAAAGACAGTAACTTATCCAGTTGTTCCGGAAGTCCCTGCAACGCTTTTAAAAACACATCCGGATTGGAATTTGTTTATTGACTCTGCTTCAGCCAGTGAACTACTTTGCATGGACTGAAGAACAGGTTTTTGATAAGCTGCCTTCACATTTGGAGGCAGTTTTTTTATAAAAAAAATCCCTTTCCGTGGAAAGGGAGCTTGGTTTTTTTAAAAGAATTACATCTTGAATGATGAAGACATATCCCCACCTTTTCTGTGATTCATAGCATAGATGATAATAAATACCACCACCAGAAGAACTACAGAAAGAGCACTTGCTTGTCCAAGTTTAGCATTCTGAACAGCATTATAAATCTGGATAGGAACAGTCCTTGTCCTTCCTGAATAAAGAAGAATAGTTGTACTTAATTCCTGAAGCAGGGTGGTCAGAGTAAGAATGGATCCAGAAATTATAGCTGGCATAATTAGAGGAACACTGACTTTCCTGAATGTCCTGAACCAAGTTGCACCCATGATGGTACTTGCTTCCTCAAGTGATGGATTCAACTGTGTCAAAGTCGCAGCTACTGATCTGTATACATAAGGCGTTCTTCTGATCATGAAAGAAATAACGATGATTGTGTAAGTACCAGTAAGTCTTATTGCACTTGACCCGCTGAATGCTGAAAGAAGAGCAATTGAAACTACTGTACCTGGAAGAATAAATGGCGCCATAACTGACATATCCAGAATCCCGGCTCCTTTCGGTTTCTTTCTTTCTGTAATGTATGCAATGAGACTTCCGAGAATAGCACAAAGGACCGTGGAGAGAATTGAAAGATAGAATGAGTTAAATAGCTCATGGCTCGAATACTTTGGAATTCTCTTATAGTTGTCTAGTGTAAATCCTTCTGGGAATAGACCTGTCCATTTCTCAAAGAAACTCATGATTATAATAGTTACCTGAGGAAGAAGTGACAGTACAAGAACAATAAGGCAGAACAGGAACCCGATAATCTGGGCAGCTTTATTGGTATGCTGCTTGATTTCGGTGTGAGTAGCGCTTATTGTCTCATATTCATGTCTGCTTACAACATACTTTTGGAACCAAAGCACAAAGCCGGTGATTGCTACGTTGACAACAGCTATGCTTGAAGCTCCGTTGATGTTCAAGAATCCGTTATATTCAAAGTAAATCAATGTTGGAAGAACATAGTTCTGGCCTCCGATAATTGCTGGAATACCGAAGTTTCCGATTGCCCTGACGAAAACAAGGAGAGCTGCTGCTCCAAGGGATGGAAGGATTAATGGGAAGGTAATGGTTCTCATGATTCTTCCCCTTCCAGCACCCATAAGCATTGCAGATTCTTCCAAAAGTGCGTTGGCCCCGGCAAATGCTCCATATGCTAACTGGAAAACAAACGGATAATATGTAAGTGTCATACAGAAAATCATCCCGAACATTCCCTGTATTGGAGGAAGAGGAATATGCAGGAACTTATTGAAAAAGTATGTGATAATACCGTTTCTGCCAAGAAGAATAATCCAGGTGAAAGCACCTACGAATGATGGCATGATAATAGGCAATATACCCAATGAAAGAATCAGTTTCTTGCCAGGAATCTTTACTCTGGCAACAACGTATCCCATAGGGACTCCAATTATTATGCAGAGAACAGTAACAGAAAGAGAGACAATAAATGAATTGAGTAAGCTCTTCCTGTAAAGATTGCTTGTAAAGAATTGTCTGAAACCTTCAAGGCTGAAATGGCTATATGATAAATCATCTGTCGGGGCCATGAAAGCCCTGATTAATGTTGTAGCCATTGGGTACAAAAGGAATATAGCCAGGAATATCATTGGGATAGCAAATACCAGATACTGGCTGAAGTCCCTTTTGAAAAAGGCTTTTATCTTATTTGTTTCACCCTGATTTGCCAGAGAGAATCTGTCGTTCTGTTTTGGTTTTTCTGTCATAGATCCCTTCCCTCCGGAGAGAATAATGAAACTTTATCCTCTTTCATGCTTACATAGACTTTATCACCTTCTGAGATGTCCTTCTGAAGTGAATCCATATCTATTTCAAAGTTCACTGGAGAAATTGCTTCTGACATTTCAACTTCATAACGTACAAAAGATCCAAGGTGCTGGATAATCTTAACAACGCCTTCAACTGAATCAGCCTTTGCTGTCTTAGAGATGTAAAGCTGTTCAGGTCTTCCCCCGATAAGTACCATATCGCCCACAGAAGGATTGACATGGCATCTTGTGATAGGAATTCTTACAACTGTATCAGTTGAATCAATCTTAGCATCAATACTATCATCATTGACTGCAACGACTCTGCTGTTGAAAAAGTTCATCTTTCCAATAAAGTTTGAAACAAATGCATTTGCTGGGGAAGAATAGAGCTCATCTGATGTACCGATTTGTTCAACAATACCTTTTCTCAGTACTGCAAGTCTGTCACCGACAGCCATTGCTTCCTCCTGATCGTGTGTAACGAATATTGTTGTAATATTGGTTGATTTCTGGATTCTTCTGATTTCTGCCCTCATGTATCGTCTCAGTTTAGCATCGAGGTTTGCAAGAGGCTCATCAAGAAGAAGTACGTCTGGATCATAAACAAGAGCACGGGCAATGGCAACACGTTGCTGCTGTCCACCTGAAAGTCCTGTAGGACTGGGATTTCTCTTTAATTCTTCACCCAAACCGACGAGCTCCATAACGTCTGTAACTTTTTTCTTAACAATGTCATTGGGAGTCTTTCTGACGCGTAGTCCATATGCTACGTTCTCAAAGATAGTCATATGGGGATACAGAGCAAAGGATTGGAAAACCATGCCAATATTTCTTCTATATGGGGGAATGGTTGAAATATCCACATCTCCGTAGAACATCTTTCCGGATGAAATTGATTCCAAGCCAGCGGTTGCCCTTAAAAGAGTGGTTTTTCCACATCCTGAAGGCCCAAGCAAACAGAACAGTTCCCCTGGTTCAATAGTAAAGCTTACATCCTTTAAGGCATGGACAGGGTTTTTCCCTTTTTCGTCATAGATTTTATTAACTTTTTCATAGGTTACACTTTTACTCATCATAATCCCCTTATTTGAAAAGAGCTGCCGTTTTGGCAGCCCCAAATCTTTATTAAATTTATAAACTAGAGAAGCTTGTTGAATTCAGCAACAAGAGCTTTCTTCTGAGCTGCTGCATCCTCAGCATCGTATACATAGAACTTCATTTCGCTTAAAGATGGAAGACCCTTAGGTCCTGGTACTTCAGTTGAAACAGCTCTTCTGTTACATTCATCTCTGATAATCTGATATGCTTCCTTGCTTGTCATGAAGTCGATGAATTTCTTAGCAGAATCCATGTTCTTTGCGTTTGCAAGAATAGCTGAACCTTCGATTCTTCTACCTGTTCCTTCTTCTGGAAGAACATAAACGACTGGATCTCCAGCTGCAATCTTGTTAGCGATATTTGCTTCGCCGGTTACTGTGATAGCTTTCTCTCCTCTTGCGACCTGGTCTGGACCAGCTGTTGAAGAAGCAACATATGTAGCGTTTTTAGCAACATCTGCTACGTAGTCCATACCATAAAGAGTATACATCTGATACAACTGAGCATAAGCAGAACCTGATGAAGCAGGGTTAGCTAATACGATTTCACCCTTGTACTTTGGATCTGCAAGATCTTTCCATGACTTTGGAGCATCTGCTGGGGAAAGAATATTGCTGTTGTACATGATTGCCTGAAGAGGCATGGATGTTCCGTAATACTTTGGAGTAGCTGATTTCTGATCTCTATTCTCTTTATCGATAGAGTTGTGGTTTGCTGACTGATATGGCTCAAGCATATCGTAAACCTGATCAAGGTTTTCTGAACCCATCAAGAGAATGACATCGCCGTCTGGTTTTGGCCATTCTGTCTTAACTCTGGTTACGATATCTCCGGTACCAGCAGAGATGATTGTTACTTTGATTTCCGGGTGAACCTTATTAAATGCATCAGTAATTGCCTGTGCCTCAGCTTCACTAGCTGCTGAGTAGATTACTAATTCACCTGATTTAGAAGCTGACTGCTCTTTGGTTCCGTTTGCAAAAACAAAACTCACTGTTAAGAGACAAACAAACATTAAAGCTATAAGTTTTTTCATAATTACCTCTCTTTTTAGATATAAATAGTGTACTTAGTTTCCTTGATATCTCAAGAAAAAAATTACAAAAACGGGAATTTGGCTATGTTTTATTAAAAATAGAGTAATCAAAGAAATATAATGATATCGGTGCAAGTTTTCTCATTTGCAAAAATGAGCAAAAACTTAAAAATCAACACTGAGATTATTGTTAAACTAAATAATCAGAAAGGAGGAAGGCATTTCTTTCGGGTTCCTCCAACACTTCCAGAATCAGATTGGCGTCATAGTCTTTCAGAATATCCAAAGCAGCCTTGTAGGGGAGTGCATATTTATCGAGTGATTCATGAGAGTCCTGGAAAATCTGTTTTTTCTTATCTGACGGATTTGAGTGCAAATGGACATTTACAACTTTATTTGTATCCATTATTCTTCTTATTTCACCAAGGAAATCAAGGTTGAAAAGCTGAGATGTTACCCAAAGATGTCCAATATCCAATGTCAGAAAAAGGTTATCAATTTTACTGACACGAATCATTTCATCAGGGTGAATTAAAAGATATCCGGCTCTTGGATTAAGATTTTCCAATGCCAGATGGAGGCCTTCTTCAATCATTTTTGAAGATAAACGCTCTGTTTCCTCCAACATCCTGTTGAATGAACTTTTGTATTGACTGCTCTCAAGATAATATGAGTTGCAAATTGAACCTTTGCTGTAAGCAATATAATCGTTGTAAGAAGAGGAAGAAAAGTATCTCATCCTCTTTTCGTTATCTGACGGAATAATGTCGTCTGCCATATATCCGGGGTGCAATACAATTACATCGGCACCGAATTTTATAGCAGTTTTTGAGTCTTCAAGAAGCATCTGCTCAGACCATTTAATGTCCTCTTTCTTGCTGCTACCGAAGTTTGGAAAGTATTCACGGCGCGGAGAGAGTGCATGAAGGGATGAAGTCCTTCCTTTTATATAAGGGTAGACTTCGTCAAGAAAAGCTTTGTTCATTGCATAACTGAGTTCAAAATAAAAGGAAGGAAAACCTTCAGCGATTTTCCTTACCTCTTCAATATTTTTTAAACCAACTATGCTAATCCCTTTTTTCATCAGAAATGAGCCCATCCGTTATCAACATAACCTTGTGCTATTTTTACGATTATATCGTTCATTTCCTTACAGAGTTTCTCGTCAGAGGCAACAACCTCCCATCTTGTCATAGCATCTTCGCTACGAGAAATTCTTTGAGCGACCTGTACCCAGGAAGTAGGGAATTGGCTGTCTTTTGTAAAATGGGATGGAAGATTGAAACGGAAAAGTGTGGCATCCAGGTCCGAACCGTCATCCATATCCTTTATGACCAGTGCACCCTTTTCAACCATAGCCTTTTCAACGTCTTTCATAATCTGTTCAGTTTTTTCAGTATCATTGAAATTCAACGGCCATTCCCTGAATCGGTTTATTCCCTTCTGGATTTCATATATTCTCTTGTACTCATCCGGATGCTCCTTCATTGCACGAGCAGAAAGGAGTGCGAAGAACAAAGTGTTTTCAACTGCGGCAGTTCCCTTTGCCAGATTATCCGGATCAAACGGGAAGTTCATGTAGTAGTGAGCAGACTCTTCCTCACTGACAAGGTACCCTTCATTATAGTATTCCCTGAGTTTTTCCTTTATGAATGAATGTCCGTTTCTGATGATATGAGGTTCAATGTTTCTTTTTGCAATTTCAATCAGTGAAAGTGGGATTGCTTTTACATCCACAAAAATCTTGAAATCATCAATAACTCTTGTTCCTTTGAAAATGTCCTTAATATAAGGAATGAGTATACTCATATTCAATCCCGGAATTACCTGAGATCCATCAGAGAACATCAAATCCATCCTGTCCCCGTCTCCATCAAAACAGAAACCGATATCGAAGCCTCCTTTTTTCATCTTTTCCCTAGAAGGTGCGATAGATGTTTCTATAATCGGATTTGGATCTCCTGACGGAAAAAATCCATCCGGAACTAGGTTTGAAAGCTTGATATCGGCACCAGCTTTATCAAAAGCCATTAAGAAATCTGCTCCTGCAGCTCCTGATAAAAATTCACCGAATACTTTCAGACCTTTGAGCGATCCTTCTTTGACGCCGGCCAGTTTCATTGAATAGTCAACATACTCTTTCAAGAGCTGAAGTTCGTGCAGTTTTCCTTCCTTTGATGCAATTAAAGGTTCTTTGTCACCAAGATAGTATTCTTTGATTCTGTTAATACCTCCTGCAGGACCGCACCCCGATGCAATGGGGGCAACACCTTTACTAACAAGCTTTAAGCCAACATATTCACCTGGGTTATGGCTGGCAGTAATCATGATGCCACCGGAATCTTTTTTATTCATGCACATGAAGTAAAACTGGCATGTACTTGTCTGAAGCGGGTTGATATAAATATCCATACCTGCTTCTGTTATTGCAGTGATAAGTGCTTCCATAAGACGCGGACAATACAATCTTGCGTCTCGTGCCATTACCACAGAATCCACTTTAACATCTTCTTTAAAATAACGTGCAACGCTTGTTGCAAGCATTCTGATTATCTGATCATCAAGTGCCCCAATTTTTGTCCTAATGTCATAGGCTTTAAACATCTTGAGGTTTTTGTCCATAATTTTCTCCTCTTCCTTTTTCGATTATAGCAGAGGAAAAAGGAAAAAGAATAAAACTCTATTTATATTTTTTGTCTAAAGACGGGCGATAATAAGGGGAAAAGCAACCAATGAGCCAAGAACACTTCCAAGGGAAGATGTTACAAAAACCAAAAGGCATCTGAGAATTCGGTTTTTATACCATCCTTTGAGTGTCAAAGCATCATCACTCATACTTTCAAAATCCTTTACTTTTGGTTTTTTTTCTGTTGCCTGCATGACAGCGGCAAAAACTCCAACACCAAGAACCGGATTAAGGGCAAAAAACGGGGCAGTGACAGCACTTGTTATACATGTAAGTATACCTCCGCCGCCGATTGCCGTGAAAATCAGAGTAGATGTTGCATTAATAACGACCCAGTACAAGAATGTCCTAAGCCCCTGGTCCCATCCATTGAATACAACACCTAGTACAAGGATGACAAGAATCAAAGCAGGAACAATCCAGCCGATAACTGAAGCCCATGCTGATTTTTTTGGTACCTGGGAAATTTCATTCAGATCTTCGCTGATTTCCTTTCTGTCCAGTTTCTCGAGGTTTTTTAATATGCCTGAGGTGTGACCGGCACCTATCACCCCTACCTTCTTTTTTCCTTCAGCTGTGTATATTTTGGTTGCCAGATATTGGTCACGCTCATCAATAAGAACTGTCTTGACACTTGGAAGTTCCTTTGCAACCTCATTTATCATTCCGTCAAGAGTCTCTTCCTTTTTCAGATTCTCAAGATCCTCAGCGCTGATTTCTTCTTTACTGAAGGCTGCACTTATTAAAGTAGCCAGAAGTTTGCACTTGTTTATAAAACTGCTTTTTGCCCAGGCGCGCTTGAATGTTGTCTGAATATCTCTGTCACAAAGAGATAGAGGGATTCCTTTCTCTTGAGCAAGTTTTGCCGCACCCAGAAGTTCACTTCCTGGCATTGTTCCGGTTTGCTGTCCCATCTTTTTCTGAAATGAGGCAAGGGCTGTATTTGCAAGCAGAAGAAAACCTTTACCTTCTTTAAAAACTTTTTTGATGTCAGTTTCCTGCCAGCTTGATTCTTCCGTTTTCTTTTTCATTCTGCCATCATCAAGCTCAATGCATATTCTGTCAGGGTTTTCCTCTTCGATGATTTTTGAGACTTCCTCGACACTGTTTTGGCTGACGTGTGCTGTTCCTACTAAAAAAAGCTCTTTTCCGTCCTGAAATGTAATTTTATGAATAGTGTCTGAAATCTTTACTGTCTGCATTAGCTAATTATGACAATTAAATTATATGGTTTCAATTAATCAGGTGATGAAAAACTGCATTACCGTTTCAAACTGGTTTTCCTTGAAAAATCTGATGTAGGCTTTACCTTTTTTCAGGTTTCCAATTAAAGGAAGGAGGGATCTTTTGATATCGCTTTCCCTTTCAAGGGGAATTGTCTGAGTAAAAATATAATCACCTTTTTGAATAGAAAAGGTGTTTCCGGGGTCCGGATCCTTTTCCTCTTCCAATGTATGTGCATGTTCATGGATACCTTTATCAATCAGGCTAAGGTGTAAAACTTCATCGTTGATATAAAACTCATAAAGAAGGGCAAAGTCATAGCCACGTTCCTTTTTAAACAAGTCTTCAAATAAGGATGAAAAGCTTTTATCAGTTTTTATGTAGTAAACAGGGGAGGAAAGAGTCAGCTTAAAAATTCTATTCAATGATGAATTCCTCAATAAAAGCTTTAAATAAGTCGTTCATTCCGTCTGCCATGCTTTCAGGATGCCACTGGACAGCAAGAACATTTTCTCCTTCAAAAGCTTCAATAATTCCATCAGGGGCAAAAGCTGAGGCTTTGAGTCCAAAGCCTAATGTTTTAACTCCCTGATGATGAAGGCTGTTAACCATAATTGAAGGCTCGGTAAAGACACTATCGAGGAAAGTACCTTCGACAACCTTTATTTTATGAACACCTGAATATGGCTCATCATCTCTCATGTGATTGATTGCATCCGGACGCTCAGAGAGAATGTCCTGATAGAGAGTTCCACCATATATTATGTTAATAAGTTCAAAACCGCGGCAGATTCCAAGAATCGGAACTCCTTTTTTTTGTGCATTCGAAATAAGTGTCTGCTGAAAGCGGTCAAGTTCTGGGTCCAGGTTTTTTGAGAGGCCGTTATCTTTTTCTCCATAGAGAATTGGGTCGATGTCTGAACCTCCAGTGATAAGTAAGGCATCAAAGCCTTCAAGTATATCTTCACACTCAATAGGCTTCGTATAAGGGATGATATACGGAGTGGCTCCGCTTTGCCTAATCAATTCAATATATGCCTCGTTTACAAAATCCTGTTTATATGAAAAGGCGGAATCAAATGGTTTAAGGTGTCTGTTTGCGGCTATTGCTATTCTTTTCATACTTATTTGATGTACTTCAACATTTCCTTTACAAATTTTGCGCTTCTTTCGGCGCTTTCGATTTCAATATGTTCATTTACAGAGTGAACATCATAAAGGTTTGGCCCTATGGATAGACTATCCATGCCTTCAACTTTTTCGTTAATAATACCACACTCCAAACCTGCGTGTATTGCTGTAATTACCGGTTTGACACCAGTAATTTTTTCGTAGGCAGAGGAAACCTCTTTTGTAAACTTGCTTTGAGTGTTCGGTGTCCATGACGGATAATCTCCCTCAAGTTCACTCTGGAATCTGAAAGTTTCAAGAAGTGTCTGTATTTCGTATGCCAGATTGTATTTTGCTGATTTGACTGAGCTTCTAACAGAGTAAACGACTCTTACCACATCTTTATCAAGACAGATGATTGCCATATTGTCCGATGTTTCAACAATGCCGGGAAGGGAGAAGCTCATACTTCTGACTCCAGTAGGGGATAAAAACATAAGGGAGGCTATGTCCATGGATTCTACAATAGATAAGTTTTCCTTTGCTTTCTCTGCCTCACTTAAAACAATTTCCACTCCTGGGTCTGTAAGACTATATTCGTCTTTAAGTTCCCTGTTTAGGTTCTCCAGAAGGTTCTTTACCGTATCTACACGGTTTTTCCCGATATTTATCTTGCATGTACATAAAGAGGGAATGACATTCCTTCTTGTTCCACCATCCAAAGCAACAAATTTAAACGAAGGTAGACGATTCAGGAAACGTCCCATCAGTTTGATTGCGTTAGCTCGGCCTTTATGGATTTCTCCACCGGAATGCCCGCCAAGAAGACCCCTTGTCTTAATTTCCAGGGTTACATCATCGTTTTCTGCTGTTTGGAGTCTCACGGTCTTCATTCCTGTTATTTCAATTCCACCGGCACATCCTATGTAGAAAACTCCTTCTTCCTCACTGTCCAGGTTTAGCATTCTGCGGGAAGCAATATTTTCTGCCTCTATATTGAAAGCGCCATTGAGACCGGTTTCCTCGCTTACTGTGAAAATACCTTCAAGGGGACCATGTTCTGCATTTGGGTCAGAGAAAATATCAAGAATCATTGCAATCGCAATACCATTGTCTCCGCCAAGGGAAGTATCTTTTGCTCTTATGAATTTTCCATCAGTAATAATTTCAATACCGTCTTTTCTGAAGTCGTGATTAGATCCTTCTTTTTTTACGCATACCATGTCCATATGCCCTTGTAAGGCAATAGAGGGGTAGTCCTCATAACCAGGGGTGGCAGATGTCTTCATTATTACATTTCCTGCCTTATCCACTATAGTCTTTATGTCATGGTCCTTTCCCCATTTTACCAGGTATTTTCTTATTCCCTCTTCATTACCACTTTCGCGTGGAATGGCAGATATTTCTTCAAAAATAGACCAGAGTCTTTTGTTATTCAGATTGTCATACCACATATTTGATTTCTCCATTTAACAGAACCATTTTTATATCAAGATTTCTTTTATCCATTATAACAAGATCAGCTTTCTTGTTTTCACTTATTTCACCGCGGTCATTGAGACTGTAGATTCTGGCTGCGTTTGTTGCTGTCAACTTGGAAGCCACATTCAGTGGGATATCCCATGAAACCAGATTTCTGAAGGCTTTGTGCATATTCAGTGCTGAGCCCTGAATCAGTGAAGTATTTCCTTTTGTTACCCATAGCCCATCAAGCATTTCGACCTCAACACCATTGGCACTCTTAGTTCCTGAGTCTTGTTCAGTTGGTTTAAGGGAGTCTGTAATTGAAACAACTCTGTCTTCCCCGATTGCATTCAGTGCTACTTTGAATGCTGCAGGGTGAACATGGAGTCCATCAGCAATGATTTCTGCACTGGTATGTGAACCTGATAGAGCAGAGCCTACGACACCGGGAGCTCTGTGAACCAAACCTGTCATTGCATTGTACAAGTGAGTGAAATGCCTAATACCATTATGGATACCTTCAAGGGATTCCTCATAGGTTGCATCTGTGTGTCCCTGCAAGGGAATAATGCCGTTTTCCAGCAAAATAGAAGCGATTTCTGCAGAACCTTTAAGTTCCGGGGCCATCGTCATTGCTTTGATGTGAGATGAAACAGAAAGAATTCTGTTAAGAACATCCACGCTGGGCTCTTTTCTGCCAAGTGGATTCTGAGCCCCTATCTTATTAGGTGAAATAAATGGACCCTCAATATGTATGCCACCTATTTTTGCTCCTTTTTCCTTTCCTATTGCATCCTCAATAGCTATTTCATCCCTTATAATTCTCTCAAGTGTATCAGTATATATGGTAGGGAAGAATGTAGTTACTCCGTATCTTATAAGGGAAGAACTCATATTCAGTATAGATTGTTCCTTCCCGTCTTCACTTCCGAATCCGGCAAAGCCATGTATATGGGTATCAATGAAACCCGGCACTGCAACAGCGTCGTCAAAAATCAATTCTTTATATTCTTCATTTTCCTGCCTTTCGAAGGAAATAAGGCCATCCCGGATAAATATTTTTCCATTTTTTACAACACCTTCCGGTTTTACATAATCAAGTGACAAAACATAATTCGGCATAATCCGATTATACCATCTATGCTTGTTATTAGTTAGTATTTACGCTTTCAGCAGTCAGCGTATTGGCCCATTTTCTGCTGATAACGCGTGGAAGACCTAGAACGAGTTTGGTAAGCTCCTCAAGAGAAAGAAGAATGTAAATGACAACTAGACTCAGATGAAAAACATTCGCAGAGATTAAAGTGACAGGAACTCCGATTGCATAGACTGCAAAAAGTTCAGCAAAAGCCGCATATTTTGTGTCACCACCGGCCCGGAGGATTCCGACAATTGTCATCATGTTGATGCTCATAAATGGGAGCTGTAAACCTTTGACTCTCAATGCTGATATTGAAAGGCGGTAAACATTTTCATCTACGTTGAACCATGAAGCAAAGAACGGACTGAATAGAATTTCCATAACTCCCATTACAAGTCCAATTAAGAAAGAGAGGAATATAAGGTTTTTTGCCCAAGAAACTGCTCTGTTTCTGTCTCCAGAGCCCAGGGTTGTTCCTAAAAGAATAGTTGCACCGTTTCCAATTGACAATGTTGCAATGAAAAAGAAATTATTTATTGATTCAACTATATAGACTGTTGCCACTGTCTGGGTTCCCAGAGTCCCATAGGCAACCTTGTACAGTGTCATACCAACTGACCATAGGACTTCGTTTAATAAAACCGGCACACAGGTTCTGGCATAAAGGCGAATAAATTCCTTATTGAGTTTCAGGTCTTTTTTGAAACTGAATGCAAATACACTGCCAGTATCTTTCATCCATGTGAAATAGGAGAGAAAGAGGACCTCCACCAATCTTGCCATAACAGTTGCTGCAGCAGCCCCTGCAACGCCAAGTTTTGGAAAGATGCCTACTCCGAATATCAGTAGGTAGTTTCCAATTGCATTAATAGAAAGGGAAACAAGGGTGACAGCCATGGGGAGTGTTGCTTTTGATATAGTTCTGAATCCGATAGAAAGGGCGCTAGAGAGAGCTGAAAAAATATATGAGACGGCAACTATTTTCAGATAAACAGCACCAGAGTTGATGACAAGGGGATCATTTGAGAAAAACCCCATGATAAACGATGGGAAAAAATAGGAAACAGCAGAAACTATAAAAGCTCCTGCAAGACAGATTGATACAGAAAACGAGAGAGTCTTTTTTATGTTTTTATAGTCACCAGATCCGTAAAACTGTGAAAGAAGTATTGAGGATCCGGAGGCTAAACCGAAAAAGAAAAGATTAATCAGGAAGAACATCTGATTTGCTATTCCTACAGCTGCAAGTTCAACTTCCCCTACTTGTCCTATCATAAGTGTGTCGAGAAAAGAGACTGAGGATGTGATAAGATTTTGCACCATGAGAGGGAGGGCAATTATCATCAAGGACCTTATCATTTTATGGTTTTCGCTCTGCATTTTTCAAACAATATAGAAAAGAATCCTATCTTTCAAGACATTGTTTTTTGAAAACTGAGAAGCAATTACCGTTCGATTAAAAATGGAGAAAAAAATACAAAATATTTAGAGTTAATTTGCCTCAGAGGGTTTGTATAAATATTATTTATTTCTTTATAATAATTATATATTCCCACGCTAGGTCTAAATAAATGAGTAACAGTGACTTTTTTCTGATTGTCAATGCTAAGGCCAAAAAAGGCAAATCAAGGCACAAGTACGACTATATCAGCTCATATTTCAAGGAGAACGGATATCAGACAACTATCGGTTTTACTCAGTCCCCTGAGCATGCTGTGCTTCTTGCAAAGAAAGCTGCAGAAAACGGATTCAAGACCATCGTTGCAATAGGCGGAGACGGAACGGTAAATGAAGTCGTAAATGGTATAATGCTAAGTGGGAAAAGCGAAGAAGTCAAAATGGGAATTATTCCTTTCGGACGTGGCAATGACTTTGCCTGGAGTGCGAAAATCCCTACAAAAATCAAAGCAGCCTGTGATTTGATTATTGCTGGAAATACTAAAAAAACAGATGTTGGTTTTGTTTCTGCCGAGAATGGCAAGATTCAGAAATATTTTGTTAACGGAAACGGTTTCGGAATAGAACCTCTTATCAATTTCAGAGCAACTTCATATAAACATCTTAATGGAATGCCCAGCTATGTTTTTGCCTTTGTTTATTGCATAAACAATATTCCTTCCCCATATAAAATAAAATTACAGCTTGATAACAGGGAAGTGATAGACCTAGAGACACAGCAGTTATCTGTTTCCAATGGAATCAGGATGGGATCAGTATTTAAGCTGGCACCGAGGGCTCGTATCGATGACGGGTATTTTGATGTCATGTATACAAAACATCCTATTAAAGGCAGTGAGTTGATAAAGGTAGTATCAACCTTTTTATCTGGAAAACACATCAATGATAAAAAGAACTTTGAATACACGATAGCAAAGAAGATTCTCATAGAATCGAGTGAAAACGATGTCAAATCACATATCGATGGAGAAGAACTTACCAGGGAAGGTAAGAAGTTCGAAATTGAAATACTCCCAGGAGAACTGAATCTTATAAGGCCATAAGGCATACCTCGTTTTTTGCCTTTTTCTTGTAATTTTTACATCCATATTCATAAAAATTGTTACGGTTTTTCTTTTTTCCAATATACAGGATAAGAAAATATTTAAAGTTTTTAATTCCTTTTGGCATCAGTACTTTCGTAGGAAAAAATTTTATTGACAACCAAAAACTGATAAAATAACATTTAAACTGCCATTAAAGGCAAAAAATGCTCATTTTTTGCATAAAATCGGAGAAAACAGTGGTTAAAGATTTAGTTCCAGAGATTCATTTTTACGACCAGGATTTTGTTGATATGTATGACCGCACATGGGTGTGGATTAGCGAAGCCTGGAAAGAAGGAGATAAGGAAGGATTGTTTCCTGACGGTTATTTCACCTGGGGCGACGATAATAAAATATCACTTTTTGACTCAATGCTTTCATCTCTGTTTCTTATTTACAGCAACGGAAACTATTCTCCATACTCAATGATTGATTTCTTCTATTCTCAGCAAAAAGAAAATGGGCAGATTGCTGAATACTATAATATAGATACCAAGGAGCCTGTATTTACCGAAGATAATCCTGATGGTGTTTCTCTTCCCCTTTTATCCTATGTCGAGTTCATGTTCTACCATAAGATGGGGAATAAAAAGAGACTGAAGGATGTAGTTCCCTATTTGGAAAAGTATTTTTCATGGATTCAGGAAAACTACTACAGACCCAATGGTTTGTTTGTTGTCCCTCAGGGTGCTTTGCACATGGGCAATATGCCGAGAAAAGGGGCAGTGTACACAGTGGATTACAATTCACTTGTTGCAGTATTTGCCCTGTATATGTCCTATATCGGAGACATATTGAATGACAAGGAACTGGCTTTCCGATATAAAAGAATCTATTTTTCACTCAAGACCAGAATCAACAGCATGATGTGGGATAGTGAGAGTGAGTTCTACTATGATCTGGACGAGAACGGAGAGAGAGTAAGAAATAAGAATATCGGAGCATATTACACACTCCTTGCGGAGATTCCGAATGAAGAATACGCTGCATTTTTAATTGATCAGCTGAAAGATGACAAGGAGTTCGGAACAGATAATCCGTTCCCGACCTTGCCAGTAAGCAATATTTTCTTTGATGAAAACGGGGATGGATACTCAGGTGGTGTAGTTCCTTTCTGTACCTTCATGGTTATCAAAGGACTCATGCAATACAATAACTTCGTGTTTGCAAGAGAATGTGCAATCAGGAATATGTATTTCATTCTGGATACACTTCACCCGGGGGAAGGAAAACAGGGAGACGTTTGGGAGATATATAAACCGAACAGTGAAGGTCCGGCACTTTGTCCCCCAGAGGGTCCGGAGAACAAGAGGCGCTATCTGCCTATGCTCGGTCTTATCACAATCAATTTGACTATTGAGAATATTATCGGACTTGATATCTCACTTCCCAGAAAGACTGTCAACTGGACAATGCAGAACCTTGAAGCAATGGGGATAGAGGAACTGAGCCTGAAAAAGAATAACATCACAATTCTTTCAAATAAGAATGTCAGGGGCTGGGAAATCAGGCTGGAAAGTGAAAAACTTTATTATTTCACAATTAATATAATTGATGAGGATAAGAAGAAGACATTGCCTATCCCGAGTGGGAAGTGTTCCTTGTTAATTGAAAAGCTTTGAAAATGAAACGTTGTTTCATTTTTCCTTTAATTTTCTTGTCATCCGGGAAAACTAGTATTAAACTAGACTTAATTTAACAGGAGGCACTATATGGAATTGAAAGATTTCTCCTTGGAAGGAAAAGTAGCGTGGATTACAGGCGCTTCATATGGTATCGGAATGGCAATTGCCAAAGCTTTTGCTTCGGTAGGAGCCAAAATTGCATTCAATGATATTAAACAGGAATTTGTAGAAAGAGGACTTGCTTCTTACAAGGAAGCTGGAATTGATGCCAGAGGTTACGTCTGTGATGTAACTAAGGAAGCAGAGGTTCAGGAAACAGCAAAAAAAATAATAAAGGAATTCGGAAAAATTGATATTCTTGTAAACAATGCTGGAATAATCAAAAGAATTCCGATGCTTGAAATGAGTGCAGAGGAATTCAGACAGGTGGTGGATGTGGATTTGAATGCACCATTTATCGTAAGTAAGGCTGTTATCCCCAATATGATTGAAAACGGCGGTGGAAAGATTATAAACATCTGTTCAATGATGAGTGAGCTCGGACGTGAGACAGTCAGTGCATACGCTGCTGCAAAGGGTGGGCTTAAGATGCTTACAAGAAACATTGCAAGTGAATATGGCGCATACAATATCCAGTGTAACGGTATAGGACCGGGCTATATTGAAACACCCCAGACAGCGCCGCTGAGAACACCGGGTCATCCGTTTAATGAGTTTATTCTCTCAAAGACTCCGGCAAACAGATGGGGAAAACCCGAGGATTTGCAAGGACCTGCAGTATTTCTGGCAAGTAAGGCATCAGATTTTGTTAACGGACACGTTCTGTATGTTGACGGCGGGATTCTTGCCTATATTGGCAGACAGCCTGGCAACGACTAAAAAAATAAGGACATAAGAGGTGTGAAAACACCTCATTTTTTTTAGTTTATATTTACTTTCTGTATATGAAGGGAAAGAAAGGAAAAACAGTTTTATTTTTGCTATGCATTATTCTTATAGCATTCGGTCTTTATTCCCTGGCCTTTGCTGTTTTTCCCTACTATTTTCCTCCAAAGAACAGGAAAGAGTATAAAATCCTATCCTCATTGGGAGAAAAAGACACATCTGACAGGGCAGGGCTGATAGCAGATCCAGTTGAAGCCGGAAGAATCAGGCTCAAACTTATAAGGGAAGCAAAGGGCCAAATTGACGTTGTCATTCATCTGGTGGAAAGCGGTGAGTATACATCTTTATTCATGGCATCCTTAATTGAAGCAGCTGATCGTGGTGTTAAAGTCAGGTTTATGTGTGATGGTCTTTTGGGGTTTTCCTCCGGGAGTGAACTCAGGTCTTACAGGAAGGCACTTTCGGGACACCCAAATATCACATTTGCAGAATATGAGCCTTTCAAACTTTTTGTACCGTGGTCATGGAACAACCGTCTTCATGATAAGTTTCTTCTTGTCGATAACAAAGTTCTGGTAACAGGAGGAAGGAACCTCGCTGATAAGGAATTTGTCACCCATGAAGATAGAATTAACCCGGTTTATGATTTGGATGTGATTATCACAAGTGATGATTATGCTCACTCAGTGATAAGGGATACCAAAAACTATATTGACTCACTTTTCAGTTATAAACATGTGGCGTTTTATAAAAACAAAGAAGTAAAAGGAAAAAAAGAAAGGGAAAGGCTTTTATCTCTCCTTGATAAAACAAATGATACAAACAGATATTTGGATTTCAGCAAAATAAACCTTGATGAAATGACAACTGACGTTACTTCGATAAGTATGGTTTCAAATCCACAGGGGCGTTGGTCAAAAAAGAGCATCATCTGGGATAATCTTTATCCTCTATATCTAAATGCAAAGGACACTGTAAATATCCAATCCCCGTATTTTGTTCTGACAAATGAGATCTCAGATGAACTAAATAATGTAAACAAGAATGGTATCAGCATAAACTATATAACAAACAGTGCACTTTCAACTCCTAATTATCCCGCGTTTTCGGCCTATCTCAGGTGCAGAAAGAACCTGGAAAGAAGTGGAAATATCTATGAGTACGTAGAAGAAGGATCAGTTCATTCAAAAAGTGCAACCATAGACGATAATATTTCAGTTGTAGGTTCATTCAATATGGATCCCAGATCGATGTATATAGATACAGAGACTATGTTTGTGATAGAAGGCAAGGAGTTTAATTTCCGTCTCAGTGAGTATCAAAATACAATAAAAGCAGCATCTCAGTTAAGAAACCAGAAAACTTCAGAGGCCGCGGTTCCTGTTGAAAAAGAACCAAGCCTAGTTAAAACAGTCCTTCTGTGGTTTATGGCTGTTATCAGCTGGCCATTCAAGATGTTAGTTTAGAAATAAACTTGGGTTTATCTAAACCGTTTTAGTGTGTAAAAAGCTCACAGGAGCAAAATATTTCAC
>CAZOTY010000011.1:0-52624 GCA_964582905.1 uncultured Spirochaetaceae bacterium | reverse complement strand
CCTTTCTCATTTCATCCCCCAGAAGAAAGAAAACTTCATAATATAAATCCCGTAGCCCCACTTGTTCTCTTCCCAATTATATATTGCATAAGGAGAGAAGAACTCATACATATATTTCGGATCCAGAAACAAAAGCGGAGAAAGCCCCAGAACCAGATTATACTCGCTTCCAAGCCTGTACTGTACTCCTGCCGTAATCTTAGGTGACCATAAAACCGGATTAGAGAAAATGAACTTAAATGGGTGGTTTTTCAGTTCAAATGGATTACATGAAAATAAGAGGTTTATTCCATTGAAAAATGGATGCACTGGGCTTAGAAGAACATCAAGCTCCATATCAAGATAATGGTGGTCAATGTCAATTGAGAAAAGCCCTGCCAATGATATAGCACAAAATGAATCATCAATATCAATCTCCCTCTGCCCTACGGGAGCAACAGAATACCCGAATCCTACAGAAGCAAAGGCGCATGATAAAGCTAGCAAAAATAAAAATACAAGGAGTACTAATCTTTTCATTTAACCTCCATAGTACATGAATAAATAGGCCAAAAGACTTCCATCATCCTTTTCGAGTTTTCTCGCATCTTCCAGACTCAGGCCAAAGGCAGACTCTTTTATGATTTCCTTTGCGTGCTCAATCATAAGGTCAGCAAGTTCCTTGCTCTCTATCACCATGGCAATTTCATTACTGAGTTCCATGCTTCTGAAATTGAAATTGGATGAACCAATTACAACATATTTCCCATCCACCACAGTCATTTTCTCATGGAGGATTGGCATGACTTCATTTGTTTGCTTATCAACTACGGTCAGATAAACATTAACTCCGGTTTCCTCAATCAGATATACCAGTTCATGACTTAATCCGGTTTTTGCATATCCCCTTAAATCCATCGGAATTATAAAATATGACTCTACTCCCCTCTCATTGGCAACACGCAGTGCTGTTTTCATGTTTTTTGAAAGCAATGGGAGGTATGGAAACATAAGAATGTACTCATTTGCATTATTAATAAGTGTGGAATAAAGGCCTGACATACTCACATCTGTATCCTCAAGGCCACGGTTGAAAACCCAGGCATCATAAGAAGAAGGTGCCTTCCCGTCTTTTACGATATTGAAGTCTGAAAGCCTGAGCTTATTCACACTATTTAGATTCCAGATATCCACAAACTGCTCTACAAGGACCTCTGTAAGCTCCGGGGAATGGAAAACAAACATGCTGTCCCTCTGCGTTTCACCCTTTGCTGCTCCAACAGATATATAGTTAAGATTCATTCCTCCGATTGCACAGACCTTTCCATCAACAACAAAAATCTTTCTGTGTTCCCTGCGGAAAATCGACATTATGTTTATTGCACGGAAACCGGAAAACGGTGCATATTCTAAAAGATTTATACCATAATCCCTTAAGTAATAAATTGGTGACAGGAAATCCTTGGTCTCAGTCATATCGTAACTGGATGCTCCGTCCATGATAAAATATATGCGGACTCCCTCTTCTGCTTTCTTTATCAAGGTATTATAGAATTCCTGCAAATTGTCTGAAAATGAACCTAAAAATGTCGAAAGAAGAACATAGTCCTCTGCCTCATCTACAAGACGGGTCATCTCTTCTAACCACTCATGTCCGTCAAAGTATATTTCAGGAAGGTCAACCTTTACGGGAATTCCTCCGAAAGCCTCAAACTTTTCAGCCATTGTCAGACTAGGGTCCAACGCAAGTCCTGAAACAAAGCTCTTATCCGTTGTTGCACACCCAAAAAGAGCCAGGAGAGATAAAGATAATAATAGTACGGACTTTACTATTTTCATCACTCTACAAGGATTATACTTTTTTTGTTTTTATTCAATTATACAGAGGGAAATACCCCGGTCACTTCTCCTTAATTACGGAAAAGAAACGGAGAAGGTAAAAGATCCCTGAACTTATATTCCTTTCTTTTCTGGCTTGTAAGGAGTACAACCCTTGTCTCAGGTGATGCAAATTCAGCTATAACCTGCAGGCACTCTGCACAGGGAACTGCAGCCTCGCCTCCTTCAGAGACCACATATAACGCCTCTATTCCTATAATGCCTTCATTTGAAACTGCGCTTAGTATGGCGTTACGCTCAGCACATATTGTTGCTCCGAACGAGGAGTTTTCAACATTGCACCCGGAATAGACTTTGCCTGTCTTTGCACTCACAATTGCGGCCCCTACCTTGAATGAAGAGAATGGAACATACGCGTTTTCCCTTGCCTTCCATGCAGCTGCTATTGCTTCTTTTTCATGGCTGTTAGGTAAAATACTCCTCTTTCTCTTTATCCAGTTGAGTCCGTACATCCTTCTCTCTTCATCTTTACCTTTCATTTCATCAAAGAAAGAAGTGAACTCTTCCTTTGTGGCAAAGGCCGGAATAGCTGAAAGATCAGTAACAACGATATCTGCACCGGCATCCAGAGCCTTGTCGATACTTATTGTCGTCATCATTGCAATTACATTGCAGCCGGCAGCCTTCCCGGCCCTGATTCCACCTGCAGCATCCTCAAACACAACAGCATTCTCACCCCTGAGATTAAAGTGTTCAAGGCACAGCCTGTAAATGTCAGGAGCCGGCTTGTTCTTCTTGACATCTTTTCCGGTAACCACGTAGTCAACCTTGCCTCGTAGGTTGAGATTGTCAATATTGGCCCAGACTTTCCATTCAGGGGCAGAAGAAGCAATTGCAACCTTTATTCCCGCCTTCCTTGCCTCATCTATAATGCCCACTCCATTAAGTGCGATACTCATCTTTTCCAGGTATGATGGATACTTTGATTTGAAGAACGCTGAGGCATCTTCATACGAATACCCTTTGGCATTCTTATCACGGGCAACGCCGTTGAAAAACTCCTCTTCGCCCATACCCAGATGGGAATCAAAATCTGCCGCCTCTGTATATATGCCCAGCTTTTCAAAATATTCTCTTCCAATTGTTACAGAGATTCCTTCACTGTCAGCAAGAACTCCATCCATATCAAAAAGAAAGGCATCAATCATGGTTCTCTCCGACGAATCTTCCATCTCCTTTGAGTCCAAGATAAATCTCGTCCCCCATAACAAGGCGTCCTCTCAGATATGTCATGATGACCTTACCCGTAACACTCTTTCCCAGATTTTCCTCTCCTTCGGTTGTAGAGTGAAGAGTATCCTTTGACAAAGTCCAGCTCTCCTCCGGATCAAAAACAATCAAATCAGCATCACTGCCTTCCTGCAATATTCCTTTTTTGGGATACAGACCAAATAGTTTTGCAGGTTTGGTTGATAACATATTTACTATCTGGGAAAGTCCTACTCTTCCGCTTAAGAGTCCGAATGTGTGCATAAGAGGAATCAGTTCTTCTGCACTTGTCAGAACTGTTTTCTTCCCATCACTGCTTAAACTCGTACTTGCAACAACCTGAATCTCCCCTTCTGCCAAAGCTTCTTTCAAAGCGGGGTTATCCTCTGAGAAAATAGATGATGGAGAGGCACAAATAGAAAGCCTTGCTCCCTTATTCCTCCATTCACGTACTTTCTCAAGCTCCCTGGTTGTGGTAATTGTGGAAATATATGTCTCCATTTCAAGGGCCATGGAGAGCTCTGCAAAGCTATCGATGGCACCCTCTCCGATTTCCTTTTCTGACCTGTCATCAGTATCAAGGGAAACCAGGAAGCCATATTTCTTACATAACTCCATAACCTTGATCACATCTTCCCTGCTCTCTTTCAGAAAGGAAGAATTCTTTTTATTCACAAAAAGCTTGATAGCTTTGATCCCCATTTTCCTTATTTGCTTTAGTTCTTCTTCGAGATTTGCTCTGTACTCTCCGATTTCCGGAGCCAGGGAATAATCAAGTGACATACCGGTCAGTTCCCCTCGGCGACTTATAACAGATGATGTCAGATCCTTTTTGTTATCAGAAGCATTTCCTATCAATGTGGTAAACCCACCAAATGCAGATACCCTGCACTCTTCATCATAACTGAGATCAGTACTCAAAAGCGGAGAAGCATCTACAAGTCCCGGTAGGATACAAAGACCATCTGCATGTACAATACTCACATCCTCCGGAAGTTCCTCCAGCTTGATGTCTTTTGCAATTCTTCTGATTTTGGAATTCTCAATATAGATATCCGAATGCCTTGTCCACTCTGTGTCAACAATAAGTCCGTTCTTGATTAGTATATTTGCCATACGAACATTTTACTTCATTATTGTCTCTTTGCGTAAAAAATCCCTTCTACAGTTTTTGCAAAAGGGAAAGTATTCTATTCAGCAATTCTGAATTCCTGGATCAGGAAGTCCAAATCCAGCTCCGGATAAAGGGGGAACTTCTTCAAAAGAGCTTCCACTCTTTCAGTTGCCTCTTTTTTGATCTCAGCTTTGACCTTGGCTCTGTTTTTGCTGACCTCCCCAGTTTTCTCCCCTTTCTGGATAATCACCTTTTCAGCATTTTCCAACACCAGAGTTATTATGTCAGCTACTTCCTCCATTTCTTCTTTGCCCATACCAAGAGTTGTCAGAGCAGGGGTTCCGATTCTTAGTCCCGATGTGTACCAAGGTCCCTGCTTATCAAAAGGAAGTGCATTCCTGTTCAAGGTAATTCCGCAAGAACGCAGAAGTGTTTCCGCCTGCCTTCCGTTGAGACCGAACTTGGTAACATCCAGAAGCATCAGGTGGTTTTCTGTTGTACCAGTCAATACATCCACCTTGTTCTTTACAAAACGGGCAGCCATTGCTTTTGAATTCTCAACGATTTTAGCAGCATATTCTGCATATTCAGGGCGCAGGGCCTCCTCAAGTGCAACAGCTTTGGCTGCAAGTACCTGCGGTAATGGTCCACCGATAACAAGAGGACAACCTTTGTCCACTTCCCCGGCAAACTCCTTCTTACAGAGAATCATTCCCCCACGCGGACCACGTAATGTTTTATGCGTTGTCGTAGTAACAACATCTGCCCACTTAACAGGATCATAATCCCCTTTGTATATTTTTCCTGCCACGAGGCCAGCAAAATGAGCCATATCAACCATAAAAACCGCACCGACTTTGTGTGCAATCTCGCTCATCAGCCTGAAGTTGATTTTTCCCGGATATGCAGAGAATCCGGCAAGAAGAATAAACGGTTTTATTTCCTCTGCCTGCTTTTCTATCTGATCATAATCCAGAAGTCCAGTTTCCTTATTCACTGAGTAGGAATATGCATCAAAAAGCTGTGCAGAAATATTCTGACGGTACCCATGTGTCAGATGTCCTCCCGAATAATAGTCCAGACCAAGAATTCGCTTGTTATGCAAAGCTTCTCTGATTTTGTTCCAGTCTTCTCTTGTCATTGACGACGCATTTACGCTCCCAAGCTCCTCCATAAGGGGACGCTCAACTTTGGTTGCAAGAATCGCCCAGTATGCACACAAGTTTGCATCAGCTCCAGAGTGTGGCTGGACATAAGCATGTTCAGCACCGAATAGTTTCTTGGCTTTTTCAACAGCATCAGCTTCAATTCTGTCAACATTGTCACATCCGGCGTAGAACCTATGATAAGGAAAACCTTCTGCGTATTTATCTGTCAGGAGGTTTCCCATAGCTGCCTGGCAGGAAAGAGATGAATAGTTCTCGCTTGCAATAAGCTTCAGATTTGATCTTTGATCTTTTAATTCGTTGACAATATCTGAGGCAACTTCAGGGGAAATCCTTCTTATTAATTCAAGTTCACTGACGTAAAGGGTCATCCCTTCACTGATTTTTTTTCCACTTCTCAAATAGTTGTCCAATGCGCCCATACTTTTTCTCCTGAAATGACTATATAACAAAAGAGAAAAAGTTTTTACTGGCTTTATCCTTTTATTGCATCTCAGGACAAAAAATCATGTGATGATTTCATTTCTGCACTTTCCACAATCAGAGCATCCGTTACATATAAGGCGGTTGCCACAGCTAAGGCAATTGGACCTGAAGTGCGCAACATATAATTCATCCCCGGAGATAGGTATTCCGAATCTATCAGTCAATGTAAACTCAATTGGTCTGCCCTTGTATTGCAGGCCTTCAGAATATGCAATATTTGTCTGACGCAGCTTACTTTTTATGTACGTGGTTTTTCCGTTTTTGACATAACAATTACCGGTTTCTATAAAAGCAAAAGTTACATCAGCGCCAACACATTCATCATATAATTCCTTTACCCATTCATAATGGCACGGCCTTGAACCACCATAGTTTTCGCCTCCGCAGATTACCTGTTCAATCTGGTTTTTCTCTAAGTATTTCTTTATTGAAACAGCACCCAGAAGCGGAGCTGCCATTACACCTTTATGCTTTAAAGGAAGATCAAGCAAAATCGGTATACGCTCATCTGCCCTCCTCTGGTTTTCACATGTCACATTAAAGAAAACATTTTCCCAACCATCACCCCATGCTCTGGGCAGGCACTTTGCCATACGTTCTGGACGCTTGGTAAGCAAGAAGAATTTTACATCCGATCTTTCTTTAATAATATTCCAGACTTCATTTCTCCATTCGTCTGCGCCCTCAACAAGAAAATCAGAAGTCATACATACTCTTACCATTTCTCCACTTCTGATTTTGTAGCTTCCGTTCCGGTTCTTGGAAAGCGGATAATAGAAATTGCTTGTCTTAATGACTTTCGTACTATCTCCGTTATTGTGTTTTTCATCCAGAAAGAACATATAACAGTTCTGACATCCTTCGCTACATTTCTGGCACCCGTGCCATGGATTCCATATATCGTGCATTTTATTCTCTCAGTTTATCTATTACTTCTTTGATATCTGCCTTGATACAGATTGACTGATCCTCAATTTGTTTTGGACACATTGCCTGCCCAGAATTGATACAAATATAAGTTGCTTCAGGATTCTGAATTGCAAGGCGCCAAAACTGATACTTTATGATAGCCGGTGTATTGTTTCCTACCCCGAGCTCGATAAGGGCAAGATTCCCGTTTCCATAACGCTGAATAAACTTTTCATATTGAGCACATGCAGCATACCAGCCCCTATCCTGTACAAAGCGGTCATCTGAACGCAAATTCATTGTCATAGGAGAACCACATTTAGGACAGGTTGGCAAAAGATCAGAGGGGACTTTCATATTCCTCTGAGTTGCAACCATATTCCGCATCAAATCTTCGTTATCATAAGTTTCATCATGACATGGCAGGGAGCACTGCAACAAACCATAATCACCTTGAGTATAAAAAAGCCGCTTTTTATCAAAGCCAGCTTTCTGAAAACAATGATCAACATTAGTTGTTATTACAAAATAATTCTTATCCTTCACAAGATTCAGAAGTTCTTCATATACAGGTACAGGGGGATCCTGATAACGGTTTAAAAAGATATTCCTTGACCAGAAAGCCCAGCTTTCCTCCGGAGTCCTGTACGGATAGAAACCACCTGAATACATGTCGTGGAAATCGTACTTTTCTTCAAAATCACTGAAATTATCGTGAAATCGTTTTCCTGAATAGTCAAATCCTGCAGAGGTTGAAAGACCTGCCCCTGCCCCGATGACTATAGCCTCTGCATTTTCCAAAACTGACTTTATTCTATTTACTGATGCTGAGTAATCTTTTGTAGATTTCATAATCATTGTCCTTAAATACGTTGAATATCACTTTGATTTTGCTTTGCGTCTGTTTTTTGTATTCTTTGACTGTCTCTATTGCCACCCGAGCGGCGCGCTCCGGGGGAAAATGGAATTCGCCAGTAGAAATACAACAAAATGCTATGCTTTGCAAGCCTTTCTTATCTGCAAGACAAAGGCACGATTTATAACAGGATGAAAGCTGTTTTTCATCCTCTTTTGTAAGTTTGCCACAGACAACTGGACCAACTGTATGGATGATATACTTTGATGGCAAATTGTATGATCCCGTTATTATTGCTTTTCCTGTAAGTTCTGTTTTTCCCAGTTTTTTCATGATTTCAAAGCATTCCAGACGTAGCTGTACCCCAGAGAAAGTATGGATAGCATTGTCAATGCAGGTATGGTTGGGATAGAAGCACCCGAGCATCTGAGAATTAGCAGCGTTTACAATTGCGTCACATCTTAGTGTAGTAATATCACCTTTCCAAAGGTAAATATCATTGTATATGGGTGTAAGCTCTGATAAGTCTGATATACCTTCACAGTAAAGTTCTTCCTGCAGATACTCATCCTGGATTTTCAGAAACTCTTCACTTATAGCAATTGGCATACGTAAATTGACAAGGGCCCGAAATAACTTCTTTTTTTCCTCTTTTCCCGTTAGAAGAGGAACTTTTTCGTTACGCTCATTACAAAGTATTTCAATTAACCTGTCTAATTTATCCATATTCTATTCTATGACTCTGAATCTGCCTGGTTTCATTGGCTTTGTCTGTGGTATCTCTCCGTCAATATAACCAAGAATCACAAAACAGCGGGCAAAGTAGTTTTCAGGGATTTTCCACTCAGATAAAAGCTTTTTGCCGTAAGCGTTATCAAATGTTTCCTCTGCCCGGGAAATGATACATGAAGATATTCCTAACTCAGTTGCCTGTAATACCATGTTTTCAGCAACACAGAATGCATCTGGAATACTATAAAGAAAATCTTTCTCGGCAAATACAATACACACAGATGGTGCATCATAAAAACCGTTTTTAATACTGGGGTCATCAATAATACTTGGCTGCTCGGCAGAAACATAGGAGCCCAGAAGATCTCCCCGGTCAAATTTGGAGAGATTTAGTTTTCCGATCATGGTTGTCAGCTGACTGTTATGAATTCCGACTATAATTGTCCCCTGCCGTCCTCCGGCATTCGGAGCGTGAATGCCGGCTTCAATTATTCTGTCCATGCTCTCTCTGGGTATCTGACTGTCTTTATATTTACGGACAGAATGGCGGTTTTTTATAAGATTTAAAAGACTCATATTATCCTTCTTACATTTTTTTAGTTTAGAAATAATAACACACCTTGAAAATCAAGTCCCAAATCTTACGAATCTATTAGTCAGTAATAAAAATGTAACTGACAATACTTTTTTTCTGAAACTAACAGTAGAATATGATTTATTGGATTTTAACTTTTCTAATCTAAGTAAGGACACAAAAAATGCTGACTAAAGATGAATTACCTGAGTGTCCGGTTGCAACAACCGTTCACCTGATCGGCAACAAATGGAAACTCTTGATAATACGTAATCTTCTGACTTCCAAACAAAGATTCTCCCAGTTACTGAAAACGATTCCCATCAGCCAGAAGGTATTGACCGATAATCTGAGGGAACTTGAAAAGGATGGTCTGGTTATCAGAGAAGTATTCGCCGAAGTACCACCTCGGGTTGAATATTCACTTTCTGAGTTGGGACTTTCACTGCGCCCTATAATAAATGATATGGAGAAATGGGGTACTGATTATAAAAACCGAATGAAAAGAAAATACAACGCCCGATACTGAAATGCTTTTCTTTCAAACAGGAAAGGAAAAGACACCTCATTAATTGACAGTATTAAAAAGGAAAATTTATACTTTAGAGGTCATAAATAAAGGAGAGGTAATGGCTAAAGAAGAAGCTATTGAAGTAGAAGGTGTTGTTACTGAAGCACTTCCAAACACAATGTTCAGAGTCAAGCTGACAAATAATCTTGTTATTTTGGCTCATCTGTCAGGAAAAATGAGAAAGCACTATATCAGGATCGTTCCGGGAGACAGTGTAAAGGTGGAGCTTTCTCCGTATGATCTGACCAAAGGAAGAATTGTTTACAGGGAACGCTAAAGGTCTTTTCCTGCTTTTAGTATAATCCAGATTGCCCCGTCGCCTCCGGCGTTTTGAGGGGCATTGTTTTTTTCCTGGATGTATTTACTCTTTTCAAGTACTTTTCCTACCTCTTCTTTTAAAACAGAGATGCCGTTTTGTGAGTGAAGTCCCTTCCCTGTTATTATGGATATCTTCCTTAACTTATGATTGTGGGCATCCTCAATAAAGGCTTTTACTAACTTTTCTGCATCTTTTACATTTTCTCCATGCAGATCCAAAGTAGCTTCAGGTAACATACTTCTCAGTCTTGAAATGGAAATCCTGGGAAATTCAGTCTCTGTACTTTCTTTTTCCTTAAGCCTTTCTTCAAATGTTTTCTCTTCAATAAGCTTATCTGTATTATTCTCCATGAAACCTGATTTCACTGCCGAGAAACTATTGTTACTTCTTTGTTTTTTTACAGGTTTTCCAGTAATTTCATGAGGGTCGGAAGAGAGCTTTCTTTTAAACTGGTCATTCATACCATAAATAGACCATGCAGCATCCGGGCTTCTCTTTTCTTCTTCAGTTTCAGATCTGAAAAAAGATTTTCCATTTGTACTTTTATTTTGTTTATCTTCTTTTTCCCTAATTTCCGGAGCTTTCGTTTTTTTGTTTTTCTCTTCGAATTTATCCAGTATCTGGGAAAAATCCATCTTGCTCTCAAAAGGAACACTGACTCTTTTGTATGCTTCTTTTTCCTCGGGTTTTTCCGCCTTCTTTTCAGTTTTCCTTACAAAGGAATCGTTATTTCCCAAAACAGACCATGAGGCTTCTTTAGACCGTTCTACATCATCATATTTTCTGAAGAAGTTATCATGGCTCAGTGTCCTTATGCCCTCTTCTTCCTTTACTTTTGGTTTTTCTGAAGAGGATGATACCGTTTCATAATTTTCGAGTATCTCATCAACTCCCCTCAAAGCTTTACTTTTTTTATTTTTAATCTGATTCCTGTTTTCCTGTTCTGAAAGGGAAGAATCATACTCGCTGAGAATTTCAGAAAAGGATTTTTTAGGTGAATATACACTTTTCGGTACTGCCTTACGATCATTTTTTACCTTACCGTTTTCCCATTTTGAAAAAATGTCTGCAAATGAGGTTCCGTTCTTTGCTGTCGATGAAAGCTTAGGTTTTTTCAAAGCATAGGGGTTTCCAGTGTGTTCAAATGATGAGAGGATGTCAGCAAATGAGGCAGAAGGATCATATCCTTTAACTACATCCTGTGGCCTGACTCTGTCTGTGACTATGATTTTTTCTGTTTTTCTGTCTTTTGTATTGGCCCCGGTTTTACCGTTGACCCTGACTTCTGTTTTTTTCTCTTTCAGTACAATCTGGAAAAAAGGGTTATATTCTTTTTCATTTTCCGTCTTTTTGTGACTATCCCTATTTTTTCTGGCCACTACACTTCCCTTAAATCAAGAATCCTTATATCTTTGTCTTCCAAAAGTTTCCTGGCGTGCTCTTTTGAGATTCCCTGCATCTTGATTACTGCCTTACCAGTAGCATCCCCGCTTTTTATTGTTCCTACTGAAATGATATCTGCTCCTGAATTTGAAAGGGTCTGCAATACAGAGGAGAGCTCCCCTTTCTGGTCTTTGAGAATAAATGAAGCCCTGACTCCGTAGTGGCGGACTCCGAACAGTTCAAGAACCCATCGGAAAATATCACTTTTTGTAATAATACCCACACTCTCGCCACTCTCATTCTTTACAGGAAGACATGAAATATCCTTATCGAGCATCAGCCGCGCAGCCTCTTCTACTGTGGCGTTTTCGCTTATGGAAATTACTTCCTTTGTCATCACGGCCTCAACCATTAGTTTTTCATCCCTGCCAACAAGATCCTCTTCAGTGATAATGCCTACAAGTTCCTTTCCCTCAAAAACCGGAAATTTCCCGATTCCTTCTTTTCTGTTTAAATCAGCAACGCTGGAGAGGGTGTCATTTTTGTTTACACCGATAAGGTTAGAGCTCATTCTTTCCCTGACAATCATAAATCCCCCTAGCCAAGAAATACCGAGAACAAATCCCTGTCAGTCTTGCTTTTGCTTGCTTCTTCAATAAGGTTCTCCCTCGTGCATAGCTTTGCGATACTCGAAAGGAGCTGCAAATGCCCGGCAGGATTATTTGCAGGAGTAAGAACCATGATAAAAAGTCTGACATTCTCCCCCGGAGCAAATTCAATCCCGTCTTTACTGTATCCAATTATCACTGCAGGTTTCTTCAAACTCTCAAGCCTTGTATGTGGAAGAGCTATTCCTTCTCCGATTATTGTCGGGGCAGCTTTCTCCCTTTGCTTTATCATGGAGATGATTTCTTTTTTATCCTCTTCCTTTATCTTTTCATTCTTTGAATAAATTGAGACAAGTTCCTCAAGAACCCCATCTTTGTCTTTTGAGGTAAGATCCAGCTTACAGTTTTTTGCATCCAGTACATCAATAAGTGTCATTATTCCTCCTCAAACATATCCCATAAATCATAATCATCCTTTACAACGACAACCGGACAGGTTGAGGTTCTCAGAATCCGGTCACTTTCACTTGTAAGTTCTTCGCGCCTTGTCTTAATTGACCCGATTGAGGACAAAACAAGTAAATCTATTCCCTCTTTCTTGATATAGTCAGTAACAACCTGATTTGGGGAGCCTTCAATCTTTACAGCGTTTACCTGAATGCCCTTGCTCTCTGATAGTTTTCTTGCATGCTTTAAGTGTCGCTCTGCATCCTTAGTGAGCTCTGCCGAGTATTCTTCCTTTTCACTTGTAATAAAAACCCTTGTCTGTATCAAATCCTGAAGGGCTTTGGTATTTATCACATATAGCGCTGTAAGCTCACTTCCTGTTTCCTTACTTAGAAGAATTGAATACATGAGAGCGTTAAGTGATCCCTCAGACCCATCCAGATAAACCAGAATTTTCTTTATAAGCTTATTTTCCACTCTGTCCTTCCAATCTTTCTAACCGGTTTTTTACTGCCTTCATTAAAATGAAGCTTTCTCTCTCTGCCTCATCTATTCTATCATTAAGATACCTGACTGTGCTCTCTTTTTCAGGAATTACAAGTTTTTCCAGGCTGTTTACTTTCCTGATTGTCTTTTTTACTTCTCTAGAAAGTTTCATTATTGATACTTTAAGCTCTGCCATCTGTCCCATAAGGGATAAAGCATCACTGAATTTATTCAGGGCAATCTCGCTAAGCATGCTCGTGCCTTCAGGACTGAAAAAAGGTCCTTCCCCAGAAAATGTGGTATTTACCTTCGGGAGTGTTACTCCCATAACCCGCCTTTCCCCGAGCTCTATTGAGGAGTCAATATTCACAGCGCCAATCAGATTTGCCACCTTAAGCCTTCCCATGGTAAGAACAGCATTCTGCAGAGCCTCCCGGGCCTCCTTCAGCGCGTCCTCAACTCTGTTGTCATAATCAATTGCTTGGTCAACCAAAGTCAGTAGTTCACTGACAAGAATGCTTCTTTTCTGGTCCAGAAGCTCATAACCCAAACGTGAAAAACTCAACTCGTCTTTCACTTTCATTAAATTGCTTCTTGTCGGGGCCAGAGTCGTATCCATTTATTTTCCCTTGTAGTATTTTGCAATTTCCTCTTCAGTCAATCGCTGCAATTCTTCCTCAGGAAGATATGAAAGTGCCTTCCATCCCAGATCAAGTGTCTGCTCAATCGAACGGTCCTCATCGTAGCCTTGACTGATAAACTTCTCCTCAAAAAACTTACCGAAATCAAGGTATTTGTGGTCAAGATCTGTCAGCTCTTCCTCTCCTATGACCTGAGCGAGGTTCCTTACATCCTTGACATGCGAATAAGAAGCAAAAAGCTGATTTGAAAGGTGAGGGTGATCCTCCCTTGTCAGGCCTTCCCCAATACCGTCTTTCATCAGACGGGACAAAGATGGGAGAACATTGATAGGAGGATAGGCACCGCGGCCATAGAAATCCCTGTCAAATACAATCTGCCCCTCGGTGATATAACCTGTAAGATCCGGGATAGGATGGGATATGTCATCATTGGGCATTGTCAGAATCGGAAGCTGCGTAATTGAACCGGTTTTACCTATAATCTTTCCCGAGCGTTCATAGATTTCTGCGAGATTTGAGTACATATACCCGGGGTATCCCTTTCTTGAAGGAATCTCCCCGCGGAGGGTCGATATTTCCCTTAAAGACTCGCAGTAATTTGTCATATCAGTCATGATTACAAGGACCTGTTTTCCCTTGTCAAAAGCAAGATGTTCTGCAAGGGTCAGGGCTGTTCGTGGGGTGATGGTTCTTTCAATTGATGGATCATCAGCAAGAGACAGGAAAAGCGCTACGTTATCAAGTACACCGGAGGAGGCAAAACTATCCTGGAAGAAACGGGCAACATCATATTTTACCCCCATGGCGGCAAATACGATTGCAAAGTCTGACTTCCCTCCCCTTACTTTGGCTTGTCGTGCTATCTGAGCAGCAAGCTGGTTATGGGGAAGGCCGTTACCGCTGAATATAGGAAGCTTCTGTCCCTGTATCAGGGTTGTCATTCCGTCAATTGCAGAAATCCCTGTCTGTATAAAGTCCCTGGGGTACTCGCGGGCTGTAGGATTTATCGGCTGACCGTTTACATCCCTCTCATCAAATGCGGGGGGAAGCTCAACCCCGTCACGGGGGCGTCCAAGTCCATCCATAACACGGCCAAGCATCTTTTCTGAAACACCAAGGGTCAGAGGTTCACCGAGAAAGTGTGCCTTTGTGTCAGGAAGTGAAAGTCCGTCAGTTCCTTCAAAACACTGTATACATACAGCATCATCACTGGTATCCAGAACCTGTCCCTGTCTGATTTTTCCGTCAGGGCCCTCAAGCTCAACCAGCTCATTATACCCTATTGGATGGGTATTTCTCATATATACAAGGGGACCGTCGAGCATTGAAGCTCCTGTGTATTCCCTCCCACTTAGAAGCTTTTTCTCTTTCTCACTTACTTTACTCATATAAACTTCCTAACTGCTCAATAGACCTTTCAAGTTTGGTTTCAAGCTTATCAATTGCATCAGTATCATCGTTGGCAACATTAAAACGCATTCTTGAAATATCCTGAACGCTCTGCAACCTTCTGAGTTTTGCAAGAGGTACCCCTTTATTGATTGCCCTAAGCCCCAGATCATAGTAGCGAATAATGATTTCAAGCATCTTAATCTGTTTTTCAGGAACACAGTATCTGTCAATTCTGTCAAATGCATTCTGTTGCAGGAAAGCTGTCTTGAAAAGAGAACATACTTCTATGATGAAGTTCTGACTCTCAGGAAGTGCATCCGGACCTACAAGCTTTACTATCTGATTAAGTCTGACTTCCTTGTGAAGCAAATCCATAATCTTGTTTCTGTCCTTATACCAATGATCCTGACTCTCTTTATCCCACCATGCTCTCACATCATCAATATACTCGGAGTATGAATCAAGCCAGCTTATTGCTGGATAGTGACGGGCTGAGGCCAAAGCTCTGTCTAATCCCCAGAAGCAGCGGACAAAGCGCTTTGTATTCTGTGTCACGGGCTCGGAGAAGTCTCCTCCCGGAGGAGATACAGCGCCGATTATTGAGACACTGCCTTCCTTGTCGCATAAGGTTTTCACCCGTCCTGCCCTCTCGTAGAACTCTGCAATACGCGTAGGAAGATATGCCGGGAAGCCTTCTTCAGCGGGCATTTCCTCCATTCTTCCTGAAAGCTCCCTCAGGGCTTCTGCCCAACGCGATGTACTATCTGCCATGATTGCAACCGAGTATCCCATATCCCTGTAATACTCTGCCATTGTGACTCCGGTATATATTGATGCCTCACGGGCAGAGACCGGCATATTACTTGTATTTGCGATAAGTATTGTCCTTTTCATGAGGCTCTCTCCGGTCCTTGGATCAGTCAGACGGGGAAATTCCCTGAGAACGTCTGTCATCTCATTGCCTCTTTCTCCACATCCGACATAGACAATGATATCTGCATCACACCACTGCGCAATTGAGTGCTGTGTCATGGTCTTTCCAGTTCCAAATCCTCCTGGGATTGCTACAGTCCCACCTTCTGCAAGCGGGAAAAGGGTATCAATTACCCTTAGCCCGGTAACAAGCGGTTTATCAAGACTGAGTCTTTCCCTTACAGGACGGGGAATTCTGATTGACCAGTACTGCAACATTTGGATTCTATGTGTTTTTCCTTCCTTATCTGAAAGAAGCGCTATCTGATCGGTGACGGTATACTCTCCAGGGGCAGCAATATTGACAACTGTATATTCCCCTTCAAATTCGGGAGAGACCATGATTTTATGTTCAAGTCGATCAGTTTCAGGCACAGAACCCAGGACTGTCCCGGCAGACACAGTATCTCCTTCTTTAACAAGGGGTGTAAACTGCCATTTCTTATTCTCATCTACAGCAGCAGGTTCCATGCCACGTTCAATAAAATCCCCGGTAAGACGTCTGATTTCTTCCAGAGGACGCTGGATTCCATCATAAATCTGTCCGATAAGTCCAGGTGCAAGGGCAAGAGACAAAGATCTGCCTGACCCCATTACATCATCCCCTGGTTTAAGACCTGTTGCATCTTCATAAACCTGGACTGTTGCAGTGCCGTTTCTTAGTTTGACAATTTCACCGACAAGAGAATCCGGACCTACATGAACGAGTTCCATCATCTTTGCATCTGTAATGCCTTTTACCTGCAAAACAGGTCCGTTGACCTTTTTTACCTTACCTATTATTCTTTGCATTTTCGTCTAGAATTATCTTTCTGATTTCCTTTGAAAAACGTCTAAGACGTACTTCAAGCGTATTTGAGTAGCTGAGGTTATGTTCCTTGTCTCTGGCCACGATGCCCGCGCTCTTCAGGCACATCTTTCCTAAATGTACCTTGATGTTATTCTTGGTCTCATCCTTATAACGCCTCTCAATTTCCCTTATATCATCCTCTGAAAGCGGAGCTAAGGGAGAATAATCTATATAGGCTTCTTCAAGTGAAAGGCCGATAAGGGCCTCGACAGACCATGAAAGGAGCACAGTCCTGAAGGCGTTGTCCTTTATCCTCCTGTCAAAATATGTATCAACATTATCCATGACAAGAGTGTAAAGAGTGTCCATTTTCTTCAGTTCCAAAAGGCGGTCTATATTCCTTTCAGCACTCTCTTTTCTTTCCTCTATTAGTTTTTTCTTATTCTCAAAACTATCATCCTCATTCTTGACTAGACTACTGAGGCGGGTCTTTTCATCATCAAAAATCCCCTGGCACTCAGTTTCAGCATTTTTGATAATCAGTCTGGCTTTGGCCTCTGCTTCATCGAGAATAGAAAGAATAAGAGGATTGGATTCATTCATATCGAAACTCCTATTGCATCGTTTACCAAGCTTTTTAAATCCTTTCCCCTTTCACCATCTGCACCTGAAAGTTCAACAACAAGGGGGAAAGACTCTGAAAAAAGAAACTTATCAACAGTATCCCTTATGTAATTGGCAGCTGGTGTAGTGATAAGGATAACCCCGAACTGGCTATCCTCCAAGGCCCTCTCCCAGCCGTGGACAGCATCCTCTTTAGAGTGAACAACCTGTCCTTCAACACCGCATAGGGAAAAGCCTAATACTGTATCCTCATCTCCAATTACAAAATATTCCATTAAACCTTACCTAAAATCATCAGCGCAGTGATAAAGCCGAATACAACAAGACCTTCTGCGAGTGCGATAAAGATAAGTGCGTTAGTTGCAATTTCAGGGCGTTCAGAAATTGCACCCATAGCTGCTGCACCTACACTGCTGATAGCGACAGCAGCTCCTATTGCTCCGAAACCAAATGCGATTGCGGCGGCAAAACAGACCCACGTGACATTTCTGCTGTTACCGGCAGCTACACTTTCCTCTGCTGCTGCATACACACTTGGTGTAAAAACGAAAGCCATACCTAAAAGCAGAACTCCCAAAAGTACGAAAGAAAGTTTTACACTTCTCTTAAACTGTTCTAAAGTCATTTCTGACCCTCCTGACTTTAATTTTCTGTGGAATTTGTGATACTGATTGGATCATAAGGCATTCCACGACCTGTAAAGAACTTTGTAAAAAACTCGTAATAGTTAAGTCTCAGGCTCTGTATTCCTGCAGATAATCCTTCAAGTGCTATTACAAGTACATTTCCAATAATCATGATGAGAACCTGGAATATGACAATACTGGTCAAACCAGCCATATCCTCAAAGGCTGTCATCAGGCTTACGTGTGCAATGCCAAGACCTGCAACACGCATGAATGAGAGTGTATTGGCAAGGAAACCTGAGAAAATCTCCAACGCCTCAACTATGAATTCCATAATGGTGTCCATTATGAGTTTTCCGGCTTTTATCTTTTCATCCTTGTGCTTTGCCTTATGGGCAATTGTCTCTGCAGGGACCTTGAAAAGGACAATAAGAATTCCGACTGCGAGAGAGGGCATAAACCACGGAGCAGAAGGAAAAACTTTGTAGTTTGACTTCACAAAACCGTAGCTGAACCAGATTCCCAGTGCATAAAGATACCCACCGACAAGTCCGTATTTATCAAAAACAAGGTCTACGAATTTTCTCTTTCTGACGAGGTTTATCCAATTCAGCAGTAATCCCATATAGATTACACCGATACCGAACCATACGGTTATTCCGAGTATATCGTAGATACTTTTGACAAAACCCTCCGGGCTAGCATGGCCGTTTACCACCGCATGGTAATTAAACCATAATGCCGGGAAAAGATTATAGCCGAAGGTTGATCCGAAAACTATTCCTCCCACCATGGAGGACGGTCCCAGCCAGATAAGCAGTGAGCATAGGTATCTTGAAATTATTCCATCCTTCTTCATAGGATGCTTTTTGTAGTACAGGGTACCTATAATTCCAATCATAAGGAGGACGAATCCCTGCCCGAGGTCTGCAAACATCAGCATAAACATCAGCATATAGGCAACTAATGTAAATGGTGTCGGATTGATTGAACCGTATTCTGGTGTTCCATAGTTTTTAACCAAATGCGAGAACGGTTTCATAAAAGCAGGGCTCTTTAAATCTACAGGGACCTTCTCTCGGGGAAGATCTTTTGCATCTGTCCACTCAATTATGCATCTGCCTTTTGTTGCATCCTTGATCTCTTTATCTATGAAACCTGAATCCCCGTCAGGAACCCAGCCGGAAAACAGAGTTGTATTTCTTGTATAAGAAAAATAGGACTCAACTGATTCGCATAGCTCCTGGCTTCTGACTCTTTTCCATAGCAAAACAAGTTCATCTTCCTTTTTTTCTATCTTGTTTCTGGCTTTTTCTTTCAAAGCATTGAGCTCTTTCTCGTATTCACTGATTCTTTCTTTCAGTATTTCTTCAGCTTTGGCTTTTGCTTCTTTCTGTACCTTCGGCTCAGCTTCTTCTATCCAGTCAAACTTATCAATTACCTCGCTGACCCTTTTCCTGTCACGGCTCAGAGTAAGTGAAATGCAACTCCCATCAGCCTCGGCAAAAAATACACCGCCAAAGACTGCAAGTTTTTCCTTAAGGTTTTCAGGAGTCTCTCTTTGGATCTTACCGACACGTAAGTCGATATATTCATTACTCTTTGCCTGAGCATATTCCAGAAGTGCCCTGGCGTTCTGCAGATTCTGGCTTATGCTTTTCTGCTCATCCTTAACTTTCTGCAATGCACTGCTCAGCCCATCCAGCTCTCTCTTGACATCATCCTTATCAACTTCGACAGCTTCATCCACTTCCTTTTTATTCAGAACCGGGGTCATTATTTCTCCTGTCCTCATCAGGCTTTCTATTCTCAGCCTGAGGTCTGTCAGTTCCCCCTTTGTAATAGGAGCTTCATGGGAGCGGAGTTTTTTCATCTTATCTTCAGGAAGGGAGTCAATGTGGATAAACTTCATCACTCCGGCATCCAGGAGTGTCTTTACAACTTTCTCCCTGTCTTCATCCATTACTACAGCTGTCAGCATGCGCATTTTTTTTGTGAACATGCTCATGATATAGCCTCCCTAATTCTATCTTCTTTCCAGGAATACAATTTGGCAGTGAGGATGGCTCTTATTCTGCTCTCCTGATACTGCGAAATAAAAAAGTAACTGAGAGCAATTCCGATTGAAAACGGATTTTCCACAAGAAGATGAAAATATTCTCTCCGCCTTGTGTCCTGCAGATACTTTTCCAGCTTCAGTATCTCCTTGGCATTTTCTTCCTTTGTTGTCAAATCATCCTCATGGGCTTCCTTGATATGGGAAAGCTCCTCATAAACGAGAGGATATTTCCTTCTTACATATGATTTTATATTCCTTACCGGGTTGTCATTTTTGAAAACATCGTTCTCAGTTATCTCCTTGTAGATATATCCGTAAGGAAAAACTATCTCCTTTAGTGCCTTGCGCCCGAGTTCATGATAGTAACCATATCTTATAATCAGGAGTATATTTTTCAGATCGCAGTCGATATCATAGATATTCCTTGAAATGGTCCTGTCTTTCTTTTTAAGTTTGGAGACAGCAGAAAACAGATCTTTGTAATACTCCTGATCAAGCATTATCTCAAAGTCAAATAAACCTTTGGATGCTATTTCCTCAAAAGTGAACTTTGAAAACACCTCTATATACTCTGTATCTTTTACTGCCTCACAGACTTTATCCCAGTTCGGCGCATTCAAAATTCCGTCCCAGTCAATTGGGTTGACAATCTCTTCCCTGTAAAGATAAGGTGCCCTGTATTTCAGGGAATGATGTCTGATAACATCGGAGTACCACATACGAACAGCAATTTTCAGGTTATCAACCTCAAGCTTTTCAAGTAGGGACATTATAAATCTCTTTTCCCGTCTTTTCTTAAACAAGGAAGCTATCTCCTTATAGTCGTTAACCAGCAATTTAAACAGTGCCAGCTCGACCATCTGCAGATCCCCTGTATTATCATAGACTTTTACAACACTCTTAAAGTATGAGTTCTGCAGTGAGGAGACTGCCTCGTTCAGAGTTGGTGCTTTAATCATATCTTCAAGGTATGATGAATTTTCCATAACACCTATTCTCGCCCTAAGCTTCGCATTTACGTATCCGAACTCACTGACCCTGCTCATTTAACCCTCTAAGACTTTTATAACTTCATCAGTTATCCTTTTGAGATCTTCCGGAGATATCCTGATTTGATCTTTCTGTACTTTTGCAGTTTCTTCCTCATAGGAGGAAAGACGGTCACTCAAATCCTTATTCAGTTTTTCAAGCTGGATATTATGCTCATCTTTGAGCCTGTTCAGTTCTGCCTCAGTATTCCTTCTTGCTTCGCTTTTGGCTTCTGCCAGCATTTTGAATGCCTTATCCTCTGCATCGCTGACAATCTTATCTGCCGCATCTTCAACTTTCAATATGTCATTTATAACCGAGCTTTTCATGGCTTTTCTCTTTCTGGCTACAAGTTTTCTTATCTAAAAGAGTTGATAATGAGTGAGTTTATACCAAAAAGAAGAAGTATAAAAGTACCAAGCTCGTAGTTTTTGAACTGAAAAAGTGCTAGCATACTGTTAACGGGCATTAGCGCAGGGGTTTAGCGTACAAGTCTGGGGGACTTGGGGTCGGCGGTTCAAATCCGCCATGCCCGATACTCTTCTTTCTTATCACCTTTTTATCCTAAAATCTGACTATGAGATATTTAGTTAAAGATGGTTACCCTCTTATCAGCATGGTTGCCCTCGGGTGTGACCATTTCGGGGAAACAACCGATGAGACAACTGCTATTGAGGAAATTGACTTATTTCTGGAAAAGGGTGGAAACGTTCTTGATACTGCCAGATCCTATGGCCAGAGCGTTGATAATGGTAGAGGTACAAGTGAAGAGGTCATAGGACGCTATTTGAAGAAAACTGACAGGAGTAAAGTATTCCTTGTTTCCAAAGGGGGCCACCCCTGTTTTCATGACAAGCACATATCTCGTCTTACTGAAGAGGAACTAAATAATGACATGGAGGAAACATTGCGTGCCCTGGATACACCTTTGGACCTTTACTTTGTCCATAGAGACAGCAAGGAAGTAAATCTTGAGAAACTCCTCGTTCAACTGAATGGATTTATCGAGAAAGGGTATACTAAATATATCGGAGCCTCCAACTGGACAGATGAACGCATAATCGAAGCCAATATGCTTGCAAAAAAGAAAGGTCTTATAGGATTTACATTTTCAGAAGTGCAGTTCTCCTTGGCAAAAACCACACGAACCTTATGGGGCGATGATACAATCGAGTGCATCGGAGAAGGAGCATCGCTGGATTTTTATGAAAAAACAGGAATACCGTTTTTTGCCTATGCTTCACAAGGCAAGGGAATTTTCCAGAAAATAATTTCCGGATATGAAAGTGAGCTATCTCTTAAAGCAAGAAACAGATTCCTCACTCCTGAAAATACTGAGAAAATTGAGAGAGTCAGAGTGCTTTCTCAAGCTAAAGGAGTTGGTGTTTCTGCCATAGTTCTCTCTTATATAACAAGTCAGAAATGCTCTGCTCTTCCAATTGTTGCTGCTACAAAAATCAGTCAGCTGGAAGATACACTTAGCAATACAGACTTGATTTTAAACCAGGATGAAATCGACTATCTTGATCTGAAAAAGGATACTATTTAGTTTTTTTTGATTTCTTTGCTTTGGCTTTTGGTTTGAAAGAAGAAACAACTTCCTCAACAATACTCTCATTTAGTGCTGAAGCGTTCTTTTTATAATTCTGGGGCAGAGGTATGTTCTCATTCCCTTTCTTCAGATAATAGCCATAGCGCCCATTAAGTAAATGAACAGTCTCTCCTGATGAGAGCGTGAAGTCCCTCTCACTTTTCATCTGTGCAGTCGCACCGGCCTTTGCCTCGTGATCTTTTGCTATCTGATAGGCCTTTTCCATCTCGATTTTCTCAGGCGCTTTCTTATCCTCGGCACTAAGTGGTGCGTTGATTTCTCCCCATTTGATATAAGGTCCGTATTTCCCGTTCACAACCTCAAGCTTCTTTCCATCGACAATGCCAAAGTCCTTGATTGGGCCAGATCCCCGTTCATTCGCAACATCCTCAAGTGTTACAGTATTCGGGTTTGAAACACGGAAATTCTTTCCCTTGTACTGGGCATAAAATCCATAAGGTCCCAGGCGGAGATAAGCATCATTTCCCTCCTTATCAGTACCGATAAGCTTAGGAAGTGAGAATATCAAATCAAGGTACTCTTCACTTACATCCTCCGGATTTGTTTTCTTTGATGGGAATGAAATAGATTTGTTATCCTCAAGGCGTACAAAGTAGGTTCCGAACTTTCCGTTTTTCAGCTGATACTTATCAAAGAGGACAGGAGCCTCCTCCTCATGGAAAAGAATCTCCCTGGCCTCCTCATCTGTAAAGGTACCAGGAAAATACTTTTTTTCATCAATTGAGGCCATTTTGTTTTTTCCATTCGGCTCATCAAAATAATCAGAGGCCAGATACGGGCCGAACTTTCCTATTTTTATATCGTAATGGATATTCTGGTTATTCTCATTGAAAGTATAGGAAAGACCGGAAAGTGTAAGATCCTTTACTTCTCCCGCTTTTGTTGTAGCTTTGACTATGCCCAAATCCTGTTTCAGACCAGGAAATGAACTGTTACCGAACCAGAAACGTGAAAGATATGTGTTTTTATCCAAATCCCCTGAAGCAATTTCATCAAGCTGTGCCTCCATCTCCTTGGTAAAATCATAGTCAATGTAATGCTCAAAGGAACGTTCAAGAAATGAATCAACGAAAAAGCCTGTGAAAGTCGGCACAAGATGATGGCCTTGCCGGACCACGTATTTCTTATCCAGAAGAGTCGAAATGATAGTTGCATATGTTGAAGGGCGCCCGATTTCCTCACTCTCAAGCTTTTTTACAAGGGTTGCTTCATTGTACCTTGCCGGAGCCTGTGTCTTATGTTCTTTGGCTTCACTCGAGATAATCCTGAGTTCATCCCCTTTTGTTAAAGAAGGAAGCTTTATTTCCCTCTCTCCTTCATCTTTGGACGATTCATATACTTTCCTGAAACCCTTGAAGACAACCGTAGTTCCGGAAGCTGTGAAAGTGTATGCCCCGCTACGCGCAACAACACTGGTAACGCTCTTGATACATTCACTCATCTGGCTCTGCAATGTCCTTTTCCAGATAAGGGTGTAAAGCTTAAGTTCATCACCGGATAGCCCAGTCTCTTTCGGAACACGGAAGGTGTCTCCGGCAGGGCGTATTGCTTCATGGGCCTCCTGCGCACCAGGATTCTTTGCTGTGAAGTTTCTCACTTCCTTTGAAAGATATGCCTCCCCATAAAGGACACGGATCTGTTCACGCGCAGCATCAATACATTCAGTAGAGAGTGTGGGAGAATCTGTCCTCATGTATGTGATAAACCCATTTTCATATAGCTTTTGAGCGATACTCATAGTCTCACGGCTGCTTTTGCCAAGCTTGGTGTTGGCCTCTTGCTGTAACGTTGAGGTTGTAAAAGGAAGATATGGTTTCTCTACCCTTTCCTTCTTGTTTACTTCAAGGATATCTAGACTTTTTCCTTCAAGATCGGAGGCAATCCTTACTGCCTCCTTCTCATCAAGGACTACAAAACCATCTTTCAAAATCCCGCTCTCACTCTCATAGGAAGCACTTGAGGCAACCTGATTGTCGTTGATTCTGTTCAGAATAAGGGGGAAAACAACATTATCTTTCCCACTCATGGCTTCAACAGAGAAATATGATGAGACTTTGAAATCCCTTCTGACTTTTTCCTTTTCAACAATCAGCTTCAGCGCCGGGGACTGTACACGGCCAGCAGAATATTTTGATCCTAGTTTCTGTGAAAGCAGCGGTGATATTCCATATCCCTGCAGGCGGTCGACTGCACGGCGTGCTTCCTGAGCCTTAACAAGATTCATATCCACATCCCTGCAGTTCTTGAATGCTTTTTCTATGGCACGCTTTGTTATTTCATGGAAAACCATGCGGTATGTAGGGACTTCAGGCTTTAATGTCGTCTTGAGATGATAAGCAATGCTTTCTCCTTCCCTGTCCTCATCACTTGCAAGAATCAGTTGCTCGACATCTTTAAGATCCTTCTTCATTTCTGAAATGAGCTCTTCTTTTCCTTCAACAACCACATAATCCAAGCGGAAGTCCTCATCAACATAAATACCGTATACCCCGTCCTTACTATCCGGGGTCGGATTGAGGTCAACAATATGGCCCTTCGAGGCAACAACCTTAAAGGGCTTTCCTTTCAGATAATTTGAAATAGTCTTAGCTTTTGTAGGAGACTCTACGATTATCAAGCTTTTCTTATTAATATCTGCGACCAAGGACTCCTCCGATGCTAATTCACTTTAGTAAGGATAAATGCGTCTCCTTCACCTGGATTCGGATTGCAAAACAGATAGTTTCTTACAAGAGCCTTATCACTTGTGGTTTCAAACGTAATAGTATCTACATCATTGTTTCTAGCAAGATTAAAGCGCGTAACCGTCATCAGATTCATCCCGATTACACTTGTTTGAATGTAGGCTTCAATGGAATTACTGTCAATAACAATTTTTGAAATCTTCCACTTGGCAGGGGTAAAACTTGATGTATTGAATAGCGATGCGTTCTCTCTGTATGCCATTCCTGCAAGAGAATCTTCCTTATACTTATGCCACTCATTTATAGCCTGATCCCCGAAGTTGAAAAGCGGGAAGATCTGATACTCCTTTCCATCTTTATCCATATATATTTTATAGTACTGTCCATGGGTATCATCGTGGGCTGTTTCAATTCTGTATTGCAGACTCTCAAGTTTTCCTTTGTTGTCATTACCTGTTTTGTTTTCCCATCGGTATATTCCATCCCATGAGGTGGTTGTTGCATCTGTATGTGCGAAATCCAGTGTATTATCACTCTTATCACGGGATGCAATTGCTATTTCATAGTCCTTCTTTGAATCCAGGTTTTCTGCCTTGAATGATGTTTCAGCATTGTTCAGACGAACGACACAAACATCATTGAGATAAATATCATAAGTATTTGTTCCAGGAACTACTGTCCACTCCAAATATATCCATGTCGGACCGGCTTCAGCTTTTATATTCATATTTGCATATGCTGAAGAACTCAGAGCCAAAACTATTATCAGGAGCAATAACAGTTTTTTATTAACTTTTTCCATGGTATTTCCTCCGCAGTTTTACCTTTTGTATACAAAAAATAATAAAACTGTTCGTTATTGGAAATATAATGACCCTAATTATTGAATAAAAACAAGAGCTCAGAAAAACAATTGAAGCGAAAAGTAAGTAACAAGAAGTGAAAGAATAATTGAAAAAACCATACTTTTTCTGAAATATGATGCAATAAATGCACTCAGAACTCCCAATAAACCGCATATCCATTCAGAGGAAAAATCTGTAAGAGCCAGAGGAAATATCAATGCACCCAGTGCACTAAGTGGCATGAGCATCATCATTTTCCTGATTTTTTTCGGAAGCTTATTGAGAAATGGCATAAAGTAAGGGAGGATTCTGGGCGCCATTGTAGAAAGGGAGCCAGATATAATAAGGAGGGGGATGCTATTCACCGAATACCTCCTCATCTTTATATATGTAGAAACCGAAAACCATGGCACTGATCATACTGACTATAAAGGATACTCCTGTTGAGAGACCGAGACACAAAATCAGGATTGTATTCAGGCCACCTGACACAAAAAGAACGAGTAAGGCCTTTGTATTCTTTCTGGTCTCACTCCCTAAAAGGGAAGCAAACATGGCATAGACAGTTATAACAGAAGCCTTCTGCATGGTAGGAGTAAGAAAATTCCCCAGAAGAAAACCCAGAGCAGTTCCTGACACCCACCCTGTATAAGATGAAAGAATAAGACCAAACATATAAGGATATTTCAATGCATGGCTCTTGAGTGTCGATATTGCAAACACCTCGTCTGTCGTTCCGAATCCTACAATTATTCTTTTGAAAACAGGTTTTCTGTCCTCGAGTGATGTGTAAATACTGGTAGCCATAAAGCAGTAACGTAGATTAATAAAAAGCACAGATAGGATTATCTGAGAAAGTGCTGAACCTCCATTATAGAGATTCATCATCAGAAACTGACCGGAGCCGGAGAAATTTGTAACACTGATTAAAACACTTTGGACAAAACTCAGTGCTGAGGTTCTGCATAAAAGACCAAAGGCGAGGGCTGTGGAGAAATATCCTATAAGAACAGGAAGCCCGTCTTTGTACCCTTCAAGAAAATATGACAAGGTGCTTCTTTTACCTTCAAGTGTTTCCATTAATAATCTTCGCCATGCATTTTGCTGCTTCAATTCCGTCAAGTGCAGATGATGTTATTCCCCCTGCATACCCTGCTCCCTCACCAGCAACAAAAAGGCCCTCCGTCGCCATATAATTCTCATCACGCTCTATCCTGATAGGACTGCTTGTCCTTGTCTCACTGCCAACTATGAGTGCTTCATTTGTCAGAAACTTTCCTTTGGTAATCTGTCCGAAATACCTAAAGCCTTCACGGAGGCGCAGTATGATTGAATCAGGAAAAATCTGGGAAAAATCTGAAATATAACCCCCTCTTTTATATGTTGTGTATGGAAGGGTGGATGATTCCTTCTTATTGACAAAGTCAAGCATCCTATTCATAGGAGCTACAAACCCATCTGAAAAAGACTTCATTTCTATATCTTCAATGAAGTCCTGCATTGCCCAGACTCCCTCTCTTTTAAGGTCCTCTTTCTTGATCTGGACCACCATTGCAGAGTTTGCCTTCTTTCCTCCACGAGATGATGAGGACATTCCGTTTACTACCTGTAAGCCATTTTGAGTAGCACTGGGAATGATGGAGCCACCGGGACACATACAGAATGAATACACTCCCCTGTTTTCAATCTGGGTTGCAAAAGAATATGTTGCAGGTGGAAGAAGGGGACTTTTATTCCCATGATACTGCATTTCATTAATCAGATCCTGAGGATGCTCAAGACGCACACCGATTGCTGTTTCCTTTTCTGAAAGCAGTATTTTATTTTTCTCAAGCATGGCATAGACATCCTTGGCGCTGTGCCCTGTTGCCAAAAGCACGGGAGACAAGAATTCATCTCCGTCCTCACATATTACTCCAGCTACAACACCATCCTTTATAATAAGATCCACTACTTTCTTATTAAAAAGAACCAGGCCACCTGATTCTTCTATCTGTCCTCTGATATTCTCAATGATGGTTGGCAATTTATCTGTCCCAAGGTGGGGATGAGCTTCATAAAGGATTTCTTTTTCAGCCCCGAACTGGACAAAAAGGGAAAGTACCTTATTTATATCCCCTTTTTTGACAGAACGTGTATACAGTTTTCCGTCCGAGAAGGTTCCCGCACCACCTTCGCCATAGCAGTAATTTGAGTCCGGATTGAGAATTCCCTTCGATGAAAGGAGCGCTGTATCTTTTTTCCTTTCATGGACATTCTTTCCTCTCTCCAGTACAATCGGCCGGAGTCCTGCTTCAATCAAAGTAAGAGCTGCAAAAAGTCCGGCAGGCCCAGAACCGACAACAATTACATCTTTTGCGCCTGAAACATCAGGAAATGTACTTTTTATAAATGCAGATTCAGCCTCTCCTTCAGTTGAGACTGAAAAAGTATAATTGACTTTGATGTCAGAGCGTCTTGAGTCCAGGCTTTTTTTCAAAATTTTATAATCTGTGATTTTCCTTTCATTCACTCCAAGACACGAAGCAATTCTTTTTCTAATTTTGGCCTCGTCCTGGCTATCGGCCAAAGCAAGTGAAATACTGCATCTTTCAAGCATGGAATAATTTTAGAAAAACTTTCCTTGCTTGAGTATTGCCTTACTCATTTTTTATCAAGAAAATTTATGCTGTGAACATCCTTTCTGCTGAAAACATTGAAAAAACATTAAACGACTATCCCCTATTCTCCAAAGTGAATCTAGGTGTCAATGAAGGGGAGAAAATCGGTATTGTCGGAAAAAACGGCTCTGGGAAATCCACCCTTACCAAAGTTCTTTCCGGTTCAATCCAACCGGATGAAGGGAAAATAGCCACAAAGAAAAACCTAAGTATTTCTGTTCTCAGTCAGGGCGTTGAGTTTTCCCCTGAAGACACTGTCAGGGATTATTTCCTCTCTTCGCTGAACAGCAAAATTTCAGCACTAAACAAATATAATAAAACAACTCAAGAAGGAGATGGGGATACACTTTCAGAGTATGCATCTCAGGCAGAAGACGGCTCATTATGGGAAGTAGAAAGGAAGTTCTACTCGTATCTGACAGATATGGGTGAACAAATAAAGCCTGAAAGGAAAATGTCCACACTCTCAGGGGGACAGCAGAAAAAAGTAGCTATAGCCAGGCTTCTAGCACCAGAGGCGGAACTTCTGATATTGGATGAACCAACAAATCATCTTGATATAAAAACAATTGAATACCTTGAATCCTATCTGAATAAGACTAAGTCAGCTGCCATTATAGTCACACATGACCGTCAAATCCTAAATGAGTGTGTATCCGTTATATGGGAACTCGACAGAGGTACTATTTATACTCATCCGGGAAACTTTTCCTCCTACCTTGAGAGAAAGGAAGAAAGACTCAGAATGGGTGAAAAGGAACAAGAAAGGCTCAAAACTATTTTGCGCCGTGAACTTGAGTGGCTTAAAAGAGGGCCTCAGGCGAGAACAGGAAAGGACAAAAACAGGATTGAAAGAGCAAAAGAGATGCAAAGCCAGGTCATGACTGTCAGGGAAGCTCGGCAAAGGGAATTCTCTTCAACTGAGCGTCGGCTCGGGAAAAAGATTCTTGATGTTGTCAATGTAGGAAAATCATATGAAGAAAACAATCTTTTCAGGGCATTCTCCTACTCTTTCAAAAAAGGAGACCGTATTGGACTTGTCGGAGATAACGGTAAGGGTAAATCCACTCTTTTAGATATACTCACAGGAGTAACACTTCCTACAGAGGGGTATATTGACAAAGGACAGAATACATTTTTTGCATATTATGACCAGAATGGAAAAAACCTTGAAAGCAATAAAACAGTTCTTGAATATGCAGAAGAAATAGGAAAACGGGTAATACTTTCTGATGGGGAGGAAGTATCCACATCACGCTTTCTTGAAATGTTTTCAATACCGGTAAAGATGCAGAGGACTATGATAAATAATCTTTCAGGTGGTGAAAGAAGAAGAGTTTATTTATTAACGCGCCTTCTTTCAAATCCGAACTTCATTATTCTTGATGAGCCAACAAATGATCTGGATATAGAAACAATTGAAAACCTTGAAGCCTATATTTCATCATTTCCCGGAATTGTTCTCATCTCATCACATGACAGAACATTCCTTGATCTTACAACAGATATGACACTTCATATTGACAACGGACAAATAACACTCTATCCAGGCTCATATTCTTCTATCAAAGACAAATTCAAACCGAAAGCATCTATTTCGAAAGAAGGCAGAGAAAGTACAAAACAGAATACCAGGAGAGAAAAAAAGGGACTGACGTTCAAGGAAAAAAAGGAACTGGAAGAAATTACCGAAAAAATTGAAAAGCTTGAAAATGAAATCAAAATCCTGGAAGACTCATTTTCCTCTTTTGAAACAACTGCTCTTGGTTCTCTTCAGGAAAGAACAGAAAAATATAATAAAAATAAAGATGAACTTGATGACCTGACACTGCGCTGGCTGGAACTTGAAGAAAAGAACGACGGCCAGTTGTAATTCTTTATTAACTATATTATGGATAGGAAGTCCTATTCGTCCTCTTCAGTATAGCTGACTTCCCTTATATCAGTTTTAGTAGTTATTGCCTTTCTCCTGAAAGGTAGCCACCCTTTGAATGTTTTATTCATTTCTTCCTCACTGTCTTTAAGTGCTCCCTGCCACGCAGCAGCAAATCCAGGGGAAGATAGAGAAAGACGGTCGACTGCCCTCTGGTATGCTTCAAGGCGCTGTATTTCCTTTTTTCCAGGTTTCTGGGCCATTACCGACAATGATATTTCAAGATTCTTATTCAGGCTTTTCAGTTCCTCATTTTCCTTTTTCAGGCTTTTTATGCCTTCGTCCTCAAGCTCCATTCTGTCAGAGAGCATTCTTTTATATTTTTCCACATCTGCCTGGAGGAGCTTTTTTACTTTGCTTCTTTTAACAGCCATCACAATATATACAACAAGAGCAAGGACTATTCCGATTCCCAAACCAATAAACAGGTACTTCCAGTTTTCCATAAGCTAAATTTACAACAGAATCAGCTTTATAAAAAGTGAAGTTATTATGAAAGAGTAAGGCAGGTAAACTTCAATCCTATTATTGTTTTTCATTTGCCTATTACCAATACCCAGAAAAATGAAAAGAGTATTGGCTTCAATTCCTATGAAACAAACCATTCACTTTTTACAGTAAATAAAAATAGTGACAAGAATAAAAGAAATTTGCTATCATTTTTCTGTTGCCCAGGTGGTGGAATAGGTAGACACAAAGGACTTAAAATCCTTTGGCCGTAAGGCCGTACGAGTTCAAGTCTCGTCTTGGGCATCTGCTATTGGCCCGTGCCAATTTTTTTATGTCTCTGCAACATTTGAAACTATTGTCGGATTCTTATTCTTTTAATCTAAATCAGGCTTGGGAATTTATTTTAATCAGCAAACTAATGGATATGACTAGACCTAATTATCATACTATTCAATTTGATGAGTGCCCAAATCCGGACAAGAAAGTATCAAAAAACGGAACAGAGGATGCCATGCTGATTTCATGTACCCCTGAAAAATAATCTGTTTGGAAAGAAGCTCTATCTCCAAATTTTTTGTAACATGAGAGAACCTTTAGTTCGGCCAGCTTAGCTGCGCTCTGAGGATATATAGGATCTTTGTCTCCCGATTCCCAAAGCATGGGTTTAGGGCAAATAGCAGAGAGAATATCATCCATCTCAACATATTTGTACAATGAAGGAACATAATTACACTGGCAGTGCCTCATATCCAGAATGCTCGTTCTAAATAGGTTTGCATACCCTGATATCACGACAGCTTCTATATCCTCTGATCTATCCATTGCGGAAATAAATGCTGCAACAGTTGCTCCCCCAGAGATACCCATGATACCTATTTTTCCCTCTGGTTCTTTTTGCTTGATTAGCTTTATCAAAGCCATGACTTGCTCTATCCTATAGCCCAGGAGTGTTTTCCCGCAAAATAATAGATTCATAGAAAGACGATGACAACTATTCTGCTTTGCATTTCCAGAATCAATATCTTCTTTCAATCTTAATTCGCCGAATCCGAGCATCTCTGGAGCATAGACTTTGTAACCACTTTCTGCCAGAGCCAAAGCAAATCTATGTTGATAGGTGTTTTCCGCAACCTGACCGATAATGTCCTTGGCACCATAACCATGCCCGTGAAGAGCTATGATGATTCCTTTATTATCCTTTTGTTTTTCAGGAGAAAGAATATAACAGGGAACATCAAGTTCCCTGTTAAAACTGTATACCATCTTTTCTGTCTTTATACCGTGCACACTCTCAATTCTATCTGTTGAAATTTCATTGACACTATAAGCCGAGTCAAGTCCGAGAATAGTAAAAAGAGTATCAGCCAGTTTTCCCTTCCAGTCTTCAAATTCCTTTTTACTTAAAAAATCCGGGTTAATTGATAAACACTTTCCTGTTTTCTCAACTTGCCTTTGTAAAAAAGAATCAACGCTTTCCACTGTTTAACCTCTGGGTAAGAAGATCTGGGAAATTGACAGTCATTCCATATACTCCCATGTTAACCATTTTATCCATCAATTCAGGAGTCTTGACACCCCATGCCCTTACCCTCAGCCCTTTTGAATTTGTTGTTGCTACAATATCAGGCGTCAGCGAATCTGCACACGGGCAGTACTCCTCGACACCCATTGCAACAAGTCTATCCAGAAGGTCTTCTGAGTAATCTCGTGTCAGATACCCCAAAGAGGGTTTCTCCTCTACTTTAGACAGGTTCTCAATTGAATCAAATAGGAATGAAGTTATTGTAAAATTTCCATCCTTAACATAGCGACGCACCATATCAAGTGTTTCTTTTTCTATCCCGGCCTGTTTTATTTCTATGGCCAGATGAATATCTTTGTTCCCGTATTCTTTTAAGAAATCCTCCAGGCGGACAATCCTTTCTCCCTTATACTCCTCTGCAAAGAAAGCACCTGCATCCAGCCTGTTCAATTCATCAAACGTGAAATCTGAAATGGAGGCATCAAGACCGAATATTCTCTTCATATTTGAATCATGAAATAGAACAAGGACATCATCTTTTGTTTTCTGTACATCTGTTTCAATTCCATTTGCCCCTTGCTCAAGGCCAAGACGGAATGAAGCCATTGTATTTTCCGGGGCATATTGGCTAGCCCCTCTATGAGCAAAATTTATCATTAGTTACCTTCAATTTGGGGGCCAGAGCCCCCTAGTATTAATAATCCTCTAAGAAGTCGTTAATCTCTTTCTGCAGGTTTTTGACAAGTTTTGCAACATCTGCCTTAGGGTTCTCTTCAATTGTTGAAAGAATAGAGTTCAGCCCAGTCCAGATTGTTGCATCAACAGGGTTAATCGGCTGTCCGTAAAGGTCATCCAGCTGCTCGAAAGTCTCTTTCCAGAATGGGTCATTGATTCTTGCCTGAACTTCAGGATTGACCAAAGAAGATTTCCTTGTTGGAACATAGCCTTTGCTCATTGTGAATCCAACATAAGAATCTGTACTTGTCAGGAACTGAACAAACTTCCATGCAAGCTCTTCCATCTCTGGATTGGATTTGAATACAGCAATACCGTTACCACCGAGAGGAGCATTAATCTGTCCGTTGACTTCAGGAAGAAAGTATGGATGATATTCAAATCTTCCATTAATTCCCTTAGCAAGAGAAGCATTGCCTGCACATGAGTTGATTAACATTGCAAGAGTCCCATTCTTGAAGTCGTCTTTTGCAGTTGTATGCTGGTTTGCCGGCATTGAACCATCTGCTACCATCTGCTGTATTGCTTTCAAGAACTCAACTACCTGCGGCTGATCAATGTTTACGTTCTTTTCATCAGCGATGACAGTTGCTCCTGCTGACTTAAAGAAACCGTTTAAATACCATGGAGCGTCGTTAGGAATGCCAAATCCATAAATATCGGTAATTCCGTCCCCATTTGTATCCTGAGTCAGCTCTTTGGCAACAGAAACCAGTTCATCCCATGTTTTCGGTACAGAAAGTCCCTTCTCGTTAAGAAGATCAGTGTTGATATACAGAACCGGCATTGAAACCTGCAATGGCATAGCGACCTTCTGACCTTTGTATGAATATCTGTCCCAGTAGGCGTCGATAATATCATCAATTTCATCCTGAGTCATCAGCTCTTCAATAGGCACTATGACTCCAGCATCGTAAATTTGCGGAATACCGTATCTCTGGCTGACAAGACCTACATGAGGCAGATCCCCTGATCTTGCAGAAGCAATATACTTTGTCTGAAGATCATCGTATTCAGTTCCAATTCCTACCCTCTTAACAGTTACACCAGGATTGGCTTCCTCAAACTTTTTAATCTCAGCATCGAAATTGTCATTCATTCTTGTCCAGAAAACAAGTTCTTTCGGACCTGTGGATTTTGTTCCTACAGCACTTGACTGAGAAGCACTTACCTGTGAAGTACTTTGACTGGTAGTAGTGGAGTTCTTCTTACATGATGCCAAAGAGAAAAGAAGCAAACATGCAACGAGAATAACCATTAGTTTTTTCATAAACAACCTCCGTTATTTTCTTTTATTTCAAACCTACTTTTGTAATTCCTTGTACAAAGTACTTTTGTAGGCTAATAAACACGGCGAGAACTGGTAAGATAATGACTGTAGAGGCAGCGAGAACCTTAGGCCACTCAGTACCAAGTTCAGGATTAATCATATAGCGCAGACCAGTCTGAACCGTTCGCATATTGGTTTCAGATGTTATGATAGTTGGCCATAAATATGCGTTCCAGCTATTAACAAAACCAAAAATTACAACAGTGGCCAATGCACTTGTGGATAATGGAATAATTACCCTCATAAAAATCTGCATAACATTTGCACCATCAATTTTTGCAGCTTCCATCAGGGAGTCCGGAATTGTTTTATAAAACTGGCGCAAAAGGAATATTGAGAACATACTTGTCAGAGACGGTGCAATGATTGCAAAGTATGTATTTGTCAGATGCAGCTGTGAAAGTGTCAGATAATTGGCAATAATAGTACTTTCAGCTGGGACCATCATAGTACAAAGAAAAATTGTGAAAAGAAAACCCTTTGCCTTGAATTCAAGCTTTGCAAATGCGAAACCTGCTAGTGTACAGGTAATCAATTGTGCAATGATAGTCAAAGCTGAAGTAAGTATACTGTTAAGAAAGAATGTCCCGAATGGGGCAAGTTGCATTGCCTCCGGGTAGTTCTGCCACCTCCAAACTTTCGGAAACCATGATCCTTTTATGAATATATCCTGCCCCTCTCTGAACGATGAAAGAATCATCCAGAAATACGGCAACAGAATCAAGAATGCCAACGCGATAAGGATTACCATTCTTAAAAACGATGAAAACTTTGTCTTATTCAAATCACTGGTCATATTGCACCTTCCTTTCCAAAAAGCGCTGAACAACATGGATTACCAGAATCAAAACAAATAGGATATTTGAGATAGCCGAGGCATATCCGATTTGAAAGCGCTTGAATGCATAGCTTTCTAGCATGACAACCAGGTTTTGCGTGGAGTTTGCAGGACCGCCACCAGTAAGAACATTGATGACTGTATACATTTTCATGATTGTGATCGTGTTCAGTATGAGAAGCATGAATGATGTTGGAGATACAAGGGGGAATATGATTCTCGTTATCTTTGTAAAACTTGAAGCCCCGTCAATTGTCGCAGCTTCCATCACATCATCGGAGATATTCTGGATGCCCCCTATAAAAACGAGCGTGTCATAACCTAAGGTACGCCATATAGACACAATACAGATACACCAGAATGCAGTACTTGCCTGGTTAAGCCACCTTACCGGAGGCAAGGAAAACGCTTCCAGCATTCGGTTTGCTATTCCGTACTGCGGATGGAAAATAAAGAGCCAGACACTGGACATGGCAACCATACTGGTAACATGAGGTGCAAAATAGATGGTGCGGAATACAACGCTGCTTTTGGTTTTTGTACTAAGAAGGATACTTACAAGAAAGCCTCCCAACAGAACTACCGGAAGAATAACTATTACGTAGCCTAACGTGACACCGATTGTTTTCCATATCTCCGGAGACTCAAAAAGCCTTCTGTAATTCCTCCAGCCGACAAACTTCATTGCGCTGACCATATTATAGGAATAAAATCCCAGTACAAAAGAACGGATAATAGGATAAATCGTGAATACCAGAAGAGGTATCAGGGCGGGAATAACAAAAGCTATTCCAACTGCCTCGTTTTTCAGACCTCTCAGCATTTTCCTCGTTTTCACGTTCTCAATGTCACCCAGGCCTTTCCTTTTTGTTTCTTTTTGAAAAGCCTTATTTAAATCCATTGGCATTCTCCATAAGCTTTATTGCCTTCTCTATTTCATTTATTAATACTCCATCGACTCCCATATCCTTCCACAAAAGGAGGTTGTTCCATTGGGTATATCCCACAGTCTTTGGTGTACCGCTCATAATCCATACCCCCTTTCGGGCGCTTTTTATTTTACTTATTCTCTCTTGTGATACCCATGTCTCCCAAAGCCTTATGTAATCACACTCTGTCTCGAGAAAAGCATCCAAGGCATCCACGTCTGGCATGAATGCAAGTATCTTTATCTTTGGGTCATTGTTTTTTATTACTTTTACATCCTCAGGGTGCTCAATTCCCAGAACTACCCTGCTTTCGGCTTTTGCCAGATGTATTGTCTCAAGTATCGGAGCAAGGTATTCTTTCCCGACTTTTATATGCAATAAAAGTTTTGCCTCAGTACTTTTAAAGAGTGTCTCAAGTGAGTATGTTCCTATCGTGATATCCTGTATCTGTCTCAGATTCAGGAATTCAGACATAGTCAAATCCTCTACATTTGCATCTACGCCAAATACCCTTTTCACACTCTGATCGTGGCAGACAACAGGAGTTTCTTTATCCTTTGTAAAACGTATATCAACCTCAACATAATCTGCCCCGGCAGAATGGGAATTATTGACAGCTTTCAGGCATTGTTCAGGATATCTGTCTGTTCCTGCTCTATGTGCAATGAGAACCATTTTCACCTCTTATGTAAAATTCTAAAATAGATTTCTATGATTAAAAAATATTATTTTTTGGGTCTATCCATAGACAAATTCTATGGATGATCCGTATTCTATATGCATGAACCTTAATTATTATGAGATCTTCTACTATGTAGCCATCAGTGAAAACATCACACAGACTGCAAGAATATTGAACACAAGTCAGCCGTCAATCAGCAGAGCGATCTCTCTTTTGGAGCATGATTTGCAGCAAACCCTTTTCCTTAGGTCAAAAAACGGAGTCAAGCTTACAAAAAGCGGTGAAATACTGTTTGAGTATATTTCCCATGGAATAAACTGGATAAAAAAAGGTGAGCTGGCAATTGCAAAATCAAACGGACAGGCAGAGACCCTTACGGTAGGCGCCTCCCAACTGTCAATAAAAACACTTCTTCCCCCTATTCTCAGGCAATATGAAGAGGAAAACCCGGATGTGAATCTGATTCTCAGGACTAGCTCTACAATAAAAATAGTTGAGGATTTGAAACAGAATCTTATTGATATAGCAATAGTTCCGGATCCTGTTAACTACGATCCCGATCTGGAAATACTGAAAATCCAGAGCTTTGAGTCAATTCTTGTATGTGGACATAAATACAAGAATGAACTGCCAGAGGAAATCAACCTGGCAGAACTGAATAATTATCCTTTTATCGGACTCTCCCATGGAACTGCAGGAAGAAAATGGATGGAAGGGATTTTCAACAAACTCGGCCTTATGCTTCTTCCGACAATTGAGGTACAGACTTCTGATGTTATTGTTCCTCTTGTCAAAAATGATCTGGGGCTTGGGATAATTGCAGATATATTAGTTAAAAGTGAACTGGAGGCCAAGGAGGTTTTCCAGATAAAGATAAAGGAAACATTGCCGAAACGAAGCTTCATGCTTGTCTATACAAAGGATAAGCTTCATAAAAACAGTTGTTCAGCCTTTATTGACATGATGAACAGGATATTGAATAAATGAGCATTCTGCCTTTCTTGCCAATAGCTTCAATTTTCTTTCTCCTATCCGCACTAAAGCTTAAACCGGTTTATGCATATTCTATTTCCTTTGCTGTAACTTTTATTTTAGCGCTTACCATTTATAAAATGACTTTAACTGAGGTGCTAACAGCCACCCTTGATGGATCAGTATTCGCACTCTATTACATATGTGTGCTGATTTTTTCATCCTTATTCATGTTCAACCTGATAGTTACAGATCGGGTAAAAGATGCCTTAAAAACTGCTCTAATTGTAAAAGATAACGATGAGATGACTGCTTTACTTGTAACACTGGGCCTCGGTTCTCTACTTGAGGCCTTTTTCGGGTTTGGGGTATCTCTTATTATTCCACTTATCCTTCTTGTTGACATGGGTTTCGACAAACTAAAGAGTGCAAGCGCAACCCTTGTTGCTATGTCTATTCCTACCTCATTCGGCTCTCTTGGGCTTCCTCAGGAAAACCTTTCTTATGCTACCGGTCTTAATGAGGCCCGGCTGAGTACCATGAGTCTTACCTATGAGTCTGTTTTCCTTTTCATGATCCCGATTATCATAGCTGTCCTTTTCTCACCGGGAGTCATTAAAAACGTCAGGAGGCTTTTAGGCCTGGTTCCAATCTCACTTTTATACACAGCTTCATATATTACTTCTGGAATCTACATATCCCCTGCATTTCCTAACATTGCATCAGGCTTGGCAATAATTATTTACATTGCAATAATTTCATCACTCAGAAACAAAAATAGAGATAAAAAATTCAGTGTAGATCTCTCCCTTTTCTACCCAATCATTTTTGTATTTGCCCTTTTATTTCTTCCCTACCTTGTACCCCCTCTAAAAACCCTGCTTAATAAAGTCTCCTTCTCGATAGCTCCATATAAAGGTGATAATGCAGACGTAACAACAATCACACCTCTTTTGCAACCGGGTATAGTAATACTAATTGGTACTCTCTTAAGCATATTTATATTCAGATTCAATTTTGCAAGGGTGAAAGATGCCGCAAAAAAAACTATCAAAGATAATTGGAAAACATTTATCTGCATGTGTTTGATTTTGTCTATCTCAAAACTCATGAAGTATTCTTCAATGAGTGATGGAATCGCAAAAACCCTCATAACTATTACTGGCTCATACTTTCCCTTTGTTTCACCGCTTTTAGGTGCTCTTGGTGCAATTATCACAGGATCCAATTCATCAACAAATATCCTTTTCGGTCCGATTCAGGCACAAGCAGGAATAGGCCTGGGAGGACTGGAATATAAACTTTCATCATTCAACGGAATAGGAGCTTCCATAGGCAAAATAATTTGCCCCCAGAATATGATTCTTTCTTCAAGTGTCTCAAAGGAAATATCCTTAAGCAGACTGAAATATTGCATCATGGTGTTTATAGCATTCATACTGCTTGCATCGCTGATGTGCTTTTTCCTTTAAACAGAATATAAATATAATAGAAATAACCATAATCGGTTAATATTTAATACCTTTTTAGGTATCTTTTATTAGCAGCTCTTTATAAAAAGCACTTAGAACTAAATCATTCATTTGGAAAAATAAAACTTTTTTTGGACTAATTAGCGTCATATAGTTATTTTTGAATTGGGAAAATTTATGAAAAAGACAAAAATTATTTGCACAATGGGTCCTGCTGTGGACAGCGAGGAAAAAATAAAGGAACTGATTCTGGCAGGAATGGATGCCGCACGTCTTAATTTCTCTCATGGAACCCATGAGGAACACAGACAAAGAATTGCAAGAATCAGAAAAGTTGCCGGGGAGCTTAAACAGGAGATTCCAATCATATTGGATACAAAGGGACCAGAAATAAGAGTTAGGGATTTTTCTGGCGGTCAAGCAACGCTGAAAGACGGACAGAATTTCACCTTATATGCCAGATCAGACAAGGAAGGAAACGAAAACGGAGTGGCTATTACTTATCCGTATTTGTCCGAAGATGTAGAAAAGGGAGACTCGATACTAATTGATGATGGACTGATTTCAATGACAGTTACAAAAATCGATGGTGGAGACATTGTCTGTAAAGTCAACAACGGCGGTGTTGTAAAGAATCACAAGTCCATTAATATTCCGTCAGTTGATGTCGACCAGCCATACATTTCCGAAACAGACCGTTCCGACATCCTTTTCGGGATTGAAGAAGATGTGGATTTTATTGCAGCCTCTTTTGTGCGCTCTGCCGAAGATGTAAAAAAACTGAAAAAGCTTCTAATTGCCAACGGCGGTGAAGACATAAAAATTATCGCAAAAATTGAAAACCAGTCAGGAGTTGAAAATTTGGACGGGATAATAACAGTTGCTGACGGTGTGATGGTTGCCAGAGGCGACATGGGAGTAGAAATCCAGTTTGAAAAACTTCCTGCTATCCAGAAGGATATAATCAAGAAATGCTACAGAAACGGAAAAATTGTAGTAACAGCGACACAGATGTTAGACAGTATGCAGGATCATCCCCGCCCGACAAGAGCCGAGGTAAGTGATGTTGCTAATGCAATTTATGATGGAACAACCTGCATCATGCTTTCCGGGGAGACAGCGGCTGGGAAATTCCCAGTAGAGGCAGTCAAAGTAATGAAAGAAATTGCTACTTTCACTGAAAATCAGATTGATTACAAGACGCGGTTCAACACAGAACAGCTGAATCTTGGCAAAGATATACTTAATACAATCAGCAGCGCAGCAGTTGAAGCATCTTTCTTCCTTGACGCCAGAGCAATCATTGCATGCACTGTTACAGGAAAGACTGCACACGTTATTTCTTTCTACAGACCGTCTGTTCCGATTATTGCCTGTTGCACTTCTGCCAAAGCTGCCCGCCATCTGAGGCTGGACTATGGGGTTTATCCCTATGTCTGCGAGCTTACAAATAACAAGGAAAAGATGAAAAGACAGGCAATTGACAAGGCCCTTGATTCATCAATTGTAAAAAAAGATGATCTTATAGTTTTTGTCTCAGGGACCCTTACCGGAGAAAATACTACTGCTGACACAATGGTAATAACAAAAGCTTAAAAGTTTTTTTAACGATGACGCTTTTTATGCTTATCTTATGGTCAGGAGAAGAATATGACAGAAGAAGAAAAACATGCTTTAAGAAAGGAAAAGAAGAGTGAGGAAGTCCTGAGAAAAAGCGAAGACGGAATAAATATGGATAAGTCTTCATCCCATATCAGAAAGGACTTATACAGGGCTGAGGATGATGTAAAGAGGAATTTCGGTGACAGGAAAGATAAAAATTTGGAGGAAAGATAAAATGAACAGTCAAGAAGAAAAGGAACTGAAAATTGTCGAAGAAACAAGGAGACATGAGGAAATGCTCAATTCACCTCAGGTAAAAAAGGAAAAAGAAAAAAGAGCAAAATGGGAGGCTTTTGAGGATTCAGTAATGGAGGACGCAGTAGCCGACGGAACAGTTCTTGGAGATGATTTATAAAAAGGCCCGATTATGGGTCTCTTTTTTTGCCTTTGACAAAAATAAAAAGGTAGTATCATTAATTCATGCTTTATTTCGATTCACATTTCCACACTCTTAACGTACTTAATCGTATTCCGTCTTATCAGATTCCAGAGACGCTGATCGGAATCGATGTATCCACGGAACCTGGGGACATTAAAGAAAGAATAAGGCTGATTAAAAGTCCGGATATATTTATCTCAGTAGGCGCCGGTCCGTGGGTCCTTGACAGTAAGGATTTTAAGAGTGTAGATGACGAAATTGAAAAACTTGAAAACAGTATCAGGTCTTATGGCGCTGACGCAATAGGAGAATACGGCTTTGACAATCACTGGAACTATGGTGATAAGGAAAAGCAACTTGATTTGTTTTTAAAGGAAACAGAGCTAGCCAATACTCTTGAAAAAGTAAAAATCATTCACCTCAGGGATGCAGACAATGAGGCTGAAAATAACCTTGCGTCCTTTGATGAAAAAACAATACTTCACTGCTATTCTTCGGGCCCTGATCTTGCAAAAAAGATTATTGAGCGTGGATCATACTTCTCATTTTCCGGAAATATCACATATAAAGGAAATGAGAAAATCGTGGAGGCGCTCCGTCTCATTCCACTTGACAGGTTGTTATATGAAACGGATGCACCATATCTTTCACCAAAGAACAAAAGGGGGCTAACAAACAGAATGGAGTTTGCCCAGTTCATCCTGGACTTTATCAGTACAGTAAGAAAAATTGACAGGAAAAAACTGAAAGAAACAGTACTCGATAACTTCTACCGTCTTTTTGGCTACAAAAAAAGTATCGTCAGAAGACAGGTCTAACTTCAAAAGAAAGTTCAACTTCAGACAAGGCATCATCTTTGAGAAAAGCCTTTATAGCTTTATCAAATCGGGCGTATAGTCCGTAGGCATTCTTAGCTTTATTCAGAGCGGGAGCATCAAGAAATGAAAAATATGCACTCATCTCGGGATTGTATCTGAAAAGCCGCACTCCTTCAGCACCACTTTGCATAATCAGATTAACAATGCCATCTTCATCAAGATGTGCTTTATAGGTGATATTGGTAGCGTCATTTACACTTCTGTTTAACTTAAAATCGTAGATAGTGCTGTCTGTTTCCTTCAGCTTTTCATAAATGGCATGAGCCTCTTCATTTTCCCCATAATAGACAAAAGCCGTGTTTCCGCTGAGATCGGTAAGCAAACCAAGCCACATATCTTCCTCATTAATTTCGATGGAGGCATCAAAAATAGAGAGAACCTGATTTCTCTCCTCCAGCAGTCCTTCACTCATTTCATCGTAGGCTGATTCTTCCCCAACCTCATCAAAGTACCAAGGATCAGCTTCATTTATAACTGATGCAACATCCAATATATCTTTAAAAGACTCTCCAGTGACCGACTGATCATCTTCTTTGATGTATCCGGCTCTGGAGATACTCCATGTAATGTTCTTTGTCTTTGTTTTTCCGTCTTGGGATGAAACGGGAAGAAGAGACGGGAAATATACGGCCATATCAGGCTTATGTTTGGCAATATAGTTTTCTGCCACGCTATACTTAACAATTTTGGATCGGTATGAAGGAAAACCTGTACGGTAGTGGTAAAGCTTGTTGTAATAAACTGATGGAACTTCATCAGGAACGACAAAAATTATCTCAGGGCTACAAAAATAAATTGAGATAAGAATCAAAGAGGCTACAAGAAGCGCACCCAAGGACGAGAGAATACAGATTAGTACGGTTTTCCTTCTAGCCACACTTTAATTTATTTCTTTTTGGATTAACTATCAAGGAAAAGAGAAATCCGCATCCTGTCATATTTTTAGAACTGGTAAAAGATTGACCGAAACGGGTCTTGCAACTACTATTTATTCTAGGAATTTATGGAGGATTTATAATGGTTAGTTATAAAGATTTAGGCCTTGTCAACACAAAGGAAATGTTCAAAAAGGCAATCAAGGGCGGGTACGCAATTCCTGCATACAACTTCAATAATATGGAGCAGATGCAGGCTATTGTTCAGGCATGTGTCGAGACAAAAAGTCCGGTAATCTTACAGGTAAGCAAGGGCGCAAGGGACTATGCAAATATCAACATCCTGAGAAATATGGCAAGAGGCGTTGTTGAGTACGCCCATGAACTAGGTTGCGATATTCCTATAGTACTTCATTTGGATCATGGTGACTCATTTGAAACAGCAAAAGACTGCATAGACAATGGGTTTTCATCCGTTATGATTGATGGTTCATCCCTGCCATATGATGAGAATGTTGCCTTGACAAAGAAAGTTGTGGAATATGCACATAAACATGATGTAACAGTAGAAGGGGAACTGGGTGTGCTTGCAGGAATTGAAGATGAAGTGTCTTCAGAAGTAGCACATTATACAAAACCTGAAGAGGTAGAAGACTTTGTTAAAAAGACGGGGGTTGACTCTCTTGCTATTTCAGTCGGTACATCCCATGGTGCATATAAGTTCACACCAGAACAGTGCACAAGAAACGCAGACGGAGTTCTTGTTCCACCAGAGCTAAGATTTGACATCCTCAAGGAAATTGAGGAGAAACTTCCTGGCTTCCCTATTGTACTTCACGGCTCATCATCAGTTCCTCAGGAATATGTCAAGATGATAAACGAGCACGGCGGAAAACTTAAAGACAGTGTCGGAATTCCTGAAGAACAACTGAGAAAAGCAAGTAAATCCGCTGTATGCAAAATAAACATTGATTCAGATGGACGACTTGCCATGACAGGTACTATAAGGAGAATTTTTGACGAAAAGCCCAGCGAGTTTGATCCAAGAAAATACCTCGGCCCAGCGCGTGAGGCTTTAAAGCAGATGTATATGCATAAGAATATTGATGTTCTTGGTTCAGCAGGTCATGCTTTAGACTAGTTTCTCTTTCATAATTGCCCTCCGGGGCAATTTTTTTTTCAAAAAACCGTTTTAAAGCCATGAGTTTTACTTTATCGGTTTTGACACTTTATTTTCTACTGTGCTAAGATTTTAAAGAGTTTTACTTATAATACTTTAAAAACCAAAGCCTTAGGCAAAAAGGAGTTTATGGCACCTACAACAAGAGAACTGAGAGTCAACCGCCAGATCAGAGCCCGAGAAGTTTTCGTTATCGGACAGAATGGCGAACAAAAAGGCGTGATGTCCCCGCAGGAAGCTGTCTTACTGGCTGAAGAAGTAGGACTGGATTTAGTGGAAGTTTCTCCAAATGCAAATCCACCCGTATGCAAGATCCTGGATTATGGTAAATACCGTTATGAGATGGAGAAAAAGCAGAGGGAAGCAAAGAAGAACCAGTCAATCGTAAAAATCAAGGAAATCAGGATGCAGCCCAAGATTGACAAGCAGGATCTCGAAACAAAGAGTAAGGCCATAGCCAAATTCCTTGGTGAAGGTAATAAGGTAAAGGTTTCGGTGCGTTTCCGTGGCCGAGAACTGGCTCATCCGGAGCTGGGAAAGGTGGTTTTGGATAAAATACTTGAAGCCTTGAGCGCCCTTGAAGTACCATACAATTTGGACAGAGGCGCTTTCATGGAGGGGAAAATGATGAGTATGACAGTTTCTCCTCAGAAGGGTCGATAAAAAAAATCCCCTGTGGGATTAAAATAAGTAGTTTCTGGGGTTCTTGTTCCCAGCGACGCTATAGGAGGGCAATTATGCCAAAAATGAAAACAAGAAAAGCCGCTAGCAAGCGCTACAAGGTAACCGGGTCTGGTAAGGTCATGATTAAGAAACAGGGCCTCAGACATATCCTCACAAAAAAGAGTTCCAAGAGAAAGATGAATCTCAGACATGCTGGAGTTCTTGCACCAGTGGAGGCTAAGAGAGCTAAAGAAATGCTCCCTTATGCATAAAGGAGGATATAGAGTATGCCAAGAGCGATAGACGGTACAAAAAGAAAAGACAGAAGAAAGAAAATTCTCGATCAGGCTAAAGGATATTTCGGAAGAAGAAGTACCAATAACCGCGTTGCAAAGGATGCTGTAGCAAAGGCAGGACAGTATGCTTACAGAGGCAGAAAAGAGAAAAAGAGAGACTTCAGAAAGCTGTGGATTGCAAGAATCAGCGCCGCAGCAAGACAGGAAGGCTTGAATTATTCTCAGTTTATGCATGGTTTGAAGCTTGCCAACATCGATTTGAACAGGAAAGCAATTTCTAATATGGCAATCGAAGACAAGGTAGCATTCAAAGCACTTTGCGATCAGGCAAAAAAAGCACTCGCTTAATATAAGGAGCAAAGATGGATAGCGTCGATAGAGATAAGTTACTTAACTTGAGACTACAGAAAGTAGTTGATTTGGTAGGATTACTCAGGCTGGAGATTTCCGACTTGAAGACTAGGTTGAATCTTGTTGAGATTCATAACGATGAACTTCAGGAGCTTTTTGCTAAACTCTCTACAGACGAAAAAACCATTGCTGCAAGTATCGAGTCTGCATTCCAGAATGTGGATCACGATATTGATGAGGGCTCATTCAATGCTGAAGAAAACGACGAAATTGAATCTGCAGAGAGTGATGACTTCGATGATGATTTTGATTTCGGCGATGATGGAGATGATTTCTAATTTCTAATCAATCTTCTTTTTAGGGACAGGGGTTAACCCTGTCTTTTTTTTCGAAAAATTTAGGTATTTTTGTATTTTCCATTTCCGTGTTATTATTTGGTTACCTATAGTTGTCTCAAGCCTCTTGGACCAAAGTACAGAATTGGAGTCTGGGATAGCTCAGCTGCCTGCACCCGCCATTGGTTTACAGGGTACACTTTGCGAGCCAAACAAGGACTCCCCCTTGAGAAATATATCTCAAGAGCAGATGACACTATGGGTTTTTTATTGCCCTTTGTTCTTATATCTTTTTAATTCACGATTTTATTATTAAACTAAGTGCATGAATAAAAAACTGGAAAACATTAGATACATAAAACTTCCTGAAAGTCTCAAAGCAGATCTTGGAAGTCTGAAGTTAGATAAAACAAAGAAACTCCCTATTCAGCTTAGAGAAGGCGAAAAGGAGCTTTCAGAAAACGATATTACAGTAGAGAATATTATCACGGGTATGCTCACAGTCATCGCTTATGACGAGGCCAATGAGAATGTACCGTACTATAAAGAATTCATTAATACTATGGAACCAAACCTTGCAAATGAGCTGAATTCTGCTGCAATTGCCAAAGAACAGAAGAAAGAATATGAATTTGCAGAGGAACTGTTTCTTGCAGTATACCACCTTATACCGCAGCCTGCAGCTTGCATCAATCTTGCTACGCTCTACTCTTATATGGCAGTAGACGCAAGGGATAAAAATGATGAAGAGAATGAATTCAGGTACCTGAAAATGGCAAAGGACACTCTCTCGGATGGATTAACCCGCTTCGGAGAGAATGAAATGATTCTTGCTGAGCTTTCTTCATTTGAAGCCTATATGGGTAATTTGGAACAGGCAAAGTCCTATCTTGAACGCTATTTGAAAGTCGCAACCGACGAAAAAAAGAAAGCTGAGATGGAAAAGGTAAAGCAACAGATTGATTTCCAGCTTGAGTATGACAATGAAATCAAGGAAGCCTATGACTTTATAATGCTAGGTCTGCCTGAAAAAGCGCTTCCTGTAATTGACAAGTTCATAGCGGGTAATCCTTCTGTCTGGAACGGACACTTTCTGAAAGGATGGGCCCTCAGAATCGCCAAGCGTTATGATGAAGCAGAAAAGGAACTTCTGGAGTGTCTGAAACTCGGAGAAAGAAATGGGGAAATATATAATGAGCTATCTATCTGCGAGCTGGAAAAAGGTAACAGGGAGCTTTCAACTGCTTACCTGGAAACCGCGGCTGATCTGGAACCCAACAGTCTGTCAATCATGTCCAATCTTGCTTTTATGTATCTGACTGATGGGAATTTTGACTCTGCCCGTGAGTGTCTGGAAAAAGCCAGATACCTTTCAGGTAGCGATGAACTTGTCAAGGAACTGATTGGCCAATATGAAAGCCTGACAGGAGAAAAAATCGGAGAACTGATTCATGAAGAGGTTGTTGAAGACAAAGATGAGGATGATGATTTCTGTGAGGTTCAGGAGGAACTTGATGCATTAAACGATGATGGAGAAGAAAGTGAATGTGGTTGTAAGCATCATCATGAAAAAGGTGATCACCATTGTTGTCATCACCACCATCACCATGAGCATGAGGAAAACCATGAATGTTGCTGTAAAAAGCATCATGACAACAACCATCACTGTTGCCATCACAAGGAAGACAATTGATGAAAGAGTTTATCTCAAAGAGTGCTGAAGAGACTGAAAAAATTGGTTTTGACTTTGCTGCAAGCCTGAAAACAGGAGATATAATATCGCTTTCAGGTTCACTAGGTGCAGGTAAAACCGTTTTCGTCAAAGGTGTTGCCAAAGCACTCGCAATCAAGGAGTCTATTGTCTCCCCTACCTTCACGATTGTACAGGAATACGATGGAAGGCTTAAAATATATCATCTCGACTTATACAGGATTTCTGGTGAGGATGAATTTGAGGCAATGGGAGGAGAGGAATTTCTTTATCCTGATGGAGTAACCTTCATTGAGTGGTCTGAGAAAATTTCAACAATGCTACCCGAATATACAATATATATTCAGATAAATATAGATCAGAACGGCGACAGGAGGATCACCATCAATTGATTAGCCTGATAATAGATACGGCAACACATCATCTGTCCTTGGCCCTTGCGATTGAAAAAAACAATGAAATAAACTTTACTGAAGTTTCCAAGGATGAGTACAAAGACCCGAGTGTAAACCTTCTTTCTGATATTGATACGCTTTTAAAAAGTCTGAAACTTGAAATCAATGATGTCGATTTGATTATTGTAAGCAAAGGTCCAGGTTCCTTTACAGGGCTGAGGATCGGGCTCAGTGTAGCAAAAGGTCTGTCCCTTGCTTTGAATATTCCTGTTGTTTCAGTTCCGAATCTTGAAGCAATCGAGAAAAAAGCAGAAAAGGAGTATCCTAACGAGGCTATCCTCTCGGTAATTGATGCCAGAAAACGTCGTTTCTATATCCGTTTGAAGAATAGCAATGATGAAGTTATCATCAGCGCTATGGATGGCAACATTGAAAACATTAAGCCTGAGTTGGAAAGAATTGGAAAAGTTATCCTCACTGGTCCCGACAGAAACCTGTTCTATGAGAAACTATGTGAGAATTCACTTGAAGAGAATGTAGTGCTTGATAATAAATCATCTAACAATATTGCCAGAGAACTCTACAGTCTCGGAAAAAAGAAATGGCTGGAATTCGGAGAGGATGATATTGGTGAAGGTCCTTTATATGTCCGTCGTTCAGATGCAGAGGAAGCACTCTTGAAGAAAATGGAGGAAATCAATGGTTGATATTTTAGTAATCGGAGCTGGCCCTGCTGGTCTCAGTGCTGCAATATACTCTTCCAGGGCTGGCTACAAAGTAAAAATAGTTGACCCAATGGGTTCAGGAGGACAGCTCCTGTTTATTGATGAGTTGGAAAACTATCCCGGGGTAGAAAAAATAAGTGGATTTGAACTCTCTGAAAAGCTTGAAAAGCAGGCACTCTCCTTCGGTGTGGAGATGGAATTCAATGAAGTAAAATCTGTTGCTAAGAACAGTAAAAACATATTTGACATAAGCTTTGCAGATGGTTCGACAGAGCAAGCAAAGGCAGTTATTGTCGCAACTGGGGCAACTCACAGGGAACTTGGTTGCAAGGGGGAAAAGGATTATCAAGGCAGAGGGGTAAGCTATTGCGCTACATGCGATGGTCCGTTCTTCAAAGGTAAAAATGTTGTTGTAGTCGGTGGTGGAGATACAGCTTTAACGGATGCATTATATCTGTCAAAGCTGACTAATGAAGTTGTCCTCGTTCATAGAAGAAATGAATTCAGGGCCCAGAAGATTCTGCAAGACAGGGTTAAGGAAAGGGACAATATAACGTTACGCCTGAGCAATCAGATCGTTTCCATAAACGGAGATGGGAAAAAAGTGACATCTGTCACTCTCTCAGATGGTGAAGAGGTCCCCACGGATGCGGTATTTATCTTTGTCGGAATAACCCCTAACAGTTCCTTTATTTCCAAAATAGTTGAAACTGAAAATGGCTTTATTGTAACAAATAATCATATGGAGTCTTCTGTTCCCGGCCTGTTTGCAGCAGGAGATGTTAGAACAACACCTTTCAGACAGGTGGTCACTGCAGCCTCTGACGGAGCAAATGCATCCCACGCGGCAGATGAATATATTTCCGGATTCGAGGAAGCCATAATAAAACTTTCGTAATTACTGACTTATTTGATTATTGAAATTTTAAACGAAAAAACTGTAAATGCTTGTTTTGAGGTTTATAATAGGTAGTAAGGACAGAGGAAGTTATAGATGGAAGCATTAAAAAGGAATCCCAATGTTGTTGCAATTGTATTGGGTGGAGGAAGAGGTACTCGGCTCTATCCACTGACTATGGACAGGTCAAAACCGGCTGTGCCATTTGCCGGAAAATACCGTCTCGTTGATATCCCCATTTCAAACTGCATCAACAGTGGTTTAAGAAAGATTTACGTACTGACACAGTTTAATTCTGCATCGTTACATAACCATATTTCTTCAACATACCAGTTTGATCAGTTTTCCGGCGGTTTTGTTGAGATCCTTGCAGCAGAACAGACAACCAGCAGTGAATCCTGGTATCAGGGAACAGCTGATGCAGTAAGGAAGAACCTGAAACACTTCCATGACCAGAATGCTGACTACTATGTGATTCTTTCCGGAGATCAGCTATATAGAATGGATTTTGATGCTATGTTACAGCGCCATATTGATTCGGGAGCTGTGCTCACCGTAGCTGCAAAACCTATTTCCAGAGAGAATGCAACAGGCCTTGGGATAATCGGATGCGATGACAAAGGTATGATTAAAAAATTCTATGAGAAGCCAGATTCAAATATGGATTTACATGAATACAAGACTTCGGAAAAATGCATGGCAGATCTTCTGAATAAACCTATTACAAAAGATACTGAATACCTCGCAAGTATGGGTATTTATATCTTCACTGCATCTGCAATGGAAGAAGCTTTGAATAATGATAAGACAGACTTCGGAAAGGAAATTATCCCTACAATAATAAAAACGCGACCAGTTGCAGCATACTTATTCGATGGTTATTGGGAGGATATCGGTACAATAAAGAACTTTTATGAAACCAATCTCAATCTTGCAAGTGAAAAGCCGGATTTCAACTTCTACGATGAAGAAGCTCCAATTTATACCCATAGAAGGCATCTTCCTGCAACAAAAGCAAACTTCTGTAATATTTCATATTCTCTTACAAGCGAAGGATCAATAATCACAAATGCATACATAGTAAACTCAATTATCGGGGTAAGAACATTTATTGAGTCAGGTGCATCACTTGATGGTGTTTACTGCATGGGTGCCTCAGCTTACGAAACAGAGGAACAGAAAGCTGAAAATGCCAGAAAAGGTATTCCGAATATCGGCATCGGCAGAGCAACAATTATAAAGAGAGCTATCATTGACCAAAATGCCAGAATAGGCTCAAACTGCAGAATCGGTATCGATAATATTCCACGCCCGGAGGGTGACTATGAAATGTACTCAATTCATGACGGAATAATCGTAATAAACAAAAATGCAATTATTCCTGATGGGACTGTAATGTAGATAGAAAAAAGACCAGATAAGATTCTGGTCTTTTTTTTCTGCAGATTGATTAATAAACGGCTTGATACAAGCCGTTTCTATTTTTTCAGTAATTAAGCCTCAACGATTGTCCTTATCCAACCTTCAGGTGCAGGAATGTCCCCCTCCTGGATTCCGACAAGTGTTTCTCTGAGTTTTTTGAGTACTGGTCCCATATTTTCTTTTCCGGATCCGAATACAATTTCTTTACCACTTGAAGTTGTAACTGAACCTACAGGCGAAATAACAGCTGCAGTACCACAAAGGCCGCACTCAGCAAAATCTCCAATCTCATCAAATCTGACCTGTCTCTGTTCAACATCAAGACCTAGTATTTTTTCTCCGACATACATCAGTGATCTTCTTGTGATTGAAGGAAGAATCGTGTCAGACTTTGGAGTTACGAGTTTTCCGTCTTTTGTTACAAAGAGGAAGTTTGCACCCCCTGTTTCTTCAACATATGTCCTTGATCCGGCGTCCAGATACATATTTTCACTGAAGCCTTTTGAGTGAGCAACTTCTCCAGGATAAAGACTCATTGCATAGTTCAATCCTGCTTTTATATGCCCTGTTCCATGTGGAGCAGCTCTATCATAATCTGAAAGAAGAAGTTTAATTGGTTTCAACCCTCCCTTGAAATATGGGCCTACCGGAGTTGTAAACATTCTGAACTCATATTCCTGTGATGGTTTTACTCCGATAACCGGGCCTGAACCGAAAAGGAATGGCCTTATGTACAAAGTTGCACCTGAACCATAAGGTGGAACCCAGTCAGCATTTGCTGCAACAACTTCATCAAGTGCTTTGAAGAACATTTCTGTTGAAACTTCAGGCATCATTAGACGTTTGGCTGAATCCTGTAAGCGCTCGGCATTTAAGTCTGGTCTGAAAGCTACAATATTTCCGTTTTTCTGGGTGTAAGCCTTTAGACCTTCAAAACAAGTCTGAGCGTACTGAAGGACTCCTGCTGATTCACTGAGAGTAATAGTTGCTTCTCTGCTTAAAGCTCCTTCATCCCATGCACCATTTTTGTATTTTGCAACAAAGCGGAAATCACATGGCCTGTAACTAAAATCCAAACTCGACCAATCTACATCTTTTTTCATACAAATTCTCCTTGATTGATTGTATTTCTATTGTTTTTGATATTCAATTATTTAACGTCAAAAAACTGAAACGCATTACATTATATTCACAGTTTTAATTTAAATATCTATTTTTAATACAGTAAATTAGCAATACCATAATTAAATTTCATATTTTTTTTTAAAAAAGGTATATGACTAAAATTTCAGTTTTTTTTAAAATATTGATATCCAAAA
>CAZOTY010000010.1:0-53375 GCA_964582905.1 uncultured Spirochaetaceae bacterium | reverse complement strand
ATAAAGAATTATTCAATGGAGGTGGGGAGAGTTGAACTCCCGTCCTGACATCCTACCTATAAACATCTACGAGCGTAGTTATAATTCTGATCTTATATACAGCTTGGTAATATAACAAACGTTACTGTATAGCATCGCTTTATGTCCTTTTCCAGCTGCGAGTCAGGAAAAGTAAGTTTTCTATGGTAAAGGAAGAAAAGAATCGAAAACTTATTCAGTCCTTCCCGCCCCGCTTAAGCAGCGAGAGCAAATGTTGCTTCGTCAGAGACGTATTCGTCTTCTTTCTTTGCATTTAATTGTTTTTGCCGGTTTTACAAGTCAGCTCTTGGCTCGCCGTCTACAGCCTAGCAATGCCAGTCGAATCCGGGACACCCCCTATAGGTGTACTATTAAGATAGCCAAAGCATGACAGTTTTTCAACTAATTTCCGATATATTCTTTAAGAAGCAATGCAAACTCATCAAGGGATTCAAACTTCAGATAGGCTTTTCCATCCAAATATGTTTCGTCCCTGTTTACAATAATTACCTTGCCTCCGTTATAGAGTGTGTACATGGGAAGTCCTGCAGCAGGGTTTACAACTAGTGAAGATCCCATAACAAGAGCAAGGTCTGCTTTTTCAAAAGAGATAAATGCTTTTTTCAAAACATATTCGTTCAGGTTTTCCCCGTAGAAAACAATATCTGGTTTAATAAGACCATTGCATTGCGAGCAGGAAGGCAATCTGTTATCATTCACTATCTTGGATATCTCTTTATACGTATAGGCTTTGCCACAGTTAGTGCAATATGCATTGCGTAAGCTTCCGTGAAGTTCATATACTTCCCTGCTACCTGCTTCCTGATGAAGAGAATCAATATTCTGGGTAAAGATTCCCAAATTAAGCTTTCCGCATTTTTCAAGCTCAGCAAGTTCCTTATGTAGCAGGTTCGGTTTGTAATCCTCCAATATATACCAGCTGGTCTTAGCCCATTTGTAGAACACATCCGGATGTTTCATAAAAAAAGAAATATCCAAAAGCTCTTCTACTCTCAGATTCCCAAATTTTTTTGAATAAAATCCACCAGAAGATCGAAAATCCGGAATCCCGCTTGAAGTTGAAACACCTGCACCTGTCAGAGCAACAACTTTTTTTGCATCATCAAGAGCCTTAAAGAGAAGATTCTTTTTATCTTCCCCACTCATAATTCTTCTCCCAAATATGTGTTTCCTTTGAAAGAAGTTACATTGATATCTACGATTTCACCCGGATTATATTTTCTGTTTAGTAATACTGAAATATACTCATTGTGCTCGGTCCTTACAAGAAATCTGTTCTTATCATCCCTGGATGGTCCGAGAAGGAGACCTGAAGTGATAAATGCTTTTTTTGTTTTTTCTTCTTTCTGCCTGGTTTGTCTTTTAAGCTGTTCATTAATCAATGTTTCCAGACGCCTCGTTTTTGTTTCCATGTCAATCTGGTTTTCCATCTTCTCAGCCCGGGTTCCTTCTCGTGGATTAAAATAATACATGAAGGCTTCCGTCGGATTTAGAATCTCCATCATCGAAAGTGTCTCCTCATATTCTTCTTCACTTTCTCCAGGGAAGCCAACCATTACGTCTGTGGAAAATGAAACAGATGGTATTTCCTCTTTGATTTTTTCAATCAGACTGATAAAACCTTCCCTTGTAGTTTTCCTGTTCATTTCCTTTAATACTTTTGTTGAGCCGGATTGCATCGGAAGATGGATATGCTTGGATATCTTTTTGTTGGAATTAATTACTTTCATCAGATGAAGAGAAAAATCCTTTGGATGCGGGGATTCAAAACGTAAATACTCGATACAATTCATGTGAGGAATAATAAGTTCAAGAAGTGATGGAAAATCAATTTCCACGCCATTATAAGTCGCCTTATAGCTATTAACATTCTGTCCGAGAAGGGTAACTTCCTTTACACCCTTCGTTTCAAGAAAATCTATTTCAGATAAGATATCTTCAACTTTCCTGCTGACTTCCCGCCCTCTTACATATGGAACTATACAATATGAGCAAAAATTATTGCATCCGTTCATGATAGGAACATAAGCGCTGAAATCACCATCTTTATAATATGAAGTCAGAAACTTATACCCATTCTCCCTTTCATTTTTCTTTCCAAGAATGAATTCAGGAATCAGGGCCTTATCATCAGTTCCTATAACAAGGTCCACAGCCGGAACTGCCTTTTTCAGTTCATCGTGCATCCGTTCTGCCATACAACCTGTCACAATAAGCTTAAGTGGGTGTCTCTTTTTTTCTGCTGAATAGAAACCCAGCCTACCCCATATTCGGTTCTCTGCACTCTTTCTTACTGAACATGTATTGATTATGACTGCATCAGCTTCTTCCGGTTTTTCAGTCGCAGTCAGTCCCCTGCCTTTTAAAAGAAGTTCAAGAGCATTTGACTCGGCCACATTCATCTGGCACCCATAAGTTTCAATCAGATATTTCAAACTATCTCCTTTTTGCAGCTATCAGGGTGTTCTTCATCAGCTCTGCAACTGTCATCAATCCCACCCCTCCAGGGACAGGAGTTATTTTTACATCTCTGTCTTTGAATGAGGCAAAATCAACATCTCCTTCTAAACGGAAACCTTTTTCCTTTGTCTTATCCTCCACGCGATTAATCCCAACATCAATTACAACAGCCCCATCTTTGACATAAGTGGAATCAATTGTATTTCTGTGACCGGTTGCGACAATAATGATATCAGCATTCAGAGTATGTTCTTTCAGGTTTTCTGTCTTTGTATTGCATAAAGTCACTGTAGAATCAATTCCCTTCTGGCTGAGAAGGTAGAATACCGGTTTCCCAACAATATTGCTCCTTCCTATGACAGTAACATTCTTCCCACATGTTTCGACACCAAAATACCTCAGGATATCCAGAATCCCGATTGCAGTGCATGGAACGAGTGCGTCATGGCCGGTTGCAAGCAGTCCCACATTCAGATATGTAAAACCGTCAACATCTTTTTCCGGTTTGATTGCATTTACTACCTTTTCTTCGTTGATACTTTCAGGAAGGGGAAGCTGTACAAGAATTCCGTCAATCTGCGCATCACAATTCAATTTATCAATCAAAGATAACAACTCGCTTTCAGAAACATCTTCACCAAAATTATACTGAAAATGCAAAAAACCACATTCCTCAGCTTTAAGTGTCTTATTTCTTACATAGGTTTGGCTGGCCGGATTATCTCCAACCAGTACGACTGCAAGTCCTGGCCTTCTATTTCTTTCTGTTGTAAATAATTCCGTATCTCTCTTAACTGATGCGATTACGCTCTCAGCAACCTTTTTGCAACTTAATTTTTCCACGTATTATTTATATCAACTTTATTGTATGTAAACAACAGTGCATTTGCCCTTAACTACCCATTAAGCTATAATTGAAAAGGAATCATTATGAAAAAAACAGCACTTATTTTATGTCTACTGACATTGGCACTGAGTTTTATCTCAAGTACTGCTTATTATGATGTAGGATCTCAGAATTTTACAATCAGCATCGGAACAAATGTTCCCCTGTTAGCCTCTTCATATTCCAGCACAGACAGCGGAGACACTACCCTTGTTACTGGAATAGGGCCAGGATCAGGTGGAAATTCAACAAACTTCACCATGGGGGGATATGGTTCAATTGACTATGAAGTATTTCTGCATCCTCTGTTCTCTGTCGGAGGAGAGCTGGGTTACCAGTTCAACTTCGTAGCAGATGGCAAGATCTTTACCCAGGTTCCGTTTATGTTCAAAGCAACATATATGCCTTTGCAGGGAACTTTTGAACTTCCTATTTCACTGGGTTTAGGTATGAACTACCTCAGCTACAATGACAATGCCCATCTTGCGCTTTTGGCAACTTTTAATGTTGGTGGAAGATACTTCTTCAACGAAAGCTGGGGACTCGGTCTTACCAGTGGCATTACATATTCAGCAGAACTATATCTAGAAGAGCCAAAAATGAACGGACAACTTACATTTGTACCGATTAATGTGACAATCACATACAGACACTAAGAGGAGCTTATATGAAAAGAAAAAACTTTATTACACTACTTGTTACTCTATCAGTTCTTCTTGTTGTACTGACTGCTTTAATTTCTTGTAATGATTCAAACCTGGGAGTTATACAGGCTGCCCAGAATGCGCAGTATCAGACACCTTATAAAGTTCTCAAAGTTTTAGGAAGGACCCTTGACGGAGATAATACAGAATTGTACCTTGCAACAGACAGAGGCTTTGTAATACTTGATAATCTTGGTGCTTTCAAAACTGTCGGTAATGAAAGTGGAAACAGCATGATGAATGCTTTTTATGCCAAAAAGGATGGAAGCAATATTCTCTATGCTTACTTTGATAACGCTTCTTCTACCCTTTATAAGAAAACAATAAAGCTAGATGAGGCTGAAAACGAAAGTGACGATGACTCTGATACTGATGTGGAGGTCGGAAAAATTGATGGCTATAAATACATTAGGACTTATTCGGCTGATGGAAAAAAATTCATAACGGTTTTCCAGTCAAAAACTGATAATAAACAGTATAAATTGTTCTATGGTACATTTGATGATAGCTCGGATCCAACGACTGTTGCTTTCATAAGTGCCTTGCATGATATGGAGCTATCTCCAACAACGAGCGTCAAAGGCCCAGATGGTTTATCTGCATCTCCTACATCTGAGAAAGACAAAAACAATTATTCGACTATAGCTTATAAGTTCAGTGCAGATGGATCGAGCCTTGAAGAGATTGCAAACAGGAAAAATGAAGATGTCTACGTCGTTGGGGTTAATGATAATTTTGCAATTTATTCTGATGGTACAGTATATTCAAACGATACATTGCTTGCTGATCTCGGTACATCTTTTGCCAACAGTCTTCTTGTTCCTTCATTCTACAATTCAAATAAAAGCCAGCTTCTGATTATAAAGCCTGAAGCTAGTACATATTTTATTATCTCAACCGAAAACGGAGAATTCACAACAAAAACCCGAAGTAATCTTGCCTCAGTTTCTCCTGAGACAATTGCAGGGGTAAAAAATGATAATGAGTTCCTTTTGATTAATGGTACAACAATACCTGGCTCACTCAATATTGATACCAACGAGTATAACAGGCTTTCAAGCTCCAACCCGCTCTCCGGTTTCCTGCAATAGAAGTTCTCAAAAGCGGGATAGCAATATCCCGTTTTTTTATGTGAAGAGACAAAAAAAATCGAGAACGTCTCAAAGGTCTTCTTCCAAATGAACTCCGTTCCCGACTAAGATTTTTCAGTGCCTTAGCACTAAATCCCACTCATTCTAATATCCTTTAGGCTATTAGCTTGATGCTACTCTATATAAGAATCAATCTTCATCTTTCCCAAATAAATCCAATTAATTCCTATTCAAGTATATGGAATTTTCCAGTAGCCATCTAACTACCTTTCTAAAGCGACATTCCCAATTGAAATATTGTTCAGATACCCCATATACCTACCTGTACTTCAATCAAGAAAGTGAAATCGAACAATGAGCAAACTTCTTTCCCCGGGCTCTGTTTAACTAACGCCTAGGATGCTACTTAAACAGATTAAGTTTACTTACTTTCTACTCAAGAAAAATTTACAATATTTATGAGCCTTTTAAAACAACTTTTTTTCAAAAAAAGTCATGTAGTGATTAAAAAATGTGTAATTTAGTGACATTTTGGTATATTTTATAGCAAATACACTATCCATGACTAATTTCAAGCAGTTTATACAATAAGCCTCAGTTCAGAATTTTTTTCAGGATTGCCCTTACTTCCGGATCTTCATACACCTCGTCCACCTCTTCATCGGTCAAACCAATGAATTCGTGGCAAGTATAGTGAATCCATGCTGAGTCATCAGGACTGTTAAGCACATGCTTTCTGCACCAATAATCAGGCTGTACTGGAAGAGGACTCTCTCCGCTTCTGTATTTATATAGTGGGACTTTATAGTCGTAGACTGCAACTTTGATATCGTCTCTCGGAATTCCTGATGCCATAATACTTTCGACAAGGCTGTTGACTGTAAGACCGGTGTCATAAATATCATCAACTACTAAAACTTTCTGTCCTGGGTGCAGATTCTTGGGTGACCATGTCCATCCATCAATATCAACATGGTTTGAATGTTCTTTAACTTTTCCATAGGAGCGGGCAACAACTGCGGCATAGAAAACAGGAGTTCTCCCCTCCCGCATTGAAAGCAACTTGTAATACTCACTCATGACATTTGCCATATATGCACCCCCTCTGAGTGAATCATATATTACATCAGGCACAAAGTGATCTTCATTATGCATTTTATAGACCAGCTTTATTGCAGCGTCTCTGATCATGTCGCACGTAATAAACTCTTTCATCCTGTCTCCTAAAGCACTGTAAGAATCTCAGCCCCATCTTCGGTAATAGCAACAGTGTGCTCCCAATGGCATGCAACTTTGCCATCTGCTGTGTAAACATCCCACCCGTTTTCGTCAATGCGTATTTTTTCCTTACCCATATTTATCATCGGTTCTATAGCAATGACCATTCCAGGATGGAGACGTGGATTCGGTCGCAATGGACTGACATAGTTCATAATATCTGGCGCCTCATGCATAGCAAAACCTACTCCATGGCCACAGAAGTCCTTCACAACAGAGTAACCGTTTTTTTCTGCATAGCTTTGAACAGCTCTTCCTATGTCCTGAATTCTCGCACTTTTTTTACCGGCCGCTTCTATTCCAAGATCAAGACACTTCTTTGTAACAACATTCAAGCGATGAACATCTTCGCTGACTTTTCCAATTTCGTAGGTGTGTGTTGAATCAGTAAAATAACCGTCTTTATTGATTACAACATCAATAGATACAAGGTCACCCGCCTTTAAAATCTTCTTCTTTGAAGGAATTCCATGAATTACTGTATCGTTTATACTTATACATGTCACAGCCGGATAATCATAATACCCCTTGCATGGCCCGATAACATGGTTTTTCTTCATCATATCTTCAAAGATTTTATCAATGTCGTATGTAGACGCTCCTTCAACAACATCTTTTTCTATATCGGCAAACATCTGGGCAAGAAGACGACCAGAAGCCCTGAGCATCTCTATGTCATGCTTATCTTTAATGGTTACCATCTTTGCTATTGTCCTTAACGTATTTATCAAGTATGCCGTTAATAAAACGGTATGAAGTTTCATTGCTCAGTTCTTTGCATAGTTTTACAGATTCATCTATTACAATCGTAGGATGAACTTCCTTATCATAAAGAAGTTCAAAAAAGCTAAGACGCAGAATGCTTCTTTCAACTTTATCTATCCTGTCAATAGGTCTATTCTGGCTGTATGAAGAAATCAAAGCATCCACTTCTTCAAGATGTTCAATTGTTCCATCTATAAGATAACGGGCATAGAAGCTGATATCACTTTCCAATTCTTTTTTTTCAGATTCGGAAAGCCCTGGAAAGAAGTCAAAATCTCCCTTTGGAGGGAGATTCTGGTTGAATTCCAGTGCATACAAAGTCTGCACTGCAAATATTCGAGATTTATGCCTTTTGAGCTTATCCATTATTTCATTATCCTGTTAATTCTTGCTTGCTTTTTCAGGTCATCGACAAGACTGTCGTAAGCCTCTGCAAGCTTGAGCTGCGTCTTCTGCAACGTAAGTCCCTGTCGTATAAAATCTCTCACAGTTGCACTCTCTTCAGGAGATACCGGATCATCCAGGGATAGGATTTTTGCCGGCATGTAGGAATTGACTCTGGCTATCGCATAATCCTCATTGGTTCTGATAACACCTGAAATCTCACCAACATCCAAATCCATAACTTCATCGACAAAATCATCTCCAACACTCTGCCTGGAAATTGATGTATCACTTAGCCATCCGACAATACCGCCACGTGATTTACTTTCTTCATCATCAGAATACTGCTGAACTGCCTTTTCAAATGTAATACGATTAGCCCTAATATCTTCCAGAATCTTCTGCATCTGAGTAAGAATTTTTGCATCTTCTGCAGGATTTTCTAAATTTCTAGACATGATGATAACACTTACATACTGCATTTCAGGCTGTGTAAAACTTGTCTGATTCTGTCTGTACCATGTTCTTATTTCCCTGTCTGAAACTTCAACTGGTGCATTGATTATATCTCCCTTTTTTGCAGGGAGGTATTGCTCCATAATTGCGCTGTTTCTCAGCTGAGTCCTGAAAGTATTAACCGAGCCATAATTTGCAATCACAAGATCTTCAAATTCCTTATCAGTAAGTGTTCGCCCTGCCTGCTGCTCAACATTAGCTTTCTGCTGGGCATATAAAGAATCCAACTGTCTGTCGTTTATACTATATCCATCCCTTTCAGCACCTTGAAGGAACACTTTCTGGTCAATTAAAGCCTCAAGAACCTCTGCTGTGGTAACAGTCTGTCCGGTCTGTTTGTAGTTTTGCACCAGTGCAGTCACTTCGTCCTGACTGATTACTTCATTCTTTGTCAAATAGACAGTTGCGGCCGGCTGGCTGATTGCTGCAAATGAGCTGAGAACGAAAACAAATAATAAAGAAATAATAGATACTAGTTTTTTCATTGCTTATCCTTAAAACCTGATATGCAGACCATAAGCTTCAGCAACATCATTTTTTGTTATTACCTCGCCTGCAATCAGAATTATTCCCTCGCTTTCAAGGACCTTCATCAGGTTTTGAAGCGCTTTATTTCTAAATAAAAAACCGCCTGTCACAATAGCACAGGTTCTCTTTCCACTGACTTTCCCAGCATTCTCCAAATAGCGTTTTATTCCTGACGGCAAGCGTGATGAAAAAGAGGAACAAGGCACAGTGACAAAAACCATATAGTCATAAATTGTCAGCTTTTTGTCGTCCTGTTTTCGTCCGTCAATAATTTCAGTGCCTAAGCCTTGTCTCTCCAGTCCTTTAGACAAAGAACCACAGACATCTTTTAATTTGCTGCTATCTTCTCCATCATAATAATAAACAATTGCTACCTGCATATGATTCCTGAAAAAAAAGAAAATCCAGCCATTAGGCCGGATTGTTCCTATTCGAATTAATTAGCTGAACTATCTGCCACAGGTTCTGTACTTGTTTCGTTAAGCCAGCCACTTGCTGCAGCATTATTCTCTATTTCAGCAATACTTACTGCTCTTGAAATGTCTGCATCGCTTGATTTATTAACAAATGCAACCACCAACGACAACACCATGAAAAGTATAGCGAGTGTTACAGTTGCCCTAGTGATAAAGTTAGAAGGATTAGCCCCGAAAACTGAATCACTGTTACCGGCAAATAAACCACCGAGACCCGAACTCTTCTCATCCTGAATAGCAACAAGGAAAACAAGAAGAATTGAGACAATGCAAAACAATACCAAAAGAATAATTGATAAAACTCCCATCATTTACTCCGTTAATTACTATTTATTATAGGTAATGATAGGCAAAAAATCATCAAGTTTTAAGGAGGCTCCGCCAACTAAAGCACCATCGATGTTTTCCTTAGCCATCAAAGCCTTAACATTACCCGCTTTTACAGAACCACCATACTGTATAATCAAGTTTTCTGCAATATCCTTGTTGTATATGTCAGCCACAACTTTCCTTATATAGGCATGTGCTTCATCAGCATCCTCTGGGGTTGCAGTCTTGCCAGTTCCTATGGCCCATACCGGTTCATAAGCAATGGTAATCTTCTTCATTTCTTCTGGTTTTACACCTTGCAAACCAACTGATATCTGTCGTTTAAGTACTTCTTCCAGCTTACCGCTTTCCCTTTCATCTAAGGTCTCCCCTACACAAAGATCGACGTCCATTCCCTCTTCAAGGGCAAGAAGAACCTTAGAGTTAACTATCTCATCGGTCTCTCCATAATACTGACGCCTTTCACTATGACCAAGAATAACAGTATTTACGCCGATATCTTTAAGCATTGCCGGTGAAACTTCTCCGGTATAGGCTCCAGATTTGTGGTTTGCCATATTCTGGGCAGCAACTATAACCGGAGTACCTTTGACCGCATCAACAACAAAAGGAAGATCCACAAAAGGACATGCAATCATAATTTTGCAGTCAGCACCGCTTTTTTTGTATGCCTGTGAAAGCTCCTTGGCATATTTGGCACCTTCGGAAGGAGTAAGATTCATTTTCCAGTTTCCTGCGATATACTTATTTCTCATTTATTTCTCCAGTGCCTTGATACCAGGAAGTGTCTTGCCTTCGAGGAACTCAAGAGAAGCACCACCTCCGGTTGAAACATGCGAAATCTTATCTGCTAAGCCAAATTTATTGATTGCTGCAACACTGTCTCCTCCACCGACAACTGTAATTGCGGAAGATTCTGAAAGTGCTTTTGCAACTTCTTCAGTTCCTTTTGCAAACTGCGCAAACTCAAAAACGCCCATAGGACCATTCCATACTACGCTCTTTGCGCTCTTGATTGCATCCTTGATGAGTTCCACTGTTTTCGGTCCGATATCCATTCCCATCAGATTATCAGGGATATTTCTTGAATCTACATAGATAGCCTTTGCATCTTCTGAGAAAGATTCTGCACATTCATGGTCAACAGGGAGAATAACCTTTACACCCTTTTCTTCAGCTTTTTTCAGGAAAGCCTTTGCTGTATCGATATAGTCTTCCTCAAGAAGAGATTTACCTACTGTATAGCCAAGAACCTTGTCAAAGGTATATGCCATACCACCACCGATAACAATTGTGTCACATGTCTTCAGCAGGGATTCAAGAACTGTGATTTTTGAAGAAACTTTTGATCCTCCGATGATTGCAACAAAAGGATGCTCAGGATTTTCAAGTAGAGGTGCCATGTATTTGACTTCCTTCTCAATCAAGAAACCGGCAAAAGAAGGCAGGTAATGTGCAACACCTTCAGTTGATGCATGTGCCCTATGGGCGGTACCAAAAGCATCATTTACATATAAGTCCCCGTAGGAAGCAAGCTTTTTTGCGAATTCTGGATCATTAGCCTCTTCTTCCTTGTAGAATCTTACATTCTCCAAAAGAAGAACCTCACCGGGTTTCAGCTCCTTTACTTCTTTTTCAACCTCATCACCTATTACATCTGATGCAAGTTTGACATCCTTTCCTAATAGCTTTGAGAATTCCTTTGCAATTGGGGCCATTGAAAAATCAGGATTCTTCTGGCCTTTCGGACGTCCGAAGTGAGACATAACAACAACTGCAGCCCCATTATCAAGAAGGTATTTGACTGTAGGCAAAGCTGCCTTAATTCTCGTTGCATCAGTAACGACACCGTTTTTTACTGGAACATTGAAATCCACCCTTACAAGTGCCTTTTTTCCCTTGAGCTGTGCTTCATTTACTGTATTTAAAACCATGGTATTATCTCCGAAACAAAAAATATAAGGCCTGCAAATGCAGGCCCTCAACTTAGCCGTTGACCTTCTTCATATGAGCAATCAAATCAAGAACTTTATTTGAGTACCCGATTTCATTGTCATACCATGAAACGACTTTGACGAACTTATCTGTCAAAGCAATACCGGCCTTGGCATCAAAGATACTTGTTCTTGGATCACCGAGGAAGTCTGATGAAACAACTGCATCTTCTGTATAGCCAAGAACTCCTTTCAGTGCTCCTTCTGAAGCTTCCTTCATTGCATCACAGATTTCCTGGTAAGTTGCAGGTTTCTTGAGGTTTACTGTGAGGTCAACAACTGAAACATCAAGTGTTGGAACTCTCATTGACATACCTGTCAGCTTTCCATTAAGTGAAGGGATAACCTTTCCAACAGCCTTAGCAGCACCTGTAGATGAAGGTATGATATTTCCAGAAGCAGCTCTTCCTCCTCTCCAGTCCTTCATTGAAGGACCATCAACTGTCTTCTGTGTTGCTGTTGTTGAGTGAACTGTTGTCATCAAGCCGTCTTCAATACCAAATTTGTCATTGAGTACCTTTGCAATAGGTGCAAGACAGTTTGTTGTACATGAAGCATTTGAAACAAACTGGGTTCCCTTTACATATGTGTCTTCATTGACACCGACAACAAACATAGGTGTATCGTCTTTTGAAGGAGCAGACATTACTACATATTTTGCACCAGCGTCGATGTGTGCCTGAGCCTTCTCCTTTGTAAGGAAGAGTCCTGTTGATTCTACTACATACTCAGCACCAACTTCATCCCACTTCAACTCTTTTGGATCCTTGCATGCTGTAACTCTGATTTTCTTTCCATTGACAATTAAAAGAGAGTTCTCAACATCTGCCTCAACTGTTCCTTTGAAATGACCGTGCATTGTATCATACTTGAGCATATATGCCAGGTAATCAACCGGGCAGAGGTCGTTAATACCTACAATCTCAACATCAGGTCTCTCCATTGCTGCACGGAACACAAAGCGTCCGATTCTTCCAAATCCATTGATACCAACTTTCATTTCTTTTTCTCCTTAGAATGCTGAAATGCATTCGATAATTAAATATTTATTTCCTTGACTAATATTACCGCCAATTAAACCGATTGTAAATATATCAGGCATTCCAGAAAGATAACAACAGAATAAATTTTTTCAAAGCTAATTTCTGTAATTTTAAGAAATTAACTCCAGTTCCTTTAAAATCTTTTCTTGCTGGATAAGCATTTTTTCTTCGCTGAAACTATTGGTTTTATGGTCATAACCCAATAGGTGCATGTAACCGTGTAAAAGAAGCCGGTGCAATTCCTCCGTTATATCAATTCCGAAATCCGTGGCATTCCTTTTCATTGCCTCAATTGAAATAAAAATGTCTCCGAGTTCTTTCTCCTCACCGAAATCAGGAAACGAAATATCATCGCCCAGACGGAAAGTCAGAACATCCGTAGGAGCATCAATTCCACGGTATTCCTTGTTTAGTTCCTGAATTTCATCATCATTGATAAAATTTACGGAAAAGTTGTCATCATTATCAAAATACCTGACAATGCTATCAAGTGTGTTCTTTACATCTTTCAGTCTTTCATCATCTAAAGCTTTACCGTCATTATTCAAAAAATACATGTTGTTACTTATACTCAATTCTCGAATGATCACGCCCGATAAGTTGCAGGATAAATGCTTCCTTTATTGTTTCAAGGTCCTTTATTGTAAGATTTGCGTTACTAAGCTGATTATGGTTGATTTTATCCAGGATAATTGAAGATATGAATTTATCGTACTTCTGATGGTTTGGATTCTTCAATGTTCGCGTAGCCGCCTCTGTGCAGTCAGCAAGCATTACAATACCGCTTTCAGGGGTTGATGGAATTCCAGAGCTGTATCTGAATTGTTCTTCATCAACATCCTTTCCACCGTTCTTGCTGTTTTTTACAGCTTCATTATAGAAATATCTGATAAGGTCATTCCCATGGTGCTCTGAAATGATATCTACTACTTCCTGAGGCAACTTTGCCTCCTTTCCCTTCTCAACACCGACTTTCACATGGGAGCGTATAATACCTGCAGATAACGTGGGATTCAAATCATCATGTATATTCTTCCCTGATTGGTTTTCAATAAAGAAATCTGGATGTTCACTCTTTCCAAGGTCATGGTACAAACCTCCTACACGGGCAAGCTCTGCATTGGCACCAATTGCTTCAGCTGCCTTGTAGGCCATATCACTTACATTTTTACAATGGTTGTATGTTCCCTGGGCAACCTGGGAAAGCCTGATTATGACAGGTGAATCAGTTTCATCACCAAGCTCATGAAGACGGTCCTGTGTTGGTATATTGAATACTTTTTCCAGAATCGGAAGTAAGATAGACATGAGCAGATAACTTAAAAGTACGTTTATGGCAGAAACAACTACGCTTACAAGCAATTCAGTCCATGTATAGCTGTTTACAAAGCCGAAGAATGTAGTAATTACCATAACAGCAAAGGCTGAAAACAAAGCCTCATATATTGTTGCAAGCCTCTTCCTTCTCAGCTTGAGAATCAGAATTACTGCTCCGGTAGCTGCAAATATGTAGAAAAAGGTAACAATTTTGCTAGTCGGCCAGAAACTGACAAGGACAGCAAGGAATATACCAGAGACAAACCCGTCAAATTTCTTGCTTGTTATTGCAGAAATCAGAAGCGGAATCAGATAAATAGGAATAAATGCATCCTGAAAAGTTATTCCCAATTTCAGCAGGGCCGATGAAAGGAAGTACTCTCCCACCTGGAAAAGCAGGACAAAAGTGAGGAGAATAAGCGTGTAGCTTCCACGCCTGTATGAATATGGAATTGATGAAATGAAATAATAAACAAAAATCACCGTTATGGACAGAAGAATCAAAAATGTTGCTATAGACTCTGCAAAATTTATCTTGTAAACAGCATTCTTGTTTATCTCGTTTATTGTTCTCAGCTGTTGCTCAGTTACTATCTTGTCCCTTTCCAGAAGGGAATCACCTTCCTTTATTTCAACGAGAACAGGAGGAACATTGTCTGAAGCAACCTTTATCAGGGTATCGCGTAACATTGCATCATAAGAAACATTCGGATAAATCAAAAGCTCTACAGCCTCATTTATAAGGTTTGTGATGCTTGTAGGATAATCTTCCCCTATAGAGCTCAGCCAGGTAATGACAAAGTTCGGAATATTGTTGTCACTTATAACTTCATCTATTGTTGTAAGGTAGTTCTCTGTGATGAAATCAGTGTCCACAGGTTTTTCCATCTCAATGACAGTCCAACCGTTTTTCTGTGCATTTTTAACATCATCTTCGCTGAAAAGCCCCCTTGTAAGAAGTTCAACAACAATATCATTGATAAGACGGGAGACTATTCTTCTGTCCCTGTACGGAAGCTCTGAAATCCTTTCTACTACATCATTCGGATCTGAAAGGTTGTATTTTGCCAAAAACTCATATCCGACAGGGATTTCATTCTGGAACATCTGGGTAAACTCAGAAACCCTGTTACGCATTAGTATGGTGTCTGAAGTCGAGTAGGAAAACAGCGGGTAAACTTCATTTTCAGCCTCTTTCTTGTTTTTTGCTGTCTGTACCTCATCGATATATGTAAAATTCATAGGGCTGAGGATAGTCTCATCACTAAGTTCCCCTGCCTTATAGTCCTTAAGGGTCTGGATTCTTGTCAGAGAGGTTCCGCTAATAAGCATCGGAAAAGCCGTTGCCAAAAAAGCAACAACAATCACAAGAATTATGACTGCTATTTTCTGCGAACGTGAGAAGTCCCTAAGTCCCTTTACGGATCTAAATTTTGACTTCATTCTCTCTCCTTTCATAAGCTTTTATGATTTCTTTTACCAGTCTGCTCCTGACTGTATCCTGATAAGTAAATCTTATCACAGATACTCCTTCAATTTCATCAAGGATTTCTTGTGCTTCAGCCAATCCGGAGTCATTTTTGTATTTTAAATCTATTTGGGTAGGGTCACCGGTTATTATAGCCTGACTTGATTCCCCAAGGCGTGTGAGGAACATCTTCATCTGGCTTTTTGTTGCATTCTGGGCTTCATCAAATATAACTACCGCATTATTTATGCTCCTGCCTCTCATATATGCAAGAGGGGAGATTTCGATTGTTCCGTTATCATGCAGAATCTGGGCGTGGGCCGGGGTTATTATGGCATCCATTGCGTCATATATCGGTTTTAAATATGGATCAAGTTTCTTTGAAAGGTCTCCAGGAAGAAAGCCCAGGCTCTCCCCTGCCTCGACAACAGGGCGCGTTATTATTATTCTGTTTTTCTTTGATGAGAAGACTTGTTTCAATGCCCATGCAATCGCAATGAATGTTTTTCCCGTTCCGGCAGGACCCGATGCAAAAACAATCTGATTATCCTTAAGTGCAGATAAAAACCTTTCCTGATTCTTGCTTTTCGGATAGATGGAACTGTTTAGGATTTTTATTGCTTCTGTTTTTTTACCGTTTCCATCCATAAGACTCTCATATTCCATGAAAATGTCTGACTCAGTTAGCTCTCCTTTTTCTGCAGCAACAGAAGAAAGCCTTTGGAAAAGAGGTTTAAAATAATGAGATTCCCTGTCAGTCATTACTATATTTCCCCTGACGGACAGGAAAACCTCCAGAAGATTTTCAATATAGCCCAGATTTCTGTCATTACTGCCTAATATAAGGCTGACTTTATCATTATCAAGCAGGATACTTTCTTTCATCAGTCCTCTATCCACACTCCGTTCTTGTCCTCTTTCCATTTTTTATCTACCTTAATTTCCGGCATTGTCTTCCATGAAAGGAACACAGAAAGAGTCGGAACAAGGCGGTATGTCCTCTGATCAACTCTGGTAACCTCTGCCTTATATTCAAGATTAAGATTCCAGTCTTCCATATAATGGACCATCTGAATTGTCACATCTCGCATAAGGAAGAATGTATGATGTCTTCCATTTCCAACAAAATCCAGGGAACGCCATAAATCATCAAACATTGATGTGAAGCTGAAACTTCCATTTTCATCAAAATAGGTATCAAGACTGTTGTTATAACTGTTCAGTATGAACTTAAAGTCCAGAAACTCTGCAATGGAAAATGTGAAGGAAGGACTGAAAGTGAACGATGAGTTGGTTCTCGTCTTCAGATTCAGTGTTGCTGAAGTACTCAGCCCGAATGCCAGATAAATCCTACCTCTCCAGAACTGTACTGATTTACTCTGCATTGAGAAACTTAGTGAGAATGAATCAAATTCCACTTGCCTGCTATCAAGCTGGGTTTTCCAGTTAAGGGAAAGTGTTGTATATGGCAGGACAATAGAACTTCTGAGAGAGTTAAAATAATTTCTTATATTATAACGGCTTGAAAGGTATTCATAGTCAATGTATTCAGTAAATGACCACTTTCTGTCTTTTGTCCGGATTGATGTAGAACTTGTAAGAGTCAGCGGTTCAAAAAATGAAGACCTTTCAAATTCATTGCTTCTATATTTGAAGGATGTCGAATGCGTGAAATAGGTTTCAGAGTAAGCCAGTGACAGGCTCACGAGGTCCGCATCAAAGCCATTGTTTTCATCATTATGGTTAAAGCGCCATGAGAATGCCATATTGAACTTGTCATACGAATATGAAAGACTCGGCTCAAGAGCACCATCAAGAGGATATATAATATACGACATAGACGGTGTGAAGTCTCCCCACTCTGTGGCAAAACGCTTTGAAAAGCTTATTCTGTGCTGACTAACAGTTTCATCGTTCCATCCAAGGTTCAGCCAGGTTTCAGTGTTGCCAGTCTCCTGGTACCCGGGAGAATCTTCTCCCCTGTAATCAGCCAGAGCTGTCTTTTTCCACACTGTCTGCAACAGTTTTGTTGTAAGTGAATATGAAAGACCCAGATACGGAATTGAGAGGGAGAGTTGGTTCTGCATATTCAGAGTCCCTGTTTCCGTAAGGCGATAACTGTCAGCTGAGCCATATTCCAGGTAGCTTTTATCCTTCTGGTATGAGTAGCTCGGGTTGATTGAATCTTCAAGACGGAACCAGTCTGAAGAAGACAAGGAAAAGGAAAAGCGGGAGGACGTGGAGGATGTGAACCTTGAAGATGAAATTTCTCCCCCTGAAAAGTCATCCTCATTTCTGAGACTTTCACTCAGGGAATATCTCAATGAGCTTGAAATCCTGTTGGTTTTTGAAGTACTTTTTGTCTTGCTTGCTTCATAAAGCGGTTTCAACAATGGATCGTTTAATATATGGATTTCCGTGATATCAGGTTCCTTTTCCTCCTGAGAGTCCTGACTGCCAAAATCATGGTTCCAGTCCAATAAGGTTCCTGAAAGACTTGCCGATAGAGACGGAAGTACAAATGAGTCAATGACATATGAACTGTAGTAGCGGGCGTCATTGCGGTCAAACTGAGTTTGCCAGCGATAGGACTTCTCAATAGAAAGATCTGAAATGGAAAAACTTGATAAATACTTGTTAGTATATTTCCCCGGCAGATAGTAGGAGAAATCAAGCTGCCTGTCCAGCCTTGACAATTGGGATGAGTAAGTTGAGGGAAACTCTGGTTCGGTTCCAAGAAGCGGATCAATGGAGAAACCTATAATCCTGTTTCCGAAATCCTCAAGAACATAAGCATCTGAATAGATTGGGAATGATGCATCAAGCCTTATACCCCACAAATTAAACGACAGGGAATTATTTCCGTAAAAACGGACGCTGTTGTCTCCCTTTACTTCCCTCACCGGGGACGATATTCCAAATCCATCAAAAAAACCGAGTTGCAGTTTTCCGTCAAAGAGATTTATCTGAGAATCAAAAGCTGCATTTATTCCCCCACTTCTGATTTCTTCATTGAGACTTGTGTTGTCACTTCCGGAGAATGCGTCAAGTATGAATGAAACATAACTGTCTGACTGTGCAGCCCATTTTTCTGCATCACTTAAATCACTTTCGTCCTCTGCCTTGTAATAGGATGAAACGGGGTATTCATTACTGTCATTGCCACTACTTTTGAAAAGAGCCGAGAATGACGATGAGGAAGATCTGGAGGCTGATGATACTTTAGGATTCTTTCCCAGAATCTCAAATGTTGTATTTACGAACATACCCCTTACAGAAGACAGACCGAATGCAGGGTTACCTAGAATACGCGAGCCCGGGGTAAAGAAAAACGGAAGGTAAAGTATGGGAACACGGCCGATAGACAGCGTTGCATTCGATAAAAACATATCTTCACCTGGAAGAATCGATATTGAGGATGCATTTATTGACGAGTACCTGTGCTCAGGATTACTTGTTATGTATCCGTTCTCATAGAGCATACCACCGCTTTCAGAATATGTAATGCTCTCACCTGTTGTGTAGAAATCGATACTATCACGGTTTCCGTTCTCTCTCTTGCTGTAAGTTGTGGCATTTGATATGAAAAGTTCCCCGGTGTCCCAGAAAATAGTGAATATGTCCGATTCAATATCATTAAGGCTGGCATTGCTGTTTTTATCTGAAAAAACAACATTCTCAAGGGCAGTCAGTTTCCTGTTCTCACTGTCAATAATTATTTCAGTTGCGCTGATAGTCTTCTCGCCTGTCCCATCACTTGAAAATGAAATCACAGCATTTCCTGCAAGGACCGCAGTCCCATTTTCCATACTCAGTCTGTTCGCAGAAATGATTTCGACTTTGTACTCAGAACCGCTGTTTGTCTTATCAGTATAAGAAGTCAGGTTCTCATAACTGTAAAGACGTTCCCTCATCTCATTTTCACTACCAGTTTCCAATCCCCTCTGCCGGCACATATTCTCCAGCTGTGTTTTGTTTGCATAATAAATTGTCGACGCTTTTGTTGCACCAAAAGACATGGTTATTGCAAATGACAATATCAACAATATAAGCGTCGTTTTTTTCAATTAAGCATTCTCCTGAGATACTCACCGGTATAACTTCCTTCAGTATCAGCAACATCTTCGGGAGTCCCGCAGGCAACAACGTTTCCTCCATTATCGCCACCCTCAGGACCCAAATCTATTATGTAATCAGCTGATTTTATCACATCAAGATTATGTTCGATAAGAATGACGGTATTACCCAGATCAACTAAGCGTTGCAGAACTTCCAGAAGTTTCTTTACATCAGCGAAATGAAGACCGGTTGTCGGCTCATCCAGAACATACAAAGTCTTTCCAGTCTGGATTTTTGAGAGTTCAAGTGCAAGTTTTACCCTTTGTGCCTCTCCACCCGAAAGAGTAAGCGCACTCTGCCCGAGCGTGATATAGTCAAGTCCGACATCCATAAGGGTCTGCAGTTTTCTCATTATCCTTGGCTGTGCAGAGAAAAACTCATAGGCCTCCCTTACTGTCATATTAAGCACATCGCTTATATTCTTTCCTTTGTAAGTAACGGCAAGTGTTTCCTTATTATACCTTTTTCCGTCACATACATCGCATTTTACAAAAACATCTGGCAGGAAATGCATCTCTATTTTTATAGTACCGTCTCCCTGGCAGTTCTCACACCTGCCCCCTGCAACATTGAAGGAGAATCTTCCCGGTCCATAACCACGGATTTTTGCTTCTGTCATTGATGCAAATAAATCACGGATCATACCAAAAAGTTCAACATACGTTGCGGGATTTGAACGGGGAGTCCTTCCTATCGGACTTTGGTCAATATTTATAACCTTATCTATATTCTCAATTCCGCTTATTGTCCTGTAGCCATCAAATTTTTCAGGTTTTTTGCTCAGTTTCCTATGTACTGCAGGAAGAAGTATTTCATTGAGAAATGTTGATTTTCCGCTTCCCGAAACCCCGGTGACAACAACAAGTTCCCCAAGGGGAATTCTAGCATCAATATCCTTCAGATTATTCTTTCTGCACCCGGTAATTAGGATTTCCTTTCCATTACCATTCCTTCTGAACGCAGGGACCGGTATTTCCAGTTTCCCTGAAAGATACTGACCCGTAATAGATTCCGGGTTCTTCTCTATTTCCTCAGGCGTTCCCTTTGCAATAACTTCGCCTCCCTGGCTACCTGCTCCAGGTCCAAGGTCAACCACATAATCTGCTTCCCTGATAGTATCCTCATCATGCTCAACTACAATAACAGTGTTTCCGATATCCCTGAGGTTTTTTAGCGTCTTTATAAGTTTCTCATTATCCCTCTGGTGAAGACCAATAGATGGTTCATCAAGGACATAGAGAACTCCTGTAAGAGCAGAACCTATCTGAGTTGCAAGTCTGATTCTTTGAGCTTCTCCTCCTGATAATGTAGAAGCTGCTCTGTATAGTGTCAGATAACCAAGTCCGACATTCCTTAAGAACATGAGCCTTGACTTAATTTCCTTCAGGATTATCTGTGACACCTCTTCCTCTGTTTTTGTCAGTTTCAAAGAATCAAAGAATTTAATTGAATCATTGATACTCAGTCGCGTTACATCCATTATGGATTTTTCACCTACAAGGACAGCCAGGGCTTCTTTTTTAAGCCTGTTTCCATGGCAACGGGGACACTCAACCTCACTCTTGAATGAATCCAACCAAGCTTTAATATTCTGTGAGAATGTCTGTTTTTCCCTTCTTGTAAGTTCGGGTATTATCCCTTCAAATGGTTCAAACTTTTTCTGTACCTGTCCAGTTGTCTGACTCACTCTGGTAAAATGTATAGGGTCCGGTGATCCATAAAAAAGCATTTTCATGAATGAAGGAGGAAGATCCTTCATCGGTGTCTTTATGTCCTGTCCATAACGCTTAAACAAAGCTTCTATATGAGTGCGATAATATGTAGATGTAGGTTTATGGGTTTTGATTGCCCCTTCAAGATAATTAAGCTCACGCTCTGGAATAATCTTGTCCTCATCGTACTCTATAATTGATCCAAGACCATTACAAACAGGACATGCTCCAAGCGGATTATTGAATGAAAAGAACCTTGGCTCAATTTCCGGAATTGTTATACCGCAGTTCGGACATGAGTTTTTTTGGCTATAGAGCTCTTCCTTCATATCTTCATCCATGTATATGATTGCTACAAGTCCATTTCCCATTTGTATACACTGCTCTATCGCTTCACTGATTCTTGTCCTTTCATCCATCGAATTCCTGACACGGTCGACAATTATTGAAACATTATGCTTGGCATTCTTTTCAAGTGAAGGTATTGAGTCCTGTAAATTATATATTTTTCCGTCAATCTGCGCCCTGATATATCCCTCTTTCAAAGCTTCCTCAAGGACCTGGCGGTATTCTCCTTTCTTGTTTCTTGCAATAGGGGCAAGTATCATAATCCTTTCACCTTCTTTGTGAGAGAAGATGAAGTCAATGATCTGGTCTACACTTGTTCCTGAAATCTCCCTTCCACACTCGGGACAATGTGGATGACCGATTCGTCCCCATAGAAGACGGTAGTAGTCATATATTTCAGTGACTGTTCCTACAATGGATCTTGGATTTCTGTTTGTTGATTTCTGCTCAATTGCTATTGCAGGCGATAACCCTTCAATATAATCAACATCCGGCTTCTCAAGCCTTCCCAGAAACATTCTTGCATAGGATGAGAGACTTTCCATGTACCGCCTCTGACCTTCTGCAAAAATTGTATCGAAAGCAAGTGAACTTTTTCCTGAACCGGAGAGTCCAGATATAACTACAATAGAATTCTTTGGCAATGAAATATCTATATTTTTTAGATTGTGGACCCTTGCTCCCTTCACAACTATTTGATCATTCATATTTTTTCACCTCATCAAGTAGCACCTTAACGGGATCACCTTTGATTTCACCGACGAGTTCACCTTTCTTGTACAAAAAGACTTTCCTTCCATTCCCTGTTAGCGCAATATCAGCACTTCTGGCCTCACCGGGACCGTTAACAGAGCATCCCATTATTGCAACTGTTATATTCTTATTCAACATCAATAATTCTTTTTCAACTTTTTCAAGGAAACTCTGGCTATCGAAGGTATGACGGCCACAGCGTGGACATGCAACTATCTTCACCCCGTTTTTCCTGAGGTTAAGGGCTTTGAGTATTTCAACCCCCGCAATTACCTCATTTTCTATACTTCCATTAATCGAAACACGGAGAGTGTCCCCTATTCCGTCATTAAGAAGATTCCCAAGAACCCAAGTTGACTTTACTGCACTGGATATAGTACTTCCTGCTTCAGTTACCCCTATATGCAAGGGATAATCACTAAGTTTACTGAATTCCCGATATGAAGAAAGTGTGGTTTCCATATCACTGCTTTTAAGGGAGACAACCGTGTTTTCAAAACCAAGCTTTTCAAAACCATCAATGTAATCGAGGGCATGCCTGACCATGAGGGAAGATTTATCTTTTATACCTCTTTCCTCTCTGGGAAGGGATGCTGCATTTAGTCCTATTCGTAGTGCACAGCCATTATCCAGAGCAGCTCTGACTATCTCCTCTGTCTTCCACCAGGCCCCGATATTTCCTGGGTTTATTCTCACCTTATCAGCACCCAGTGAGAACGCAAGAAGTGCCATTTTATAATCAAAGTGAATATCCGCAACAACGGGGATTACAGAATGCTTGCATATATATGAAAATGCTGCACTGTCTTCTTCTGAAACAAAAGAAAACCTGATTAGATCACACCCCAAAGCTGCAAGCGTACCGATTTCATTTACTATCAAAGCTGGATCAGCGTGATTAATTGGTCTGTCATACATGGTCTGGACAGTCTTAGGACTTTTTCCCCCGATAAACTTATCCCTGACCTTAACCACTTTAGTCATCTTTCAGTTTATATCCTTCAACCTCGTCTTCAGAGCCGAAACGCAAAACATAAGGTTCACCAGGCAAAAACAGTACAAACTCATTCTCCTTGATAGAGAAAGCCGCATTTACGTCTTCAGTTAGAGGAGATTCTCTCCATCCGGTACAAGCCATACACTTGCCTTTCTTTACAAGGATCAAAGTGGAATATTCATTGTCTATTGTATACTCATCAAAGCACTCGACAGTGAAACCATGTTTTTTGAAGCTCTTCACTCTGGGATCAAGGTATGAGTACAAATCGAGATTAATAAGCCTGTCTTTTACCATGTGCTTATATTAGCAAAACCGGAAATTTTTGTATCTAAGATTTACTAATCAATTAATTCAGTGTAATAGTTATTGTTTGCAGCACGTTCAACATCCTTATTAACGTTGTTAATATAGAATTTGATTTCATCGCTTATTCTGTTATCGACTTTTCCGATATAGTCTCTCATATTGAAATACTTCCTGAACTTCGGATCGGTATTCTCAATCAGAACAGGTGTTATAGCGGAAGAAACATTTCTTTCAAAACTTGTATTAAGTTTTTTCCCACCATATACCGGATCATCTGCAGGAATTCTGGCATAAAAACTTGTTGCCAGATATTCATCATTGATTGACCCGAGCCTGCCATAGTATTTCATCTGCTGCAAGTACATATTGAACGATACACCCTCAGCCACAAAATCATTTTCAAGATCTGAAATATAACCTATGAGTATACCGGAAGCAAGTCTGACTGGAACAATAAAAGGATCTTTCATTGAGGCTGCATCTGTCTTAGCATCCAGGGTTTCTGGTTTTTTGTTAACATAACTGCCATAGTTTCTGAATGTTTTTATTTTAACTGTATCAGCCGCAATCTGCCCCGCAATGCCGCCTGCGTTTGTTCTTGCCATCAAGTTACCATAGTTAGTACAGTTCTCAATTTCGAAACGTTTGGTATTAATTACAATTTGATCTTCTTTAGTATCTGTTTCAGCACTCGAAAGACCAAGAAGGCCACCGGAGTTCTCCCTGCTGATTACATTCCCGAAGTTTACACAGTCCTTGATGACAATAACATCAGTATATGATGCAAGGCCAATAAGTCCACCTGCACTTACCCCTCCCTCAATACTGCAATAATTACTGGAACCAGTAACCCTGAGAGTTGCGGAAGTATACTCTGTTTTGCTCCCTGCCCGGCCAACAAGCCCACCTGCTACGGCTCTAACTCTGGAAAGTGGATACTCCTCTTCACCTCCCAGGTCAAACCCTTTCTGTACAGGAGACCCCTGTTTAATATCATATTCAACAGTCAGACCATCCTGACTGAAGATAATTCCTGTTATAACATTATCAGCGTCTTTGGAGAATTCAAGTGAGTCATAGCTTGCTGTCGGAACTTTTTCATAGAATTTATCTGAAAAAGTAAATGCCTTAAGCCCTATAGTCGATTCACTTACGTTATACTGGTTCTCAATAATATCACCGCCAGTTCCTACCGAACAGTGGGTAATCTCATAATCCATTCTTGTCTGGGCAACCAAGCCACCTACAGAATCGCATAAGAACCGTTTTGCAACGACTGCAGTCTCACCGTTATCAAGCTTAACCTCAATATCTTTATAAATTGGTTCTGTAAAATCTATATCAATATCCGTCAATGTCAGATTATAAATGCCACCATATCGGACAAGTCCAAAAAGACCATATACAAACATACTATCAACACATCTATCTTCATTGGGAACATAATTATTACCGTCCTTACCCATATTGGTAAGTCCTTTTATTTCATGTCCAAGTCCGTTAAATACACCGGCAAAGCGGTAAGCTGTCTTTTTATCCGAAATAAGGTCTCCGTCAAGTCCTGTAGTCAGTCTGCTACCTTCTCCTATAGGCGTCCATGCATATCCGTTAAGATCTAGGGATTTTGTAAGATAAAAATAATCTCCGATGAAATTATCAATGTTATTGTTAACTATGTAAGCAAGACCAGCAAGCTGACTAGCACTATCTATGAAGTACGTGCTCTGTGTTGAGTAATTATCATACCATGATGTATCAACTGACCCGTCCCATATATCGTAATCAACAGCATAACCTTTTTTCGTTCCGATTTCACAGGAAGAGAAAAGGATAACAAAAAGAAGCAGTAAAGATAAGAGAATTCTGTTTCTGTTAGACATAATCAATTACCCTCCGCCTCTTCACCATACTTATAATTGCATGAAAAATTTCTGTCATTACCTATTCTGCTTTCACTTATTTCCAGAACAAAACTGTTAATCTGACTCTCTCCATATGAAACACCATCAGCAGTGGCTTTCTCCTGTCGGGCGTATCCGCCGATAAATAGGTTGTAAACATCATCGCCAGGAAGTTTATGAAGAGGATTTATTATAAGGCCTTCAGTACCTTCACCTTTAATACTTACCTTTGACGGAAAGTTCCCTTTCTTTACAGAAACCGTCGCTTCATCACCGGAAATGAAACCAATAAGCAACGCAGATGAAAAATCTGAATTCAGTTTCTTGATTGAATTCATAGTCAGGTTGGTAATAGAAAAGTTCTTGGTGGCAGATCGGCCAATAACTCCGCCGGCATATCTTGTTCCTGTTATTGATCCCCCAACCTCGACATTAGTAAGGATAAGATTCTTCAAAGAACCAGCTGTAGTACCATCACTCTCCCTTACAGAGTAACCGATAATTCCGCCAGCTCCTCCTGATACTCCGGTTTCAATGCTCCCATCAAATTTAACAGAGGCAACTGTAATGGTTGAGGCACAGGAGATATTTCCAATCAGACCACCTGCAGCAACATCATCAAAGACATAGCCGGAAAATACACAGTTTCGCATCTGTAAATCTGATTCAATATTAAACTCAGCACCTCCGACCTTTCCGACAAGACCACCGGTAACTGTCTTTACCGGAATATTATCAAAAGCTACCTTTGAATCGTCTTCTAGATAACTGTTATTAACTATTCTGGAAGTTCCATCCACCGAACAGTTTTTTATTACGAAAGTCAGTCTTGAATGGCCAACAAAAGCCCCAAGGGCTGCACAGTAAAACTTAGCATCAACCTGGTTCCCTTCTCCGTCATCAACTTTCTGCACGATGGGACCGTTAAACTCTATTCTGGCGCCTTCAATATGCAAACGTTTTATACTTGCACCACGGACCAGTCCAAAAAGGCCGTAAACAAACTGATATGTATTTTCCTGGTCCTCCAGTTTATAGCACTTTGCCGCATCAGGAATATAACCTACATTAGTAAGTCCGTAAACAATATGGTCCCCGCCATCAAAATAACCGCAAAAGCGGTAGTTGACCTGCTCGTCAATATCCGGATCATCATAAACACCTGGAAGCATTCCAGATCCGTCAGCAATAGGAACCCACGGATGATAACCTAAGTCGACATCTGTTCTGAGCATGATATTGTTTTTCTTGAAATTTGAACGATGATCTTCGGTAAAACGGCTGTCGTGGAGATAAGCTGTTCCATTAACGATAGTTGCAAGTCCAGCTAAATCTGAAGCCTCATCGATATAGAAAGTATTGTACCCTTCTGCGAGACCACTGAAATACCAGTCATAGGTATAACTCCTGCCATCCCATTTACTGATATCCCTTATTAGTCCTTCGTCCTCGCATGAAGTGAAAACGGCAAATATGATTAAGATAAGAAAAACAAACCAGAAAGCTCGCTTCTTCATATTTATTCCTTGCAGTTAAAGAATATCAAATCAGTTTTCTTTATACAATTAAAGGTTTTATTTTTGATGTGCAAAATTTCCCAACCTGCTTGCAGTAAAAATTTTCCTTTTAGAAAATAATTGCTTTTTCCTCTTTAAATTACCGCATTTTTCCAACATTATAACTTATAACGGGGTAAATAATGAAAGCATATTTACAAAGTACAGAAGAAGTTCTGAAAAGTGTCGAATCTGCAAAAGATGGACTGAACAATTCTGAAGCAGAATCCAGACTGAAGAAAAATGGAAAAAATATCCTCAAGCAAGGAAAGAAAGAAAGCATAGTTATAAAGTTCATAAAAGAACTTGCTGATCCCATGCTTATAATACTGATGGTTGCTGCAGTTCTATCAGTTGTGACAAGTGCACTCAGCGGGAAGGTTGAATGGTCTGATGCAATAATCATCCTTGTAGTTGTTCTTATTAATGCAATTCTAGGTGTCTACCAGGAAGCTAAGGCTGAAAAAGCAATTGAAGCTCTTCAGAAAATGAGCCAGGCAATGACGAGCGTCAAACGGGACGGTAAAATACAGGTTATCCCAAGTGAAAATCTCGTCGTCGGTGATGTGATTATTCTTGAAGCGGGGAATAATATTCCTGCAGATGCAAGAATACTTTATGCTGCATCCCTCAAATGTGAAGAAGCAGCCCTTACAGGGGAATCTGTTCCTTCTGACAAATCAGAACTTACACTGCATTTGGAGGATGGAAAGGAAGATATTCCTCTCGGTGACAGATCCGACATGGTCTATATGGGAACAAATGTTGTATATGGCAGATGTGAAGCCGTTATCACTGCCACCGGTATGGATACCCAAATGGGAAAGATAGCTTCATCGTTGGAAAAAGCAAAACAAGGAGATACTCCCCTTCAGAGAAAGCTCAATAGTTTAAGCAAGGTCCTTACATGGGCAATTCTCGGAATCTGTATTGTTATCTTCGGCGTAAATATGATAAAGATGTGGATTCAGAAGGATATTAGCCTGGCAAATACACTTAACATATTTATGATTGCTATATCCCTTGCAGTAGCTGCAATACCTGAAGGACTTTCTGCAGTTGTAACTATAGTCCTTTCAATCGGAGTTACAAAGATGAGCAAGCAGAACGCCATCATAAGAAAGCTAACTGCTGTTGAGACTTTAGGGTGTACAAGTGTTATCTGCTCAGATAAAACCGGAACCCTTACACAAAACAAAATGACTGTTGTTGACTCCTATTCTCCAGATGAAAGGCTTCTTGCAACTGCGCTGTGCCTATGTTCTGATGCTTATCTTGATGATACGGGGAACGCACAAGGAGAACCTACTGAGGCAGCACTGGTAAACTTTGCACATAAAGTCGGGATTAATAAGAACAGGCTTGAAAAAGAAGAAATGGAAAGAGTCTTTGAACTCCCTTTTGATTCAGAAAGAAAGATGATGAGCACTTTTCATAAAAACGGTTCAAAGATTGTCCAATACACAAAAGGTGCCCCCGATGAAGTACTGAAAACCTGCTCATATATACTCACAAAAGACGGTGTCCGTTCTATTACTGATGCAGATAGAAAAGAAATACTCGGCGTCAATAAGAGCTTTGCAGACAAAGCGTTAAGGGTTTTGGCTGCAGCCTATAAGGACATTGACGCACTTTCTGCCTCCATTACAACAAAAGAAGCAGAGAAAGATTTGGTTTTTATTGGTCTTGTTGGAATGATTGATCCTGTAAGACCTGAAGTTGTCGCTGCAATAAAGGAATGCCATAAGGCAGGAATCAGACCCGTTATGATTACAGGAGACCATAAGGATACAGCTGTTGCAATCGGTAAGGAACTTGGTATTGTCAGTTCATCCGACGGTGCAATTACGGGGGCTGAACTTGATAGGCTCAGTGATGAAGAACTTGCAAGAAATATTTCATCCTACTCCATTTATGCCCGTGTACAACCTGAGCACAAGGTAAGAATCGTTAAGGCATGGCAGAAAAAAGGCGCAATTACAGCAATGACAGGAGATGGAGTCAATGATGCTCCAGCCATAAAAAATGCGGATATAGGAATTGGCATGGGAATAACAGGAACTGATGTTACAAAAAACGTTGCTGACATGATTCTTGCGGATGACAATTTCGCAACTATTGTTCTTGCTGTCGAAGAAGGAAGAAAAATTTACGAGAATATCCGCAAAGCAATACAATTCCTGCTATCATCCAACCTTGCTGAAGTTATTGCAGTTTTCACCGCATCCATGATGGGATTTACCCTATTGTCTCCTGCAATGCTTTTGTGGATTAACCTTATTACAGATACGTTCCCTGCAGTAGGTTTGGGTATGGAGAAATCTGAAAAAGGCATTATGGATGTACCTCCACGGGATACAAAAGAAGGAATTTTTGCAAGGGGTCTTGGAATAAACGTTGTTCTTCAGGGCTTCTTCCTTGCTCTTCTGACTCTTATCTCCTATATAATTGGAGAACTATTTGAAACGGGGCACTTTACTATGGTTACAAGTCAGGATGGAATGACAATGGCATTTTTGACATTATCCATGGCTGAAATGTTTCATTCATTCAACATGAGGAGCATGAAAGAATCTATAATAAAGACAAAAGGAATAAACCTTTTCCTAATCCTCTCATTATGCGGAGCATTCCTGTTAACAGTCTGCGTTATTTATATTCCTTTCTTGAGAAGCGCATTCGGCTTTGCACATATAAGCATAATTGAATTCCTGATTGCTCTTGGAATCGGAATCCTGATTATTCCGCTTGTTGAAATTTCAAAAGCCCTTATGAGATTAATTAGCAAGAAAAACAAAAAGAAATAATTACTTAACTTGGTAGTCTTCTCCCTCTGCTCTCTTCCAGAGGGAGTGTTTTTTTTAGATTGAAGCTATGTATGAGATTGCCTTTTTTAAATAAAGAAAGCTATTTAGCTATAAATTGAAATGAAGAAATCCAAGTAGTGATGTATATTAAGGCATAAAAAAATGGGATAAATCCCATTTTCTATTCATCCTCGTTTTTTCCTAAGAAAACAAAGGAATTCAAAGGAGAAGTATCTTCAAGACCCAGTTCAATTGTCTCTTGCCAATGAAGTTTTAAATATTTATCTACTTCTTCTCTGATAGTGACTATATTACCATCGGGGTCAGCAATCCTGATAATACGCAGACCTTTGTCCTTTTTTACTCCTACTACAATATTAATCCATTCTGTTTTGTAAATTCTGTCAAGGATTGAATCAAAGGTGTAAGTGGAGAAGACAAGGCTATGGGTCGACATCCCATAAACATAATCCATTACATTCTTTTCCAACTCCTCTGTCCATCTGGCCAGGGAATATAACTCAAGTCCGTCGTAGATTATATGGCCTTCTCTTTTAGAAGTTACAGAGAGACCTAAGACATCCGAATAAAAGACTTCAGAGATATCAAGGTCCCTCACTACGAGAGCTAAGCCCCGGAACTTCAGATCAGACATATTATGGGAGGAGAAGCAAGCTGAAAACCAACGTAAACAAAGCTACAGTTTCAACGATACCGATAACGATAAAATAGTTAGCTGTACCCTTTCCTGTTTCACTTAGTGCATCTGCAGCACTTGCTGCTACTTTACCCTGCATGTAGGCAGAAAGACCGATTGCGAGTCCACCAAGAAGTCCGACAAAAAGACAAAGTATTCCATTTGCGCCTTTATTGAGAAAAGAACTCTTGATGAAGTTCATCAACAGGAAGCCATAAATCGTCTGTGTAAGAGGTGCACCTGCAAAACCAACTAAGATAAATGGTACCGGCTTACCCGAAGCATAACATTTTTTCCAGCCACCGACTGATGAAAGTCCTGCGATTCCTGCGCCCATACATGATCCAAGTGCAGACAAACAAAGTGCACAAGCCATTCCAACGTATGCGATACTACTCATTTTTCACTCCTTTAAAGTGTGTTATTTACTTTTCAATAATCCTTACCTTGAAAGGATCGTATTTGTATCCAGTCCACTCCATTCCGAGCTGATTGGAGAATTCAAGTACGTTAAGTCTAACGCCATGTACAACTACGGACAATAGTCCCATGACGAGATTTATCGTATGTCCCAATACTATTACAAGCACTCCTGCAGGGAGCATGAATCCCTTTAGAAGCGGTATTGCCATATCATTGAAGCTTTCAGCAATAGCTAGAGATGCCATTCCTACAGCAAAGAGTCTGATGTAACTCATGATGTTGGAAAAGCATGAAATCGTATCCAAGAAGTTTGTGAATGTACCTCCAAGAGATGTAGCAATTCCCTTTCCTATCTTCATTCCAGGTTCAAACCCTCCGAAGAGACAGGTCAGAACAAAACCAGTTGCAACACCTGAAACTATAACTGACATATTTGCTGATTTTCCGATAACAAGGTTCAGAACAAGGAAATAAAGGACAATTATATCAACAAACCATCCTATATCTGCCAGGAAAGACAAATCCTTCTTCTTAAGTTTCCTTATGACATTTATAATACACGCCAGCCCAATCTGGATTGCACCCAGCATGAAGCAGAACTGCATCATATTATCCTGTGTATACTGATCGGTTTTTCCAAAAACACCGGGGAAGTTAGTAATCTGAGGGATAACTAGCTTCTGCAGAAATGGAATCCTTTCCAGAATTGCAACAGAACCGAACCATGTACCTGTAAGAGCACCCCATACGACAGTTGCTACTCCAAACACATACACAAGGGAATTAAGAAGCGTACACTTCTTACTCTTTATATTCATAGCAACAGCTATGATTACAAATATCAGACCATAGCCGGCATCCCCCAGAATCATGGCAAAGAAAAGTGTCAGGAACAGTAAGAACCAGAGTGAAATGTCAAGCTCCCTGTACCCTGGTACGAGACCCAGCATATCAAAAACAGGTTTGATAATTTTGACTGGCCCTTTGTTTATTATCTCAGTAGGCGGGTTGTCATCTTCTCCGGGACTCTCAATGAAATAGCCGCAGATATTCTCTTTACAGAAAGATTTGAACTCTTCTTCACTATTAAGGGGAATATACCCTGAGAGATAAACAATCTGATCTTCTGAGCTGACTGATGCACTTGCTTTTTCAAATGTAATCAGCTCACTATTCTTTGCAATCTCCAATCTGAATACATCAAGATAAGATCCTGCTTCCTTCAGCTGGGAATTGATTGCAACAATCCTCTCCTTGTCAAGTAAAAGCTTTGCTTCAATTTCAGCTAGGCTCATCTTAGGCATTTCAAAAGGAGCTGCCGGGATTGAAGATGGAAGCGTTTCACCTACTGTAGCAATTGCACTGAGCTTTCCGTTGTAGCTTATCCTCAGGTATCTGACATCCTCAGTTTTTTCAAGTTTCTTGAGCTCCTTGGGAATAAGGGTATAAAAATGGAGCTCAATCCCATCATTCTCAAGTCTTTTTACACCTGCAGGATCAAAATTCCCGAAAGGAAGTATTCTCGTCCTCTCATTCTCAAGTTCGTGAATCTCACCTGAAAGGCGGTCTCTTTCCTTGATTGCCTGCAAGAGGTTTTCATTAAGGACCAAAAACTGATCCTTATCCAGCTTGAGCTGCTGTATTTTCTCTTTTTTCCCTATTGTTTCTTCGATGGCACTGACAACTTTGAGATAACTGTTCGAAACACCTTCAAGTTCATCTACCAATGGGGTTTTCTGAACAAGATGTGATATATGCATAACTCCAAGTTCTCTGAGTTTCAACAGCAAAAGGTGCTTATTCCTGACTTCGGAAAAAATAGTCACCTTTTTCATTTTCTCTATCATCAGGTAGCCTCCTTCACTAGTTTTTTCTTACTGATTTTTCCTCTGACAACAGCACTTGTCTGCTGATCCTGGAGATATATTCCGATAACCCTTATATTCTCCTTTGTCTCAGGAATCTTTACTTTTTCAAAAAGGTTTACCCTCTGGCTGGTTACCCTCAATTCATGATTGAGAAGATCAATTCTCTTCTGAAGAGTTGAAATCAGTGCATCGTAATAAGCCTGATCCTTCAGACCTTTAACTGCCCTGTCGACCCATAGAGGATATTCACGTAGATTGTATCTGATATCCTCAAAAACCAATGAATCAAAAACCGGAACTTTTACACCTGCAATATTTCCCTGCTCAACCACAATCTCTTTGATTCTGATAAGATTTGAAATTGACTTATCCTTTCCTAAAGTTGAATTGGCGCCATAGACCGCAATCCAGTCAGAAATACCTTCTACAGCCTTTTTCTTTTCTTCTCTCAGACGCTCAATTTCCGCCTCTGTCTGACGGATAACAACTTGGAGCTGCTGTTTCTTAAGCTGAAGTGTAGGAAGATACCTTAAGTATTGCTTAAGGCTGTCTTTCTGTTTTTTCTGCTCATTCTTGGTTAGCTTTACTGCCACTTATTTACCCTTCTTAGGCCAATATTTTGCAATCAGGTCAGATCTTAGAAGTGTTTCATTAGGTTCAAAACACTCTGCAAGGATCTCCCAACCTTCATCCAGTGCATCCTCAAGGGAAATGTTTACACTCAAATCCATCATCTTCTTTTCAAAAAGAGCACCGTATTTGAGAAGCTTTTCATCCCAGTCTGACATCAAAAATCCCATTGATTTCTTTTCAAGAGAGTCTTTGTACTGTGAATAGAGCTTAATCATACCGTCCATAAGGGCCCGGTGATCATCACGAGTGTCCTTATTGACATTCTGCTTCAATCTTGAGAGAGAACCAAACGGTTCAATATGACCGTTTTTCAGGTAATACTGACCTTCTGTGATATATCCAGTGTTATCTGGTACCGGGTGAGTAACATCATCTCCTGGCATTGTTGTAACAGCAAGGATTGTAACAGATCCGGCTCCCTCAAAGTCGACTGCCTTCTCGTAACGGGCAGCAAGTTGTGAGTACAAATCTCCCGGATAGCCTCTGTTAGATGGAACCTGATCCATAGTAATAGCCATTTCCTTGAGAGCATCAGCATAGTTAGTCATATCTGTCAGAAGAACAAGCACCTTCTTTCCATCAAGTGCGAATCGTTCAGCACATGCCAAGGCCAGATCAGGAACAAGGGTTGCCTCTACAGTAGGATCACTTGCCGTATGGATAAACATTACAGTTCTTGAAAGTGCCCCTGATTTTTCGAGTATGTCCTTGAAATACAGGTAGTCATCGTATTTTAATCCCATACCTCCAAGGACAATGATATCAACTTCAGCCTGCATAGCTATACGTGCAAGAAGCTCATTATATGGCTCTCCAGATATTGAGAAAATAGGCAGTTTCTGTGACTCAACGAGTGTATTGAAAACGTCTATCATAGGAATACCTGTTCTAATCATGTTCTTTGGGATAATTCTTTTTGCAGGGTTAACGGATGGTCCACCGATTTCAATCATGTTTTCTGTCAGCTCAGGACCATTGTCCCTTGGTTTTGCACCTCCGTCAAAAACACGGCCCAAAAGGTTATCAGAATAACTGACACGCATCGGAACACCGAGAAAGCGTACTGAATCTCCGGTTGAAACACCTGTTGCTCCGGCAAATACCTGCAGTGAAACAAGATCTTTATCAAGTTTGATTACGTTTGCATAGCTTTTTCCTGAAGAGGTTGTGATTTCAGCCAAGTCACCATTTCTAACGCCTTCAGCTTTAACGGTTATAACGTTTCCGACAATGGATTCGATTTTTGTATAAACTTTCTGCATTCTCTAGCCTCTTTTCTTCTCAGTGAAATAGGATACAACAGCATCCTCTCTTTTTTTGTATTCCTCTGTTCCTTCCTCAGCTCCGTTCCAGTCAAGGAACTTCTGTCTCAGCTCATTGAAGAATAAACGTGCTTCTCTTTTGTCATTAAGATCAAAGTCAGCGTCAAGAATATCCTCGAGAACCTTAAATACATTGCGCTGCCTTTCAACTGAAACTGCGCTATCTACAGGGTCAAATGAGTTCTGCTGCAGATAAACTGAGTCAACGAACTCACCCTTCTGGTAAATAATATAGTCCTCGATTGAGGTTCCTTCCTCTCCGACAACCTTCATCATCTGGTTGACCTCAGCCGATCTTCTTACAAAGCCATAAGCTTTTTTTACCCTGCTTTCTTCAATGATTCCATGATACTTTGACCAAGAATCAAGTGGATCAATTGCAGGGTACTTTCTTGCATCAGATCTTTCTCTGGAAAGACCATGGAATGCACCGACAACCTTAAGAGTTGCCTGAGTTACAGGTTCCTCGAAGTTACCACCTGCCGGAGATACACTTCCTCCGATTGTAACTGTTCCGTAGCGGCCATCCTTAAGCCTTACCTTGCCTGCTCTTTCATAGAATTCTGCAATACGGGACTCAAGATATGCAGGGAATGCTTCATCTCCGGGAATTTCCTCGAGTCTTCCGCTCATCTCACGCATAGCCTGTGCCCATCTTGAGGTACTGTCAGCAAGAAGAAGAACATCAAGCCCCATATTCCTATAGTACTCGGCCATTGTTACTGCTGTATAAACAGAAGCCTCACGTGCAGCAACCGGCATTGATGAAGTGTTACATATGATAATTGTCCTTTCCATAAGGGAACGTCCTGTTTTAGGGTCTGTAAGCTCAGGGAATTCCTTGAGGATTTCTACAACTTCACCGGCTCTTTCTCCGCAGGCTGCGATGATAACTATATCAACATCCGCATTACGGCTAGTCATATGCTGCAAAACTGTTTTTCCTGCTCCGAAAGGTCCGGGTGTACAGTATGTCCCACCTTTTGCCACTGGAAGGAAAGTATCTACAATCCTGATTTTCGTAACCATCGGCTCATCAGGTCTTACTCTTTCCTCATATCCTCTTATTGCAACCTTTACAGGCTGGGAGATAATCATTGTCAAGTCCTTCTTCTCTCCCTTGCTGTTCTCAATTTTGCAGATTACATCACGGGCCCTGTATTTGCCTGCATCTTTTATCTGGGTTACTTTCCAGTCACCCTCCAGAGAAAACGGAACCATGATCTGATGAGTAAATAAGCCTTCGGGAACTGTACCGATGGTATCTCCGGCCCTGACAATATCTCCCTTTTCTGCTTTCGGAGTGAAATCCCATTCATTATTTGGAATAGCATCAAGGTATACGCCCCTTTTCAGAAAGAAACCACATTCCTTTGCAAGCTCAGGAAGCGGATTCTGCAGTCCGTCAAAAACCTGCGTCAGAAGACCGGGTCCTAGTTCAACAGAAAGAAGCTCTCCAGAAAACTCAACCTTATCTCCTACAGAAATTCCGTTAGTCATTTCATAAACCTGAAGGCTGGCTACACCGTTATTTACCCTGATGACCTCACTTTTGAGTTTTTCACCGTTAACAAGAATGTAACCAACTTCGTTCTTAATTACTGAATCATCAAAAGCAACATTGACCATGTTTCCGTTGACGCCGGTAACTTTTCCGGTTTTCATTTGCATATTTACTCCTCTTCTATCTCAAATATCTGCTTTTCGAGATTGCTGTATAGCTTATCAAATTCAGCTCTGCCTTTTTCTTGGCTGAAGGACTCCGCTTTCTCCTTAATCTGCAATTTAAGTGCATAAATAATCAGTGCATCCATGCTGAAAGGAGAAGAAACAGGGTGTGAATCAAGGAAATTGAAATACATATCAAGTATCTCCATTTCACCCTTGAGCGGATTTGGATTTTCAATTATTTTTTTCAGTTTCTCAGAAAATATCCTGTCAGGTGTACATCGTGCCCTATACTTCTCGTCATCCAGACCAAGATTCTTGGCCCTTTCTTCTGTAAGAAGCTCATTAAGGCGGTATTCAAAACTCTGCCATTCGCTTACGATACGGCTTTTTGCTTTCTTATCTGTCCTGACATTGAATTTTGCCTTTTTTAAGTCTTCAAAATCCTTTCTGGATAGTTGTTCTGAGGCTCTTTTTATAAATTCTTCATATGTAATCGGGCTCTCTTTATCCATCCAGAGTGAAGGAAGTGAGGACACAAAGTAGTAGTACTCAGCCATATTTAAAGTAACTTCTTCAACTCACTGGAAACGTAAGGATAAATCAAAGCTGTAACCTCATCAGAAGTTAAATCAATAAAAGCTGACCCATCCTTCTCAACTACTTTAAAGCCTGACTTAATCTGAGGATTGACACGGAACTCCAAACCGTTTTTGACTTCTTTTGCAAATTCCTTGCTCAGATTTGCCTCAACTTCCTTAAAGTCCTTATCAGAAAGTTCCAGATACACATTTGAACCGGCAACTTCGCTCTTTACTACAGAAGAAATGACTTTCTCAAGAAGAGCACCTTTCATATTTTCCTTGACTTCCTGTGAAAGGAGATTCTTGAACTCATCCTCTATGGACATCTTCAACGACAGGGAAACATCACGAGCTGCCTGTTTTATGGCTTCTTCCATACTTTTCTGTCTCAGCTCCAGTTCCTTGGCTGTATCTTCTAGAAGCTTTTCCCTTTTTTCATTTGCTTCCTTGAGAATCTGATCCCTTTTTTCCTTGGCTTCATTGATAATTCGTTCTTTTTCAGCGTTAGCTTCTTCAATACCTTCTTTCCTGATTGAAGCGATTAAGTCTTGTATCTGCTGTTCCATTAATGACCTCGTTTTTTCAAACTAGTTTTAGTTTAATCAATATTGTTCTCTCTGTAAAACAAAAAAAAGATTTTGATGTTAACTGAAACATTATAATTGAATTATACTAAAAACATGAGTATTCCAATTGAGTTTTTAGTAAAAAGCAAGATTTCAGCAATAGTCAAGATAGAAAACCTGAAAGACAGGAAAGCATATCTTTTCATAACTGACGATGCTGTCTCATCCTACAAAACAGAACGCTTCAAGCTCGACATGGGAAGTCACGAGAACGGTCTTTTGCAGAAGGAATATGAGGAAATCGGACTTGAAAGCTTTTCAATTGATATACTAAGAAAAATCGAAGACGGAGAAAACGCAGAAAGTATTCTAAAGAAAGAAAAAGAAAAACTACTGGAAGCGGGTTTTACTTTATATTAGATTTGTCCCGTTTAATAAGCAGTTTCAGCGCTTCAATTGTTACTTTTATCGCACCATCGGGGTCATGGCATATTTTATTCTCCAGTCCTTCCTTTTCCCTCTCCTGGTTTCCGACAACAAGAAAGTCCGACCCTGCCCTTGCCCCAAGACGTGAAGCAACGGTGAATATGGCGGCACTTTCCATCTCACTTGCCTTGACACCGAGTTTCTTCCATGCATTCCATTTATACTCAAGCATCTCACCAACTGGCATAACTTCCGGTTCATGCTGCCCATAAAAGCTGTCCTTGCACTGCACTACTCCCACGTGATAGGAAAAACCTAGAGCTTTAGCACTATCAACAAGTGCATTCACAATCTCATAATCCGCAACTGCCGGGAACTCAATAGGAGCATATTCCCTGCTTGTACCTTCAGCCCTGACTGCCCCGGTTGCAATCACAACATCTCCCCCTTTTACATCAAGGGCAATTCCACCGCATGTACCCATCCTTATAAATGTATCACTTCCGCAAAGGTAAAGTTCCTCCATAGCAATGCTTGCAGACGGACCACCGATACCTGTGGATGTTACACTGACCTTTTCTCCCAGAAGGGTTCCTGTATATGTCACATATTCCCTGCTATCAGCAACCATGTAAGCGCCGTCAAGAAATGAAGCAATTATCGGCACTCTTTTGGGATCTCCGGGAAGGATGACATACCGTCCCACATCTCCTTTTTTGATATGCAGGTGATACATTATACCTGTGCCTTCCATGTAATCGGTCATTTTTTACTCCTTAATTACATAATACCATGTACTAAGCTTAGGCAAAAAGTATTAACATAGCTTAATGAAAGAAATAAGCGGAATAATCCTTCTACTACTTACATCTGTTATATGGGGGTGTGGTTTTGTCAGCCAGAGAGCAGGTTCTGCTTCTATTCCACCATTTACATTCAATGCACTTCGCTTTCTTTTGGGGAGTGCTGTGCTTGTTCCTTTTATCATCGTCTCCCTGATAAAACACTTCAAAAGCCATAGTTACGTAAAATCACTTCTTGTTTATTCTGCTGCTGCATCAGTTGTTCTCACTTTTGCACAGTTTACCCAGCAATATGCAATAAGCTATACAACAAGCGGAAAAGCGAGCTTTCTGACAGCACTCTATGTTTTATTTGTCCCGGTAATATCAACATTCTCAGGAAAGAAAGTTACCTTGAGACTGTGGATTGCAATTGCATTCGGAATTCTCGGGGCTTATATTTCTATTCTCGGAGAAAACATGTCAATCAATACCGCAGAACTGATTCTCCTATTAAGTGCATTGCTTTTCTCCGTACATATAATGATTATCTCAAAAGCAGTACTCAGAGTGAGTGCAGTTGAATTTTCTTTCTTCCAGTACCTATTTGCTTCTGTCATCTCCGGAGTTTTTATGCTCTTCTTTGAAAGACCTAGCCTCAGCGGAATCAGAGAAGGGTTAATTCCCTTATTCTATGCAGGGGCAATTTCTCTGGGTGTTGGTTATACTCTCCAGACTATCGGTCAGAAATCAGTTGAACCAAGCAAGGCAACACTTATTCTCTCATTGGAGAGTGTATGGGCGGCACTTGCAGGGGCACTTATTCTTCATGAGAGGCTGAGAGGACGGGAAATTGCAGGGTGCATCATAATATTTGCTTCTGTCCTTTATGCGTCGTTTCCTGAAAAAATCAGGAAAGAAGCCTGACATAGGTCTTTCCCATCCCACCATCCTCAGGCAGGGCAAAATTGAAACTTTCAACTTCCTTCCTTTTCTTCAGGTAGTTGATTACAGTCTGCTGCAGAACCCCGTTCCCGTAACCATGGATAATTGAAAATGACTGAAGGCCTTCAAGGAGAGCCGCTTCCATTTGATTGTCTAATGCCTCTACTACCTCGTGGGCTCTAAGACCGCGGACATCCATCTGGTACTCTGCTTTTTTTATACTGCTTTTAAAGTGTGAGAAACTTGGCCTGTTTTCTGTCTTTGTTTGGGGAACAAGGGTTGATTCCCTGACAGTCATTCTCAGCCCATTGTCAAAAAGAACAGAAACATCACCTTTTCCGTTTTTTCCTATAATTCTTCCCTTGGCCCCAGTTTTCTCATTCTCTACCATGTCTCCAATACCGAAAGAATATATGCTTTTTCTTTCAAATATGGATTCATCCTTTTTGACTGAGGAGCGGATTTCATCCTCCTTTTCCTCAAGTTCAGAGATGAAGGCTTTGACAGCTTTGGTTTTTTCGCTTGTAAGGGTACCTTCCCTCAATAACCTCACAAGATTCTCAAGTTTCTTTCTTGATTCAGAAAGATAATCGTTGAATTCTCTCAGTCCGTCCTTTTTCAGCTCAAAAGCCCTTCTTTCATTTTCCACCAGAAGAGTATCAAGAAGCTCTTTTTTATGTATTTCTTCCCTCTTTGCAAGCTCAAGCGCGCTTATTTTCCTGTCCAGAGTTCTGCTTTTTCTGATGATTGATGAAATCAGACTGGCTGAACTTTTTTCAACGTCACCCAACATACTCTGCGCGTCATGAACAATCTGAAGAGGAAGATTCGCTCTTTTTGCAGCAAGGATTGCATGGCTGTCAGACGGAAGATCAGGAATAACCTTGAATACAGGCCGGTTCGATTTCTCATCAAATGCCATTCCAGCATTGGTCATGTTTTCACTTGTATACGCATATGTTTTGACCTGATTATAATGACTGGTTGCAACTGTGAGTCTTGAATGTTCACAAAAGTATTTTAGAATGGCAATTGAAAGGGATCCTGCCTCGTCCGGGTCAGTACCTGAGCCGAGCTCATCAAGTAGAACAAGGCTTTCCGGAGTTGAATTTCTTGCTATATAAGCAATTTTAGCCATATGTGAAGAAAATGTAGACACACTCTCTTCTATGGATTGTCCATCTCCGATATCTGAGAAAAATGCATCGAAAACAGGAAGTGTAGAATGCTCCGAAAGTAAAGCAAGTCCTGTTATCTGGTTAAGCATTGCAGAAAGTGCAATGGTTTTCATCGTTACTGTCTTTCCACCGGCATTAGCCCCTGAGAGAACCAGAACCCTTGTTTTTTCATCCAGCTTAACTGATATTGGGACGGCCTTCTCTTTCAGTAATGGATGGCGGGCATCAATTATATTGACAGCAGATGAAAAATGCGGATGCTCCGCCTTGCACCGCTTTGCCCACAGTGCAAACGAATAATGGAAATCAAAAGCAACTACATTTTCAAGAAAAACTTCCAGATCTCCCTTTATCTGCCTGATCTTTTCAGACAGTTCATGGATAATCCTGAGCTTTTCAAGTCTAATTCTTTCTTCTGCAATTATAACCCTGTTATTAAGTTCAACAAGTTCAAAGGGTTCTATAAATGTAGTGGCACCCGATGCCGATTCCCCCGAAACAAAAAATCCCTTTTTCCCGGATTTCGAGGAAATTGCAATATTCACCCTTTCATTCCTGAAAACAGCATTGTCATTTTGCACAATATCCCTGTGATCACTGATAAAAGATGATGCAAATCTTGTCCTTGATGTCTTGGCACTTTCCCTCTCCTTTATCAGAGGCTTAAGTCTCGGGTGGTTTTCAAGAACATTTCCTTCAGGACTTATTGATAGAAGAATTTCAGTTTTCAGCTTGGCAATATCAGGTTCGGTTTTTTCCTCACTTTTGAGAAAGATTAGCATTTTATCATATGAATCGAGAAAAACTCCGACTTCATAGATTTTAATACCATCAAGATCCATGTGGGTTTTTTTGAAAAAAGGAAATATATCACTTATTGACGGAAACGGATCAAGATTATATTCATCTTCCAAAAGGGAGATTATTCTTTCAGTTTTCTTATACCTTTCTTCAATTAGGGACAAATCATTTGTAATAAGTGAGGGATTGATACTCCTCCGGCCTTCCATGCTAAGGGAAAATGAAGCAATCTGAGAGAGTGTCTTATCAAGCTCGGTATCTGAATAAACACTATTTTCCATTACCCTTATTCCTTTCCCATAAAGGGGATCTTCTTTCCAGGGACTCAATTATTTTAAGATAGCTGTAATACCGGTCCTCATTGATTCTGCCATCATTTATAAGGCGCGGTACAACACATCCTTCTTCCCCCGTATGAAGACAGTCCGGGTAATAACAACCAAGATTCTCAAGTTCTGGAAAGGACGACATCACCATATCCTTTTTTTCAAATGGAACTTGTATTTCCCTGACTCCCGGCGTATCAATTATCGCAAAACCTTCTCCCATAAGGTAGAGAGCGTGGTTCGTGGTATGCCTGCCTCTGTTATATTTTACAGAAACCTCACCGGTTTTCTGCCCTGCGCCCAGAATAGCATTTACAAGCGATGATTTTCCTACTCCGGACTGTCCGACAAAACATGTTGTTTTTCCAAGAAGCTGCTTTTTGAGCTCCTTAAGGCCCTCACCTGTTTTTGCAGATACTGCAATCAGGCTGAAACCGAGTTTTTTATACAGTGCCCACCGTTCAAATTCCTCTTCAGTCAGCCCGTAATCCGATTTATTCATTACAAGCAGTATTTCAGCCCCTCTGGAGCATGCTATTGCCCTGTCAACAAATCGAGGTCGGAAAGGAGGAGAGAAAGATGAAAGAACTATTGCACACATATCATGGTTGGCAGAAATAGTCTGGTTAAGCTCAGCTTTGACATTCCACCTGGTAAATGCACTTTTTCTTGGAAGAATCCCAGTTATTAGCCCTTCGTCTTCACTGTATAGACTCCCAGTTGCTATATCTCCTACTGCAATGGGATTATATTCCCTTTCCCCTTTGAGGACTTTACCTTTTATCCTGAGGGTAACGGGTCTTCCGTCATCAGTTGCAACTGCCGAATAAACGTTATTGATTGCCTTTCTTATCTGAAACTCCACAAAAGAAAAGATAACACGTTTTAGTCTTTTCTTGGTATATTAGCAGAGTGAAAGAAACCGAGCACAGATATTTCAGAAACAAAGAATTTGTAAATGCAGAGTTCAGAAACCTGAATTTAGCTCACTCCTCCTTTGAATACTGTTCTTTCAGGAACTCCACATTTGACTCGGTTTTTCTTGAATTCTCTTCCTTTAATGATTGTGTTTTCGATAATGTTGAAATACGCTATTCACTTTTTTCGGGCTCCACATTCAAAAATGTGAAAATAATCTCTTCAACTATCATATTCAATAACTTTATCGGATCAGTTATCGACTCATCAGCTTTCATCTCAGATGATTTTTATTACTCGACTTTCACTTCCTCAAAGATAAAAAACGTTAAAATAGAAGACTGCAATCTGAAAAAAGCAAGTTTTATTAAAGCCCTTCTCACTGATACATCTTTCAGGCTGTCTAACACAGAGGAGGCGTCATTCTGATTTCTGTCACTCCTTTTCTTTCATACTCCACCCTTTCAAATATTTTCCTTGTCAGATCAGGAGATAAGGCACTAATAATTGATCCGGGGTCAGTAACGAACAGTATGATCCGATTTATTGAAACAAATGAACTCAACGTCGTTTCATACCTGGTAACCCATGATCACATTGATCATACTAAGGCACTTAATACCCTGTTAAAAATCTACAAAGCTCCGGTCTACGCTCAAAGAAAAGTGATTGACGGAGTAAAAACAGAACCTCTGGGCACAGAGGATGAATTCAGAACAGGACCGTTTTCAATAAAAGCAATCAGGATTTCTGGCCACAGCGATGACCAGGTCGTATATAAAATCGGAAATGCGCTTTTTACTGGAGATACCCTACTTGCAGGACGTATTTCACATACAGCAACAATAAAGGAAAGGCTTATTCTGGTTAAGCAGATAAAATCACGCCTTTTGTGCCTTGATGATGACACTGTTATATATCCTGGGCATGGAGCAGTAAGCAAAATCGGGATTGAGAAGCTTTTCAACCCATACCTGAAAGATTAATCATTCCCATCAGGACTAAACTTCAGACCTTCATTTTCCATCACAGAAAGAAACCTATCCGGAACAGGGGCAGTGAATGTCATCTTCCTCCCAGTCGAGGGATGACGGATAGTTAAAGAATAGGCATGAAGCAACATAGCATATTCTCTGTACTTCATATCCCCTCTTGAATAAACCGGATCCTGAAGCACAGGATGCCCAACAGATGACATATGGACTCTTATTTGATGTGTGCGTCCTGTTAATATCCTGATTTTCAAAAGCGAATAGTCAAAATTCTGTGAAAGGACCCTGAATTTTGTCAAAGCATCCTTTCCTTCACTTTTATTCTCTGTAACAGTAAACTTTTTTCTGTTGTTTCTGTCCCTGACAATCCTTGAACTGATTTCCCCTTCCCCCGGAGTTACAAGTCCTTTCACAATTGCAAGGTAAATCTTCTTGTTCTTATGATTAGCAAACTGTTGTGAGAGACTCAAGTGTGCCTGATCGTTTTTTGCAATTATCATAACACCCGATGTATCTTTATCCAGACGATGCACAATCCCCGGTCTTGTCTCATCAGGAGATGAGAGAAACTCCTCTCCATACATTGAAAGGAGAGCATTGGCAACCGTTCCGTTATGCACACCGCTTCCGGGATGTACGACCATTCCTTCTTTTTTGTTTATAACAAGAATATCATCATCCTCATAAAGCACATCAAGAGGTATATCTTCTTTTTCAAGGCCATCAAAAAGATCTTCATTATAAACAATTTCAACCTTGTCTCCCTCTTTGAGGGTACTGCTTTTCTTACTTGGTTTTTCGTTTATGAAAACGAGTGTGTCTTCCTTTGAGAAAACATTTCGGCTCAAACCGAGAATCCGGGAGGAAACCTTATCGACCCTTCCTTGCTCAGCAGAAACATATGAAAGCTTTTTTTCCTTAAGCATCAGTTGCTCTTTTTTTCCATCATGCCGAGGATCCAGTCAATTCCCGTGATAACAAGGCTAAGCCCTACTGCTGTCCCTATTTCACTCCAAAGTCTTACACTGGTATTTCCGAGCCCGGGAGCCCCTAGCTGGTTTGCCAGCTCAAAGCATAATGCACTTACAGGAACAGTAATTGCCAGTGAGCCGAAGAAAATGGTATCGGCCCTTCTCAGTTCCATTGCCCACGATGGAAACTCTCCCTCCTCATAAGGCTCATACTCAAAATTGACAGGGGAAATCACAAGCCCCTGATCCGATGAAAAAACAAGCCCTGAACAGAAAGCTATCATCAGCATTAGTGCAATTAGCTTCTTCAATTTCTTTCTCCAAAGATTGCTGATCCGATTCTTACCTGATTTGAACCGGATGAGATTGCATCTTTATAATCGTTACTCATTCCCATAGAAAGAACAGAGAATGTACCCTCATTAAGTTTATCATAAAGTGCTTTTGTTTTCATGAAAGCCCTTATATTGGCAGCACTGTCATTTCCAAGCGGACCTATTGTCATAAGACCTATAACCCTGACATTTTTTAATTTCTTTGATTCTATATAAGCATCACTCAGACTTTTCTCACTTTCAAAACCTGTCTTATTCTGGTCCCCAGAAGAATTGAGCTCCAAAAGAACTGGCATTATCCTGCCGATTTTTCCTGCTTCGCTGTCAATTTTTTCAAGAAGTCTCAGAGAATCAACAGATTCTATCATGTCACACAATAATACAGCCTTTTTTACTTTATTGGTCTGAAGATGTCCTATAAGAAAAACTTTCATACCATCCGGGCGCTTTTCAGGCAGGGGAAACTTCTTCTCAATTTCCTGTATCCTGTTTTCTCCGAAGATACGGCATCCATCGTTATAAACATCCAGTATGTCATCGTATGGATATGTCTTGGAAACTGCAAGCAGAGATACATCTTCACTGCACTCTCTCACGCTGGATAATACACTTAGATAGTTATTCATCTTTGTTTTTGATTTTATCCTTTACTTTATCAACCTTATCCTTAATTTCCGAACGTGTTTTCTTCATGTCCTCTTTGATTCGCTTTTTTTCATCTCTGATTTGTTTTCTTGCATCTTCAGCCATTGCTTTCAGGCGGTCAAGCTGTCCCCTGATTTCTTCTTTTGGAGAAGTTGCACTCGGGAAAGAAGAAAGAATCTTCTTTGAGTGTTTTTTTGCCTTCTCGATTGAGCTCTCTAGACTCTTTGAAAGAGACTCCATTACAGCCTTTGCAGCTTCCTCTTTTCCCATGGCTTTGAGTTCAGCTGTTCTTTCCTCAAGTTCTTTTCTCTTTTCCCTGACCTCCTGAAGAGCATTCTTGAAAGCAGCCATCTTCATGCATGAAAGGGTAAAGTCAACAACAAATACAACAATAATCAAATCACAAACTGCCCGTCTCAGTTCTACGGGAATTCCGTTTATAAAATCATTCAGCGGTGGTTCCACAATATAGACAGTAACCAGGCCCATAATCCCGAACAAAGTTGAATTTCTCAGGCATACTCTGCCATGTATATTCATAAAATTCTTTGAATAGTCCCAGAGTTTTATAGAAAAAAACTTCTCTAAAAGCCACGATCCGAAGTATTCAACGCAACTTGTAAGGACAACCCCAAGTACAAATATGATTATTCCACCCCACACACCTTTGTCTGCAAATGGAACAAGACAGATTTTGATTATCAGTCCTCCAAAGCCGTATATCGGAAGGCAAGGTCCGTATAGAAACCCTCTGTTAGCCAGTTTTCTCTGTCCAATTGAGCAGAAAATGGTTTCGCAAATATATCCAAGCAGGGAAAACACAAAAAATGTAAAAACAAGATTATCAAAATACATAGGATTACTATACCTTTAAACGTCACTTTTTCAAACAACTGAAAAAGGTAGACGCCTTAATTTTTAAAGCTGATAATAAAAACGGAGATAATATGCAAAAAACATTGAGAGTATTTGCCTGCCTGTTTTTCATCGTCGCTTTTCTTAGTCTAGCAATATCTGCCCTTTCATTTATAAAAATCATTGCAGATTATTACAATACGGATTTTGATGTATACCTCCTTTCTATCATTTGCCTAATTACCTCAGCTTTTTGTTTTGTTTTCGGTATTGTCCTCAGGTGGATGGGCGATATAAACAATAATTTTGTGAAGATCAGGGAAAGTATTGATTCATCTGTACTCACTCTGAATGAAAGTATAAAGAGGACAAATGAAATAAATACACAGCTCCTTAATAGAACAGATAAAAACAACAACATAGATGTTACATAAAAATGACATATAAAGCTGTACTGGTGAATTTCCGTACTCCGGGAGACTCTGAAATCAAAATCTTCTACAGGGAAGCTGAAACGAGAGCGCTCATTGAGAATCTTGATATTTTTGTATCATGCCGTCTCACTTACACAATGAAGGAAGAAAACAATAATCCCTCGGTCCTTGGAAAAGGACAGATTGAAGAAGTAAGGGATGCAATTATCGTACATAGTGCTGATGAGGTGATTTTTGATACTTTCCTCAAACCGAATGCAGAGAAAAACCTTGAGAATTATCTTGGTGTTCCGGTCTCTGACCGGGAAGCTTTGATTCTTGCAATTTTCCTCAAAAATGCCCACACAAGGGAAGCTAAGCTACAACTTGAAAAAGCAGAGGCCATATATCTGAAACCAAGACTGATTAACAGGGAGCAGAACCTTTCTCAGCAACGCGGAGGAGTCCGTGGTGCAAAAGGTGAAGGTGAAAAGAAACTGGAACTGGAAAGAAGAAAAATAGATGAGAGGATAATCATCCTTGACAGGGAAATTGAAAAAATCAAAAGACAGAGAAAAGTACAGAACAAAGGGAGGAAACGAAACAGTATTTTCACTTTCGCACTCCTGGGTTACACAAATAGCGGAAAATCAACAATATTGAACACTCTCACAAAAAGCAATGTTCTTGCTCAGGACAGGCTTTTTGCAACACTCGATACAACAACAAGAACACTTTTTCTACCGAACAGGCACAAGGTCCTCCTTTCTGACACTGTAGGTTTTATTTCAAATCTTCCGCATTCCCTGATTGACGCCTTCTCCTCAACACTCGAGGAGGCTCTCAATTCAGATGCAATAATTCTGGTTACTGATGCATCTCACCTCGATGTGATGGGGGCATTTGATACTACACGTAAAACACTTACTGAGCTTGGTGCATGGGATCGAGTACGCCTTATTGTAATCAATAAAATCGATGAATGTGAAAATGACATAGCCGTTGCCTACATCAAAAATCAGAGAATTCCAACTGTACTGACTTCATTCAAAAACGGTGTTGGCATACATGAAATGCTTGAAAAGATGGAAAGTATTGCAGCAGAGGAATACCTTGTTAAAAGGATTGCCCTTCCGCTTTCATCTGCAATGAGCTACGGGCTTTATAAAAAAGGATATGTAATCAGCGAAGAATATAAAGATGACAAGGCAGAATTTCTTATCAGGATCCCACTCTGGGAAGAAAAAACATACTCACCTTTTTTTCTTGACAGTAAATGACAATGAACCGTAGGAGCTGAAATTTTTCAAAGCCCTTGCAAAAAAAACTCAAAGTATGTACATTGTTCTAGAGCGGAGGATTAGCTCAGCGGGAGAGCGCCTGCCTTACAAGCAGGATGTCACAAGTTCAATCCTTGTATCCTCCATAGTAATTCTTTTTGGGGAAAAGAATTATAAAGTGAAAATAGTTTCGTTATATATGAGCAAGTGCTAATGTGTGTTCAATTGTACTCAATTGGGCTCTACTGGTACGTTGCTTATTTTTTTGTAAAAAAATTATGAAAAGACGAAATTATTCACTAATTAAAAGAAATGGCATTTATTATTACTACACTTATTTCAACGGCAGAAGAGTAAAATACTCTACAGGTTGTTTAACATTGTCAGGTGCCAAAGAAATTATTGAAAACAGAATTATTGAAGGCACTTTAGAGTGTGGCGGTCAAAGAACAGAACTTTTTGATTCTTCTTTTAGATACTATGCGCGGGACTTCTGGACAAATAACTGTCCTTACTGTTTCGAGCGAAAAATGTATGGCTTTGAAATTCTGGAAACAACTATTAAAGATAGACGCTCTGTCCTGGTTAATAGAATCTTCCCTATCCTTGGTGACAAGAATATTAAGTTTATTACTTCTTCCGATATTAAGAATCTGCAATTTGCTCTTTATCGCCAAAACTATTCAACATCTTCAATTAATAAAGTTAAAGCTATACTTGCTCCAATTTTTAAAATGGCGATTGAAGATAGGATTATTAAAACCAATCCATTAGATAATGTTCCAAATTTTAAAAATAAACAAAAAAATGCTCGTCGTGCTTTTACTCTAGATGAAGTTAAAATGCTATTTAATTCACCCCCTGAAACTTGGGGTAATCCTATGGCTTATTATGTTTGCTTGGTTTCCGCGATAACAGGAATGCGACTTGGTGAAGTTCTTGCGCTTCAAGAAGAAGATCTAGAATTAAACAATTTAAGTGAATATGCGTATATTCATGTCAATCACTCATGGAATGAAGCCAATTCCGTTCTAAAATGTCCTAAGAACGGTAAACCTAGAGTTGTACCAATGCCTAAAAACATCCTTTTAGAGATTATTAACAAATTTAGCCAACATGACGGGTTTATTTTTAGAACAAACAAAAGCACACGACCTGTTGATAAGAAATATATTAATAAATGGCTACAAGAAAAAATTAAAGAATTAGGAATTAATCCAGAAGGCTTATGCTTCCACTCTTTTAGACACTTTGCTAACACACAACTTGTTGCAGCTGGCTTATCCAATATGCTAGTTCAATCTGTAATTGGTCATACTTCGGACAGAATGACAGAGAACTACTATCACTCCTCTAAAGAAGCTTTAGAAAAAATTGGTGAAGCTCAAGGAATGTATTGGAAAGGAATAATTTGAAAAGCCGCCTCCGCGGTGGCTTCTGTATTAGATAGCATTTTCCTAAAAAAATACTTGTTTTTTTATAATTCTAATTAATATAAACAATTATCCATAGTCACCATTTTCCGAAACTCATAATTTTTAATCCTATACTAATTCCATGAGCAAAGAAAATCTTAAAACTTTAATAGTGAAATACCTCGCTCCTTTTCTGGAAAGTGTTGTTATTGCCATTATCACTACGGTTATCAAGATTAAGCTATCTTAAGGAGGTTTTCATGGCAGATTTAATAGCTCTAGTTATCAGTCCTTCTATTCTTGTATGGATTGCTTTCATATGGCTTTTAGGAATTTTTCTAAAAAAATGCACCCCATTCCCTAATGGACTGATAACACTTGTTCTCATTCTTACTGGTGGAATTATTGGACTTATTCAAGGAATTACCCATCCAAACTTTGAAGTAGTTGCTTATACTGCCCAAGGTATTGTTTTAGGTTTACTTGCAGTTGGTTCATATGATATTTTTCATGGTTTTTTAAAGAGTCTTAACAAAGATTCTGAGGGAGAAATTACAATGAAGAAAAGCAAGACGTCAGAATTCTTCAAATCTTTAACTTCCCTCTGGTTAAGTATGGCTGTTGTTGCTTTCAGTGTGTTATGTACTGTTATTGCTTCAATTGTTATCTCAGGGTGGAAAGGTTTCGGTGGAATATTAGATGCTGCTTCCGTTGCTATTCTAATATCCTCTTTCGTTTTAACAATAAACGATATCGCATTCAAGCTAGGCGGGAAAAAATATCTTCTCTGTTGGCAGTATTGGGTCTTAACTGCACTGATTGTTCTAACAGATCTATTATTTGCATTTACATGGAAAAGCACTACATTCCCAGAGATGTTTATTGAGTTAGCATTAACCTTTGGTTCAGGTATAGGCACTATTATTTTTTACAAACTTTGCTACACACCTGCTGAAGATGAGAAATTGGAAGAAATTAACAAAGTTTTATCTATCTATATGAAAAATCACAATATCCCAGAAAGTGCATCTTCCTTATTATTCAACCCCAATAAAGAAGAACTTAAAGAGATTGTAGATAGTTTAAAACCTGTTAAAGAAAATAAAAAAACTAAAGCCTGCAAGGAGGTAAAGTAATGTGTCAATCAAAGTTAAAGACATTCTTAGTTATATCGGTATTGCTACTATTAGTAGTCTCACCGCTTATGGCTTGGCCAAGTTTCAAAAAAGCAACGCCAGTCGCTCCAGTGATAGTGGAGACAATGGAGTCAGTGGAAGAGCCAGTGCAAGAGCAAATAAAAGAAGAGATAGCACCACAATCCCTGGAAATGGAACTTTCAGAAGAGGACAAAGCATTCTTAATGACAGCCTTAACAGAAGTTCAGAAATCATTGGAGACCTCCTCAAAAGAAACAATTAAGGTTGAAGTAGGAAAGCTAGAACTTCTTCTTGCTGAGCTTGATAGGCTTCGCGAAGGCTCAGAGGTTATGAGCGAAGCACATAAGGAATTAGAATTATCTTATGTTAATTTAGAAGATGAGTATGATGCTCTCTCTAAGCTTTATGGAAAAACTCAGAAAGCAAAACTGATGCTAGGCGGGGGCGTAAACTTTACTTTAGATGATTTAGGTTTCGGGGCCGATGTAGAAACTGGCTATATGACAGAAAAGTATTACACAACATTAGGCATTGGTAAGGATATCTACTCAATCGATAATGGGTTTTTGGACTGGGATAAAGGATACACGCTTTCCCTTAAATTTGGGCTCCTTTTTTAGTTGTTTTACATAAAAACCTGGCACCCTTTTTGGGTGTCTTTTTTATTATCAAAAAACTTTTATATACATATTTAGAGACAAAAACTTTTATGTATATATTTAGAGCCTTTTAACCAAATACATACTCTCTTAATATCTTGTTTATTTTGGTCTGGTATCCCTTCCCTTCTGATTTGAGTGCATTCAATAAATCAGTATCCAACATCAAAGAGACTTTAGTCTTTTTTGGTTTGAACCATTCAGGGTGCACTTCTCTAGCCGGTCGCATTTGCTTTAATTCTTCACCTGTCAACGGTGGAATATCAGAAAAATCAATTTGATCGTCTTTTTGCTTTTCCATTTCCTTAAGTCTTTCTTTGCTTATTTTATAACTCTTAACTTCTTCTAAAGAAATTCTCTTTATTGTACTCATCTATCTCCTCCTTGGTTGCATAACGCGCTGAAATAATTCTAATAGTTTCATTACTTCTCTCTGTGTAAATGACAGTTAGAATCTGTTGCACCATTCCTATTGTTATATACCTTTCTTCATAAATTGAATGCTTAACATCTATTCGCTCTATACGATTTTCATCTTCGAATATTTTTACAGCTTCCATAAAATCAATTTTATGTTTCTTTTTATTAATTCGATTCTTCTCTTTGTCCCACTCAAAAAACATTTTTTTCATCCTAAATCTAATTTATATAGATAAAATCATCAAGATAAATTTATCTGTATAAAATACTTTTTTACTTGTATTTAGAGAACTAAAAACGCTTCTTCTATCTCTTTACCGCGGTCTCCTAAATCCGTATAGTTTTCTATAAAATTACCCTGCTACCCTGATAGAATAGCAAGGGGGCAAAAACTTTTATATGTGTATTTAGAGCCATTAAGCGCTTAACTCTTCCATGCGAATACGTTCTAGCTCGTCTTTTAGGTCCTTATCGTTAAAGTCTAGCTGCTCGTGGTCCTCTACTGCTACATTTTCTAAAGCTCGTTTAATTTCTTCTTCTGTATAATTTGGATAATCAGAGGACAAGAAAGCCGCGGTTTCTTCTATAACTCTTGTTAGTTGTCTGTCAAATTCATCTTCATCAAGAATTGGATATTTATCCAGTTCTTCAAGAACAAATAAAACCCCGTCTAGATCTTCATTCTCAAGGTCCTTTCTCTTAATTGAAAAATCTTTATCTAAGAAAGTTAAGTAACAATATTCTTTAAAAAGGTAATGTGGTTTAAAGCACTGGAAGACACCAGCACCGTTATAATATGCATTTATAAATTTTGAATTACTTAAAGCAATGCAGCCAGTTGGATGATATTTTTTTAAAAAATACATTTTTTTAAATTCATCCCATTCTAAAGATTTTTGATTTCTAAAAATTTCTTCATAGTCTTTTATTTCTTCTTTTGTTAACATTTTGATATTCCTTTATTTTTATTAATTTTTAGCAGCGCCTCTCTGGGTGTTGCTAATTTTTTAAAATACTTTTTTAGATGTATTTAGATGGCTCTAAACATCAAAACGATTAATAAAGCTAGGTTTATTAAACTTAAAACAAAATTAATTTTTTTCATTTGACAAACTTTCTCCTTGTTTTGATAGTCAAATTATAGCATGAATTTTGTCGTAAAACAATAGAAAGAAGTTAAAATATGCATTAAAATCGTATTAAAAAACCCGTTATTAGCCTTGCATTTCAATGCGTCTTATGATATAATGAAAACGAAAAATACGGTTTTGCGTACGGGCAAAGGGTTTCCGTCGGCAGAATTTGCTTTATGTAG
>CAZOTY010000009.1:0-62019 GCA_964582905.1 uncultured Spirochaetaceae bacterium | reverse complement strand
ACATCAGAAAATATCAATCTTTCTGGAGATGATTGGCGCTATGTCAGATGTAGCGGAATGACGAGAGTATTGGATATTGAAAGGAATCTTGAGATTGTCACCTCATCATTATATTTTGACAGGGAGGAAGAAAGGCTCCTGATTTCTGCCTGGTTTGAAATAGATGATATGAAAGAGGAATTAAATGCAACTGGTTCATATCTCTCCTATGATATGAAAAAAGAGTTATTGGAGCTGAGCAAGCAGGTCATGCTACTTAAAATTACTGAAGATGGTCTTATGAGATGTGAAGCAGAGTCAGTTATTTATGACAGAAATGAGAATAAACTTTCCCTTAAAGGATCTGCCCGTGTTTTCTGGAAAGGAAATGAATATCAGGCTGAAGTAATAAGTGTCAATTTAGGTGACGACTCAATATCACTGGAAGGCAGAATAAAAGGAAATATCAATGGCTGATAATCTCGATGTCAGACACCTTTCAAAATACTATGGAAGAAAACATGTCGTCAAAGACATCTCTTTTAGTATGCGCTCTGGAGATGTAACAGGGCTTCTGGGACCAAATGGAGCAGGAAAAACAACGTCTTTTTATATGATTGTCGGCTTTATTAAGGCAAATGGGGGAGAGGTTCTGATTGATGGGGAGAATGTGATAAATCTTCCAATGCATAAAAGAAGCAAACTGGGTCTTGCATACCTGCCCCAGGAGGCCTCGATTTTCAGAAAGCTTACAGTCGAGAATAATATCCGCCTGATTCTTGAGAGCCAGCCAAAACTGTCGAAGCAGCAGAGGAAAGACCGCCTTGAGGAACTCTTGGATGAGTTTGGAATAAACCGTGTTCGTAAGCAATACGGATACACCCTTTCAGGTGGGGAGAGAAGGAGAACTGAGATTGCCAGAGCTCTTGCAACATCTCCGAAGTTCCTTCTTCTGGATGAACCTTTTGCAGGTATTGATCCAAAAGCCGTATTTGAAATCAAGCAAATAATAAAAGAACTTGCTTCCCATGGAATCGGTATTCTTTTAACTGACCACAATGTAAGGGATACTCTGGAAATTACAACCACAGCGCACATAATCTCCAATGGGGAGATTCTCGTTTCTGGTACCAGGGAAGAGGTTCTGAACAATCCTATGGCAAAGGAAATCTATTTTGGTAAGGACTTTGAAGGAGAAAGCTGATGGCATCTCTTGAAATGTATCTCCGACAGGAGATGAAACTTTCACCTCAGCTGTTGCAGACGGTTGAGTACCTTACACTTACCGCAGATGAAATCAAGGAAAAAATCAGAAAGGTTTCCCAGTCGAATCCTGTCCTGGTTGTAAGGGAGCGAGACAATGTCAGCTATAATACATACAGCCAGAGTTATAACAGGGAAATTGAAAACTCATTTAATAGGTCCTATTCGAAAGGTTCATCATATGATGATGAGGAGAGAAAAGACTGGATTGAGGGCATGGTTTCCAGGGGAAAAAGCCTCAAGGAACATCTTCTGGAACAACTGGGCCTGGTTTCTATCTCTGAAAATGGGAAAAAAGCAGCAGAGATGATTATCACTTCTTTGGATAAAAATGGATTTCTCAATGAAAGTGTTGAGCAGATTCTTCCTGAAGATCTTTTAGGCTACAGCGAGGAGGCACTGAAAGTTATTCAGGGTTTTGATCCTGTGGGAATAGGGGTAAGAAACTGGAGGGAATCACTTTTATTGCAGCTTGAAAGCATTGGCTGTGGCAGTGAGGAACTGAAGACTTTCAAAAAGCTTATTTTTGATGAACTTGATTATTACAAGGAAGGAAAAACAGAAAGAATTGCAAAGGATCTTGGTACTGACAAGGAAGATGTTGACCAGATGATTGCACTGATCAAAACGCTTACACCATATCCTGGACTGAAATATAACATTGATTTGGAAACATACATTACGCCGGAAGTCTCAATCAAGAAAGAGAACGGAGTATTGAAACTGAGGATCAATGAAGATTCGATTCCTCTTGTAAGTCTGGATGAAACCTATATTGAAATGGAGGATCAGCTGAAGAAGAACAAAAGCGAGAAAAACAAGGAAGCTCTGAACTACCTGAAAAAGCAGGTTGCAGAGGCTTCATCAATTGTAACCACACTTCAGCAGAGGAATGAAACACTTACAAAGACAGCCAAGGCGCTCTTTGAAAAGCAATATGAGTTTTTTCTAAAAGGTCCCAAGTATTTGACAGGTCTTACCATGAGGGAGATTGCCTCAATGGTCGGAGTCCATGAAACAACAATAAGCAGAATCAGCCAGAGTAAGTATATAGACACCGACTGGGGTATTTATCCTATAAGGTACTTATTCTCGAACCAGGTTAAGACAACTTCCGGTCAAGATGCATCCAAGAATTCAGTCAAGGAACTGATTAAGGAAATAATTGAGAGCAATAAAACAGGAAAAGCACTCTCTGACCAGAAAATCGCAGATGCCCTTAAGGAAAAAGGTATTGAGATTGCCAGAAGGACAGTAAATAAATACAGGAAAGAGCTGGATATTGAATCCTCATATACACGTTAGATTATTAAAAGAATCTAGACCCCGATTGTTGTTCCTATAAAACTCTTTCCTTCAAGGATATTAATAAGGTTTTCAATGTTCCTGCCATCAGCGCAGATTACCTTTGTACCATCTTCTTCAGCAAGGCGGGAGGCAACAGGATCAAATGGGGTGTTTTTTCCCGGAGTCCACTCGTCTCCAACCATTTTTCTGAAATCTTTCCAGCTGATTTCGTCAATAGGGAGCGCCTCAGGGTTTTTTCTTGGGTCATCTGTATAGACTTTGCTGATATTGGAAAGATTGATTATCATCCGGGCTCCGAACTTCCTGGAGAGGTAAACCGCATCTGTATCTGTTGAGAAACCGGGTTTCCAACCTGCTGCAACAAGGATACGTCCGTTGAAGCTGATGTTTTCTGTAGGATTTGTTACTACCTCATCATAGCAGTATGAGGAAAAAATGCTTTTGATCAGGTTACCATTCAAATGTGTTGCCTTGATTCCAAGCCAGTCTTGTAAAACAGGGTCAGCGTTTTCCCCGGCTATATCCTTATACGCATTCTGGTAAACCCTTGCTGGAGAGCCGCCACCTGTTACCATTATCAAAGCTGCATCATCATTTTCATTTAAATATTTTTCTATTGCTTTTCTGAAGTCCCTTAAAAACGAGGAATCGACTTTATCCGGGGCAATAATGGAGCCACCGAGTGAAATAACTGTAATGTTCATAGGTAAATTATCTAATTTTTCCGGACAAATTCAATGAAAAAAGCACATATATTCAGGAGGGTATATGAATCACCTAAATTCACTTTTAATTGAAGGCACTGTAGTGCAGGATCCTTCCATAGTCTGGGAAGGAAATGGAAATGATGAAGCAAAACTTGTGAGGTTTGTTATTGCAAGTGACCGGTATTTTGTCGATCGCCAGGGAAAAACGCAGAAAGAAACCCTGTTTTTGCCGGTAACGGCATGGAATAAGCTGGGAGAGCTATCTCTTAAGTTTCTGAAAAAAGGAGTTTCTGTAAGATGTGTTGGAAAACTGAGAATGTCAAAATGGGAAAATGAAAAAGGGGAGGCAAGAAGTGCAATAGAGCTTAGCGCTGACCACATTGAGTTCAAAAAAAGTGCCAAGAGCAAGCAGGATGGAAGTGAAGGGGGAGAAATAAAAGCAGAAACCTTTATCCTGGATGAAGATAAAACAGAGAGTAAAGTCGGGGAGAGTGTTGTCCTTTATCATTTCTGATTAATCATTTTCGTATGGCGAATAAACATTGAAGGCTCCGAATGTTGAAGTTCGGGCCTTTGTAATAAACCAGTCATCACTGCTGTTGTTATCCTGAAAGCCTGGGCGGCGGGCAAAGACACGGCTTGATGTGACAAGAGCCGAGTCAACAGGAAGTGAGAACCACGCTTCCTTTTCATCCAGCACTTTCTGCAGATTCTGTATTTTTTCATTTTTTTCAAAATTTTCCTCATTTGAAAGGTCCGCATACATAAAGGCATCAAGTATTTCTCCTTCGCTGTCCTTTTCAAGTAGGATCACCCCAGAAGGGCCTGCTAGGGTTGATGGTGAAAGTGCGTTTATATAGTAGACAGAGCCGAAATCTCCCTTTTCAGTTCTTTCAGTTGTCTTTTTATCCCAGTAAAGGACAACAATATCATAGCGTCTGACGTCCATGTCAGGAAAAGTATATTGGTGTTTGTAGCTTCCGTTATAACCATCGCTAACCCTTACTCCGGCCAAGTTTCCGTCAGAAAGAATAACTATCTCAATTCTGTCAGGTGATGAGGAGGTTCCTTTGACAGATATTTCATTCAGGAGAAGCTGAGGAACATTCTCATTTTTTCCTGTTAGCGAAAAACTTGCCCTTGTAAGATTTCCTTCGGGAGTTGAAGCTGTAAGGGAAAGAGTTTTCTTCTCACCTTTTTTTAATCCTTTATCTATTGGAATAATGAACTCTTCACAAAACGGGAAACCGTCATACTTTTTCCCGTCAATAACGTATTCTTTTATTTCAACAATCTGATTAAAGCGGATAAAAAATGACAGGTTATCCAAAAGGGAATACGAAACAACTTTAGCACAGGTTCTGTTTTTATTTGTCAAAGTGCACTCATAAAAGAAATCCTCCCTGCAGCAAAGCAGCAAAATCAGGACTGAGAGGATGAGAGGAATAAGACGTTTCATATTATTGTATTGCCAAAACTTTTATTTATTCCGAATTTTGGCTAATCTCTTTCTATGGCAGAAAAACTTTGGCAGAAAAACTATACACTGGACTCTCTTATGGAGGCATTTACCGTCAAAAGAGATTACATACTTGATGAGCAATTGCTCCTTTCTGATCTCATTGGATCAGCAGCCCAGGCAAAAGGACTTGAGAGAATAGGAATTCTCAGCAAAGAGGAAACAGATGCAATTCTTGAAAAACTTGAAGAAATCGCAGAACTAAGAAAGAAAGACAGTTTTGTTATTACAAGAAGCATGGAAGATTGTCATACTGCAATAGAACTCTATCTGACAGAAAAGCTCGGAGAAACAGGAAAGAAGATTCACACAGGAAGAAGCAGAAATGACCAGGTTTTGACCGCACTTCGCCTTTATATGAGGGAGGCAACACTCAAACTAGAGGAGAGTGCGCTGAATTTTGCTGAGAGCCTGATAAAGATGGCAGAAAAAAACCGCTATACACCGATGCCAGGACGGACCCATATGCAGATTGCCATGCCATCATCGGTTGCACTCTGGGCACTCTCATTTGCAGAAGAGATTCTTGATACTGCCGAATTCTCACACGCACTTTACGCTTTACTTAACCAAAGCCCCCTTGGAAGTGCTGCCAGCTATGGAACAACGCTTAATACTGACCGTAAGTATTTGTCTTCTCTGATGGGATTTGAAAAAGTCCAGAACAATGTACTTTATTCAAACAACAGCCGTGGCCGTTTTGAGGCAATGTTCCTAGATCTAGCAACATACTATGCCCTGACAATTTCAAAACTGGCTCAGGATTTGATACTGTTTACACTTCCCGAGTTTTCATATTTTTCACTTCCGAAAGAACTGACTACCGGATCATCAATCATGCCTCAGAAGAAGAATCCTGATGGACTTGAACTTGCAAGGAGCAGAACAGAGCTTATTCTCTCCCTTTCAGAAAGAATCAAAGGAATAATAAAAGGTCTGCCTTCCGGCTATAACAGGGATTTCCAGGATACAAAGGAACCTCTGATGGAAGGTTTCAACGCAACTGTGGAACTTATAAATATCATTACCCTTATGTGTGATCGTCTTACTGTCAATAAGGATAATCTTATCAAAGCATGTACTCCTGAGCTTTATGCAACAGATAAGGTAATGCAGCGCGTAAAGGATGGGGGAAACTTCCGTGACTCTTACAAGGATGTAGGGCTGAACCTGGATAAAGTCGAAATGGATGATCCTGTTTCTGCACTCTCCAAACGTACTGTTCAGGGAAGTGCCGGCAATCTCAATGAAGAAGAAGCAAAGGGGAAGCTTTCTTTGCTCCGCAGAAGTGTAGAGGAAAGAAAGGAAGATTTAAGGAAGATTTACCTGAGCCTCAACAAGAATATCGAACAGGTTATACTCTGAGTTTAATTCTTTTATATATAAGCAGTTAATCAAAATAATTAGCTATATTTTTATCGATATATCTGACGTCAAATTTCCCAAGCTATGTTGAAAGCTCAATGCTTTTATTGGTAGAATCAAACTACCATGAGCATCATCAAACCCCACAAACTTGGAATAATTTCCGGTCCTGGAAGTGAATACTTCACAGGAAAAGTCGTGAAGCACCTTAGAAGACTTTATATAGACAGGTACTCTAAGTTATCAGAAGCCCTTACAAAAAGACATGGGATGACCGATCAGGAACTACTGAAAGAAGTAACACTGATGGATGATATGGATAGCAGGAAGATTCCGACAGGAAAGCTTCCCGAAACATTTCACTGCCCAGATATGACCGTCAATGTAAAATACACTAGGTTCGTAAACGGAGAGGAGAAGGCTGAGATTATTGATCCGGTCAGAGGCCTCTCCATTTATATTATACATGATGTTTCAAATTGTGCTCCAATCAGGCTTGCCGGGGCAGAAGAGGGGGTTACACTCAGTATAAATGACCATCTGATGTTTCTGTTTACCACAATCAATGCAGTAAAACTTGCCGGAGCAACCTCTGTGACCCTTGTACTTCCAACTTATCCTTACGCGAGGCAGCATAAAAAAGCTGGAAGGGAGGCACTTACAGCAGGCATGATGGCCCGTTTTTTTGAAGTTCTGGGAGTTGAGCGCGTAATAACACTGGATATCCACTCCAGAGAGATTGAGAATGCATTTACATCGTGTCACCTTGAGAATCTGCATGGGTCATACCAGACACTTATGGCACTGAGGAAACTTATTGATTTTTCTGATCCTGATATTGTTGTTGTGTCTCCTGATACAGGTGCCGTTTCTAGAAACAAGTTCTATGCGCAAGGTCTTCACCGGCCATTGGCTATCCTTTATAAGGAAAGGGATTATTCAGTTGTAAGCAAGGATGCAAAAAGATCAAATATCAAGTCAATTAATCTTTTGGGTGACGTTAAGGGAAAAACGGTACTTATGGCAGATGATATGATTGCCACAGGGGGTACTATGATTATTGCCATGCGTGAGCTGATGAATAGAGGTGCAAAGCGGATTATTTGTATGGTCTCCCTTCCGTTTTTCAACGGAGATGCAATTGAAAACTTTGATGCAGCATACAAGGAAGGTGTGTTCTGGAGAATAATCGGTACCAATGCTGTCTATCAGGGAAAGGGCCTTTTGGAGAAGGAATGGTTTGTGCAGGCAGATGTAACAGAACTTTTTGCCCGTGTAATTTCCCGTCTTCATCATGGAAGAAGCATTTCACCTCTTCTTGATAACCGAAAATTCATACAGAAGCTTATTGATCAGTCACAGGCTTATCCGAACAAAACCATAGAAGAACTGGAGATTGTGCAAGACTGATGAAAATGTCCAACAGAATATCCGGTTTCCAGACATCCCCGATAAGGAGACTTGTTCCTTATGCCAGGGAAGCGGAGAAAAAGGGGATAAATGTAATACACCTGAATATCGGGCAACCAGATATCCTCACACCTCCAGAGGCCTTGGAAGCTATCAAGAATTATGACAAAAAAATTATCAACTACGGAATAAGTGAAGGGGAGATACAGCTGAGGGAAGCTATGCTCGGCTACTACAGGAAGTTTGGTATAAATGATCTGAGTGTAGATAATATCATGATCACAACCGGGGGTTCGGAGGCTTTGCAGTTTGCTTTTCTGACACTCTGTGACCCATACGATGAGTTTATCGTCCCCGAACCTTTTTATACCAATGTTGCAACTTTTGCTAATGTTGCCATGGTAAAACTCCGACCGGTTTCATCCTCATCTGATAACGGATTTATCCTTCCAGGTATTGATGCGTTTGAAGATAAAATAAACAAGAAAACGATGGGAATCCTATTATGCAATCCAAATAATCCGACGGGACATGCATATACTTATGAAGAGTTGAAATCTCTGCTTGAGCTATGCCGTAAACACGACATATTCCTTGTTGTGGATGAGGTATACAGAGAGTTCTGCTACGAAGAGAAATTCACTTCAGTCCTTTCATTTCCCGAGTACTCCGATATCATCATCTGTATTGATTCGTTTTCAAAGCGTTTTTCAATGTGCGGATCCCGAATTGGTGCAATTGTAACGAAAAACCAGGATTTCCTGGATAATGCTCTGAAAATGGCTCAGGCAAGGCTATGTCCACCAAACGTTGAGCAGGTGGCAGCAGAGGCAGCACTCCGTTCTCCCCAGGAATATATTGACGGAGTAGTCAGAGAATACGAAAAAAGAAGGGATACACTGGTAAATGCCTTTCAGAAAATTGAGGGCGTAAGGGTAAATATGCCTAAAGGTGCCTTTTATTTTGTCGCAGATCTACCAGTTGATGATGCAGAAAGCTTTGCCATGTTTCTTTTGAAGGATTTTTCCTATAAAGGTGCAACTGTGATGTTTGCTCCGGCTGAGGATTTTTATCTGACAAGCGGACTTGGAAAGAAACAGGCAAGATTTGCTTATGTTCTTAATGAAGAGGAGCTTTTACTTGCCGCAGATGTTATCAGGGAAGGTCTCAAAGCCTATAGAAAAACTAGGATGCATGTTTAGACTTTTCCTAATATAATTTTATTATCGGGAGTAAAACGTGGAGAAGATATTTTCCCCTCTAACTGACTTAGAGAGAATTCCAAAGGTAAAGATAGAGAAAAACCTCAGCGAGAGCAGGGCCAGACTTGAAAGCGATTTTAAGAGTATTGCTAAGATAATTTCTTTTTATAATCCTCTTGAGGTCCTGAAGCGTACTTGTGAAACTTCATTTGAGAGCCTTAAGAAGATCAAGGGAAAGGAAAGGGTGGCAGTAGCCCTCCTTGAGTCTGTTTTACTCCAGTCCGTTATTTCTTCAACATTTTTCGATAGCAATAATATCAGCAAAAACAGGGATATAAAGATAAAAGACATTAACCGTCTTAACAGCCTGACAGAGAGTGTTCTGAGAAATCTGATGAAGTATCTGGATTTCTTTTCGATTTTCCATGTTAAGGAAAACGGACTTTCCATAGAGGAAGCCGAAACACTTCGCATAAAGCTTTTTAGAAGTTATATTCCACAGTTTGAAACAAGTGAAAGAAATAAAAATCTTTCACTTTTGTTTGATGCGGTATGTAAGGAAAATAATTCAGTTATATCGAGTGAGTACTATATAGAGGGAGATAAGCTTTCAGCTTCCTTCCAGGTTTTGGCAGAGGATGCACTTGTCAAGCACTCGCTTCTGGATATAGAAATCAGAACATACCAGATGCAGATGGAGTATGAACTTGAGCAGTTAAAAGGGAAAAAAGAGTTTTCTTCATGGAGTGAGGATCGTCTTAAGCACTACATACTGAAAAAGAATGGGTGGAATGTATGGCTCAATAAGCTTTCTGGAATGAAAGATGACTTTGATCTGTACCGCCCGGATTTCAAGGTCAATCTGCCTTCTAAGACACTTGAAAAACTCTCTGTTGAGATGGGAAAGCTTGATATGATGTCTTACTTTGACAAAGGTTATTTCATTTCAAGCGTATTTCCGTTTTTAAAACTGGGAACGTTCTATCTGTCTTTCGTTGAGGAACACCTTTTGAGCTATTCTTTCAGAATACTTGAGGAGGGAAGTCCTGTCCGTGTTCTCTCACATAGGACGATACAGGATGCAGCTTTGGGAATATTCAATGCAACGGATGTGGTTGATGTCTACACTTTTGACGGAAATAAAATAGATCTGGCTGTCCTTCCGTCCACTACTGAATTCAATGCGATGGAGAATCCTGGAAAAATAGCTTCTGTTTTAAATCAGCGCAATGAAGAGAAGGAAAGAAAAAATATGCCAGGACATATTCTCCTTATAGTGGACCCTGATTCATTTGCTCCACTGAAGAAGAAAAGTGACGATATTTTTACTTGTTCCACAGTTTCGCTTCTGAAGGCAAATTCAGGTAAGGAAAACAGACGTGAGTTTCTCAGGGAAATATTCGGAGAACTTAACCTGGAAGACGAAGAAGGAAGTGATCTGAACCCTAGTGAGGCTACCATAGATGAAGAATATGATGAAGATCATAAAAAACCGGAAGAGCTTCTGAATGATGAAATTGATCTTAATGAAGAGGACTCATATTTGGATGAGTATGAATACAGGGAAAGTGAAGAAGAGGAGGAGATGAAGCTTGAAGAGAGAATCACTACCCTTGAGAATACTGTTCCAGATGATATCAGAAAAAAAGATAACGAGGCTTTTTTAAAGTCAATCAGGGAAAAATACGAGTATGTGGATAAGGCTGTTCTCTCCGATGATGACTTTCTGGATGACTCAGAGGATGAGTTCTATAAAGATGAAGAGGAAGGTACTGATGACGATGATTCTGAAAAAGGGGAAGATAGTAGCCTCCTTGCCCAGATGGAGGAAGAGGATGAGTACCTTGATGAGGATGATGATCAGCTTGATTTTCTGCAACTTCTGGATGGAGTAGATCTTCTGGAGGAAGTTGACGAGGAGACCACTCAGGATGAAGAGAGTATCATGGGAGAGTATGAAAGCTTCATCGAAAGGGAGGATGATTACCCGGATGAGAAAATCAGCCAGGATGAAATAGATGAGGCAATCAATAACCTTGATGATATGAATGTTGAAAATGTTGTTGCAGGTGAGGACGATATGGAAATCAGGGAAGAATTCATCAGTGATGAAGAAAGTATAGATTTGGATGATGACGAGGAATTCAGGGAAGAAAAGACAATAGTCGGAGACCCGACTCCAGCCAGAAAAGAAGAATCGTCTGTCAGTGAGGAAATTGTCGAAGAACAGATTAAGCAAAGCAGAATCGAGAATGAAGCTGAAGCTCTCGACAGAATGATTCTTGAAACCAAAAACAGACAGGAAGAACAGACTCTCATAGAAAAAGAGAATGAAAAACTCATTCAGGAGAGCATTATTGAAGATAAAATAGAACGCCTTGAGGAAGAAAGGGAGCTTGAGAAAGTTGAGCTTCCTGACCAGATAATTGAAGCCTTGAGTAATAATGAGGAAGATGAAGAACCTTACCAACTGATTGAAGAGGAAAATGAGGAATTCCTTAATACGCTTGAGGATCAGATGAATGCATCATTCAGGAATCTTGAAAGCCTTATACCTAACTTCAACAAAAACAACAGAACGGACTTTTATGAAAAGGATTTGGAGAGGGCAACTGAGGAACTGAATGATGAACTGAAAAACGACCCGTTTTTTGAAACGATTGAGCTTGATGAGGAAGAGAGAAAAAGTGAAGCGGGAAATGCATTTATGACCCTTGGAGAAGATGCAGGAACAACAGAAGGGAAAAAGAAGGAAAGCCAGGAATCTCTTAATTGGTTTGAAGCCCTGATGGGAAGTGGTGTTGAGCCCGAAATCAAAGATTTCCATGAGGCAGAGAGAGAAGCAGATGAGTTTATTGTGAATGCCGTTGAAAACCTGAAAGAGGAAAAGAATACAGAAAAAGTTTCCATTGACATTCATAGCGAACACAATGAAGGTGAGTTTGATGCAACATCAGAAGATATAGGTTCCACTCTTACAGAGGAAAGATCAGCAGATAGTACTTATACAGATATCCAGCTTGATGAAGAGCCCGGTGAGATAACTGAGGAAGAGGAACGGGATCCTGTAACCCTTGAATATGATGAAGAAGATGAAGGTAAGTCTTATGAGGAATATGTAGGAGAAGAAAAAGGTCTTACAGAAGAGGAGAAAAAGCTTTCTGATGAATATGAAGCCCTGACTAAAGAAAGATCTTACGGGGAGAGAAAGGGTGACTTTTATACTGACCCATATGGTGTTGAAAGAAAACGCGAGGGTGGGTATAGGGATATTGAAATCATTGCAGAGCAAAATGACGATATAAAAGACGATGAAAATATAGTTGAAGAAATTTCTTCATATTTTGATGAAGATTCTGATTCATATATTTCCAGAATAAAACAGGCACTCGAAAGCCGTGGACAGAATGGAGCATTTCTTGATTTCCTCGGTTCAGCTGAGAATGATTTACTAGAGTATCTTGAAAGTGTTTTTGAAAAGAGCTGGCAAAGTCAACAGGAAACACATAAGGATAAGATATTCACTATATTTGATTATAAGATCACAGTCCTTCTGGCTCATAACAGGATTTATGATGAACTTAGGAAAGCTGAACTCCTAAATAATGCTGGTGCAGTCATGTACTCAAAAGAGGAGGATGATTGGAATGCCCTTATACTGTATATTGACGAGAAGGGACGTGTTATTGAAGCAATTGATGAACGGATTGACCGGGATACATTCACAAGTTATGACTGGAAAAGGGTACAGAACATAGGAGAATTGCTTAAGGAGAGGGGTAAACGTGGATAAAAAGGAACTTGAAAAGAGATTTGAAGTCGCGCATAAGGTTATTCATGATGCAACGGTTTTTCTGCTTTCCCACAGGGAGATGAGAAACAACATTGAACAAAAGGGCAAGAATGACTATGTAACGATGGCTGATAAGGAATGTGAGAGAATCATTGAAAGTGAGATTATAAGATTATTTCCGAACGATGCTCTTTTCGGTGAGGAGAACGGTGAGATCGGAGAGTCGAGAAATAGATGGATAATTGATCCGATAGACGGGACTGTCGACTTCATGACCGGATATCCAAACTATACTATAAGTATCGCATTTGAAGATGATGAGGGTCTTGCCTTCGGTCTTGTCATGGTTGTTGCTCAGAATGAACTTTTTTCAGCATTCCGTGGTGAGGGCTCTTATTTAAACGGAGTCAGGATCCATACAGATGAGACAACCGATCCCTCTAAGCAACTTGTGATTATGGTTCCACCACACCGCCAGCATGAGGATATGGCCTATTTCATGCCCAGGTTTGTTTCCTTATACGATTTGTTTTCAGATATGAGGAGTCTTGGGTCGGCTGCCTGTTCAATGTGTTACGTAGCTTCCGGAAGAGTCCAGGCCTACTATGAGATAAACCTTCATCTTTATGACATAGCTGCAGGAGTAGTCATACTAAATGAAGCTGGAGGAAAAGTAACATTAAAAGAGAAAGATGGAGTATGGCTTGATGTCATAGCATCTTCATCCTTTGTCCATGAAAGACTGAAGAGAGTGGTAGAGTAGTGATTAAAGCAGTTCTTTTCGATTTTGACGGAACTCTATGCAACAGTGAGGAGGGGATTTTCTACACTGCAAGACGTGTTATGGAGGAACTGGGAGAAGAAAGCAACAAAAGCGACGAAGAAATGAGAGGCTTTGTTGGACCGATGCTTCCGGAATGCTTCAGGCTTGTTTTCAACCTGAGGGAAGATAAAATCGATGAAGCAGTTGAAAGATACAGGGCTATCTATAAAGAGAGAGGCTGCAAGATGCTTTATCTTTATCCAGGAATGAAGGAAGCACTCCTCCGACTTAAGAAAAACGGATTGAAGTTGGCCGTTGCTACAAATAAAGGTCAGGCAATAATTGAAGAGTGTATTTCATATTTAGGTCTTGAAAATGTCTTTGATAGAGTGGAGGGAACTGACAAAGATAAAAAACGGAATAAGGTTGAAACAATCGGATATACACTTTCATCCCTTGCTGTTTCTCCAGATGAGGCCATAATGGTGGGGGACACGAGAAACGATGAGGAAGGTGCTTTAAAAAACGGAGTTAAATTTATAAAGGCCCTTTGGGGATTCGGCTTCAAAGGAGAGAAATCAGGACTTTCTCCAGAAGATGCAGAAAAAATGGCAAATATTATTCTTAAGGAGAATTTGATGATAGAAAGAATCAGTACAGATAAGGCCCCTAAGGCTATCGGACCTTATTCACAGGCAGTAAAAGTCAACGGTTTTGTTTTCGCTTCAGGCCAGATTCCAATCATACCGGAAACTGGTGAAATCAGGGAAGGAAGTGCTTCAGAGCAGGCTGAACAGTGTTTTCTCAATATAAAGGAAGTGCTGAAAGCCGCGGGAACAGATATTACAAAGGTAGTAAAGGCAACAGTGTTTCTGAAGGACATGAATGACTTTGTTCCTGTAAATGCTGTTTATGAAAAAGCTTTCCAGAACGCTCCAGTCCTTCCTGCAAGAAGTGCAGTCCAGGTCGGAAAGCTTCCCAAGGATGTAAAAGTTGAGATTGAGGTCATTGCACTTGCATAAAATCCGGCTGGGAGTTTTTCTTAGCCTTCTATGCCTGAACAAAGAAAAATAAGAAATCATCTTCTGGGGGCTTTACACCTTTTCTGGCATGGTGTAAGGTTTTTCCGGTATGAAGAGAAAAGGCTACGAACTTCCAGCTTTACAGGTAAGAGTCGTAACCTTTTTGTTTTTTTAAGCAGGCTTAAAGCCTGTATTTTTTTTGAGGTTTTATTATGAATGTTTTTAAAGAGAGAAGCCTGTCAGTCATTGAGGATTTTTCAATTGATGAAAGAAGATACTTTTTCAAAAAAGTATATGAACTGAAAAAAGCAATCGAGGAAAACAATAAGGAAAAGATGGATTCTTTCCGTTTGAATGATCCGGACTTTGGCATTTACGAAGTTTTCCTTGAGGATTCAACTAGAACAAAGGAGTCGTTCCGCAATGCAGCTAAGTTTCACCATGCAAAAGTCTCTGAACTGATTTCTTTCTCATCCTCAATCAATAAGGGTGAAAGTTATGCAGATACATTCAATATGCTTACCGGGTATCAGAATGCCATTTTCATTGTCAGAAGTAAGGTCGAAGGTCTTACAAGGTGGCTCAGTGAGGAAACAAAAGAATATGCCGAGCGCAATAATCTGCCATATACACCAGCATTCATAAACGCAGGGGATGGAAAGCATGAGCATCCGACGCAGGAGCTTCTTGACGAGTTTACTTTCCTTGAAGACAACAATATGTCCTTTGATGAAATTCATGTTGCCTTAGTAGGAGATCTTTATCATGGAAGGACTGTTCACTCCAAAGCAGATGGTTTAAAGCTTTTTGATAAAGTCAAGGTTGATCTTATTGCACCTGATGAGCTTATGATGCCTGACTCGTATAAGGAGAAGATGATTGAGAACGGTTTTGAGGTCAGGGAGTTCAGATCAATCGAGGAGTATCTGGATGAAAGCAACAAAGACAAGGCAAAAATGTGGTATTTTACAAGACCACAGCTTGAAAGAATGGGAGACAAGGTCCTGCAGAAGCAGGATGTTCTCAGAGAAGCAATTACATTCAGAAAGGAATTTCTGAACAGAATTGATCCCCAAACCAAATTCTACCATCCTCTTCCCCGACACAAGGAGCATCCTACACTTCCCGTATGGCTTGATAAGACACAGTTTAACGGCTGGGAGAGGCAGGCGATAAATGGCCTTTACTGCAGGATTGTCCTGATATCACTTCTCGGAGGAAAAATCGGAGAAGACTATCAGGCACACGAAGACGGGAGGATTAAACCAAAGGAAGAATATATAATGGAAGTTCCACCTTCAAACAGTGAAAAACATAAGACTTACAGCGAAGGGGTAAGGCCACTGAGCGAGGGAATAGTTATTGACCATATATGTGTAGGGGACAGTCCGGAGGAAATAAGAAATCACATGAGGGTCATTTCAAAGGTCCTTAATATTGACGATGGGCGTGGAGGTGAATGGATAAGTAAAGGTTCCGATGGCCGTTATAAAGGAATAATCTTCAGACCATCAGGAAAGGAATTCGAAAGAAAAGATCTCAAACGACTTGCTGCCATTGCTCCTAATTCAACTCTTAATATTGTCCATAACGGAAAAATTGATAAAAAGTTCAGGACACACATGCCACCTAGAATTTATAACTTTGATGATTTGAGTTGCAAAAATGATGCATGCATTTCCCATCCTGTGAACGGAGAAGGAATTTACTCAAAGTTCTACCGAACAAAGGACGGACATTATGCGTGTGCCTACTGTGGTACATTCCATACTTTCAAGGAAATTTGGGATAAGAACAAAATCCGTTAGATGGAAATTGATGGTAAAATAGAATTATGAAAGGAAAGGTATTGCTTTTTTCCCTTATTCTTTTTTCTTTATTACTCCCACTTGGAGCAGTGAGCAGTATCAGTCCTAAAGCAACATTTGAATTTGGGACCGGCTTACGCACTTATTTTGATTCCGGTTATGCACCAGAAGGAGCTTGCGGAGGAGATTTCAGGTTTTTCTATTCTCCATATGACTATGTATACTTCGGAGGAGGTCTTTCTGTACTATCGGTGTTAGGAAGTGGCAATATTGAGCTTGATTATTACGGAAGTTTCCGCTATCTTCTGCCGATGGAAGATAAAAGCGTAAGAGCAAGTTTTGATCTTTTCTGCGGTGCATTCAGTTATACTAAGGAAAAAACTGATGGTAAAGGAAAAACAAGTCTCAGTTTTGATAATACAAAGCTTATATTGGGTTTCCGGCCTGGAATATACATTGAGTTCAAAGATAAGGAAGATTCTCAAGTATATCCGGTCTTGAATGCTGGCGTTGAGTTTTCCGTTACAGGAACATCACTTTCCGGTGGGGCTTTTGCCTCTGTAGGATTTGGAATTTTTTAGGAGTTATTTATATGAGAAGTCTTGAGGAAATTAAGAATTATTACGGACCGCAACTTGCACGTGCAGCTTTCCGCCTCGGAGCGATAAAGCTGCAGCCGGAAGCCCCGTTTACTTGGGCGAGCGGTTACAGAATGCCTATTTACAATGATAACAGAATGTTTTTATCCAAAGCAGAATACCGTGCACTCATATGTGATGCTTTCAGTGAAATGGTTGAAGCCCTGATGCTATCTGAAGTGGATAATATTGCCGGTACGGCGACAGCTGGAATCCCACATGCAACGAGCCTAGCTGACAGACTTAAAAAGAGTCTGAGCTATGTAAGATCTTCCAGCAAGGACCATGGAATGAAGAACCAGATTGAGGGGCTGACAAACAAGGATGGATATGAAGGTCAGAGTGTGCTCCTGATAGAAGATCTTATCAGCACCGGTTCATCATCAATCAAGGCCCTTGAGGCTATAAGGGAAGCCGGAGGAAACTGTCTCAATTGTCTTGCAATTTTTACCTATGGTCTTGATAAAGCAGAAAATGCATTCAAAGAACTTGATCCTCCATGTTCAGTAAATACTATTCTTTCATACACAACTATGCTACAGACGGCAAAAGAAGTGGGTTATCTTGATGAAAAAGGATTCAAGAAACTTGAAGAGTGGAGGGAGGATCCTTTCTCCTGGGGTGAGAAAAACGGTTTTATGAAGGAGGAAAAGTAATGAGCTATCTGGATTTACTGAGAGAAAGTGCTAAAGAAACAGGAAATATTATCTGTATGGGGCTTGATCCCGTTTTATCGTTGCTCCCTGAGAGTAAAAGTACTGCTGATGAAAGGATAAGTGAGTATTTTGCTTCAATATTCAAAGATATGAAGAGCAATAATTTGAGACCAGCTGCTTTCAAGCCGAATATTGGCTACTATACCAAGCTGGATAATCCCAGAAAAAAAGACTTTTCAGGGTCTATTGCACTTAGCAATGTCCTTGGCTTGCTTGATGACTATTTTCCAGGAATCCCTGTTATTCTTGACAGCAAAAGAGGGGATATTGCAAAAAGCAGTCTTAATTATGCAGAGGAAGCTTTTATATCATGGGGAGTTGACTCTGTTACAGTTTCCCCATATATGGGTAAAGACAGCGTTTCACCTTTCTTCTTTGAGAACAAAGGTGTCTATATCCTGGACAGAACAAGTAATCCAGGTTCAACTGATCTTCAGGCGAGAACTGTTCTGGACACAGTAGATGAAAGGGAAACTTTCCCCCTTTATATGGCAGTGGCCCATAAGATTGTGGAGTGGTCAGCATCATTTGAAGGACTAGGAGCTGTTGTAGGTGCAACCAGTCCCGATGAGCTGGAGGAGATTGCCCATTATTACGCAAATAAGAAAATAGCACTTCTGATTCCTGGGGTGGGAAGTCAGGGAGGATCGGCCAGCGAAGTTATATCAAGACTGAGAAAGGTCGGATATCCTGAAAGCATTGCAAGAATCAATTCTTCCTCTGGTTTGACATCTCCATGGAAAAAAGGCTCAGCTCCGGCTAACTATATTGAGCTATGCCGAGGAGCAATATCTGCTTTACTCAAAGAGGGAAGTATTAATGAATAAAGCATTAGGCATCCTAAAAGGCAATCACCTGAAGGGAGATGTGATTCTTGCAACCGTATCAGGTGTGGCAACAACAAAACCTGAGCTTATTGAATTATTTGATAAGGAAGTTCCGGACTGCGACCTGATAACTACAAAAAGCTTTCAGGTGAGGGAAAACAGTGGAAACAGGGAACCGGTTGTCTGCTCTGTCAAAGCAGGAGATTTCGGGAACTCTGTGGGACTGAGAAATCCAGGTATGGATGAAGCTTATCCGGAACTGAAAAAACTCCGAGATAATGGGCTGAGAGCACTCCTTAATGTCTCGGTATCTGCCGACAATCCGGAAGACTTTATTACTTTGATAAACAGATTCGATGATGTGGCAGATTTGATTGAACTGAATTTCTCCTGTCCTCACGCAAAAGCTGGATTCGGATCTTCAATAGGATCAAATAAGGATATCGCAAAAAGCTATGTCGAGCAGATCCATGCGGCAACAAAGAAGAGAAAGGCGCTTCTTATCGTTAAACTCACTCCCAACGTTGAAAACATCGGTGAGATAGCAAAGGCCTGTGTAGATGCGGGGGCAGACGGAATTGCAGCGATAAATACAGTCGGGCCGAAACTCTATCTTGAGAAGAACTCGGGTCTTCCGATTTTGAATAACTCCCTTGGTGGAAAGGGAGGTGCCTCGGGCGAATGGATAAAAGGTGAAGCTCTAATCAAGATCAAAGAAATAAGAAAGGCAATCGGAGATGAACCTATTCTTTTGGGAATGGGAGGAGTCAGTGATGAAATGGATGCACGCGCCATGATCAGGTGCGGAGCTGACTCTGTTGGAATAGGTTCAGCCCTGAGTAGGGTAGAACCAAAGTCCTGGTCTTCTTATTTTACTGCAATAAAGAATAACGGTAGGGCAAGTGTATATCTTGATAAGAAGAACCGACTGGAGTACAAGGAACACAAGGTTGTGAAGAAGGAAATCAAGGATGATACAATGATTCTCACCCTATCAGGGAAAGCAGATTGTTCTCCTGGTGAGTTCTGTTTCTTATGGATTCCTCTTGTTGGAGAGAAACCTTTCAGTGTGGCTGTTAACAGTCCTTTGACTTTCCTAATAAAAAAGCGTGGTGAGTTTACCAAAAAAGCCTTTGAGCTTGAGAACGGAGACAAGGTTTATACACGGGGCCTTTATGGAAAGCCTGTCCAGATAATAGATAGTGGTGAGGCTGTTCTTATTGCCGGCGGAAGCGGAGTAGCTGTTCTTCCGCTGCTGGCTGAGAAACTCAAGGAAAAAAATATAAGAATCAGAAGTTTTGTGGGAATTGTCAAAAAGAATGAAGGCGGTGATCCTCTTGAGGATGTTCTCAAAGGATATGGAGAGTATTTATCTGTTGCAGATGAAGGAAAACCCGGAAGAGTCTTGGATTACCTGACTTCTGAAACTGTTACTCAAGGGACAGCAGCTTACATAGTGGGACCGGGAAAGATGATGGAAGCTGCCGCAAGAAAACTCAGTCTTCTGGGCCTCCCAAAAGACAGGATTCTCCTTTCTATGGAGAAAAACACGATGTGTGGAATAGGGATGTGCGGAGAGTGCGTATGTAACAAGAAACTTCCATGTAAGGAGGGAACATTCTATACATGGAAAGAACTGGAGGAAAACAAAGTCAGTTTATGATAGATCCCCATGTTCACCTCAGAGATTGGGCACAAAGTGATAAAGAAACTATCCTTCATGGACTTGCCTGCTATAAAAAAGCAGGGTTCACTCATGTCTTTGATATGCCGAATACTTTGCCCCCGATAACCGGAAGGGATGCGGTTCTTGAACGTCTGGCCCTTGCCAGCGAAGCGCAGAGAAAAGTTAAGGGAATTGCATACCATCTTTACGCAGGGCTTACTTCGGATGAAAAAGAAATTTCTGAAGTTGTCTCAGCAAAAAATGAGCTTTTTCCACTTGTTATCGGGCTGAAGCTGTTTTTAGGTCAGTCTACGGGAAATATGGGAATAGTAAAAAAAGAGGATCAGGAGAAAGTAATCAGGATTCTTACCCGGCTTGGCTATGATGGAGTTCTGGCAGTTCATGCAGAAAAAGAAAGTCTTTTTGAACCGGAAAAGTATGTGAATGGTATGTTTGAAACCCATAGTTATGCGCGTCCGGGGATAGCTGAGGCAGAATCAATTGCGGATATTATAGAAATCTGCATAAAAGAAGGTTTTTCCGGAACACTCCATATTGCTCATGTCTCAACAAAAGAAAGTGTGGAGAAAGTCCTTGATAATCGTGACAGGCTGAAAATCACTATGGGAGCTACACCTCATCATGCACTTTTTTGTACAGAGGATGCAAAAGATCACAGTTTGTTTCTGAAAATGAATCCTCCCCTGAGAAGCAAGGAGGATCAGGAATATATTTTTGATTCTCTTTTGGATGGAAAGATTGACTGGGTTGAATCGGATCATGCGCCTCATAGCATAAAGGACAAGGAGAATGGAGCAAGTGGAATTCCAGGATGTGTTGGTATGCTTGTTCTTTTAAGCAGGCTGAGGACATATGGTTGTTCTAAGGAAAGATTGGAAGATCTTTTCGGCCTTAATGCTATGAGGACCTTTGGTTTGGCAGAAGAAGAGATTGTAATTGTAAAAAATGAAATCGAGCGAGCAAGAAAACTTGAAGGGGAATGGGAAGTAGACAGTTACAGAAAACTGCTTTCTTAAGGGTTTTTATTAAAAGCTGAGTGTGTTATATTAAATCTGTTGAAAGGAGACCGACATGGACGACGGCGGAAGTATACCTTTACCTAGAGTAAAAGAGAGAAATAATTAGCCCGTCCGGAGGAAGCCTTGCCCCTTTCCGGACAGAAGGAGAGGGATATGATTACCACACGAAACGATTTATCAAGAAATCAGAATTTTACTTGGATAGATGTAAGGGAAATGGACAGGGATGACATTTCTGTCTTGACTGACGAGTATATGATATCGGCTGAACTTCTGGCTGATATTATGGACGTTGATGAGCAGGCAAGAATTGAAAAGGAAGATGACTACACAGTCATTATTTGCCGTCTGCCTGCAAATGAAGAGGACGATGACGAGAATCCATTAGAGAGGAGAAGTATTCCTCTCGGTATTGTACTTTTTCCAGATAAGCTTATAACCATTTGCCGTTCAGACAGTATTGTCATAGATGACTTTGCACGTCATCGTTTCAGACAGTGCCCGGTTGATACAAAGGAAGGTTTTGTTATCTCTATTCTGGGGCATGCTGCTTTGGTTTATATCAGGCTCTTGAAGTATATAAACAGGCAGAAAGATTTGGTTGAGGAGCAGCTCAATAAATCAATCATGAACTATGAACTTATACAGCTTCTGACAATCCAGAAATCACTCGTATTTTTAACAACAAGTGTCACAGGTAACCAGATTCTTCTTGATAAACTCCAGAAAAACAGTTACTTCAAGCTTAATAGTGAGGATGAAATTGATTTTCTTGAGGATGCCATTACTGATAACAAACAGGCTATTGAGATGGCAAAAACCTATCAGGATATTCTTACCGGGACCATGGATGCATATGCTTCAGTTATCAGCAATAATATGAACGTTATCATGAAGAGACTGACAATTATCAGTCTTGCACTTATGTTCCCGACATTTATCACCGGATTTTTCGGCATGAATGTTTACGTGCCCGGAATGAATTGGAATTTGATGTGGATTGTCCTGGCCGGGGTTTGTCTTCTGGTAGCTGTAGTAGGCATGTTCCTGATTTCCATATCAAACAACAAATCAATTTTGAAAGCTACCGGTGGAATAATAAAGAAAGTCAACAGACAGGATAAGAAAAAGAAGAAGACTCCTTCCCAGATTAAGTATATGAGAAGAAAGCGTGCATCTCTTAAGAATGAGGATAATTAAAGATTGTCCCAGATTCTCAGTTTTTTATTACCCTGAAAATGAATCCTTTAAGGTACTCGCTTTCTGGGAATGAAATACGGATAGGATGGTCAGAACCTGCACCAAGTTTATTCAATAGCTGTATTTCAAATCTGCAGTCCCATGCCGCCCAGCTTATTATTTTCTGCAAGTTTTCACTTGTCATTGCAGATGAACAACTGAAAGTGGCAATTATTCCATTGTTTTTTATTTTCGTCATGGCAATACGATTCAGGTCTTTATAGGCCTTTTCCGCTTTCTCCAGTTCTCCCTTTGTCTTACTGAGTTTCGGTGGATCAAGAATAATCAGGTCGTATTTGTTTTTTTCTATTGCACGAAGACGCTCAAAAGCATTATCTGCAATTATTTCAGTCCGGCTTCTGCTTCCTTTTGGTATGGTCCCTTTCTCCTCATTAAGGTTTACCTGGAAAAGATAATGGCGTAAGGCACTCTCAGAGCTGTCAATTGCAGTTACAAAGGATGCACCTGAACGCAGGGCATGAAGGGAAAAAGCCCCGGTATAAGAGCACACATCAAGTACTGTCTTACCTGCAGTATACCTTTCAATGATATTGCGGTTCTCCCTCTGGTCTGTGTAGAAACCTGTTTTCTGGCCTTTACCGTGCGGGAGTTCGTAGTAGAGTCCTGATTCTATAAAACATGTGTTGTTCTCATCACCCAGAGTTTTCGATTTTCTCCCGTCTATATAATAGAAAACCTCTTCTCCAAGACGTTCTGCCCTCTGGTACTGACTATCTATACTGACTTGGATTATATGAGGTTTCAGCAAAGAGAAAAGCTCAGATGCAATAACATCTACAAAGCTGAAGGCAAAGCGGGAAGAGAGCACTATTCGAATTTCCTTTCCGTAAACATCAGCAGCAACCCCAGGCAGGAAATCAGCTTCCCCGTGAATCAGGCGGAATGCTGTGGTATCCGGGATGGAGAAGAATTCCTTCCGTCTCAAAACAGAGGCTTTTACCAGAGATGAAATATAATCCTTGTCGGGTAACAAAGCTTCGTCCCATGAGATTAAGTGCAATATGATATGACTTATTTCATCGTACCAGCCCCAGGCAATGAATTCTCCATCTTTGCTTCTTACCTCTGCCCAGTCTTCCTTTGTAAAATGAGGTTCCACGCTCTCGATTGCCCCAGAGAAAACCCATGGATGATGCTTTATGAGGTTTTTCTCCTTTCCACCCCTGATGTTGATTCTGTACATAAACTTAAGGGTAAAGACCTATCAAAAATATTTCAACTTAACTATTATCAAACTATGAAAGGTGTAATTTTTGACTTGGATGGTACACTCACCAATTCGATTGGGGATATAGCGGCATCTATTAACTATGCACGAAGATGTTTTGACGGGGAGCCGGTAAGTGAGGATAAAGTTCAGGCTGTTGTAGGTCAGGGACTGATGAATGCGCTTAACAGAGTAATAGATAAATATGGTCCCGCACTCAGGGATGAAAATGAACTGAATCTGATGTATCAGATTGTTGTCAAATACTATGAAAACCATCCTGCCGACCATAGCTATCCATATCCAGGGGTAATAGAGCTTCTCAAAACTTTGAAGAAAAACGGAATAAAGGTGGCAATCCTTTCAAATAAGGACAAAAAGGTTGTTGATTCTGTTCTTCCCGCAGTTTTTCCGGATTTCAGCTTTGATGCAGTTGTGGGTTCCGGCGCTGGGATTCCCAAAAAACCAAATAAGGAGGCTTTGATCTATACCCTTGCTTTAATGAATCTGAAAAAAGAAGAGTGTGTTTATGTCGGGGATATTGAAACTGATTATACGTTTGCCGTTGCCTCCGGCATCAAGCACCTTATTGTGACTTACGGCTTCAGATCAAGAAAGCTTCTTGAAGAAGCAGGAGCTTCTCCACTTTGTGATCATGTCCCCACATTGGCAGAACTTGAAAGCTTATGACAAGGCTGAATTATGCCGAGATAGGAAAAGGTGAAACACTTATACTCCTTCACGGTAATGGGGAAGACATGACATATTTTTCCCCGAACATTGAGGACTTAAGTCAGTTTTTCCATCTTGTTCTTATTGATACTCCCGGGCACGGAAAGAGTGAAAGGGGAGAGGGCCAATTTACACTCGAGAGATTTTCTGATGATTTATATTCCTTTATCAAAGCAAGATATTCAGAAAAGATAAACATTTTGGGCTTTTCCGATGGAGCAAATATAGCTCTTATTTTTGCCCTGAAATACCAGGATATGCTTAATAAACTTATTCTTTACGGTGGTAATGCTTTTCCCCGAGGACTAAAGAGAAATGTCTATAAATCTGTCATCAGGCTATGGAAAGATGCAAAAAAAAGAAATGACAGGAAAAATGAAGAATTATTATCTCTTATGGTGAATGAGCCACAAATAAAGATTTCTTCATTGAAAAGACTTACATGTCCGACTCTTCTTATTTACGGAACCGATGATGAAATAAAACTGAGTCATGCAAGAAAAATAAATAAAGCAATACACTCCTCAAGCCTGGTTCTTATTGAAGGTACACATTTTCTGTCAATGGAGAGGCCTGAGGCTTTTGACAGGGCTGTTATCAGTTTCCTTAAAAACAGGTAATGAATTTGTTTGATTTACTAAAAGTCAAAGAATGATAGAATTCTATTAAGAGGAAAAAATGGAAATTTCAGAGAAAGTTAAAAGTGAGATTTTAAAAGCAGCTCAGAACTATATAAAGTATGAAACGGCAGATGTTTTCCGTTCAGAGGTTGAGAAAGCTATCGACATGGAGGATTGGGAAAGCCTCTATGACCGTTTTTATACATCCCTTGCTTTCGGAACAGCCGGTATGAGAGGCGTAATAGGGGGAGGTACAAACAGAATCAATACCTTTATGGTAAAAAAGGTATCTCAGGGACTGGCCGATTTTCTCAAGGAGAAGTGTGAGAAACCGACAGTAGTGATTGCATATGATTCAAGACTTTTTTCTAACGAATTTGCCCTATCTGCCTCTCTGGTTCTTACTGCATCGGGTGTTAAGGTCTATTTATATGACACTCTTCATCCGGTACCGATGCTTTCCTTTGCTGTACGTTATTTAAGAGCAAGTGCAGGTATTGTGATTACAGCAAGTCATAATCCAAGTAAGTACAATGGGTACAAGGTTTATTGGAGTGACGGAGGGCAGGTGACTCCTCCTGAAGATCAGGAAATTGCAGATAAAGCAAACAGTGTCTGTGGAAACGATATCAGAGAACTGACAGAAAAAGAAGCAAGAGATTCTGGCCTCCTGCTTCCTGTTCCGGATGATGTTGATGAAGCATATTACAGGATGGTACTTACCTCAATAAGAAGACCGGCTCTTGTTCAGAACAGTCCCATAACTGTTGCTTATACCCCACTGCATGGAACTGGAAACATTCCTCTCAGACACCTTTTGGGTGAGCTTGGGATAAGGACTGTAGTTGTTGAGGACCAGGAGCTGCCTGATGGGAATTTTCCTACAGTAAAGCTTCCGAACCCTGAGAGCGCCGAAGCAATGAGCAAGGTTATTTCTCTGGCAAAGCTAATCAAGGCTGATATTGTTTTGGGTACAGACCCTGATGCTGACCGCCTTGGTGTTGCAATTCCCAAAGACGGAACGAAAACAGAATATTCACTTTTAACCGGTAATCAGATAGCTACACTCCTAGTTGATTATCTTTTGATGACGAATAAGGATATGGGAAGGAATCCCGGTAAAAGGCCTCTTGTCGTAAAGTCAATTGTCACTACTGACCTTGTAAAGAAAATCACGGAAGGCTATGACGGGGATATAAAGGATGTCCTGACTGGTTTCAAATATATTGCCGAGCAGATAGAAAAAACGGAGCTGGGGGATAACGGCAATGACTTTTTCCTGTTTGGCTGTGAAGAATCATATGGTTTTCTGACAGTGCCCTATGTAAGGGATAAGGATGCTGTGTCTTCTGCAATTGTTGCTGTTGAGATGATGTGCTATTTGGCAACCCAGGGTCTGACACTTCAGGACCGTCTTGATGAGATTTATAGAACATATGGATACTCAACTGAATGTGTATTCTCAAGGGATTTTGAAGGTGCTGAAGGGAAAATCCAGATGCAGAGTATAATGTCATCTTTCAGAGCTCTTAAAGAAGGTGACAGAATTGTAAAAAGAAAGATTGAAAGTATTACAGACTTACTCTCTCCGTCTTCAGGTCTTCCGAAGTCTGATGTAGTAATCATAAGTTTTACTTCAGGTGAGAAAATGAGTGTACGTCCTTCCGGAACAGAACCTAAAATAAAGTTCTATATTTTCCTTCAAGGAGAAAGGGCTGAACTGGAGAGTAATAAAGATTCCATATTGGAAGAATTCAAGGCAGCATTCTAGTGGTAATATTTTTCCTGAAAAGAAAAGATTCAGATATATGTATTTCGGATTTAAGAGGTGTTCCCCTCAACAAGAAAGATAGGGGGGCTCCTGCGTTTATACACACTTCAAAAGAAATAAATGAGGACGAGCTTTTCTTTATCAGGGACAGCCTTGAAAAGGGTGTAAACAAGAAGGTAAGGACCTTTATTGAAAAGAAAGTCTGGTATTACTACCTTGCTGGGTTTGTGTTGCTTTTTGCAGTTCTTTTTGCTTCTTTCAGCTTGTATCATGGAAAGAGACTCTTCTGGAATGATGCGTTTCTTGCTTCTCTTTCAATAAGTATTTTTGCTCTCCTGCTGTTTCATGTGATTTTTATGAACAAGAAACGTATTTCCAAATACTCATCTCCATATTTGGCTAGGCTTGAAGACCCTATATACATTTATTCAGAGGAAGTCCAGACATTGGAAAAATATCTGAATGACATTGAGAGCATGAATATAAAAGACGTAATTACAAAAATAACAACATTCTGTGTTCCACCGCCTCCAATTCATCCTTCGTCTGCATTCATTCAGTCTTTTGATTCGTATTTGGCTGATGTAAATCCCAGTGTTTTGAAATATTACAGGAATTTGAGGGGAGACGGCAGCAACTTTAAGCCGAAAAAGGAGGAAACACTTTTGATAAGTGAAACAACCCTGGGCTTTATAGATATTTATCTTCTGGCTTTTTACATTGGACTTAAGCACAGGGTCAAACACGGAAGAAAGTAAATTGCTTTGCACTATATAGGTGTGAATTACTATCTGTCTCCGCTGATTCTTTTTTATTTAAAATTATTCTGTCCATCACTCTTGTATAATCTTCCTTTGCTTTGTGCTCTCTTTTTGGTTCTTTTTATTATTCTTTTCAAAACAAGGCTGAGAATGCTTTCTGTTTTGATACTTGTAGGTTATTTGCTCGTTTTCCCAAATCTGGGTAAAAGTGAGGTCTCCCTTTCTTTGGAAAAAGACAAGGTCACTTCAGTAATCGGAAAAGTCGTAAGAGCGATGGGTGAAAAAGAGAACAGAAAAGGCTCCTATCAGATAAAGCTCTATGCTATCAGAGACGATAGGGGGAACCTTTTTTCATCATCGGGTCTCCTTTATATCAGCTCTGATTTTCCATCAGCCCATTACGGTGACATAGTCGAAGCGGAAGGTACATTTTATGAAAGTATATTTAGCGCAAATTTTTCTGACATTATCAGGGAAAATCCATTTGGAAATATTCGGAAGAAAACCCTTGCTTTTCTTGACAGACGTTTTGGTTTTGATAAACAAGGATATCTGTCTGCACTTTTACTTACAGGAAGAAGCAAAGGCAGGGTAGAGGCAGAAGAAAAAGCAAAACTATCTGGGCTTTCATTTCTTTTTGCCCTTTCTGGAATGCACCTGGGTATAATATACTCTCTGTTTTCCCCTCCCTTTTTAAAGAAAAGAAAGATTTTCAGCTTAATTGCATTCTCCCTCATGGTCTTTATCTCGTATATTTCCGGGTGGCGTTTCTCTCTGACAAGGGCACTTATTTTCCGTCTTCTCTCTGCTCTCATTCCTCGAGATATTTCGTTTTACCTTTCGTTTTTGATTTTAGTACTTATGTTCCCCGCATCTTTTTCAGATTTGGGAGCAGCTTTCAGTTTTATTTCGCTTTCAGGACTGTTCCTGTTTTCTCCTCACTTTGAAGAGATACTTTCATACATTCCTTTTTTTAATCCTAAAATAAAAAAGAGTGTCGCCTCCTCAATTTCCGCACTCATTTTCTCGAGTCCAGTCACTTACTTTACATTTTCCTCCTATCAGATTTTTTCAGTATTTTCTTCATTTTTCCCTTCGTGTGTTGTTACGCTATATCTGAGCTTTACAATACTTTCAGTATTCTTTCCGTTTTTGAAAACGGTTCTCCGTGTTCTGTATTTTATTCTGGATAAATACCTTTCTCTTGTTTCACTGCTTCCTCCCCAAACTGATATGGTCTTACTTGTAATATTTATCCTTTCATCGTTTATGCTCCTTATTTTTAATTTCGTTTTAAAGAACAAAGATTCTATTAAGGAAAAAGCGGTAAAAATAGTAAAGGCCGTTCTTCTTATAAAGAGTGCAACTGGAACAAAAAGTAACAGAAAGACTTTTTAAAGGAGTTTAAAAAAAACTTTAACGTCTTATAATTGGAGTTATGAAGCGTCTTATAGCAGTTTTATTAGTTTTTCTAACCATTACTTCATTTTCGTTTGCGCACAACACTGAGGATGAAGGATTCCCATCCTACGGGGCATTGACAGCCTCTCTTGAGATTGGCAGGGGAGAACTGATAACTGAAAACCTTAAGGAAAACTATGAAGAATACTTCGGAGAACTTTCATTTGACGGGGTTACATTCTTCAATAAGGATAAGGATAACCTTGTTGGTCTTGGTTATGGTCTTGGCTTTATTCTTCCGCAGATGCTCAATGTCATAGATAAGGAGAATGGAGATATTGTTCCTTTTGGTGGAATAGGTCGCATCTCTTTTGAGTATTCAAGAAGACTTATCGATTCATTTTATATGGAATTCCGTGCAGGACTCGGTATCAAGTATCTTATAATTTCAGGCTTTGCCGTAAAGGATGAAATCGGAAGCCAGAATCTTGAGAATCTGGAACTTTATCTGCTTGGTGGTCTTGGTTTTGTTTACGAGTTTTCCAACAACATAGGCTTACGTTTCGGATGTGATTTCAACTACACCGTATTTTCCAACATAGAAGCAGATTTCAGACATAAGGCAGAGGAGAAGGAGAGGATAAAGGAAATGTCCAGCTATTCCTTCCAGCCTTATATTGGTGTAGCCTTTCTATATTAGAAATGTGGAACCTTAATTACAGCAGAATATCTGAGATTGAAAATGTACTGAAAGAAAACGGACTCGGAATGACCAAAAAGTTTGGTCAGAATTTCCTTATCAGTGCCCAGGCCAGAGAAAAGATTGTCTCTTTGATGGATATCAAAAAAGGGGATGTTGTCTGGGAGATCGGACCCGGCATCGGAGCTCTGACGCACCTTATTCTTGCAAAAGGTGCTGTTTTGAAAGTTTTTGAAATAGACCATGGGTTTTCCGCTGTACTAAGGGGTAGTGCTTTTTATGATGAGAAAGGTTTTTCCCTTGTTGAAGGGGACGCATTAAAGACCATTTTCAATGAAAAAGAAATTCCGGATCTCATTGTAGGTAATCTTCCTTATAATGTTGGTTCCCAGATTATTGCCAGAATCATTGAAAAAGGAATACTTCCAAAAAAGATGGTATTCACACTCCAGAAGGAAGTAGTTGAAAGAATGCTTTCAAAGCCTGGAGAGAAAGACTACTCATCTTTTTCACTTCTTACACAACTGGAGTATAACAACAGGCTTTCCCTGATACTTCCGCCCTCAGCATTCTATCCACCACCGAGTGTATCAAGTGCTGTTGTCGTAATGGATAAGAAAAATGAAAGTCCGGTTGAAAATGAGATGAGGGGGACTCTTCTTTCAATTATCAGGACATCATTCTTAAAAAGGCGCAAGACACTTAGAAACAACCTCTCTGGATATGGGAGGGAAAAACTTGAAGAAGCATTCAGAAAAGCGCATCTTTCAGGCTCTGAGAGGGCAGAAGAGCTGAGCGAGGAAGATTTTGTAAGACTTGCCGAAGCCCTTAATTAAAAAAAGGCACTCATTTAGACTGAGTGCCATTCCCGTAATGTAGACCTTTAAGCGTTTGCCCCTGCCTGAGCAAGTGTTATTGCGCTTGTTACTACGATATCCTCAACTGAGCATCCGCGTGAAAGATCTGATACTGGTTTTGCAAAGCCTTGGAGTATAGGTCCGTATGCCTCAGCTCCAGCAAGGCGCTGAACAAGTTTGTAACCAATGTTTCCGGCCTGCAAGTCAGGGAAAATAAGTGTATTTGCTTTTCCTGCAACATCACTTGACGGAGCCTTCTGTTTTGCAACTGAATCGACAATAGCCGCATCAAGCTGCAACTCCCCGTCAACTTTAAGAGAAGGGCATTTCTCCTTAACAAGTCTTGTTGCTTCAGTTACCTTGTCAACCAATTCACCTTTTGCAGATCCTTTTGTCGAGTATGAAAGAAGGGCAACTACAGGCTCCGCTTCCAAAAATACCTTGCAGGACTCAGCGCTCGCTTCTGCTATTTCAGCAAGCTGTTCTGCTGTAGGGTTCGGAATTGTTGCACAGTCTGCAAAAATAAATGATCCGTTAACACCATACTGACTCTTGTCAGTTGCCATTACAAAGCAAGAAGATGCTGATTTGATGCCTGGCTTACATTTGATGATCTGGAAGCAAGCTCTCAAAACATTACCTGTTGTATTTTCTGCACCTGCAACCATTGCATCCGCATAGCCGAGATGAACAAGCATTGCACCCCAGCGCAGTTCATTTGGAATAAGCTCTGTTGCTTCTTCAAGGGTCATTCCCTTATTCTTTCTCAACTCGTAATACTCATTTGCAAATTCTTTTTTGAGACCAGATTTCTCCGGGTCAGAAATTTCAATGCCTTCAAGACTTACGCCGATTTCAGAAGCAAAAGCCTTAACCTTGTCCTCGTCTCCTACAAGAATAACCTTGCTGGCCAATCCTTCATCCTTTATTTTCCTTGCAGCCTGTACCGTTCTTTTCTCAAGTCCCTCAGCTAAAACAAGTCTTTTACCTGCTTTCTTTGCAAGACTCTTCATCTTTTCAGAAAATGTCATCTCTGTCTCCTTAATTTGATAATTAAATTCTAGGATTACTGGAATTAAAAGTTAAGTCAAAATTGATTTTTTTATTTAACCTCTATTGAAAAGGAGTGAAAAACGATATTCTAGAAGGGTGAAAATCGGTGTGTATGGCTTAGGCCGTTTCGGCTCCTTCTGGGCCGGATGTCTTAGTGAAACAGGAAATGAAGTTGTTGCCTACTCAAGAAGTGCACATGACCTTCCTAAAAAAGTGCATAGGGGCTCTGAGGAGGAGGTCCTTAATGCCGATTTGCTTTTTTTCGCAATAACCATTTCCCGTTTCGAGGAAGTTCTGAAACTTGTCGGAAAAAGAATCGGCAAGAATACCATCGTCTGTGATACATGCTCTGTTAAGACATATCCTGCAAAGTGGATGAAAACATATATACAAGACGATGTATACAAAATAGCAACCCATCCTATGTTCGGTCCTGACAGCGGAAAGAACGGATTGGAAAACCTTCCCATTGTAATGTGTCCGATAAGTACAAAGGATGGAAGATATGACCTGGTCAAGAACCTTTTTCTAAATATGGGACTCAAGGTGCTGGAAATGAGTGAGAGAGAACACGATGAAGAGGCTGCATACTCACAAGGGGTTACTCATTTTGTCGGCCGTGTTCTTGAAAACATGAACCTTATGGACACTGAAATTGCAACCCAGGGTTATAAAAAGCTTATTACAATCATGGACCAGACATGCAATGACCCCATTCAGCTTTTCTATGATTTGCAGAAATATAATCCGTATGCCAAAGAGATGCGTCTTAATCTGCAGTATGCCGTTGAGAAGGTGCTTAACCGTCTGGAGAAGGAGGAAGACAATTGAAGGTGTATTTCTACACCTTGGGTTGTCGTTTGAATCAGGCTGAAAGCGAAGCAATGGCAGACGCTTTCTCAAAGGAAAACTTTAAGGTTGAAAAAGAGTGGCAGGAAGCTGATTTAATTGTTGTCAACACCTGTACTGTCACAAGCAAGGCCGAGCAGAAGGCCCGTCGTATGATCAGACTTTTTTCAAAGAATGCAAAGGCAGTAATTGTCACAGGATGTTATGCAGAACTTAATGCAAAGGAAATAAACAGTCTTGGACCAAATTTAATCTGTTTTTCACTCAAAGAGAAAGCTTCCATTATGGATCTTCCGAAGTACCTGAAGGAGAATCTTATAGGCAAAGATGTCCTTTTTGATGGAGTAAGAAGCTTTTTCCCTGATAAGGACAAGTCAGAGTTCTCCTACAATCCAACTTCATTTTCATATCATTCGAGGGCATATATGAAGGTCCAGGATGGCTGTGATAATGAATGCGGATACTGCAGGGTTACAATAGCCCGTGGCCCATCCACTTTTATTGATATTGATACAGCTATAAAAAGAGCTGTGGAACTTGAAAAATCGGGTATGCACGAGATAATGCTTACCGGAGTGAATCTTACCAACTACGACCATGATGGGCACCGACTGTCGGGTCTCTTGAAGGCACTTCTGGATAATACCGGTCCCGGCATGCGCTTCAGGCTTTCCAGTATGGAGCCAGATAATGTGGATGATAAACTTCTGGATGTAATAAAAGATAGCAGAGTCCAGCCTCATTTTCATATTCCTGTTCAGTCTGCGAGTACCAAGGTCCTCGAGATAGCAAACAGAAAATACTCCATGGAGCATCTGGAGTATGTAATACAGCGTCTGAGAGAAGTCAAGGATGATCCTTTTATTGCTGCAGATATAATTGCGGGACTACCGGGAGAAGGGGACGAAGAATTCGATATCACCCGATTATTCGTTGAAAGAATGGATTTCTCATCTTTACATGTTTTTCCTTATTCCCCCCGTTTTGGTACTCCACTATATGAAGTTCCCCATCCGGAAGAGAGAGTAAGGGATGAAAGGACTCTGGTACTCCGTGAAATTGCAAAAAGAAATGAAAGGAAGTATATTGCCCGGCAGAAAGGCAAGAAAGTCGAACTCCTTTTTGAAAGTGATGGATACGGAACAACCGGAAACTATCTTAAAGTCAAAGTGAAAAGTGAAATTCCTTTAAAAGAGGGGGAGCTATACAAAGCGGAAATTACTTCACTTCTTCCTTTGGAAGCTTCTGTTTTATTGTGATCTCAGGGCGCACTGTCATTACCCGTGAATTACGGGGAATATCTTCTGTAATCCATGCAGAGGCCGCTATTGTAGAATTTTCTCCGATTGTTATGTCTCCCAAAATTGTTGCATTTGCGTATATTGTTACATTATCTTCAATTGTAGGATGACGCTTTGTACCTCTTAATAGCTGACCGCAGGCATCTTTTGGAAATGAAAGGGCGCCGAGTGTGACCCCCTGATACAGTTTTACATTGTTTCCGAGAACTGCCGTTTCCCCAATAACAACACCTGTTCCATGGTCGATAAAAAATGAAGTTCCGATTTTTGCGCCAGGATGTATATCTATTCCTGTCTTGCTGTGAATGATTTCGCTCATCATCCTTGGTACGAGTGGAACCCCTTCTTCATAAAGAAAGTGAGCAATTCGATGAATTGAGATTGCCCTGAGCCCAGGGTAGCAGAGAATAATCTCATGTATTCCCTTACTTGCAGGATCCCCGTCATACCCTGAAATTGCATCAAGCTTCAAATCGCCCCTTATCTCGGGCAGCTTATCAAGAAGTTTTGCAACAATTGATTTTGACCTTTCTTCTGCGTCCTTCTTACCGATATCCTCGCTTCCGTAAAGAAATGAGAGGTAAATTGAGTCAACAAGAATATTTGCTGCAGCTTCCATATGACATGAGACAATCTGTTCAAGTGTTCTTGCGTTTTCAATTTCCGCATGTCCCGGGAAGAAAAGATTCATAAACTCATCTTCCATTCTTGAAATGTTTCTCATAGAGGGAAGAGGAGTTGTCCCTTTGCCGAAAGAGAACCTGTGAGTTCTGTCAAAAGAATCCAAATATGATTTTACAAAGGCAGAAGAATTAAATCTCATAATAATAAAAAATAATACTAAGTTGACTCTTTTTCTACGAGTTTAAGCCGCAGTTTATCAACTTCCTTATAAAGGTATTTTCCGCTGATAGCTGCTGCCACAAGTTTTATTATGTCCCCTGCTTGGTATGGAAGGAATCCAGCGATGAATGCAGACTGCCATGAAATTGATAGTCTCCACTTGAGAAACGGAATTCCAACGCCATATAAAACTGCATCTACTGCAATTACCACCATAAGATTGTAAAGGAAACTGTTTCTTTTGAAGGATGAAAGAAAAGCACCTAAAGTTGCAGCAAATGGCATTGCAATAAGAAAACCACCTGACGGAGCCATAAAAGCAGCAATTCCCCCTCCTGTTGTAAAAACAGGAATCCCGATAAGCCCCAGAAACAGATAAACCAGTGTTGAGAGGAGTGCTTCCTTTTTAGTAAGGACAAGAGAAATCAAAAAGATTATCATAGTCTGTAAGGTAACAGGCATCGCCCCGAGCGGAAAACGGATAAAGGTACCTGCAACAAGAAGTGCTGAAAATAGAGGAACTAAAATCATCTTTGTAAACCTAAAATCAGTTTTTAGTTTACAGAGAAGAGAAAGATTGTCAACTATGAATGTCAAAGACGAATTACTTCAGATTTTGAGTGATAACAGGGGAAAGTTTTTTTCAGGTCCTGAGCTTTCTGAAAAACTGGGCTGTTCAAGAATGGCAATCAATAAGGCTGTCAGCTCTATTAGATTAGATGGTTTTGATATCGAGACCAATAAGCGTTCTGGTTATAAAATGAGCATTTTCTCCGATGTTCTTACTGGAAAGAAAATAGAGTCCTATCTTGGCGGTGGGATAAAAGCATATGTTTATGACGAACTTGACAGTACACAGAACAAAGTAAAGCAAATGCTTTCACAAGGAGAAGCCTCTCCTTTTATTGTTGCAGCAAAAAAGCAAAGTAAGGGCAGGGGGCGTCTTACCAGATCTTTTTTTTCCCCGGAGGGAGGTGTTTACTTCTCAGTCTCTATACCAGGAAGTTTAATCAATAATCTTGATTTATTGACAATTTCTGCTTCGGTTGCAGTAAGGCGTGCAATTCTTCGCCTGACAGGAAAGGAAGCAAAGCTCAAATGGGTTAACGATGTTTACCTTGATGGAAAGAAATGTACAGGAATAATCAGCGAAGGAATTTTTAACTTCGAGGAAAAGAGACTTGAAAGTGTTGTAATCGGGATAGGAATTAACCTTGCTGTCAGAAATGAAGATTTTCCCGAAGATGTAAGGGAAGTTGCAACTTCCTTGTTTCCTGATGGAAAGACATCACTTGAAAGGGCCACGGTAATTGCAGAGGTTACAAAAGAGCTTTTGCGCCTTCAGAGTGAAGACTTTCTGGATGAATACAGGAAAAACTGTTTTGTGCTTGATAAAGATGTGGTTCTTATTCAGGGAGATAAAAGAGAATATGCTCATTCTGTTGGTATTGCAGATGATGGGGCTCTGATAGTAAAAGATGAAAACGGAAATGTCAGGAATATAAATGCTGGCGAGATATCTCTGAGAATAAAAAAATAGAAAAAACCATACGTTGTATATTTTGTTTTTTATATATCATCTTCCCTATAATTTTATGTCTCAAACAAACCTGGACAGTTATTAAATGGGCCTACTATCTATCGAAATCGCCAAATGCCATATTAAAAAATCGCCAAATGCCATATTAAAAAATCGCCAAATGCCATATTTGTTGAGCATTTCAGTTGAATATGGTAGATTTATCTTATGCATACTCCACTTAATGATTATTACAAAAGGCTAATTGATGAGAAAATTGACATAAAAATTGAGGGGGCAGGTGCACTCCTAATTCAAGGTCCAAAATGTTGTGGAAAATCAACAACAGCTCTTCACCATTCCAATAGTGCATTATTTTTGGATGATTATTTATATGATGATTCAATAAAAAGCATTATTAATGTTAATCCGGACATTCTTCTAAAAGGTGCTTACCCACGGGTTATAGACGAGTGGCAACTATATCCTAAGCTATGGGATCAAATCAGACGATTTGTAGATTTCAATGTCGAGTCGCGGTTTATTTTGACCGGATCAGCTACACCAGTAGATAAAAGCACTATTACCCATACCGGAACAGGTAGGTTTTCCTTTATAAAGATGCGTACCATGAGCTTATACGAGGCAAAACAATCATCTGCAGAGGTTAGTTTGAAAAACCTGTTCGATGGAGAAGAAACTATAAGTGGAACAAATAATCTCGGCCTTGAGGATTTGGCTAATATTGCGGCAACTGGAGGTTGGCCTTCAGGTATTGTACGTAAAAGTAGTCTTAGGGGAAAACTGGATCAAGCATTCAACTATCTAGAATCAATTATCAATTCTGATATAGAAGAATTTTCTAAGCATAGAAGAAACAAAAGTTTGGTCAGAAGTTTTTTATCCTCCTATGCAAGGAATATTGGTAGCCAAGCTTCTCAAAACATTATTCGTCTTGATGTTTCGCTGAATCAAAATACAGAAATATCAGAAGCCACATGTACAGAATACCTTGAAACACTGAGGAATATGTTTATCATTGAGGAGTTGGAGGCATGGAATCCGAATCTAAGAAGTAAAACAGCTATTAGAACCTCTCCAACAAGATACTTTGTTGATCCCTCATTGGCTGTTGCCAGTCTGAATATTGGGCCAGGAGAGTTGTTAAAGGATTTAAGGACATTTGGTTTTATTTTTGAAAACCTTTGTATTAGGGACTTAAGGACCTATGCAGAGAGTATCCAAGGAAGTGTTTATCATTACAGGGATAAAAATGGACTTGAGTGTGATGCTGTTATACGTCTTATGGATGGAAGATTTGGTCTGTGCGAAATAAAACTAGGTGGACCGGAATTCATAGAAGAAGGAGCAAGAAATCTCAAAAAGCTTTCTTCCAAAATAGACACTTCTATCATGGGAAAGCCGAGCTTCTTAATGGTTCTCACTGGTATAACGCCATACGCCTATAAAAGGGATGATGGAGTATTTGTTGTTCCACTCGGTACTCTGAAAAACTAAAGTCTCGATATTGAAAGGTGAGGAGCATATTGTCCTGAATATGATAAAAATTCAGACAAAATATATACTCACATTTAAATAATAAATAGAATTGAAACCATGATTAATGAGCTTAAAAACAAGTGGAAAAATGCGGTTGAGAAAGAGCTTAAGTTATACTTAGGCCAGGATGATATATGTGAGGTTACAGTCGGAAATCCACCGAAACCCGAATTCGGAGATTGTGCATTCCCGATGTTTCCTTATTCAAAGCTTGCAAAAAAGAGTCCGGCCCAGATAGCCAAGGATATAGCAGAGCGCCTTGATGAGAATGCTCTTGGTGGAAGGATTATTCTCCAAGGTCCTTATTTGAATGTTGCTTTTGATATTCCCGCACTTTCATCATCGATTTTGAAGGAAATTGAAGAAAAGCAGGATTCCTATGGAGAAAACGACACTAAAAAAGGTAAGAAGGTGATGATAGAGTTTTCAGCACCTAATACAAATAAACCGCTTCACCTTGGTCATATGAGGAATGACAGTCTTGGAGAGAGTGTCTCAAAGCTCCTTAAGGCAGAGGGTGCTGAAGTCATGAAAGTCAATCTGATTAATAACCGCGGTGTCCATATATGTAAAAGCATGCTTGCTTACCTTGTTTTTGGAAACGGTGAAACTCCTGAGTCAACCGGAGAAAAAGGTGATCACTTTGTTGGACGCTACTATGTCAGGTTTGCTTCTTGGGAAAAGGAAGTCGAAAAAAAACTTTTAGAGAATCCCGAGTATAAAAACAGCAGTGAATATATAAACCCCACCGAAGAGGCACAGAAAATGCTAAAGCGATGGGAGCAAGGTGATCAGGAGGTCAGGTCTCTTTGGGAAAAGATGAACGCCTGGACACTATCTGGTCTTTTTGAAACTTATAAAAATACAGGCATCTCTTTTGACAAGTTCTACTATGAATCAGATACATATAAACTCGGACGTGGAGAAGTTCTGAGAGGACTTGAGATGGGAATATTCCAGAAAGAGAGTGATGGCTCAGTGCAGATTGACCTTTCTCCAATTGGTCTTGAAAAAAAGGTTCTTCTAAGGAAAGATGGAACAACACTTTATGTGACACAGGATATTGGAACTGTGGTAAAGAGGCATGAGGATTATCCGTTTGATTCCATGATATACGTTGTTGCAACTGAGCAGATTCATCATTTCAGAGTCCTCTTTTATATTCTTGATAAGCTTGGCTATACATGGGCAAAGGAGTTATATCATCTTGCTTACGGTATGGTTAATCTGCCTGACGGAAAGATGAAGAGCAGGGAAGGAACTGTAGTTGATGCAGATGATCTTTTAAGTGAACTTACAGAACTTGCAAAAAATGAGATTATAAAAAAAGGCAGGGAAAACGAAGTTGATGATGTTGACCAGACGAGTCACAAAATTGCGCTCGGTGCCCTAAATTACTATCTTTTGCAGGTTACTCCTACAAAGGATATGGTCTTTAATAAGGAAGAATCAATTTCTTTTAACGGAAATACAGGTCCATATTTACAGTATACAGGAGCAAGAATTTCCTCGATACTCAGAAAGGCTGCAGAAGATGATAGCCTTGAGAAAGTAGAGTTTGATGGAAAGCTACTTAGCGGAGAAGATGAGAAGAAACTGATAAAAAATCTTGCTTCATATAAAGATGCTCTAAAAAGGGCTGCAGATAACTTTGATCCATCAATTATTGCATCATTCCTGTATGATACTGCAAAAACATTCAGTCACTTCTATCATGACAATTCTGTTTTGAATGCAGAAAGTGTTTCCCTTAAAAAAGCAAGGCTTGAGCTTCTTAAGGGTATAAAAACTGTAATGAAGAATGCTTTTGCCCTTATTGGAATTCCTTTTTTGGAGTCTATGTAAAAAGCAGGACAAACCTTTCAAGGTCGCTTCTGAAGTTTTCGTTTTCCCCATCGAGGAATTTCTCCAGAGAGGTAAGAAGAAATGAGGAGAAGAGTGAGGAGATTATTCTTTTATTCTCCTCACTTATTTTTTCAAGACTGTTTACAATTACCGTAGCCTGACTCATAAGCATGAAAGCAAGACTTCTATATTCCTCGGAAGCCCTCTGATTAGTAAAGTGCAGTGAGAGCACTATCCTCAAAAATGAATAGGTGTCTGGACTTGTAAAGATATTCATCCACGCCCTGTATGCTTCTTCAATCACCGCACTCAGAGTGTTATTTAAGTTGATTGAAAATCCCTTATTCATCAGGGCTCTGTGACCTGAGAGGAAAACACATTCAAGGATTTCTTCCTTGCTTTTAAAATGATAGTAGAGACTGGCTTTTTTTACACCAAGACGCTCAGAAAGGGTCTGCATAGTGAAATTTTCAATTCCTTCATAAGCTATTATGTCTTCAGCTTCTTCTGTGATTTCTTCTTTAGTAAGTGGCATGTCTTATTATATTCTACCGAACGATAGGTAGAAAAGCAGAAAAATTGTTTTTTCCTTCTTTTCTTTCCATTTTTCATATTGTCAATTATTTTCAGTGAAAGTAGGATTTCCTTAGACTTAAATAAAGGAAAAGAAAATGTACGCATTAGTCGAAATACTTGGCAAGCAGTATAAAGCTGAAGAAGGCAAATACTTGATTGTCGACAGAATTGATGCCGAGGCAGGTTCATCCTACCAGGTAGAGAAGGTTTTGGCAGTTGTTGACGGAGACAAGGCTGTTTTCGGTACACCTTATGTTGAAGGTGCAAAAGTAAAAGCAACTGTCATGGAAGAGTTCAAGGGCGATAAGGTCAAGGTTTACAAGTTCCACAGAAGAAAGGGTTACAGAAGGACTCAGGGACACAGGGAAATCTATACAAAACTCGCTATTGAGAAAATTAACGCATAAGGAGGGCAGGAAAAATGGCACATAAGAAAGGTGGTGGATCATCTAGAAACGGTCGTGATTCTAACGCTCAGAGACTTGGCGTTAAGAGATTCGGTGGACAGGTTGTCAAGGCTGGGGAGATTATAGTCCGCCAGAGAGGAACAAAAATCCATCCGGGGCAGAACTGTGGCTGTGGAAAGGACTACACATTATTTGCTTTAATCAGCGGTAAGGTTGAGTTCAAAGACAGAAACAACCGCAAGTACTGCAACATTGTAGAAGTTCAGGAGAATTAATGTTCGGTTTTTCAGACGAAACATACATTGACGTATCTAGCGGGAACGGAGGCTCTGGTTGTGTCTCCTTCAGAAGAGAGAAGTTTATTCCCAAAGGTGGCCCGGATGGTGGCGACGGGGGAAAAGGCGGAGATGTTGTTTTCGTTGTGAAAGACAATCTGAGAACACTCGGGCACCTTAAAATGGTCCGTTCTTATAAGGCAGAGAACGGGAAAAACGGACAGGGTGCCCGTTGTTTTGGGAGAGATGGGAAGGATATAGAGATTCCTGTCCCACCCGGAACTGTTATTAAAAATGCACAGACTGGTGAGATAATCAAAGACCTCACCGGTTTGGACCGGTTTGTATTTTTAAAGGGAGGCCGTGGCGGTCAGGGTAACTGGCACTTCAGGACAGCAGTGCGTCAGGCTCCTAAGTTTGCACAGCCAGGTGAGCCAGGCGTGGAGATGAGAGTCGGTGTCGAGCTTCTTGTCATAGCAGATATCGGTTTTGTAGGTTTCCCAAATGCCGGTAAATCTTCCCTATTAAATCTTCTTACAAATGCACGAAGCAAAGTAGCTGGATATCCTTTTACTACTAAGATTCCCCAGCTTGGTGTTATGCGTTATGACAATCAGGATATAATACTTGCAGATATTCCGGGTATCCTTGAGGGAGCAAGTGAAGGCGTTGGCATGGGCTTCAAGTTCCTTCGCCACATTTCCAGAACAAAGGGGCTTGCCTACCTTATTGATTTATCAGATGAAAACTATCTGGAAGCCTTTGATATACTCAAAAAAGAGCTTGAGGAGTATAGCCCTGAGCTTGCATCAAAACCATACGTTATAATTGGGACAAAAACAGATGAAATGATTGAAAGCGATGCTTTTGAGAAATTGAAAAACAAGTACAAGGATCAGACTGTTTTACCTTTATCAATTTATGACGATGAATTGCTTCTTCCGGTGAAGCAGGCATTTGTACGCCTTGTCGATTCATTCAGCGAGGAAAGCAAAAAAGAAAAAGAATTCACTTCACATATGAATCTTGACGCCGAATACCGAGATGAAGTGTAAAACAGCTTTTTTAGGTGGAAGTTTCGATCCTCCTCATCTTGGGCATGAGAACCTGTTTCATCAGGTGGCAGAAACCGGTTTGTTTTCAAATCTCATTCTCATTCCTGCATATATATCTAATTTCAAACAGGATAAACCTCCTTTGGATGCAGAAAAAAGGATAAAGATGCTCAATCTTGCATTGCTTGACTATAAGGAAAAATATCCCTGCGACCAGCTTGGAATTGAAATATCCGGTTATGAAATAGAAAAGAGGGGAGTCTCCTATACTTCTTTGACAGCAGCTCATTTTTTTCCTGAATATGAAGATGGGGGAAAACTGAACTGGATAATCGGGGATGATATAATTGATGGACTATCTAGATGGCACGACAGCTCTTATATTAAAAAGTATCTCAGGTTTTTCTGCTTCAGCCGGTATAATGAGAAAAAGAAAGTGCCAGAAGGTTTTGAAGTTCATTTTATCGCCAGTACTGTTTTCGAAGCATCATCAAGCGCAGTACGTGAAGGACATCTGGAAGGACTTTCCAAAAGAGTCAAAGAGTATATAGAAAATGAAAAACTCTACTAAAGCCCTCGCATTCATAAGGGAGCATGAAAAAGAATCAAGACTCAGCCATTCACTTAATGTTGCTGAAGTTGCCCTCCGTTTATCCAGGCGTTTTAACCTTGATGCTGAGGATGCACTGACTTCCGCTTATTTCCATGATGCATATCGCTACGAGGGAAAAAACGAGTATATAAAGCTTCTTGAGGATAATGGAATACAGCTACATCCGGAAGAGAAGGAAAACACCATGTTGCTTCATGGACCAATTGCAGCCTTATTTATCGAAAGGGATATCGGAAAAACTTCTGAGCAAGTGAAAAGGGCAATAAGAAATCATACACTTGCAAGTTCCGATATGGGAAAACTTGGAGCAGTGCTTTTTGTCTCTGATTACATAGAAAAAAACAGAAAACATATAAGTGATGATGAGAAAAAAGAGATTGAGAAAAAGCCAACTTTGGAAGAAATGGTTATAAAGATCCTTTCAGACAAGAAAAAATACTATAATGAAAACAATATAAAGTTAGCCGGAGTCACAAATGATCTTATGACATATCTGGAGAGCGGGGGAAAGTTTGTTGATTAGAAAACTGATAATCCTGTTTTTTCTTACGGTACTTCTTTTTACATCCTGCACTATGGATAAGAGTGATACTTACATTCTTGCTTCGGGTGCCGGCAGTGAAGTTTATTTGGTAAAAGGAAAGACATTAAACAGGATAACAATAGATCAGAAAACACAAAATAAAATACTTAAGAGCGCTGAACTTTCCTTGGAGAATATGCTCTCTGACCTTTTCCAGTTTCCTGATTTGGTATTAATTTCTGATAGGGAGTATCTAGAGCGTACTGAACTTCTTACTTTGATGAAGAACGAGAGTGGCGCAATAAATGATTTGGAGTTTCTGCAGAAAAACAGAAAGATTGTAAAAAAGTCAGAATTACTTAAAAGGCTTAATCAGCTTACCGATAATTTTGATTCCAAGCTTTTTAAGAAACTGAAGAATGTGGAAAGTATTGAGGAGTATTCACTTTCTCCGGTTGTAGATGGAGAACATGGATACATTGAGATGAGAACGTTTATTAACGATTGGTTATTAATGTTATAAGAGGGAAAGATGGACAGATTTGAATCAATGAAAAAGGCAGAAATGGTAAAGGCATTTCTTGAGGAGCATAAGGTTGAGGATGTAAAGGTAGTTGACCTTATTGACCAGGTAGACTGGACTGATTGTTTTGTAGTCGGAACAGTAACATCGTTAGGACATCTTTATGGTGTTGTAAGACAGCTTTGGGATGAGCTGAAAGAAATAGGGCTTGAACCTATTAACAGACATAAAACTCCGTCAGATGATGGGTGGGTACTCATTGACTGTTCAACAGTTGTCATACATTTGATGAATGAGGAACTCAGATCGTTTTATAACCTTGAAAAACTCTGGGAAAGTGTGGAAGCAGAAAGAGCAAAATAATAAAAAACGGTAGCCTGAGATTATTTCTCAGGTATTTTTTTGCCAATTCAGGGCTTTAGATTGACTTTTGACAGTGAAAATATGCTAACCTATAAACGGTTATAAAATAATATAACTGAAAGAATAAGAAGAGGTGAGTTATGAAAAAAACTATCATTGCATTATTGGTAGCATTCTTAGTTTTTGCTTTGTTTTCATGTGACAATGCAGCAGGTCCTGTTATTTCAAATGCAGAAGAGACTGAAGCTGACCTTGTAATTAACAGTAAAGAAGAGTTCCTTGAATTTGCAGAAGAAGTCAAAAGTGGCAATACATATTTCAATAAACTTGTTGTTCTTAATTCGGACATAGAGCTTAGCGCAGATGAGTTTATTCCGGTCGGTGAAATGGAAAGAAAATACCTTGATCCTTCAAAACCGGACTATGCAGACGGTTCAAGGTCATTTCAGGGAATCTTTGACGGAAAAGACTATACTATCAGTTATTCAGTTGAAGACGGGAAAGGTATTTTGAAAGATGCGCTTACAGAAGAAGTCTTTTGCGGCCTTTTTGCAAGTACTAGCGATGGTGCAGAGATTAAAAACCTTTATATAAACGCAAATGTCTCAAGTCAGGATATAAATCTTGGTGCATTTGGTGGGGTTGTTGGATTTACTTCAGGGAATCTTATTCTTTCAGATATCCTTGTCAGTGGATCAATTTCAACATATGATTCAACTGCCGGCTTAGTTGGAAAAGCTTATGGACTCAAAATGAAGGCTTCTGATAGAGAAGAACAGGGAAAGACCGGATTTGATTTGACTGTTGAAGTAAGTGGATGCGCTAACGAAGCAGATATTTCAGTAAGCAGGAGTGGGGGAAAAGCTGCAGGTTTTGTTGCCCATGCTGCATATCAGGTTCGCCTGATTGTCAATGACTCAGTAAATACGGGAAATATTTCTTCCTCTGGCTGGGCAAGTGCATGTCTTGGTGGTATTGCAGCAAGTACGCTTGAAATTAATGATTTCAGAAACTTGGGGGAAATCTCTCCACTTGATTCAAAAAAACATGATGACATTGAGTACTATGGGTTCTATTCTGGTAGCAATGAATCTGGAAATAACTGGTTGAGATCAAAAGTCATTGTTAACAAAATACCATTGTTAGTCATGATTGAGAAATAAATTATAAAGGAGCCTCAATTGGAGACTCCTTTTTTTTTATGTAAACTTGTGACAACACGCTATCAATCAGATCAAGTGGCCATATGAACTTTTTATTTGATAGTGGTTTTTTTATTAAAAATCCATTTCTTCAAGTTTTCTGATTATCAATGAAGCAAGAGACTTGTGTCCTTTTCTGTCAAGATGAATCTGATCTATACCGGGCTTTACACTGCTGGCATCAAGAAAATCTATACCACTTCCATCGAGTTCCCTTTTTAGACTTGAAGGGAGCTTTTCGATTTTTATTACAGAGTCTTTATCAAAAGCATATGGATCTAAGCCATTTTCGATATTATCTCCAAGGGATGTAGGAGAAACTACCAGAATTCTTGGTTTGCTACCAACTTTGAACGGAAAACTTTTGACAGTATCAGCTACTGCTTTTATTCCTTTTGCTATCATGTCAGAATTGAGACCAAAAAAGTTTTTGGAATCATTAGTCCCCAATGCAATGATTACAAGGTCCAATGGCTGGTGGCTTCTAAGAATCATTGGCAGGAATGTTCTTCCATTTGCATCATCTCGAAGTGGATCATTGAAAGAAGAAGTTCTTCCTCTGAGCCCTTCCTCTATAACGTAATAATCAGATCCCAGGTGATTCTGGAGGATGCCTGTCCATCTTTCATTTTTATCAATGCGCTCTCCGCTGGAGCTGTCCTGAGCCCATAGGTTTGAATCTCCGTAACATAATATATTCTTCATGGAATAATTATAATTGGTTTTTTATAAGATGGGGATTTTTACTTTTATCTCCTTACTTTCAGGATGGTAAAACAACAAAATTAAAGAAAAAAACTCCCATACATGGTAAAGTAGATTGTCACGGACTTTTTTTACAAAAGAAGAGGTATATAGTGGATACTTCATCAGCACAATACAGCATCAATATGATTCTTGCAGGCCTTTCAGGTGCTTTTGTTAATGTGGATAAATCCCTATATCACAGTGAAGGTGGAAAAAGCGATACAGAAAGTGATGAAAAAAAAGATTTGGAGCTTGATGATATTCCGGATATTTTAAAATTTTCCGATAGTGACGATCATCCAGTTCATATAATATATACCCGGTTAATTCCATCTGTTGTTTCCCTGATCTCTTTCTTAGGTGGCCAGGATATTTATAAGTTCTCCAACTTTGAGGAGTACACGGATGAGGTAAAAGAAGTACTTTATTCCTACGGACTGAATCGCAATAATGCATGGCTTTTTATTGACAGGGCAATTCTAGCTACACGCGATGTACTCAAAGGTGGGGATGAGGAGAAGGAAATAATTGAAAATGAAATAAAATCCTACCTTGATTCCTCTTTATACACATTCAATACGAGAAGAATTATTTCAATAGTAACTGAGCTTTTCAATGGAAAAATGAATAGAGCAAGTATGTCTGCTTTAAAAGAGCTTTCCACCCGGTTGGGCCTAAGTGCATTTGATGTTACTCTGATTCTTGAGGATGCAGGGTACACAAGGCGTGATATTTCATTTCCTTCCCTGAATTTCAGTATAGGTGACTATCCTGATGTACTGGATTTCAGCTTTGATCCGATAGATGAAGCATATGGTTCAAATAAGCACTTGGCGTATTGCCGCATTGCGCCAGCATTGGCCACGTTGCTTTCAAGATTATCTTTTGATACGGTGAGTAACGAGAAAGAGTATGTTAAGCAGTTAAATGAAGAAATAGAGATTCCTTTTTCTTACAGTATGATCAGGGACTTTGTTAATCAGACAGTTCAGAAGGTGCTTTATATGGAAAGAGCAGATTTTCCTGACCTGGAGCTAAGGCTTAGAATGGCTTTGGATAATTTTTCCGATGATGAGAAACTCAGAATTGTTAAGGCTGCATTCAGAATGATGAACCAGGTCAGAAGTGAATCTACAGACACTTTAAATGGTATACTTGGACTTGATAGTGAAGAGGCAATAGCAGATTTTTATTCAAAGCTGACTCTTGAGGATATTGGTATTGCTTTACCCAAGGATGTGAATGAGGAAACACTTCATATTCTTAAGACGTTTGACAGAGAGGATGGGGATTTTACAATACATGATACAAAAAATTTGGAGCGTCTTTCTGAGGAAGCTGATTTTACATTTGACAGACTGAAAGACCTGAAAAGAAAAAAAGGAAGATCAGATTTAAAGCCGGAGTTTCCCGAATGGGCAGGACGGTAAAAAGCTTAGAACTTAGCTTGATTAAAAGTGAATATAGTAGAGGTTAAGATGGAAGATAAGAAAACGATTGTTGAAAACCTGTGGTATTTGGCAAATATCTCGATTTATCAATGGAGACTCAAAGATATTAACCGATTTGCTGAAAAAGCCATTGAAAAAATGAATAAGCTTCAAGAAGCGGGCGTAAACTCACTTGAAGACGAGTATCTGTATGATACATGCATTAAGCTAAAGACAGAGACCCACTATCTGAGACCGATATTGGAGAATCTGGATAGAGAAAGACATCGTAAGGAATCAAGAAAAATTAACTATGTTGCTCTCTCTGAAGCATGGAGCAGGTTTTTACGCCGGCTTGAGCATGATTACGTCCTAATTGAAGGCGAGAAGGTGCTTGTTTCTTCTTTTCTTTCCTATAAGGCGCTTGTCGGAGCTATAGAGGAACATATAACCAGGCTTACTGAACTAGGAAAGAAGTATAATACAGAATACCTGTATTACAGGGAAAGAAAGGAAAGAAGCAGAGCTTCTAATATGTATACAAATACATTTCTTGAATTCTTTCTTCTTATAGATATCTTTCTTCTGCGGGGCTGGAGAATCGGGGCAATAGTACTTGGTATTCTCTGTCTTATTTTCCCCTTCCTTTACAGAAAGGTCAGGATAAATCCTTCTTCTCCGGTAGAAATCAGATATTCAACAAAACTGATGTCAGTTTTGTTTTTTGTAACGACGATTCTTGCTTTTTTCTTCCTTCTAAATGGAAACATAAAGAATATACAGACCATATATTCAAACAGGATGTTTATTGTTCTTATTTCTGAACTTGTCGGCTCTGTTATTCTTGGAAGAATTTTTGGTCTTATAAGATTCGGATTTATTAAAAAGGATAAGTTTCAGAGCCCAGAAAATAAAGAAGGGCAAATTGAGAAGGAAAATTCTGAGGAGGAGTAAATGGATATTTCTGGTGTAGTTGAAAGTACAAATAACAGTGAAATAATTGATGTTAATACAATTATCGACAGAATGAACAGATTCCTTTTGGATATGAATGAGAAAAAGGAAGATGGTATAAAGCCTTATGAGTTTTTCTCCCTTGATCTTAAAAAGAAATATGACGAGGGAAGGGATTTATATATCAGTGCTTTGAAAGTTCTGAAGACGGTTCCGGCGATTCTTGAGTACGATGATATTTTTAATAAAAAGGTCGAAACATTGGCATTATGTCTTTTTGCCTTGAAAGACCTGCAGTTTTATCAGGAAACGTTGCGCACTGATAAGGATAATCTTACAAAAGCAACACGAAAGGAACTTAAAACCTGCTCCAGATATTGGTCGGAGGTTCTTACATCATTCAATAAAAGCGGTGTTCTGGGACATCTTCTTCCTGCTTCATGTGTATATTACTCATATCTGAAGGTTTCAGCAGAGGAGTATATACAAAGAGCTCATAATGAGATGAGAAATATGAAAAGCAGGGTTAAGACTGAAAAAACCAGTTTCTGGTCAAAGTTGGCTCAGGCATTCCCATCAGCTGTTTTCTATGCAGTGGGCCTTTTTGTGTTTGTTGAACTTATAATTATGTGTCTGCCGTTCCTTTCTTCTTATCCGCCTTATGTAAGTATAATCGTTGCATCAATACCGGTATTCATTCAGATTTTCATTTTCCTTTCATTTCCGCTCAAGGCAATAAAAAACGGGAATAAGTACTGGGTATTCTGCCTTTTTGTCCTGATTCTCTTCGGTGCATATTATGGACATGCATACCTTGTAAACATCACAGAACTTCCGCCAGTAATTCATAACATCCTGCATGCAATAAACAACTGGGGGCCCTTTACATCAATTCATTTCAAAGGTCTTGATTCTCCTGGGATGTTTGCAGCAACTGCTATTGCTTACCTGATTTATGGCTTTATGCTTATTCCATGGGTAAATAAGAAAAAAGAGATTGTTGAGTTTCCGCCGACAAATACCTGGACATAAAAGAAAAGAAGGCTCTATTGAGCCTTCTTTTACTGTCTGAGTACTCCCATAGATTTAATAAACTCAGATAAGTAGCGAGCTGAATCTGTTATTGATATATTCGTTGTATTAATACACAAATCATAGTTTTTCTTTTTTCCCCATTGGGCATCTGTATAAAAATCATAATATTTTCTTCTGTGCTTATCGATTGAGTTTATTTTTCTTTTGTATTCTGCCCTTGTCAGTTTTTCGTCTTCCGGGGCCCTTTCAATACAACGGTCAATTCTATGCTCAATATCTGCATAAACAAAAATTCTGAAGATATTGTAGTCTCTGAGAATATAGTCAGCACACCTTCCAACTATGACACAACTTGACTTCTTTGCCAGATCTTTTATTGTTTCGGATTGTTCAAGGTAAATAAGGTTATTCTGGTCCTGGACAGGTGTTATTCCAACTGCATGCAATGATCTGCCTATATGAATTGGAAACGAGTTATTTGGTCGGCGTTCAACAATCTGTTTGATGTAGTTTTCAGAAAGGTTTGTGCGTTCTGCAATCTCGGCAAGAATCTCCAGATCATAAAAGGGGATATTCAGATTTTCTGCAAGCTTACGACCAAGTTCCCTTCCTCCTGATCCGAATTCTCTTCCAATAGTAATAACCATACTGACCTCCAAACTAAAAAGATTTTATCACAAATGTTTTTTGTGCAATAAACAAATTTTATACAGAAAGAAAGAGTGTAAATAACTTTTCAAGTTCTTTTAAATCCTTGCTCCCCGCGGTTTCATATGGAGAGTGCATACCCAGCTGAGCCAGTCCGATATCACATGTTCTTACTGATACTTTCTGAGCAGAGAGGTTTCCGAGTGTCGAGCCACCCGGGTAGTCTGAGTGATTGTAGAAATTCTGATATTTGATATCGTTATTCTTCATGAAGTTCTTTATCCATGCCCCCGATTCCCCGTCAGTGGTATATTTCTGGTTCGAGGAATACTTGACCAGTATTCCATTATTCAGCTCAACCCTGTTTGTTATATCAGATTTTTCAGGAAGGGCAGGGTGGACTGCATGTCCATTATCAGCAGAAAGCATCCTGGTTGATGAAAGAAGCATATAGAATTCTTCTTCATTAATTCCCAGGGAAAGTGAGACTCTTTTCAGCGTATTGAAAAGGAAGTCAGAGAGTGCCCCCTGTTTGGTACCACTTCCAGTTTCTTCATTATCAAAAAGGGCGCAGACGGGAATCTGGCTCTTGCACTCTGAAGTTATTAATGAGAAAAGTGCGGTTGTGGCACATTCAAGGTCATCAAGGCGTGCACAGGAAATAAACTCATTGTCTTTTCCCCACACCATTGCTTCAGTTGTAGGATACAGGTTCAGTTCCATATCAATAATGTCATCTTTCAAAATGCCGAGTTTTTCTGCAACAAAAGAGATAAATGATGCATCATCGCTTTGGCTGAAAAGTGGAAGCATATCCTTCTGCACTGAGATTTTCCATCCATCATTTGATTCTCTTTTCTGATGAATGGCAACTGAGGGAATTACCAGTCTGAATGGATCAAGGTTTACAAGCACTTCCTTGATAGAAGCACCTGACTTTACAAAAACACGGCCGGCAATTGAAAGGGGTCTGTCAAACCATGGAAAAAGAAGGAGTCCCCCGTAAGACTCAACATTCAGACGCACAGGAACATTATTGCCTTTTACCTCAGGATCACCTTTGATTTTCAGAACCGGAGAGTCAGTATGTGCTGAGACGATATGAAAAGATTCAAACCTCTCAGGAATCCTGAATGCAATTAAAGAGCTTGAGTTTCTTACTAGGTAATATGATTTACCTTTTTCAAGATTGAATGGCTTTGTTTCATCAAGAAGAATGAAACCGTTTTCTGATAAAAAAGAAGAGGCCTTAGCTACAAAATGAAACTGTGTAACTGAGGTCTCTATAAAACTTAGAATTTCTTTGACTCTGTTTAAGTTTTCCATGTTTAAATTTTAAGCCTAAGAAGCTTTTAGTTAAACCTTAAAAAACTGCGTAGTCAAAAATTTCGCTGAAGTCTGAACTTATTATTTCTCTGAGTTTTGCCTGAAGGTTTCTTCTTGCATCACTAGCAGTATCTCCACCAATATTTCCTGAGTAGTTTGTCCTGATAAAAACTGTACTTGTCATATTATCAAGAATGGAAATATCCAAATCATACCTGAGGTAGGGAAGTGTACTTCGTACTAATTCTGTTTCATTTATTTCAACGTTTATGATGACACTGTATCTTGGATTCCTGTTGTTGATTGTAAATCCTCTTTCATTGAGGATGATAAGGGTGTTCCCATATACATCTGCATCATTCTGACCAGTAATTCTCACTCCGAAACTCAGATCGTGGGCTAACCTTTCATCAATTAAGGCAAGTTCTTCAAGGGAGGGGAGGTTGTCCGCATAGACCCCTAAGTCTTCGTTAAGAAGAGTTGCAACAGGGAGATATGCGAGTATTTTATTTACTGCATCCTGTGCTTCATTGACTTTCCATATATCGTACAGACTTGTTTCACTTTCCTTATCCTTGATTTCCTCATAAAGAAGTGCGGTTCTCTCACTGAGTTTTTTCAGTTCATTTCTGTATAGGGTCTCTGTAAATTTCCTATCAATGCGTGCGACTGTTGTATAAATGCCATCACTTTCTGTCGTTGATAGTATTTCGGTTCCAAAAATCGGGAATACAAAGCTTGGGCTATCCTCTGTCACATCAAAGATTGCGGCAATTGCCCATTTTGCATTTAACTCAGCTTCTTCCTTGCTTCCTCCTGTCCCTTCAGCAGAGATATAGCGGCTTGCAATCCTATCAGCTTTTTCCTCTTGTGCTTTTTTTGAAGCAGATTTGGATGACTGGCATGAGGAGAAAAGCAAAATCAGAATCAGAGACAATGATAAAAGTTTAACAGTTTTCTTCATCTATAATATTCCTTTTGGTTTACTACACTTTTATATGGATTTTAACATTATTAGCACTGAAAAAGAATATTAAAAGTTTCAGAAAACAAATAGATGCCTTTCAACTGAAAGGCACTTATTCAGTTCTGTTCGTTTATACTCTCATTTAGCATCATCTGATATTTAATGAGGGTATTGCTATCAAGGTTTTCCTTTAAAAGGGAAAGTTTATTTATCTGGTGGTTTGAATAGCTTGTATAGTAAACAGCTGGATTTTCCAGGTCGTAGCATGATGAGTAAAGTGTTATCTCATAGCTATCGGGCTTTACCTGGGTGCAACCGTTTTGCTGTTCTACTGAGTGAAGAATATGGAAATACTGGTTTATATCCGAAATTCCACCTTCGGAGAGGGAAAATGAACGGGTGAATGCTATTTTTGCAAACCTGCTCATAGACGAAAGATCTCCTGGCAGTCCCATTGCTCCCATACCTCTTGAATAGGCCTCAAGGGACAGATTCGGATTGAATGTATTGTTCCCATCCTTGTTTGAAAGAGCTCTGTAGTTATTAAGAGAGAATGCCTGTATAGGAAACTCAGGATTATTGGTAAGAACGCCGTATGGATTATCATATATATTCAATCCGCTTTTTGTAGCTTCTACTACTATGCATCCTGAAGTATCTGCAATCATCCAGTGAAGTTCTGAAGGGGGAAAAGCAGGGGAGAATGAGTCATCTGAAAGATTCATATTCTCCAGCAAAGCCTTTGCTTCATTCAGATTTGCTGCCTTTGACAGTATGTATGGGATGAATTCAAAACTTGCCACATTATTCTTTGAACTATCAAGTGGGCGGTAGAAAGCGTTTCCAACAAAGTTCAGCCCAGCCATACCAAGTCCTTTTTCATTAACAGCATCAAAATACAGGGGATAATTATCCTCAACTATAGCAACTCCGATAATTGCATAGTGATTATCAAGTGTATCTAGATGTCTGAAATTAAACGGGAAGTTACGTGGAGTAATTACAAGACCTTCTCCATAACGTACGTCATAATCAAGGTTTCTGCCAAAATAATTTTTATATAATAAAGAAGTACACATACTAAAAATATAATCATACTATTATTAAAGTTAAAAAGTTTTTTTCAAATTGGAGGAAATGCAAATGAAAGAAAAGCTTAATTTGATTATGACAGTACTTTTATGTGTTTTGGTTATTATTTTGTCAGTTGCACTTTTTATTCCTGAAAAGAATGAAACAAAACTTTTTGTGAAAAATGAAAGGGCTGAAGAAGAGCCTCAAAAAGGTACCATATCCATTACTGCAAGAAGTGAAATAAAAGTCCAGCCGGATATGGCAAAATTCTCAATTTCTGCTTCATCGGTGAGGACCACTACAGAAGAAGCAAGCAAAGCAACGGCCGAGATCATCAATAATGCTTTAAATATCCTTTGTGGGAAATTCGGTATTCCTTCATCGGAAATAGAAACCGGCTATAAGTCTGTCGGACCTTATTATGAGTATGTTGACGGGAACAGAAAGCTTCAGGGACAGCAGGCAACTGACAGCATCAATGTTATTGTGCACGATATAGATTCTCTGGGGCTTATTCTGGATAATCTGGCATTGATTGACGGTATTTCAATTTCATCTGTGACATTGGACAGAGAAGATAAGTCGGAGTACAGCGAGAAAGCAAGGGTTGAAGCGGGAAAAATTGCCTTAAAGAAGGCAGAATCCTATGCTGCAGGTCTTGGTGTGAAGGTAGGAGCTGTCCTGGCTGTATCGGACGGAACGCAAAGCGTAAATAATCCCAGTCTTCAGTATAAAGTGGCAAATGTACGTCTTTCAGCAACAACTCCGGAGTCTGAAGTTTCAAATGGTGCTTCTTACTATGTCGGGGATATTACAATCTCAGATTCCATCAGCGTTACATTTGAGCTTATTCAGTAAAACTAAGTATTGATGTTGGCTTTTCTTGCCTGGCTGGCGAGGTCCCGGGTAGATAACGTATATAATTTTCCGTCTTTTATAAAGTGGGTTCCACACTGTCTGAACTCAAAGTGAACATTTTCTTTGATGCATTCTTGGCGGATATCGAGTACCCATTGATAATCAAGCGGTCTCGCATTCCTGTCAGACTCTCCACCGACAACTACAAGTTCTACATCCTTTAAGTATGGAGTAAGAAAAACGCTTTCAAGAAGTGGCTGACAAATTATGTTTTTGTGTTTTATCGGAAGGGAGGAGAAAATTCCCAGACGGTATTCAGCGCTTTTCTGATCCTCAACTGTACAACCGACTGTGACATTTTCATATCCGTCACCCCAGTCCGGAGGTATGCACTTGAGAAATCTGTCGATACGTTTTGAAAGAAAAAGGAAGTTCAGATCATGCCGTTCTTTTATCATCTGCCAACATTCTGCTCTGTAAACATCAGCATCTTCAAGGAGAAAATCGGACTGGAAACAAAGATAAACGGTATTTCCAGATTTTATTTTATATGTTCCGTTTTTGTTCTTTTCTACAGGGGCATAAAAACTATCTGTCTTTACAACTTTGTTGGTATCAATGCCCCTTTTGAAGTCCCCTTTATGGATGTAGCAGAACCTGCAACCTGAACTGTATTTATGACAGCCTCTCCATGGGCTCCACATCGCCATATCGGTTTTCTCCATTTGTGTTAAGATAACAATAACCTTGGTGCATCTATCAGATTTAAATGCTTGGAAATGAACTGTTTTTTGTGGGGTTTAGGAGGTTCGAACTCCTGACCTCATCAATGTGACTGACGCGCTCTCCCAGCTGAGCTAAAACCCCTGATCAAACAGTCAAAACTGAATTTGTCCTTTACATTTTCGGTTATTTTGATTTCTGTAACAACCCTTTTTTCCAGGTAAGTTATTTTTATAAGGAAAAAACAGTGCTAAGCGGATGCAAGGATACCACGCTGTCATAGATAAAAGGAACATACATAAAGAACAAAGCGAGACGTTCATATAATCCTTCATATTTGAATATTGTGTTTTTGAATTGTTCCTTATCCCCGAGTATAAAACAGATGAAGAACAATAGAGCAAAAATAAACGCCGTTATGTCAATAGTCCCTTCTTTAATGCTTCTTTCCTTAAATGATATGATTCCTTTCCAGAGAGGAAAAAACAAGAGTGCCACAAAACCCAAAGCCGATGCAAAGCCATGAATCAATGAGGACATGGTTATAGTCTCTTTGCTTCCATTGACGCGGAAAATACCAGAAATAAGACCGGCTCCGATAGCAAAGGCTCCAATAGAAAGCAGTATGAAAACAGAAAGGACAGGATAAAGAGCCTTCTCCTTCTTGTAGTATAAACATGATGTGAGCAGAAAGAAGCATCCAAGATAGATAAGCCATGCATTATAAAAGATATGGCAAGGACTATCGGTGCTACCCAGTGCGCTCATTACCATCATGTTACTTTTATATCCAGGGTAAAAATGCCTGAGTATGAAAGGAATAATGAACTCACAAAGGACTGTCAAAAGTAGGATAACGTCATAAACCGGGCTTTTTATTATGTTTTCCAATTGATTCTCCAGTTTTATGTATTCTATCAGTAAAAATGTATTTCTGATACTGAGGGAGCTCTGTTGCTCTGGTACTAAGAAAGGTGATAAATTGCTATAATCGTTTGGAATAATGATGAACAGAATCAGAGGAATCAGGTACATGAAAAACTGCACCTGGTATTATTTATGTTCATTGTCAGGTTTAGTCCTGACACTTGTTTTCAGCTTATTGGGTCCATATTTAATGGGCCTTCTCGTTGATGAGGTTATGAGTAAGAATAACCAGTCCAATTTCTGGTCTCTTGCCATTTTGATGACAGTAAGTTATGCAGCAACCGGTCTTTTTCACTTTGTTGAAGAATTCAGTTCTGACCATATTTCAGAGAGGGTATATCAGACCATAAGTATTGATCTGTTTAATAAGATTCAGAGGGAAGACTCGTCGTTTTTTCGTGCCCATACCCCGGCTGAACTGATGAGCCGATGTACTTATGACGCCAAAAACGTAGGTTTTTCATATGGGTTTTGTCTAATATACCTTTTTGAGTGCTTGGGTGTTACAACAGTCATGACAATTGCCCTTCTTCTTGTGTCCCCATTTGTTGGCTTGGTCCCACTGGTTCTTCTTCCATTAATTGCATTCATAACTATAAGAATTGAAAAAAAAGCAGATCCCATTCTTGATCAGATATCGGACTGGAATGCAGAATTAAATACGACAGCAAGTCAGGCAATTAACGGTATAAGGACAGTCAAAAGCTTCAACAGCGAAGAGCTTGAGGTTAGAAAACTCAATAGGACATCTATCATTTTAAGGGATCTTAATACCGCACTTGATAAAAACTGGGCCTATTACAATGTTGCAGCAACCCTTTCAAGAGTACTTTTGTTTTTGACTCTGCTTCTTGCATCAATTCTTTGCCTGACAGAACGCCTCTCTTTGGGCGATTTCACTTCTGTTTTCCAATATACGAATCAGCTGACATGGCCTGTAATGGAAATGGGATGGATAGTTGCAATGCTTGCCCAGGGAAGAACAGCTTTCAAGAAAGTCAGGGCAATACTTGAAAAAGAAGAAAGCATCAAAGACGGAGGCGGAAAACTGGATTCTTCATCGGGGGAAATCAGATTTGAAAATATATCTCTTTCAATTGACGGAAAAGACCTGTTAAAGGATATTTCATTTGAAATCAAAGAAGGCAAAAGCCTTGCAATAATGGGTGAAACAGGTTCTGGAAAGAGTCTTATTGCCAATCTTGCTACTCGTTTTATTGATCCAAGTGAAGGCATGATTACCATAAACGGAAAAGACATAAGAAGCCTTGATTTGAAAGAAGTAAGGGGCTTTACCTCTTTTGTATCACAGGATCTTTTCCTTTTTTCAGATACAGTGAGAAACAATATCGCCATAACAGAAAGAAGTGAGGACATAGAGCGCATAAAGGAAGTATCCCGCCTTTCATCTTCCCATGTTTTTGTTGAGAATCTTGAAAACGGATATGAAACAATAATCGGGGAGAGGGGTACAGGGCTCTCTGGCGGTCAGAAGCAGAGGCTTACAATAGCCCGTGCTCTGATGAAGAATAGCACTTTACTGATTCTTGATGATGCAACGAGTGCCCTGGATATGGAGACCGAAAGAAAAGTTCAGAAGAGTATAAAAGAAATGAAAAACAGAAGTCTTCTGATTATTGCCCATAGAATATCTGCAGTGCGCCACGCAGATGAGATTCTCTACATGAAAGATGGGAAAATAGTGGAAAGGGGTACGCATGAAAGCCTCTTGAAAAAGCAAGGTCTTTATTATGAGACTTATATTGCCCAGTACCCGGAGGGTGAAAAGGATGAGGAATAATTATAAAAAAGACGAAGACTTTTCCACCCTGACAAAAACTGAAGTTCTCCGTCGTATATTTTCCTACTTCAAACCTTATAAAAAGGAAATTGTACTGATGGTTGTTTTTATAGCAGCAGCATCGGTTATAGCATCCACGCTTCCTTTGTTTGCCTCCCACCTCGTTGATGTGGAGATAGTAAACAGGAATCTCCGTGGTGTTGTAATTACTGTTGTGCTTGCACTCTTCCTTTCACTTTTATGGCTTCCACTCAGGCTGGTAAGCGAAATAAAATCAGCAGAGCTTGCAAATGCAGTTGTTCATTCAATACGGGAAGAAACATACAAAAAAGTCATAAAGTACAATCTGTTCTTTTTTGATAACCGTCCTACCGGAAAGATACTTTCCCGTCTTACAAGTGATATGAACGGGCTCAAGGAAGTAACCCTTTTACTGACAAAAACATTAGTTCCCAATGTCCTTCTTCTCCTTTTCTACACTTTGATAATGCTTACTTACAATCCTGTTTTAGGTGGATCTGTATTACTTACAGTTCCATTGATGTTTCTCGGAGTATATTTCTGCATTATCAGAAACTACAAGAACTGGCAGGATTTCAGAAACAAGGAATCAAACTACAAGGCCTTTGTTCATGAGGACTTCGACGGAATCAGAATAATACAGTCATTCAATTCCGAGCCCAGGACTAAAAAAGAGGCAGAAAACCTCCTTAACTCTCAATGGAGAAGCTGGATAAAGGCAGTAGGAATCGGAGACTCCAATGTGATTGCAAGTTTTATAATACAGGGGCTTGGATATTTAGTTCTGTTTATAGTTGCTATCAAAGTTATGCATTTCGGCAAAGACAGGGTTGGCGAGGTTCTCGCTTATGTCGGATATGTGGGGCTTTTCTGGACTCCGATTAAGGAACTTGCCAGGATGTATAACCAGCTGACAACAAACTTTGCATCCGCCTCCCGTGTATTTTCACTTCAGGATGAGAATTCCTATATACATGAAGTGGAGAAGGGACCAAGTCTTTCAGGAAATGGTAATGTGGATTTCAAAGGTGTCAGCTTTGCCTATCCGGATGAACCTGAAAAAAAGGTACTGGATGATGTATCATTCTCAGTTGAAGGTGGGAAAACAATTGCTTTGGTCGGTCCCACCGGAGCTGGAAAAACAACTATTGTTAACCTTATTGCGCGCTTTTATGACCCTGTAAAAGGAGAAGTTCTTCTTGATGGGGTAAATATTAAGGATGTGACCAATAAAGAGCTGAGGAAAACTGTCCGTGTAATGCCTCAGGAATCGGCACTTTTTAATGGAACTATAAGAGAAAACCTGAACTACAATAATACAAAAACTGATTCTGAAATCAAGGAAGCCTGCAGGAAGCTCAACATAGATAAAATGATTCTGGGAATGAAAAACGGCTATGATACAGAAATCCAGGATGCTGTTTTATCCCAGGGGCAGAGGCAACTTATTGCACTAGCTAGGACTTTGCTATCAAGCCCTGAAGTCTTGATTCTTGATGAAGCGACGAGCAATGTGGACTCAAAAACAGAATCCCTTTTGGAAAAAGGTCTGAAGATTTTGATGAAGGGTAGAACTACATTTGTTGTTGCTCACCGCCTATCAACAATAAGGGAAAGTGACGAGATATTTGTAGTTGACCATGGAAAGATAATCGAAAGGGGAAACCATAGTGCTCTGATGGCTCTTGGCGGAGAGTACAGAAAGCTTTACATGAGTCAATTCAAAGAAGCAGATTAATTACTTCTTGCCTGACTTATGCATAGATAGCAGATTTTTGTTATTAAATTAAAAGCCTGATTTTCTATCAGGCTTTTATAATCACTGCTGCTGTAATGGGATCATTAAGGCTTTTGGTTGAAGTTCATACCAGTCACCTGTACAGGCATCAACAAGTGGGCCGAGGAGCCCCCATACAAAGGCATCAAGAATAACCCATCCAGCTCCAACTTTATTCTTTATGATGGCCTGAGCGGGAAAGTATCCTTCCATTTCCAGTTCCACAGTATAGCTGGAGTCATTTTCAAGATAGACACGGAGAGGAGTTTTACCCCTTACAAATCCATTAATTTTTACAGTTGCACCCTGTGGCTGTGAGTCAATTGAGATTGTTTCTGTTGACCCATTGAGCATTGTTGCACAACTTGTCATTGTTAACAGTGCAATAGCCAAAAGAAAGATAAGAAGCTTTTTTTTCACTATTCATCCCCCTAGATATGAATTAACCTCAGTCTATCGGATGGGGGGGGGGATCAATCCTTTGCTCGAAATTTTCTACAGTTTTGGAGACAGTTTAATTTCAGTAAATGAACATATCAAAAACAGGCTACAAATTTTTATCAGGCAATTTTAGTTAGTTGCGTAATTATTTAAAATAAAAGAATGAAAAGAAGGTTTTGTCCGCTTAGTGGGAAATGTGGTGGCTGTGATTATATTAACGAAAACTATAGCCTTGAACTTATGCAAAAACAGGAAAGGCTTGAAAAGCTTTTAGGGCGCTATGGAAAAATTGAAAAAATAATACCTTCAGAATCTATGCACTACCGCTGTAAAGTCCAGGCAGTTTGTGGTCATGATAAAGACGGGAAGTTCATAACAGGAATTTACAGGAAAGGTACACATAAACTTATAAGCGTGCGTGAATGTCACTTGGAAAACGGAAAAGCAACGGCTGTTCTGCAGACTGTCAGACAGATGGCTAACCGGTTTTCAATAAAAGCCTACGATGAAGACGATAAAACAGGAATCCTTCGCTTCATACTTATAAGAGTTGCTGAAAAAACAGGTCAGGTAATGGTTGTACTTATCACATCAGAGTGGGACTTCAGGATGAAGGATGACTTTGTTAACCAGATCCATCAGAAAAACCCCGATGTAAAAACCATTGTCCAAATACGAAACAGGGAAGAAGGCAGTATGGTTATTCCAGAAAACCCTGAAGAAAGGGTTTTATGGGGTAAAGGATATATTATAGAAAAAATCTGTGGCCTCAAATTCAGAATCAGTGCAACGTCCTTCTTTCAGGTGAACCCGACTATGGCAGAAAAACTATATGATGTTGCTATGGATATGGCACGGTTCAGGGAAGATGACGTGGTAGTGGACGCTTACTGTGGGACAGGAACCATAGGTCTAATTGCAGCATCCCGCGGCGTAAAAAAAGTCATAGGAATAGAATCAAATGAGATGGCTGTGAAAGATGCAGAAAGAAATGCAGAACTTAATGGTATAGATAATGCCGAATTCATTACCTTTGATGCCTCAAAATATCTGAAACTGATGGCTAAAAACAAAGAGAAAGTAGATGTACTTTTTCTTGATCCACCCAGATCAGGTTCCAGCGAGGAGTTCCTTTCAAGTGCCGGGAAGCTACAGCCCGATGTAATTATCTATATTTCCTGTAATCCTGTAACCCTTTCAAGAGACCTACGGTATATTACAAGATTCCTTCCTGACTATAGAGTATTAAAAATCCAGCCGGTTGATTTATTCCCTGCAAGTGAGCATGTGGAGACAATAGTTCTATTGAGTAGGTAAAACGGCTAAAAATATAAGCAGAAGAAACACTTAGTCTAAGTATGTTATTTCCAAGAAATAAAATTTGAGAAATTGGCTTCAATGTACTACTAATTTGTTCAGGAAAACAAAAAGCCAACCAAGAATCTTTTACTCTTTTACTGCACAAGAGAATGTTTAAGACCGATACCATGAATTATTGGGGGATCCTGAAGTTATTGGTTTATTTCCATATGACTTTATGAATATCTAAAAGAACGATGATATTGGAGAGAGATGTTATAATTCTATGGTTCAATGTAGCTTTTCGGTTGCAGGAATCTGTATTGTGGAAAATTGGAAAAAATACCAAAAATCTAAATAGATTTTAAGATAATAATTAAACTAGATCGGTATCTGAATGAATTAATTAATAAGAAAACAGAATATTAGAATAATCAAAGTGATTACAGGAATTAGAAGGTGTAGAAAATCTTATTTGCTTTTCAAATTGTTTTTTGATTATCTCAGCCCTTTAAGAATACTATTACAGGGGACTTTTTGAATGTATGGGATAAAAGAGTTAACAGGTAGCACTTACTTCAGTGGTCAGCATACGTTTTAATGTATTGGTAATTGATTATAGAAGCATAAAATGCTAGTTAAAACTTTAAATAATTATTATGATGTTAACAGTTAAAAAAATGTAATTATGGGCAGTAAAGAGAAGAAATTCAAAACCATTGGAGATTATTTTTTTTGGTGCTATTCAAATTTATGTATGTCCCATTGCGCACTAAAAGATAATTCAGAAGTATATACACAAAGACACTACATTATAAGGAATAAAATGTATAAAGAATTCCGGAGTGGTCAAAAGCATGTTGCTTCATTTTATGATGATGAAAAAATAAAAATGAATAATCCTGTCTGCAGTTATTGTGGGAGTAAAGATAATCTTTCTTTAGACCATTTAATTCCTAGAAAGCTTGGAGGACCTGACTCTGGAGATAATTTGGTTTTTTCTTGCAAAGCTTGTAATTCGTCAAAAGGCAAGAAGAATCTTTTAACATGGTATGAAGAAAAAGGCTCTTTTCCTCCTATTTTAGTTCTTCGAAAATATTTGAAAATTGTCTATCAATACCTGATAACGCATGAACTAATGGATAAAGC
>CAZOTY010000008.1:24241-65085 GCA_964582905.1 uncultured Spirochaetaceae bacterium | reverse complement strand
AAAAAAGGAGTTTACCATGACTAAAAAACTGGTCGCAGTCGTATTAGTAAGCTTATTACTATTAACTAGTGTATTCGCAAAAGGCGGAAGCGAAAGTAAAGCGTCTTCTTCTGCAGGTGGCTTAAAGGGAAACATTATTATGGCAACTAACGCAGATGAGGTAATTACATCAGCTATCCAGACAGTTATTGACAAGTTTGTTGCTGAGAACCCAGGTGTAACAGTTGAATATACATCTTATGGAAAAGACTATGAGAACCTTATGAAGGCAAAGATGGCAGCAAACGATCTACCTGATATTTTTGCTACTCATGGCTGGGCTGTAAACAGATATTCAGAGTACCTGATGCCTCTTAATGAACTGAATGCAGCAAAGAATCTGACTGAATCAATTGTTGGTGTTGTAACAACTCCTGAGGGTGAGATTGTTTCTATTCCGTTCACAGTCGATAACAAGGGTATTATTGTAAGCTTGGATGCAATGGACAAGCTCGGTCTTTCAATTCCACGAACATGGGATGAATTCCTTGCTTGCTGTGAAGTTGCAAAAAACAATGGAATAGTTGGTGTTTATCTTGCCGGTAAAGACAACAGATCAATGGCTCAGGTTTATGATACATCCGCCCAGACTTTCCTTGTAACTTATCCAAACGGCGGTAAAGAAAATCAGGAAGCACTTCTTGACGGTACATTTGACTGGTCACAGTGGGCAAGAGTTGCGGGATTCTTAAAGACTCTCTGGGAGAAGGGATACACAAATAAAGATGCAAATACAGCTGACACAGTTTACCAGGGTGAGAAACTTGCCAATGCAGAGTGTCTTTTCATGTTCAGAAACTGGTCAGAAATCCAGGGTGCCCTTGAATTGAACCCGAATGCAAGACTTACTATGATGCCTGTTCCTGTATGGCAGGAAGATGATACTCCGGTATTAGTAGGTGGAGAAAGAGAAGCTTATGGTATCTGGAAAGATTCAAAAAACAAGGAAGCAGCAAAGGCTCTCATCGAATATATGGCACTGCCTGAGAACGCATTATACATTGCCGAGGCAACTGGTATGCCTACAGGATTTGCCCACATAAGCCCGAATCTTCCGCTTTTCAATGAATTCCAGAAATATTCAAATTTAAGAACAATGCCTATTTTCGACAGGGAATGGCTGCCTGATGGTATTTGGGCAACTATGAGAACAACAGGTGCAGGTATTACATCAGGCATGTCTGTTGATGAAGCTGTTAAAACTATGGCTGATAGCTACAAGAACCTCAGAGAACAGGCCAATTAACTATCTTTTTAATAAGGGGATGGTTTGACTATCCCCTCCTCCCTTTGGAGACTCTATGAAAAAACTCATACATTTTATCAAAACAGATAAGAGGGCACTCAGTCTGATGGCCCTTCCTGCGATGATACTGTTTATTATTTTTGTTGTTGTTCCGATTATTACCGGTATCAATATCTCGTTTACCAACTGGAACGGGTACTCACAGCGCTATAAATATGTGGGTTTTCGTAACTATGTGGAACTCTTTCATTCAAAGGAAGTTTGGATTGCCTTCAGAAATACAGTTATCTACGGTTTCGGCTCCACAATAATCCAGACAGTCCTTGGGCTTGCTTTTGCTCTTCTTTTGGTAAAGAAGTTTTTTCTCCGCACAGTTACAAGAACGCTTATTTACATACCGGCTATGGTCGCTCAGCTCGTTATAGGTTACATATGGTACTTTATTGTCACCTATGAGCGTGGAGCTCTCAATGATATCCTTCTCCTTTTTGGACATGAGAGGGTCGACTGGCTAAGTGTAGGATGGCGGGCAGTTCTTATTATCATGCTCATCAATGCAATTGAATACGCCGGAAAAACAATGATTATATTTATTGCAGGACTGGAATCGATTCCAGACATGTATGAGGAAGCAGCTTCAATTGACGGAGCCTCTGCATGGGCGATTTTCAAACATATAACGATGCCGATGCTTCTTCCTGCATTCACAACCAGCTTAGTGCTGAACATTATCGGAGGCCTTAAACTCTTCGGTCTTGTATACGCTCTCACAGATGGTGGACCAGGCTATGCTTCCCAGTCTCTGTCAACGCTCATCAATACAATGTATTTTGCTAACCAAAGAGCTGGTTTCTCAGCTGCAATCGGAATATTCTCATTTGTATTTATCATGATTGTCAGCTGGCTTTTAAGAAGATATCTAGATAAAAAGGACGTAGAATTCAATGGCTAAGAAAATAAAAAGAAAATGGCATCCAGTAAGAAACCTGCTTGCTGTTTTGGTAGGTGCATTCTATTTTGCTCCTTTCTATATAATTATTTCACTCTCTTTCAAAGAGAGAACAGACAGAAGCAGTTACTGGTCACTTCCAAAAAAATGGGTCCTTGACGGATACGTTAATGCATGGACCAAAGGAAAGATCGGGCTTTCAATTGCAAATACCCTATTTATAACAGTATGTGCAGTTGTAATTATCCTTGTAGTTGGATCTTTTGCCTCTTATCCGCTTTCCCGTCATAAAACAAGAATGAATAGGGCAATTCTGACAACGTTTGTATGCGTCATGATGGTTCCTCCCCTTTCAGTTCTTGTTCCAATCTACAAAGAGATGGTAGTGCTCAAAGGAATCAATACCTATTGGGGTATTATCATACTAACTGCAACATATGCACTACCACGCGGTGTTTTCATGTTCACAAACTTCATCTCGGCAATTCCAAAGGAGCTCGATGAAGCAGCTCTCATTGACGGATGTTCACAGTTTGCGGTCTTCCCGTACATAATTCTGCCGAATATGATGCCGGTTGTATCATCGGTAACAATCCTTACCGGAGTTACAATATGGAATGACTTCTCATTCCAGCTCTACATTCTGCAGAAACCACAACTAAAAACTGTAACCCTTGCAATATCAACCTTCTTCCAGGAAGGTAAAATCAATATACCAGCTGCTGCAGCAGCCGCTGTATTATCTGTTCTTCCTCTTGCGATTATATACATTTTCCTGCAAAAGTATTTCGTAAAAGGTAGTATGGACAGTGCTGTCAAATAATTGGAGAAACAAATGAAAAGAGAGTTGAACCTTAAATTCGGTTCCGATATAAACAGAAAATTCAATGAAGACGGGACAGTCCGTTTCTGGCCCGGAAACACAATGATTTGTCTTTTGGACCATAATTCTGAGGTTTTTAACAGGGTAAAGACAATCAGGGATGATTTTAAAAATAATCCAATTGGAAGATGTATTACTTTCCTTCCTGATCAAAGTCTGCATATGACGGCGATTGAAGGTGTTGTTGATGGGAACAGGAGCAAGGATCATTGGACTGCTCTCCTGCCGACAGATACAAAGCTTTCTGAGGTTGATGACTTATTTGAAAACCTATGGAAGACTATTCCACCACTTGGAGAAGTGTATATGACATTTGATCATATAAGACCAACTTCTTCTGTGGTAATTGCATTGCGCCCCGCTTCCGACGAGGACAACAGGAAAATAAGGGAATGGAGGGATATAGTGAGTAAAACTTTCGGCCTCCATTTTCCAAACTATGACAATTATGAGTTCCATATTTCAATGGGATATGGAATCTGGTGGCCAGATGAGAAGGAAATGGAAAACTTCATTACCTTGATAGATAAATATGATTCGCTTTTTAAAAATGAACCTTTTACATTCAAGGTCCCAGAACCTTCAATGACATATTTTGACAATATGTTCTTCTTTGACAAGGAAAGAAGAATAAGGGTTTGATATGGCAAGAAGACAGATCATATTCCTAATGACTGATACAACTCGCTACGACATGCTTGGCTGTTATGGCAATAAAGACATGAAAACACCTAACCTGGATAGTCTTGCAGAAAACGGAGTGCGTTTTGACAGGGCCTACTCCACACAGCCTGTATGCGGGCCAGCACGTTCCTGTATTTTTACAGGTCTTTATCCACACTCTACAGGATCGTTCACAAACTCTGTACCCCTCTGGCAAGGTGTGAAAACTATCGGAGAATATTTAGAAGGAACCGGTATTCATTCTGCCTTAATTGGTAAATGGCATCTTGATGGAGGTGATTACTTTGGAAATGGTGTGTGCCCTCCAGGGTATGAGAAAGAATACTGGTATGATATGAGGTGCTATCTTGATGAGCTTACTGAAGAAGAAAGACAGCGCAGCAGGAAAAAAACTTCATCCCTTGATGAAGAAGGTGTAAAAGCAGAATTTACTTATGCACATAGGGTTGTGAATCGTGCATTGGACTTCATTGAGAAATACAAAGATGAAGACTTTTTTCTCACAGTAAGTCTAGATGAACCACATGGTCCTTATCTGTCCCCTGAGCCATATGCAACTATGTATAAAGATTATGAATGGCCTGTGACTCCCGATATGAAGGATAATCTTGAAGGCAAACCTGAGCTTGAAAGAATATGGGCAAGCGGACGCAATATGGAGGATAAGGATAATATTCACCTGAAGCCTTTCCAGTTCTTAGGGTGCAACAGCTTTGCAGATATGGAACTTGGACGTGTTATTGCGAAAGCAGGTGAGGTTTCTCCTGATGCAATGATTGTATACACAAGTGATCATGGCGATGCTCTTAACTCACATTCATTGAATGCAAAGGGGCCAAGCGCATATGATGCGATTGCCAGAATTCCGCTTATCGTAAAAGGTGGAGCTTATATGCCTTCGCCCAAAAATACGGTTTATAAGTCTGTGTCCAGCCATGTCGACTTGGTGCCTACCTTTCTGGAGTATTTTAATCTCCCGTTGCCACATATACTTCAGGGTAAATCAATGCGAAGGGCAATTGAGAATCCTGAAAGCAAACCTTATAGGGATTACGCAATAATAGAGTTCCACCGTTATGAAATTGACCATGATGGTTTTGGAGGGCTTCAGTTTATGAGAGCCCTGATAACAGATCGCTATAAACTTGTGGAATTCCTCACCGATACTGATGAACTTTATGACCTCAAGAAAGACCCATATGAGCTTGAAAACAGAATCCTTGATAAAAGCTATGAAAAAATACGAGACGCATTGCACGAAAAGCTTATGACGGAGATGAATGATACCCGAGATCCATTCAGGGGCTACCAGTGGAGATACCGATACTGGGTGAAGGATAAAAATGAGAACTGGGATAATGAGGGATACACAAGACAGCGTCCGTTTGACAAAGGAGAAGTGGTTCCTTTGGATTATGCAACTGGCTTGGAAGTTGAGAGCCTGGTTAGAAAAAAGAAAAAGCGTGGTCAAGCAACCTAATCTTTGTTAGAATTTTGCCGATGAAAAAAGTTACCAGAGCCGATGTTGCAAAAGATGCAAACGTAAGCCCGACCATCGTAAGTTTCGTTGTCAACAATAACAGGTATGTTGCTGCCGATAAAAGAAAGCGGGTTCTTGAGTCAATGAAAAAACTTGGCTATTACCCAGACGCAACAGCACGGGCACTCAAAGGAAAGGGCTCGGGGCATATTCTGCTTTTGGTTAATAACCTCCACTCCACCCACTATCTTGAACTTATCGATGAAATTGAACGTCAGGCTTTCTCAAGGGGAATAACTGCAACATTATGCAGGATGCGTCAGGATGAGGCTTTTTTGAGAAGCATACTTAGTAAAAACTATGATGCAGTCCTGATGGATGGTGGTGTTTTTAGCAGAAATATGGGACAGGCTCTGATTGACAGCGGACTTCCGACTGTTGTACTTATATCCTCATTTATTGAGCCTTATAAAGGTACATATGGCCTTATCAATACAGGACTATATGATGGGACAAAAACAGCCATTGGTAAAATGCATCTGATGGGCAAAAAAAAGATTGCATATATACACCGTTACAATAGAGAGCTTGACGAAAGAGATTACAGATATAAGGCATATATAGACAGTGTGAAAAACAATCCAATAATCATCAAAGGTCATCAGACAGAAAAAGAGCTTGAAGAAAAAATTCTACTCTCCTATAAAGAGAATAAATTCGATGCAGTTTTCTGCCGTGACGATAACCTTGCCATGGTTGCTATACATACCCTATTAAGAAACGGAATCAGGGTTCCTGAAGATGTTTCAGTTGTCGGTGTAGATGCGACAAAAATGGGAAAACGTCTTTATCCTTCACTTGCTTCAATAAAGATTGACAGATCCTCTATTGTTTCAAAATTCTTTGAGCAGGTGGAACTGCTTAAAAAAGGGGAAAAGCCTGAACCGATATATCTGAAGGCGGATTTGGTCGAAGGGGAAAGCCTCAGCTGAATTTTATTTTTCAGAATAAACAATATCACCTGAAGGAATTGATTTGGCTGCTCCAGTAGAAGAAACAGCAATTCCCGAGGCCTTTGAAGCATAATACAGGCAATCGTTCACACTTTTTCCTTTGATTCTGGATGCAATAAAGTATCCTAAAAATGTGTCCCCTGCTGCAGTTGTATCAAAAACTGGATAATCAATTATTCCTTGATAAACGATTTCATTCCCGTTAATGTAATACGAGCCATCAGAGCCGAGTGTAAGTACTATTTCTGTCTTTGGATATTTCTTTCCAAGAAGATGAGCCATATCTTCATATGAAAGACGTTTTCTGCTATTCAAAAGGGCTTTTCCCTCTATTTCATTGATAAAGACTATATCAACTTTTGAATAATCAAGTTTTAAAACTTCCTCCGTTATAGGAGAAGGGTTTAAACATAGAACAAGACCTAGTTCTCTTCCCTTATTTATAAGGTATTCAAGATTATTGATTTCATTTTGTAAAACAAGGTAATCTCCTTTCTTGAATTTCGAAAGGACTGCATCAATATGATCTTTTTCAGTAAGCGCATTGGCTCCTGGAAAAAGGATAATTGAATTATCTCCTTCTGCATCGACCTGGATTATCGCTTTTCCTGTCGGATTCTCTTTTGATATTGCAACATTGGAAATCTTTACACCGTAATCTTCCAAGGCATATAAAATGAATACTCCGTCGCTTCCTATCCTTCCAGCAAGATATACATCAGAGCCTGCTTTTGAGAGTGCGACACTCTGGTTTGCACCCTTTCCCCCGATTCCTTTCTCCTCTTTAATTGAAGGGATTGTTTCCCCTTTCCGGACAATATGGGGGACGCGATAAGTTACATCAATATTAATTGATCCATAAACCAGGACCTTAGTATCTTCTTCCATTTTCTATATTTTAACATTGATGGAAAAGTTTTACCTTTCCAATGGATAAATTACTCTAAAATTTGGTTAATCATTTTCCAATAAAGCTTTATCATTATTCAAATACCCCAATAAAAGGAAGAACATGCAAAAAAGTACAACAGATATGACCGAAGGTAATATCTGGCTTAAAATAGTAATATTTTCACTTCCTCTGTTACTCGGACAGATCTGTCAGCAGTTATACAACACCTTTGATACATGGTGCGTTGGAAACTTTGTAGGAAAGAACGCATTCTCAGCCGTAGGTACAGTCGGCGCAATCATTAATATGTTGATAGGTTTCTCAACTGGATTTTCATCTGGGGCAAGTGTTGTAATAAGCCAGTACTATGGAGCAAAAGATTATGAAAAGGTGAAGACTTCATCCCATACCTTTTTTACATTCATGCTTATTCTTTCACTCGTTATTACAGTTTTAGGTACATTATTAACACCTTTGATGATAAAAGTCGTTGCGTCTCCTCCGGAAGTAGCAAAGGAACAGAGGATCTATCTTTCAATATATTTTGCAGGTATTTCTGGGCTTATTATGTACAATATGGGATCTGCCATGTTCAGGGCGGTGGGAAACTCAAGACTTCCTTTTATCTTTTTGGTTATCTCTGCTGCGCTGAACATAGTAATGGATCTGGTTTTTGTTATCAATCTGGGACTCGGGACAGCAGGGGTTGCCTACGCAACTATTATTGCGCAGGCTATGAGTGCAGTATGCGTTTTGGTTTTTCTCAAAAGAACTAGTGCTCCGATTAGGCTTTATTTTCGGGAGCTGAAAATTGACTGGAAAATACTTTCAAGAATAATAAAAATAGGTCTTCCAGCTGCACTGCAGATGGCAATTACAGCTTTTTCAAATGTTTTTGTACAGTCGTACATAAATTACTTCGGGGCAGATGTAATGGGCGGATGGACAGCTTATACAAAAGTTGACCAGTATATTCTTCTTCCAATGCAGTGTCTGGGAATTGCCTCAATGACTTTCGTTGGGCAAAACTACGGGTCAAAGAATATTGCAAGAGCCCAGAAAGGTGCGAATACTGCGTTTTTCACAGCTTTCTGCATTACTGGCTCATTCTTGATTCCGATTGTAGCCTTTGCTCCTAATATCGTTGAATTCTTCATTGGAAAAAATGAAACAGAAGTTATCAGATATGGAACTATGTTTTTGCGCTATATTTCACCGTTTTATATTATATGCTGCCTCAATCAGGTATATGCCCATGCGCTCAGGGGAATTGGAAAGAGCCAGATACCAATGTTTGTCATGCTAGGTTCGTTTGTGTTTGCGCGCCAAATCTACCTGTTTGTGGTATCGCACTATATTTCAAATACAATCCTGCCTATTGCATACGCTTATCCATTTGGCTGGGTACTCTGCTCCTCACTTATCACTATTTCGTACTTTATTGCTTTCAATAAAGAAAAGAGAAAGCTCTTAACTCCAAAAGCTCAGCTTGTCTAAGTATTTATTTGCACATAACAAAATTTGATTTGAAAACAGAAAAGAAGGAAAAGACACATTACTATATTCTTTTTTTGAGCTTATTTAAAAGTAATAAACATTTTTCTCTTATATCTAGAGCAATGTTTTTAGCTTTGCTTCTATTAATAGCTACGTAATCAGCAACAGCTAGAATATCACTCAAAGTCGGATTCTTTCCTTTCCCGTTTATCGTTGTTGCATTGAATAACTGTAAGTCTGATTATATGCAGGAGATAAATGACAGTTTTTATCTTCTTCATCGAAAATAAAGGAAAAATTCTTGGCGTAATCATCCCTGTTATGGGTAAATACATTGAAACACATTAATTCAAACAAGTTCTCAACTTCTTGATTAGACTGTTAGTTTGGACAGTGACAATGGAGAGATGCTGAACTCTGATTTTATCCAGTCTGAAGTATACTGAAAAGCAATTAAACTGTTCTTTGCTTTTGCAAAAGTTCCAACTTACTACTGCCATAAAATACGTCCATGTGATTAATTGTTTTCATTAATCACATCCTCTATTGAGAGGTACCTTTTTTTCAGAAAAAGCTGTTCAATTTCGTCCCCCATGCCTAAGGTAAAAACAAGGCATAAAAACGACTTAAGAGAAATCTCATGCTGTGTCTCAAAGCGTTTTAATGACCCAAGACTTACCCCGGATCTTCTGCTTAGTTCTTCCTGTGAAAATTTCAGTTCTTTCCTTCTCTTTCTAATCCTTTCTGAAAGCAGGACTGACAGTTTATATGGGGTTTTAGGCAGTAAGTTTAGATTAATCATAGTTAACATATTATCTAAAAAATCAAACTTTCTTGATATAGATAATATACTAGCGAATTATTATAACACCTCAGCCAAGTTAATACTTCGAAGTATCAAGAAGAAATTCTGGAATGGCCATATTCCGAATACCGTCTTTAGAAAAATCATGCCTATCCATCGATAAAATGAATTTGGGATAATTATCTTTAATTGCTTCAAGAGCATGGAATTCACGTTTTCTGACACTATCATCATTTAAGGTCGCAGTAACTTGGATATAAATTCTTTCCTGTCTTTTGACCGCAATGAAATCAATTTCGGAACTATCTGAATCATTCTTGCCTACACTAACAGAATAACCTCTGCGCTTAAGTTCAAGAAAAATGACATTCTCCAGAAGTACTCCATAATTCTCACTCAAGTTACTCTTGGTTAAAGCTACTATTCCTGTATCCACTGGATAATACTTTTCAGTCTGACCGAATCGAGATCCTCCTTTTACTGTATGGAACTCAGCATTGTAATACAAAAAAGATGCCTTTAAGGCGCTAATATATTTGCTCATTAAATCATGATACATTTTGTGACCGGCACTCTTTATCTTATGTTCTAGACTGTTCATTGAAACAGGATAGCCAATAGCATCATTTAAAAAGGCTACCATTTTGGTTAGAATTTCACCGTTTGCATCTAAACCCACCTTAGGTTTGATATCATTAAAAAGAATGCTATCTAAGACTGACTGCAATAAATTCATTTTCTGAGTAGGATCTTCTAAAAGAGCAACTACTGGAAATCCTCCGTAAAAAAGATATTCATCAAAGATTTTCCATGAAGCTTCATGCGTTGAAGATCTGAACTGTAGGTATTCAGCAAATGACAGTGGGAACATCTCAATTTCTACGTACCGGCCTGTAAGGAGTGTTGCAAGTTCTCCTGAAAGCATTCTAGCATTTGAACCTGTAATTACTATCTCATACCGGCCAGTGCTGTAATAAGCATTCACCACATTTTCCCATCCATTTATTAGTTGGACTTCATCAAGAAGAATGTAATGTATTTGATTATCAATCTTTTCTTCCAAAGTTCTGGACATTGCATCAAGTGTTCTGTCCAGTATAAATTCAGGGCCATCAAAACTGATATAAAGAACACTCTCTTTTCCATATTCCTTCTCAAGCCAAGCCTTATACATCAGAAGAAGAGATGACTTACCGCAACGTCTAACTCCAGTTATTACTTTTATGATGTCCACACCAGTATAATCTTTCAGCTGTTTTAAATAATGTGGTCTTTCGATTATTGGATTATACATGACAGCCCTCTTACCAAGAGGTTATCAATTTTTTTGATAAGTGGGAATAAAAAATAGTTAAGTTATAAAAATTTTTTATAAGTAATCAATAAAAACACCCCTACTTAGCAAAATATTTTAGAAGTGCTATTCATTGTATAAGACTAGGCTTAAGCCAGGCTTCTATGACCGTCTTTACTGAATATCTTTTTCTTGGAAACATTATAGGCACTGATCATCATAATAGAAGTTATTACCCATGAAACAGGATAAACGGCAACAAGAACACCAAAACTATTAAATAGGGGGAATACCGTAAATACCCATAAGAGCCTTACAAGGCATGTTCCAATAATACATATAACTGCTGGCTCAAGGGATTTACCTGTAGCACGCAGAATTGAGGCCGTAACTTCATATAAAGTAATCAGACAATGAGGAAGCAATGCAAATTCAAATTTTGTAATGCCAAATCTCATGACTTCTGGATCGTTAGTAAATATTGAAAGCATCGGGTATCTAAAAAGGAATACAATGACATCAAAAATAAACATGCTGACTACACTGATAAATAATGCATCGTGGTAAACACGTTTTGTTCTCCCATAGTCTCCCACAGCATAGTTCTGGCTGGCAAAGGTCAAAGCGCTAATAGAGAAAGAACTGTTTATAGTATAAGAAAATGATTCAAAATTTCCTGCTGCTGCGTTTCCTGCCATTGCAACTGATCCAAGGCTATTGATACCTGATTGGATACACACATTCGAAAGGGAGAATACCATTCCTTGGATTCCTGCCGGAAGTCCAATTGAAACAATCCTCTTAAGATGTTTCATCTTGAATACAATCTGTTTCAAATCAAACTTGATTGCGCTGTTTTCCCTGATAATAAAGACTAAAACCAAAGCAGAGCTTATTGCTTCTGAGCACACTGTTGCAATTGCAACCCCAGCAACTCCCATATGAAATACAGCAACAAATAATAGATTCAGCGCAACGTTGACTATGCCAGAGAAAGCAAGCGCAATAAGCGGGCGTTTCGTATCCCCTATTGAACGGAGAATGGCAGAGCCAAAGTTATATACCATCAAAAAAGGCATACCCACAAAATATATTCTGACATAGATTACCGACTGATTTATTACATCATCTGGAGATCCCATCAAATGTAAAAGAGGATGAGCCAGAAAGTAACCTGCAACAATAAGAAACAAGCCACTAAAAAGGGAAAAAACCAAAGCAGTAGAAACAGCTTCTTTTGTAGACTTATCGTCTTTTCTTGCCACCAAGCTGGAAATCAGGACATTGGCTCCAGTTGCGCACCCGACAAAAAGATTGATTATCAAATTTATTAAAGCCGCAGTCGAACCAACTGCAGCAAGTGCAGTAGAACCGGCAAAACGACCGACAACCGCAATATCTGCAGAGTTAAAAAGCTGTTGCAATATACTTGTTGCCGCAATAGGCAGGGCAAATAGAATCAACTTATTCCAAATTGATCCAGAGAGCATATCAATACTGTTTTTGCTTTTTGCCAAACTTCCCATAGTTATTATTAAACCCAGCTTATCTTTTTTGATTATTTCCAAAATCAAATATTAATTTGAGATATTTTCTTTTAATGGATTAATTTAAGTTAGCATTTTTTTATAATTTGGGAAATTAGAAAGAACACTATAAAGAATAAAACTGTAACAAAAAATCAAATGGAAGATTTCTAAAGCTTTGTTTTATGAAATCTTAAACTCTATCTTTTTATAAATCTTGCTTTTACAATTTGATTATGCTCTATTTCAAGAAAACACTTAGTCTCAGTTTTTCAATCTTCTTCGTATTACTATTAGTTCTTTCTTGCGAAAACAAAACACCCTCCCCCAAGCAAGAAACGATAAAAAGCATAAATATTCCATATGAATACTGCTGGCATTTAATTGAAAAAGATGCTGCTTCCAAAAGTCTTGAAGTTCAAGAGAATGACATCATCTATTATGGTGATGGAGAACACTTTTCTTATGTGAAAAAGTTCAATACACTCTTTGATAATCTGATTGAGCAAGCAAAAAGTGATGGTAGTTATAAATCTTCTTCTACTCAGATTACAGAAAGTGATCCCAACATGGATGAATCTGGAACAACTCGTTACACATATAAATATACTTACTCTATTAAGAAAAAAGATAACTCCAGTTTAAACTTTGGATATACCCTGAATTTCTCTTTCTCATCTGATGACACTTATAAAAGAATAGGATTTGATTTTACTCAGTACCTTGAAGAGGAAGAACGTTTTATCAACAGAACATTAACTTTTGAAGGTAGAAAGTAACTGGCTTAAGTAAAAATAAAAGGCAGTCATCAAAAATGAGACTGTAAAAAATTTTGTTCCGTTCCCAGAGAAAGGCGCACGGTTTAATAACTATCTATTGTCTTAACGCTTTTAGTTTTGAGTATCAACTCTTTTTTCTAATGCAGAAGCTAGTTCCACTTTTCTATGCCTTCGTCTTTATTTAGAGAAAGATTCCATTTAACAAGAATGAAAACTGTTTTTCTCTTATTCTTTGTTCCCTTAATTGTTTCTAGTTTTGGAAACTTGCATCTAAACTCAGAAAATCTTCCTCGCCCCTTTCAAAATTGCTTCTACTTTAGGAATCATACTATTTGAAATAGAACCCTTTTACCAAGAAAGATAAGATATAACATAGTTTATTGCTTCAAATTGCAATGTCCACAAAATTTTTTACAGTCTCTATAGGTTTTATTTCATTTTTATTGTTCAATACAAACTAAAAAGCGTCCTCTAGGAAATCCCTAATGCTTGTAAAAAATATTCCATCTTCATCATAATGAGGAACTATATACTCTTCAGTAACAATGATTTTTTTGTAATTATCATTGATTAACAGAAATGGCCTCTCCTCTAACTTTCTTTTTTCTGCATCCTTTAAAGAAAGCGTTACTTGTATATAGCAAGTAAAATCATTTTTTCTAGCAATAAAATCTATTTCTAATTGTCGCTTTCTTCTTCTGTCCATTTGATCCGAGTAGTTTTGCTCCACAATTCCTATTTGAACTGAATAACCTCTATAACGGAGTTCGTTATAGACAATAGATTCCATAATATGGTTAATTTCTAATTGAGAAAATGATAGTGTAATATTTCTTAAACCAGTATCCTCAAAATAGTATTTTCTAAGTGCGCCTATGATTTTTCTACCTTTAATATCATAACGAGGAACAGCATTTACTAAAAAAGCCATTTCTAGTGCGTGAATATATTTTATAACAGTTAAGTTATCAATTTTTTCCTTTTTTACAGACAAAAAAGTATTTGATATTTTGAGTGTATTAGTTAGAGACCCTGTTTGACTAGCTAGTAATGTCACTAGTTCTCTTAAGCTCTCAAGCTTTGTTATTTTATTTCTTTCAACAATATCAGTTAAATAAACTAAGTTATAAAGTGAATTTAGAATTTCTTCTTTTTCACTTTTACTATTAGCTAATACTACCTGTGGCATACCACCATAAGTATAATATTCTGTCCATAAAACGCTAAAATCTTGATTCACTTTAAAGCGAACAAATTCTTCCCAAGACAAAGGAAGAATATGTATTTCTCTACTTCGGCCTCTAAAAGTTGTTAAAATATCTGAAGACAAAAAACGGGAATTACTTCCAGTAATATAAACATCCACATTCGAATAATGCAATAAAGAATTTAGTACATCCTCAAATCCATCGACAAGTTGAACTTCATCAATCATAATGACAAATTCCTTTCTTTCATCTATTTTTGAAAGAATATAGCTATACAAAGAATCGGGATTTCTTAAAGCCTTATTTTCAAGTCTATCTAATTCTATTTGGATGATATTTTCCTTATTTAGCCCGGTTTCTAATAAGTATTCATAAAATAATTTATTTAGAATATAAGATTTTCCTACTCGCCTAAGACCAGTAAGAATTTTTATAAACCCATTTTTCCTTTGTTTTATAAGCTTTTCTAAATATTTATTTCGTTTTATTTCCATCAAGAACTCATCCTATATTTGATTTTAATGGAGCGAGAACAATAGTCAATCAAAAATTTTTCGCTTTTTTTAACTTTTTTTGATTTTATAAAAGCCTAGAAAACTTAATTTAATAAAAAACCTCAAGAATGCATGAGCCTTTGAGGTTATAAGTAACTATCCACTATTGGAAATTAATTTTTACTCCCATTCTATCGTGCCTGGTGGTTTTGATGTGATATCATAGAGTACTCTGTTAACTCCTTTAACCTCGTTACATATACGTGAAGCGCACTTCTGTAGTACATCATATGGCATTCTGTACCAGTCTGCAGTCATTGCATCCTCACTTGTTACGGCACGCAGTGTACATACTTCCCTATAAGTCCTCTCGTCCCCCTGTACGCCAACAGACTTTACAGGAAGAAGATCTGCGAGGGCTTGCCATATCTTATCATAAAGACCAGCTTTCCTTATCTCGTCAATAAAAATTGCGTCCACATCCCTGAGTGTATCAAGGCGCTCTTTTGTAACTTCTCCTATACACCTGACGCCCAACCCCGGACCGGGGAATGGATGACGGTTTACAAGTTCATCCGGAAGACCAAGCTCTTTTCCAAGTTCCCTGACTTCATCCTTGAAAAGTTCCTTCAGCGGTTCAAGAAGTTTCCACTTCAAATCAGAGGGAAGACCTCCGACATTATGATGGGACTTTATAGTTGCTGATGGACCGCCTTTTGCCGACTTTGATTCTATGACATCCGGATAAAGTGTTCCCTGTGCAAGATAGGATACATCTCCGCACTTTCTTGCTTCACCATAGAAAGTATCAACAAAAAGCTTTCCTATGATTTTCCTTTTTGCTTCCGGTTCTGTAACGCCCTTCAATGCCTCGAGGAATTCATTTTCAGCATCCGCATACTGTAGGTTCATTTTAAAGTGCTTTCCAAAAAGATCCAGTACATTCTTCGCTTCATCTTTTCTGAGCATTCCGTTATTAACAAATACACAGACAAGCTGATCACCAATTGCTTTATGTATGAGTACCGCGGCAACTGAACTGTCAACGCCCCCTGAGAGGCCGCAAAGAACCCTTTTATCTCCAACTTCCTCTCTGATCCTTTTTATCTCTTCTTCAATAAACGAACCCATATTCCAGTTAGGTTCTGCTTTGCATACCTTAAGGACAAAGTTCTTGATAAGCTTTGTTCCATCAATTGAATGGACAACTTCAGGATGGAACTGGACACCAAAAAAGAGTTTTTCCCTGTTTTCAATTGCTGTGTAAGGGCAGTTAGGAGTCACAGCAGTTGTGATAAAGCCATCAGGGATTCTTTCAACACTGTCTCCGTGACTCATCCACACCTGACTTTTTGTATTTATACCGTCAAATAAGAGTGAATCGGACTGGACTATATCAATATTGGCAATTCCGTATTCCTTTTTGTCAGGACATGTTACATCTCCACCGAGCATTAAGGACATTACCTGTAAGCCATAGCATATTCCCAAAATTGGAATACCTAATAAGAATATTCTTTCATCAGGTCTTGGAGAACCTGGCGTTTTTGTGGATGCCGGTCCACCGGAAAAAATAATTCCCTTTGGAGCAATTTCTTTTACTTTATCAGCAGAAATATCAAAGGGAACAATCTGGCTATATACGCCGCACTCTCTTACGCGGCGTGCAATTAACTGGCTATACTGAGCACCAAAATCCAATACTAGTATCTGATCGTGTTTCGCCATCAGGGCCTCCACTTAAATTGTCTAGAAATTAAGCCTTTATAGCAATAAAGATTATGCTGTTTTTTTATTCTGATTATCTTCCTTTTTTCTAAAGACAACCCGTAAGGAGTTCAGGTTCCGGTACCCTTTGGATACTGTCACATATAGAATAAGACCAATTGAACACCCTAGCCCACCCTGAATAAGATTTGGAATAATCTCTACTGATGCAACTGCTGCACTATCCAAAAAAGCCCATGTCAGAAGAAAATAACCCATCGGTACAATTACAGCGCCAATAGCTATACCAGTTATCTTTCGCCATAATTTATCCTCTGTACCTCTTACAATCAGCCCTATAGCTAATCCTTCTAGCCCATGTACTATAAAAGAAATTGCCGCCCACTGTGGATAGCCTCCGATAAGATCAGCAAATGCCGTACCAAGACCCCCTGCGACAAAACCAGTAAATGGGCCGAATGCCAGAGCAGTGAATGCTATTGCTGTATCTGTCAGTGATATATAACCGCCCGTTGTCGGAGTAGGAATCCTGACAATCAGGGTAAAGACCGCAACAAGGGCAGAAGAAAGTGAAAGTACACTTATTTTTAAAGCATTGTTTTTCATTTTGTCACCATAAAGAATATTACAGGGAGAGTAACAGATAGGAGAATCTCTGTAAACACACGAGGATTTATTTCTGACTTACTGCGCTCAGTCCTGCATTTTCTTCCATAACCTCGTTCTTCCAGTGCAGCGGCGGTTTTAGGTATCATAGCGACACTTGATATACTCAGTGCAGTAATAATTGGAAGTACAGGATAACCTCTTTTCCCCTCCTTGAGACGCAAACTAAGGCTGTCTTTGATTTCATAATAAAGGTTTGAGAGAAACGGAATATAACGAAGTGTCAAAGAAAAGACCAAAGCCATATTCATGCTCAGGCCGAAGTCTTTCAAAGCCCTGATTATCATCTCATTCTTTTCTGTCTGCAATAACAGCATGAAGGCAAATGAAATAATAATAAAACGGAAAGATGCTTTTAGTGTTACATAAAGCCCTTCTTCTGTCAGGAATGTAAAGCCCCAACCTACAACCAAAGGGGATCCCTCCCTTTTCTGAAGCGGTGAAAACAGAATAAGAAAAAACAGAATAAAGGCTATCCTTTTCAGATTCTCCAGTGTCTCCCTAATTCCTACTGAAAGCAATGACAGGGCAAGGATAAAAGAAACAAGAATACCCAAAGCATATAATTTACTGATGAAGAAACAAGTAATGGATAAAGACAGGGTAAATAATATTTTTGCCCTAGTATCTGTCTTGTGATAAAGCGAAGAACGCTCAATATAAGAACTAACTGTCATACTTTCTAAGTTTTCCTCTATCCATGAAAAAGCACTCACTGTTAAGGGAACGGGCAAAGTTCACATCGTGTGTTATAAGAAGGACTCCTGCACCTTCTTCCAAAAATGACTTTATAACTTTCTCCGCTTCACTATAACTGAGAGCACTGTCCAATTCATCAAGGATTATATACTCTCTTTTTAACAGGTAGAATACAGCGCTCTGAACCAATTTTGCCTTACCGTATGAGAGTTCCGTTATATACTCATCTTTCTTAAGATCAAACAAGTCCAAAGCACCTTCGATTTCTGTCTTTCCGGCTTTTGTTGACTCCAACTCATCTATTACTTTAGCAAGAAACAACTGACTGAAAGGATTCTGAGTCAAAAAGCCAACACGGGTACGTCTTTCTCTGCTTTTTACTTTTTTGTGATCAATGGATACTGTTCCTTCCTTTTGATCAAGAAGCCCACAGATAACCTTGGAAAGTGTACTTTTACCTGAGCCGTTATCGCCAAGAAGCAATTTTAGTTCTCCCCTTTTTAATGAAAAATTATCGACGTTTAAAGTAAAAACTTCATTTCTGGCACTTTTATGCTCTCTTTTTAGAATGATGTTGTTGCACTCGAGTATGCCGTTGGCAGAATTATTCCTGAAAACAAGGGTTTCCGGCTTATCATATTCATCCAGAACTTCATCTTTTTTATTTTTAATTGTAATTCTCTTATCAAATAAAGCCTCGTATTCACCAAGATAATGTGAGGCAAGCACAATCGCTGTTTTATCCATACTTTTGATTCGTTTTCTGAGATAACCCCTCCAATAAGGGGAAAGCTCATCAAATGATTCATCAAAAACATATACTTCAGGGTCAATAGCAAAGAGTATTGCCAGACCAAGCCTTTTTTTCTCTCCTCCTGATAATTCATTTACCGACACCGCTTTATACCGGGTAAGATCAAAACTATCCAGCTCCCTATCAACTCTTTTTTGAATCTCACTTCTTTCCAGCCCAAGATTCTCCAGAGGAAATGTAATTTCCTCCTCAAGGGAAGAAAAGAGAATCATCTCCTCAGAGTCCTGGCTAGATCGGGAAACTAAATTAAGTCTGTATTCCAAAGGGACTTGTAACAAATTGTTTTCACCTATTTTAATTACTCCCGAGAGGTTTCCGGGGAAAAAACGTGGAACAGAACCTGTAAGTATTCTTGAAAATGTTGTTTTTCCGCTTCCGGGCTTTGAAAGTATCAGACATTTTTCTCCTTTCTCCAGAGATAAAGAGAAAGAGGAGAAAATCTCCTCTCCTGTCTTATAAGTGAAAGATAATTTATCTATAAAAAGCATCTATTTTTCTTTTGGCCAGACCGGTAGCTTACTATAGGCTTCCTTAATCATGATCTCAACTTTCTCAGGCAAGGCCTTGAGTTCATCCGGATTCATATCTGAAGTGTCTATAGGAGGAAGAATCTCAACATAGATTTTTACAAAGCCAAAGTGATATGCGCTCTCAAGTGCCTGTCTTGTATTTTTTAAAACTACCGGAACAACAAGACATTTGCTTCTTGTTGCCATCTTAAACGATCCTGCCTTGAAGGTCCCGATAACACCGTTCTTGCTTCTTGTGCCTTCCGGGAAAATAACCATAGGATTCCCTTTATCAATGTTTTCCACTCCCTTATGGATTGCATCTATAGCAGCTTTTGCGGATGTTCTATCCAGCTTTACACATCTGAGTGACCAAAGAAGAACATTTATTATAGGAACAGCATACAACTCTTTTTTTGCTACCATGCCAGGCCAGCGGTATGTGGCATACACAGCTGGAATATCAATTGCGCTGTTATGGTTTGGGATAAAGCAGTACTTTGAGCCTCGCTTTGGAAGATTCTCCTTTCCGATGATAGTTACCTTTGTTCCAAGGAATATGAAAATCCAGGTGACCATAAAATCAAGAAAGAAGTTCCTTACTTTATCAGATGCCTTATTCAGCCTTACCAAACGTAATGGAGCTGAGAAAACAAGAATAAACAAGGTAACTAAAACCAACATCGGTACAATCAGGATAATTGCAAATAACAATCTGATAGCTTTTACTATACTCTTCATCTTTACCCCTATTTCAAACTATATAGCTTATGATAAACGCCATTATCTTTCTTGAGTAGTTCATTGTGCGAACCCTCTTCTACTACTTTACCTTTTTCTATGACATAGATTTTATCACTGTCAATGATTGTTGACAGTCTATGAGCAATAATTATGCTTGTTCTGCCTTCACTGAGCTTATTGAATGCTTCCTGAATAAGAGTCTCACTTTCAGTATCCAGACTGCTTGTTGCCTCATCAAAGACAAGGATAGGAGGGTTTTTTAAAAATACACGGGCAATACTGAGTCTCTGTTTCTGTCCTCCCGAAAGGCGCGTTCCCCTCTCTCCGACTTCTGTATCAAGGCCATATGGCAAAGAAAGGACAAAGTCCTTCAGGTGAGCATTCTTCAGAGCATCCCACATCTCATCTTCAGTTGCGTCCGGTTTACCATAGCGAAGGTTTTCCCTAATAGAGGCATCAAAGAGGAATACATTCTGCTGTACAAAACCAATTGAATCGTGAAGGGATTTTTGTGTAACAAACTCAATATTCTGTCCGTCAATTGTTATCTTCCCTTCATCGGGCTCATAAAATCTGGCAAGTAAACTTACAGTAGTACTCTTTCCGGCTCCGGATTCTCCCACTAAAGCAACTCTCTTACCCCCAGGTATATAAAGACTCAGATTCTTAACAACCACTTCCCTTTCTCCCTCTTCATAAGAGAAAGATACATCGTCAAACGTGATCTCACCATTTGTAACCACAAGTGGTTTTGCGCCCTCTTTATCTTTTATTTCAGGCTCAATATCCATTATTTCGGTAAAGCGTTCAAAAGAAGCTGCGCCTTGAGTAAACTGCTCTGTAAAATTAATCAGGCGGTCAATTGGGGGAAGAACAACTGATACATAAAGTATGAATGTAACTAAATCAGAGACAGGAATCTGATTCAATGCAATAAGAACAATTCCACCTACTATTGTTGTAAAGTAATAGAACTGACGCATAAAATCGATTCCTGCATGATAAGTCGCCATTTCGTGGTACATCTCTTCCCTGCTGATTTTCAAAGTCTCGGAAGATGAATCAAATTTCATTTCCTGATACTTTTCCTGCGAATAGCTTTTTACTTCCCTGATTCCCTGAATTGAGTTTTCTGCTTCTACATTGAGTTCCGCAATCCTTTTCCTGATTGCCCTGTTTTTGCTTTTCAGCCTGTGGTTGAATATAATGCCGTAAATAAGCATTAGAGGAAGGGGAATAATTGAAACAAGTGCCAGCTTCCATGAAAAGCTAAACATCACAGCATACGCACCGATTATCGTGAAGATTGATATTACAACATCCTCAGGTCCATGATGGGCAACCTCAGCAATATTGAATAAGTCGTTTGTTATACGGCTCATTATTGTTCCGGTCTTTGTTTTATCAAAATAGGAAAATGATAAGGTTTGAAGATGTGAGAACATATCCTTTCTCATATCATTTTCAATCCATACACCCAAATAATGACCCCATTTGATTCTGATATAGGTAAAGACAGATTCAATAATATATAAAACAAGGATCACTCCGAAAAGAATACACATAAGTGTGTAGTTCTTATCAGGAAGGGAAATCATATTCATCAGTTTTCTGACGATTGCAGGAACTACAATTGAAAGAACCGAGGCCAATAAGGCTACACCCAAATCAAGGAGAAACCAAGCTTTATAATCCCTGTAATATGAGAAAAATCGCTTTAACTGACTATCCTTTTTCATTCTTCCTCTTAAAGAAGCCTTTAATCCTGCTGATAAGACCTTCTTTTTTCTTTACCTCTGGCTTTTTGACTGCCGGGCTTTGAACAGTGGATTCTTCCTTTACTCTTACGCTCGCCGCATTATTCTGATTATGGCTATTTCCTCTGCTATTCTGTTTCTTCCTGTTCTGAGGTGGATTATTTCCTCCGTATTTTCCCTTTTTCTGCGTCTTTTCTCCACTATAGCGTTTTTGGTAGTAGGCCATTCTTTCCTCAACAGAAAGATGCTCAAGTTTCTTAAACTCAGTACTCTCTTTACTGTCTGAGGGTTTACCCGGATTCTTTGTATATTTTTTCCTGCTCTGATCAGGACCGTTCTGTCTTTTATAGCTACTATTATTGTTATTGCCTTTCTTGTAATTGTTTCCATTAGGTCTCTTATTATTCCGAGCTCCCCGTATGTCAATTCCTGCACTCTTATCTTCAACTTCTTCAATGCCATCTTCATCGCTCCAATGCACAGGAATCTTCATCTGTATATAGTTCTCAATAGCCTCAAGACCATATATATACTCCTCATCCCCGATTGTTACAGCTATTCCGCTCTTTCCTGCCCTCGCTGTTCTGCCAATCCTGTGTACATAGTTTTCAAAATCTTCAGGAATGTCATAGTTTACAACCATTTCCAAATCATCAATCTGGAGACCGCGGGCTGCAACATCAGTTGCAATCAAATAATGGAGCTTGCCTTCCTTCATCCTATCTAGTGTCTGAAGTCTTTTACTCTGTGGCATGTCACCCATCAAATACTCTGTCTTATATCCATTAAGGTTCAGACGCTTTGATACCTCCACAGCCTTTCCTTTTGTATTTGTGAAAATCAGACAACTCTCAGGATTATGTTTTTTGAGAATTCCCAGAAGAAGCTTGAACTTCTCATTGGAAGCCACATGATAAATTCTCTGGTCTATTTTCTTAACTGTAATCTCTTCAGGCTGTACAGTAATCTCCTCAGGTTCATTCATAAACTTCCAAGCCAGGTTTCTGACACTTGTTGAGAGCGTTGCCGAAAAAAGGAGAGTCTGTCTCTCATTTGGTCGTCTCATACGTGAGAACATCTTTTCAATGTCCGGAAAAAATCCCATATCAAAAAGCCTGTCAGCTTCATCAAGGATAACGATATCAAAACTCTTGAAATCGATTTTTCCCGAATGTAAATAGTCCAAAAGACGCCCGGGTGTACCGACATACAAATCAACGCCTTCTTTTAGTGCTTCTTCCTGATGGGTAAAGCCAACTCCTCCGAAAAACGATTCAATCCTGTACCCTTTAATACCACATGATAGGACTTTGGCATCTTCCTCTATCTGAACGGCAAGCTCCCTTGTGGGAGAAATTATCAAAGCTTTGCTTTTTCTGTCACTTTCAAGGTATTTTTCCAAAACTGTCAAAAGAAAAATAGCAGTTTTCCCACTACCTGTTTTTGATTGTAAAAGTAAATCCTTTCCCTCGAGAGCTGTGGGCAAGGCCATTTCCTGGCATAAAGTACAACTTGAGAACCCGGCCTTTTCTATCCCGTTTAAGACCTCTACTTGTAGAGGCAATTGATTAAAATTCATATATTAAAACCTTCATAAGGTGGAATAATCTAATTCAACCTTATTGTTTTAATACTTTTTTGTCTATCTATTCCCAAGAACTCACCATCTTTCTGATTTCTTCGATTTTCGGCCATGCAGTTTTCTTCATCTCTTCGTTATTTATCCTATTAACAGGAAGAGCAACCAAACTCGTTGAAGATATGAATACTCCGTCAAAATACTTTATATCTCCTGGTTTGACAGCATCAAAATGAACATCAAGACCAAGCTTCTTGGCGGCTTTTATTATGTGGATTCTTGTAATCCCATTTAAAACGAGTGTTTCATCTGCGGTATAAAGGATATCACCCTCCAGGGCATAGAAATTGCTTCTTGTTCCTTCTGTAATAAGATTATCATGATTGACAAACAAAGCCTCGTATGCTCCAGATGCATGTGCCTCTTCCAATGCCAGATAGCTCATGAGAAGATTGGAAGTCTTGCTCTGGGGCATAAAACGCTCTCCATAATAGAAAGTACACTTAATGCCGTCTTTATATAATGTGCTATCCACAGGAAGAAGACTTTCATGTGTAATAAAGGCATAATCCAAGTCTCCGACTACAAGGATTCTGACTCGTTCATTCAAGATGGATTCTGCAACTATGAGTTTTTCTATCCAAGCTCTGAGATCTTCTTTTGAGAACCATAATCGGATATTTACAGATGAAGCAGAAAGCTCAAGGCGCTTGAAATGATCATCAAAGAAAATGATTTTCCCTTCTTTGATTTTTATAACCTCATAGACTGAATAGCTGTACTGGAATGCCTTTGACGTAACAGGTAATACTGCTTCTTTCTCATCTATTAAATTTCCGTTTAAAACTGCTTTTCTCATAATAATCCTCAGCCTAAAAATAATAAGAAATCAAAGATTGATATAATCTTCATCTTTTTCCCATCTGATGTTGAGAGATCTGTTTTTTACTTCCCTGAGAACTCTCTTTATTTCACCTTCTGTAATCAGAGGGGCCTGGATTCTCCTATCGGCCGAGGAGAATCCGGAAAGGAGCATATCTCCTTCCTTCAAAAGTGAAAAAGCCTCCTCATTACCAAGCAGTAGTTTACTTTCCTTCTCATTATCTGTGTGGAAGGCAATTCTATGCAAAATATTTGGAAGGGTAACCGGATATTCAACAAGGCGAGATGTATTAACAAATCCAATGATATAGATTCCTGCATAACGTCCTCTCTGGGCTATATCTGATATAAACTTTGTCATGGCACTTCCGATTTCAGAAATTTCACGCCCGAGCTTATCAACCAGAACGACAATACTTGGCATTTTTCCTTCTCCCATAACATTGTTGTACATCCTTTGGTTCCCAAGTCCGGCGGAATAACACTGATCTATCCTCATATGCATCTCTGTCCTTATTTTTATCAAGGCGGTGATCACATCTTCTTTCTTTGTAACAACCGGGCATAAAAGGTTCGCAATTCCGTTATACTTCTTGAACGCTTCTCCTATAAGGACAAGCTTCACGTCTTTACTGGACCTCCTGTAAAGAAGTGTTGTTATAAAGATATTAGCCAGGTTAAGTACTTCCTCTTTATCAGAGCCACCTACAAGAAGATTATCAATATTGGTAACATCCTCAATATACAGCCTTCCGTTTTCTCCCTCTCCGAGAATAAGCGGTATATCCTGATACATTGGAGTGAATGAAAGAATATCTTTCAGGGAGGGAAAATATCTCACCGGAGTGCTAAGTTCAATTATTATTCTGTTGTCCAGTGTGAATATACGGACCGACTTAGATCCTGTTTCCACTCTTATTTCATCTCTGAGAGCCCTGACACTCTCAAGGTTTATGTCATCCTCTTTAAAAAACGAAAACCCATAAACTGCTGAAGCAGAATAAACATCTTCAAAAGAAAGCTTAAGGTTATTTTTTCTGAAAAATGCCTCCATCCGGCGTCCTGTTTCAAGCCTCTCCTTGAGGTCATCCTTTCTTCTTTCATTCAGATGGTTATCCAACAACTGGACAGAAAGGGCATTATATTGCCTCTCTGTATCCTCAATTTTACTCATATTTCAAGACTTCTCTCGGCTTACTACCATTGGCCGGCCCAATAATTCCGTTTTCTTCAAGCATGTCCATTATCCTTGCCGCCCTATTGTAGCCCAGCTTTAACCGTCTCTGCAAATATGAAGCAGAGGCCTGCTTACGTTCAAATACAACCTGTTTTGCCGACTCATATAAAGCTTCGTCAGATGAACTTTCTCCGACTGAAAGCTCTTCATCATCACCTGAATCCTTTTTGTCTTCTTCTGCTGCAAAAATCTCTTCATCCAGATAATCAGGCTCTCCACCATGCTCTTTGGCAAAACGTACAACATCATCCACCTCATCATCTGAAAGAAAAGCTCCCTGGATTCGCTGCAAATTCGGATTAGCCGGATCAGAAAGAAGCATATCCCCCTTTCCTAAAAGATTCTCGGCTCCAGTATTATCAAGAATAATTCTTGAGTTCATTGAAGAAGAAACAGCAAATGCTATTCTTCCGGGGAGGTTAGATTTCAAGGTTCCTGTGATAACATCAGCTGAAGGACGCTGAGTGGCAAGAATAAGGTGTATTCCGGCAGCTCTTGCCTTTGCTGCAAGACGACTGATCTGGATTTCTATCTCATTGGCTGATGCCTTGATTGCCATCATGTCAGCGAACTCATCCATAATCAGGACAATGTAAGGCATTCTTTCAGCTGCAAGATGCTCATCCTTGATTTTCTGGTTATAACCAATGATGTTTCTCACCCCATAACGGGCAAGCATATTGTAACGTCTTTCCATTTCAGTAACCAGGAAATTCAAGACCTTGATTACCTTCTGAACATCTGTGATAACAGGGGTAAGAAGATGAGGAATGCCATTGTACAGGCTCAGTTCGACTACCTTTGGGTCAACTAGAATCAGACGTACATCTTGTGGTCCTTTCTGGTAGATCAATGTATTTATAAAAGCGTTTATACATACTGATTTACCACTTCCGGTTGTACCGGCGATAATCATATGTGGCATTTTTGCAACATCGATTGTTCTCGGATTCCCATTGATATCCTTTCCCAGAATCATAGGAACTGCCATTTTCTGTGCACTTTCACTTGCCCTGACAGAATAAACAAGATCCTTGAAGCCAACAATGCTCTTATTCTTATTCGGGATTTCTACACCGATGGCCTGTTTTCCAGGAATCGGTGCAAGAATTCTTATGTTTATGCCACCGAGTGCGTATTTGAGTTCATCCTCTGCCCCTGTAATCTTTGTCAGTTTTGTCCCCGGCTCAATCTGGAACTCGAACATTGTTACAGACGGACCTTTGACAATATTTACAAGATTTACATTCACCTTCTGCTGAGCATAGGTTTCAATAATGGTCTGCCCTGAACTTCTTGTGTATTCATCAAGCCCTGCATTCTGATCCGGATAATCTTTTAAAAGGCTGAGAGGTGGTGCCTGGTAGAGCCTGTTTTCCCTTTTCATAACCGATGCATAACCCAGATTGTTCGAAGAGAGCCCTCCGATACCACATGTAAGCTCAAGTTCATTCTGCTGTTCGGGTAATCCGTCTGCCCTCTCCTCTTTCCTCTTTGGTACATTAACCGGTGGCGTTTCAGCTACCTCCTCCTGGGTTACACTTTCATAGTTGAATGCTTCTGTATTCACCTTTGCCTCTGCATAATGGGGCTTTTCTGTTTTTCTCTCCTCTGCCTTAAAGGCATTAAACTCTTCTTTTTTTACGCTGTTAATACTCTGGGAATACTGACTGGGACTTTCATTTTTTTCTCTTTCCCTTCTGTCTTCCTGAAGATTTGAATATGACTCCTTCCTCTCCACTCTCACACCGTTTTCAGCTTCAAATGGACGGGATGGAAAATGTGATACTGTCTGACTATCAGGCTTTTTATTATTCTGAAGCGCTTTGAAATACTGGTACCTTGGATGATCCGGGGAAAGTTTTGAAGGAGCAATATGCTCCTCACTCTCCCTTCTCCTCTCTTCGATAGCTTTTTCCTCCATCTTTTTCTGTTCCTCAGGAGATCGCTGTAAGGAAAGGAACATTGAATATCTCGGATGCTCCGGTGAAAGATTGGATGGAGCAACACCTTCCTCCTTCTTGTAAGAGTCAAAACCATATCTCGGAGGAACACTCTCCTGAGTTTTTACTTCTTCTTTATACTCCGGGGAGCTTTGTTTATATTCTTCTCTTCTGCTATCAGGCCTAACGTAACCTAAACTTCCATCAGAATTACTGTTTTCAGCTGGAAGCTGACTTTGGTTATGGTAAGCTTCGAGGGTTGCTTCAAGCATTCCCCCAGATGAAAAACGTTCCTTCTTCAAGTCCAGACGTGGAACTCTGTCTCTATTGTCTTCTATCTTGATATCATCCTGTTTTTCTTCATTTTCAGCTTTTTCCTCTTCATAAAGAGCTTCCAGAACTGTTGAAGACTCAAGCTCTTCTTTCTTTTCTGTTATGAGTGATGAGGGCTCAACAGGTTTATAGTTAGAAAGTTTCGGCATCTGCATGAAATCAGGAAACTCAAGGGGTGAATTAGGATTCGTAAGTGCTCTCTCGTACTTGAACTCCCTTTCAGGCTCCCCTTCTGCTTCCTTCTCTTTTCTGTTTTTCTTTTCAGCCTTCAGTGCCTTTTTGAATTTCTTCTCTTCTTTTCTCTGCCTCTTTCTTTCCTTTATTTCTTCTCTTTCAAGGCCTTTATCCTCTTCCTTTAACCTCTTCTCCCTTTCTTTTTCTTCTATTCTGTCTTTCCTTCGTTCTTCCTTTTCTCGTACTTTCTCATACTTCTTTTCTTCTTTGAGTTTCAGTTTGTCTTCTTTTCTCTTTTCCTTGCTCTGGGCACTTATACGTTCCCTTTCATAAAGCTCTGCCTGGCGACGCTGCTTCTTCTCCTCTATTCTATTGTTTTTTTCCTGCCTTATTCTGATTCTTTCAGCCTGCCCCTCTTCCTTACTTAAAAGAAGACCCTCCTTCTCAAGACGTTTTGTTGTCTTTCTGTACTTTTCCCTCCATGAACGGTCAAATGTGGAAAGAAGTGGCATTAAGGCAAATGTCAGAAGAATCTCAATTAGAAGAAGGGCAACAAGGAGAAATCTCTTAGTCCCATCAAGTTCAAGGTTTCCGACTATCTGAGGTATATAGAGCCCCATGAAAATACGGAATATGAGCGCAAGTGTGTAGTAGATAACAAACAGAAACAGAATCAGGACCATTGAAAATGGCTTACGAAGACGGAAGGAAAAAATAAGAATCGATGATAAAACCAGAAAAACACCGAAATCAATTATCCCTGTTTTACTGAGACGGAGGGAAGTATATGTAAGCAATGTATTACTTAAAGCCTCAAAGGCTTCTGGCAATACACCAAGGCTGTAAAGGACACCATAGCTTGTCCACATAATTCCGATTATTAAGAAAACTATAGCAACGGCTAATGAAAACCTACCTTTCTTTTTCATTTCTTTCTCCACTCTCTCAGAACAAGTATTTCCCTTTCGTCAGAGACAAAAGAAACGTCCAGTGGATATTCAGTAAAGCTAAAATCATAATTTCGCTCTAATTCATTTATGGTGCCTTTCACCTTATCTGCTCTTCCTTGGTAGAACAAGGCAACTCCTCCTTCATTAAGGAGGCACAAAGCAACATCAGAAAAAGAGGAAATCGGATGAAAGGCGCGGCAGGTTAAAGCGTCGAATTTTTCATCAATATCCTTGATGTCCCTATCCAGGATAGATACATTGTCGAGCCTGAGCTTCGCTTTAACCCCTCTAAGAAAGCCCACGCGGCGTTGCATCCTCTCAATAAGGACAAACTCTCTGTCTGGGAATAAAACAGCCAAAACAATTCCGGGAAGGCCTGCTCCCGAGCCTAAGTCAGCTATTCTATCTCCTTTTTTAGAATACCTCAAAAACACTTTAAATGCACTAGATGAATCCAAAATATGACGAAAAACTATTTCCTTCCTTGTTTTTTCACCAACAAGCTTCAACGTCGGATTAAAAAGAAGAATCTCATCAATGTAACGGGAGAGCTTTTCACTTTTATATTCCGGAGACTCTACACCGAGTTCATTAAGTGCAACTAAAATTTCATCGTCCATTTCTACCCTTCAGAAAAAGCGTCAGTATAGCTACGTCAGACACCCTCACTCCGCTTATTCTGGCTGCCTGACCAACTGAGTGAGGCCTTATTTTCATGAACTTTTCCTTGCTCTCGGCACTTATTCCATCAAGGCTAGAAAAGTCAAAATCATCTGGAATAATAATGCTCTCCTGCTTCTTCGCCCTCTCAACTTCAATTTCCTGATGTCTTAAATATCCGGAGTACTTGATATCAAGTTCAACTTCCTCAACTGAATCCCTTCTGAACCGTGAAATATCAAGGCCCAAAGAGACTATTGTATTGTGAGGCTCTTTAAGTGCATCAATACCATTTTTTCCATTAAATCTGAGTTCACCAAGTCTATCTTTTATATCCCTGATTTCCCTCTCCTTCTCCTCAAAGCGTTTCTTTCTTTCTTCACTTACTAGGCCGACTTCATAACCTAGCTTAGTAAGATGCGTATCAGCAGAGCTATGACGGAGGGAAAGACGGTACTCTGCACGGCTGGTGAACATCCTATAAGGCTCCTTGGTTCCTTTTGTTACCAAATCATCAATGAGAACACCTATATATGCATCAGTCCTGTTAAGAATCAGAGGTTTTTCTCCTTTAAGGCGCAGTGCAGCATTTATTCCGGCTATGAGGCCCTGGCATGCAGCCTCCTCGTAACCGGATGTACCATTTGTCTGTCCTGCAATAAACAAGAACGGTATAATTTTTGACTCAAGTGATGGCATAAGGTCCAGCGGATCAAGATAATCATATTCAACGGCGTAGGCCGGACGCATTATTTCAACATGGCGAAGACCTGGGAGTGTCCTGATAAATTTATGCTGGACTTCCTCTGGAAGGGAGGATGAGAGTCCGTTAAGATACATTTCCTCGCTTCCCACTCCTTCCGGTTCCACAAATATCTGATGTCTGTCCCTATCTGGAAAGCGGACAACCTTATCTTCAATTGAAGGGCAGTATCTGGGACCTTTGCCGACTATCTTACCTCCATATAATGGTGAACGGTGAATATTATCTCTTATAATTGAATGGGTCTCTTCATTTGTCCATGTGATATAGCAATCCAGACTGGGACGTTCTATTTTATCATTCATGAAAGAGAACGGAAGCATCTCTTCGTCTCCTTTCTGCACTTCAAGCTCATCAAAGTCCAGAGTGGATTTCCTTACCCTTGCAGGCGTTCCTGTCTTCATTCGACCAACATTAAAGCCATATTCACGGAGTTTTTTTCCGAGTCCTTTCGCTGCACTCTCACCAAGTCGACCAGATTCAGCTTCATACTCACCGATAAATATTTTCCCCTCCATGAAAGTTCCTGTAGTCAGAACAACTGTACGGCTAAATATACTCCATCCTCTTTCTGTTATGACTCCTCTGGCATTCCCGTTTTTATCCCTTATTATGTCTACAACAGTATCCATAAAAAGACTTAATGAAGGCTGACCCTCAAGTGTCTCTTTTGCAAGACGTGAGTAAGAGAATTTATCTGCCTGTGCACGCGGAGCCTGAACTGCCGGTCCACGGCTTCTGTTTAAAATCCTGAACTGAATCATGCTCTTATCAATCAGCTTTCCCATTTCCCCGCCAAGAGCATCAATTTCCCTTACAAGGTTACCTTTGGCAAGACCGCCTACAGCCGGATTACAGCTTAACCGTCCAATGGCATCAAGACTCTGTGTAATAAGAAGCGTGGAGAAACCTTGCCTTGAGAGTGCCAGAGCTGCCTCAATCCCTGCATGACCTCCACCAATAACTATCGCGTCATAATCTTTCATTTTACTTTCCCAAACAGAAAGAGGAGAAAAGCACATCCAATAGTTCCTCATTGGTAACTTCTCCGGTAAGCTCGGCAAGGCTCGAAAGGGCACTCTGAAGATACAGTGCGATTATATCTGCAGACTCGGATTTTGCCTTGAGTGCATTCTCAAGACTTTCTGCTGTCTCCTCAAGCTTTTCCTTCTGCCTCTCAGAGTCTATCTGAGGCACTCCGCTCTCCCTTTTTCTATCAACAATCAGTCTGTTTTTTATTTCGCTTATAACTCTAGCAAGGCCCTCTCCGGTTTGAGAGGAAAAAGACAATTCTCCCCTTTCTCCGTAAAGATCCATTTTTGGATATAGGTACAAATAGTTTTCCTTGATTTCCTCAACTTTTTCATCCTTGTCAACAAGATAAAGAACAAGATCCGCACTTTCAATCAGATCCTGGGTTCTTCTGATTCCTTCAATTTCAACTTCATCGCTGCTTTCCCTGAGACCTGCAGTATCAAATAGACAAAGAGGTATATCTTCAAGCATCAGCCTGGTTTCAAGATAGTCACGTGTAGTTCCTGCAACAGATGATACAATTGCCCTGTTTTCCTTCAGAAGTGCATTAAAAAGGCTACTTTTTCCCGCATTTGTCCTCCCAAGGAGTACCACTTTTGCACCTTGGCTATACAAGCGGGATGAAGAGTATGTACAGCTAATTCTCCTTAGGCGTTCAATAGATTCTTTGATTTTATTTTCAGGGAACGTCCAGTCTTCAAGAATCTCATCTTCCCCATAGTCCAAATACACTTCAAGGGATGCAAGAGTATTCAGTATGATGTCTTTTACTGAGTCTGCCTCTGCTTTTATTGAGCCATTCAGCCTTTTAAGGGCATCTGTTCTGGAAATATCTGACTCCGCTTTCACCAGTTCCTCTACTGCTTCCGCTTCTGTAAGATCCATGCTGCCGTGCATGAAGGCCCTGTAAGTAAACTCACCAGGAAGAGCCTTTCTGAACCCGATTTTTTCAAGGCTGAGCATGATTTTCTTTATTACTGCAAGGGAACCATGACAGATTATCTCAATGGCTTCTTCCTTGGTATAACCATGTCCTTTCATGTATTTGATTACCATAACCTCATCGATAATCTCTTTCTTATCATCAAGAATGTAGCCATGTTTTGTCCCCCCTGATTTTACATTGCCGAGCGGGGAGGAAAATAAAGAAGTGAAAGCAGAGACCGAACCAGTGCCACTCAGGCGGAGTACAGCCAGTGCTGACTGTGTAAACGCAGTCGCAAGTGCATAGATTTTAGTATCTGTCTCGTATCCATTCACACAACTAGGATAAACATTTAAACCTTTTTCGTTAACTCTATTTCATCTATTATTGAAGTATGCATTTTGATTTTGAAGTTGCTAAAAAACGTAGTTATTTATACTCTGGAATCCGTTTATTTTTTCAGAAAAAGGGATTTGTTGAGGTCGAAACTCCCACCTTATCCCCTTTTCTGATTCCTGAACCGACTATAAATTCATTCAAAAGTGAATTTATTTCTGACTTCAGGGATAAGAAAGATTTTTTCCTGATCCCATCCCCGGAAGTATTCATGAAAGAATTAATCGCTTCAGGCTCTCCAAGCATTTTCCAAATATCCAAGTGTTTCAGAAATAATGAACAAATCGGATTTGAACATAATCCGGAGTTTTCAATGCTCGAGTACTACACTTTAAATGAAGACGACAGATATTCTATCGATCTTACTGAAGAAATGCTAAGAAATACCAATGTGGGGAATCCGTCTCTATTCTCAGATGAAAAAATTGTGCTCTCAATGGAGGAAGCCTTTTTAAAATATGCTGGTTTTGATTTGGAGAAGACTCAGGAGATAAAAAGTATCCAGTATGAGGCTAAACGCTTAGGCATAAGATACAGCAAGGATGATTCATGGGAAGACACTTTCAACAGAATTTTTCTAACACTTGTTGAACCGTCTCTTCCTAAAGATAAAAGGGTTTACCTTAAAGATTATCCTGAAAAAATAGAATGTCTTGCTGAGAATTATAAAGACAGACCGTATAAAAAAAGATGGGAGATGTATTTCAAAGGAATTGAGGTTGCAAATTGCTACACTGAAGAAACGAATAAGGCATCTATTGCTGAAAGGCTGGGAAGTGAGCAGAAAAAACTTGAGAAATCAAGAAAGGGAACCTGTCATGTGATTTCACCATATAATTCTCTTTTCTCCGAATTGGACATGAAAGCATCAAGTGGCGTAGCACTTGGGCTGGACCGTCTATTAATGATAGAAATGGAAAAAAGGAACATAGATGAAGTTCTCCTATTCCCTTTCTCCCTCCTAGTTGAACGATAAAACCTGGAATAGAAACAGGGAATATTTACCCACTCTATGTTTTTTGTTATCCTTTCCTAGTAGGATAAAAGAAAGGAAAACTATAATGATTAAAGCAGGACAAATAGAAAAAGGCTCAGCTTTATTGATCAAAGGACAGCCATTTTTAGTTATTGAAAGAGAATTTGTTAACCCGGGAAAAGGTTCGGCATTCGTTCGCCTCAAGCTCAAGAGCCCGGCAACTGGACAGACACTTCAGGAAACAATGAAGAGCCAGGATAATGCTGAGGATATTACAATCGAGGACAGGGATTTCCAGTATTTATACAATGATGGAGAAAATCTTGCATTCATGAACACTGAGTCTTATGAGCAGATTGAGGTACCAATGAAGAGTTTCCCTGACTATGAGCTTTTAATGAAAGAAGGTGAAACTTACAGAATCACAATGTGGGAGGATCAGGTACTGGACATAGTTATTCCTTCCAAGGTTGTATATGTTGTTACTGAAACTGAAGACGCAACAAGAGGAGACACTGTTCAGGGTGTTACAAAGGATGCTGTCCTGGAAACTGGTCTGAGAATCAGAGTCCCTGGTTTTATCAAACAGGGTGAGAAAGTCAGAATCAATACTGAAACAAAGGAATACCTCGAAAGAGTTAATAACTAGAATCGAGCCTTAGGGCTCGTTTTTTTATGAGTTTAGAAAAAGCAAAACAATACCTTATCGATAATGGATATAAAGACGATGTTCTGATTTTTTCCCAAAGCAGTGCAACTGTTGAACTTGCAGCCTTGGCTTTGAATACAGATCAGTGCAGAATTGCAAAGACACTCTCTTTTCTAGTAAATTCAGCTCCAATACTCGTTGTTATGGCAGGAGATGTCAGAACCGATAATAAAAAATTCAAGGAATTTTTCAATGAAAAGGCACATATGATTGAAAAAGATCAGGTGCTCACTCTTATCGGTCATGACGTTGGTGGAGTATGCCCATTTGGGGTTAACAAGGGCGTTAAAGTCTATCTTGATGAATCCCTCAGAAGGTTTGATTTCGTATATCCGGCAGCTGGAAGCAGCAATTCAGCAATAAAAATCACACCTGAGGAGCTATTTAATCTCTCAGGTGCAATTTGCTGGATTGATGTTTCAAAACCTACATCTACTTAGATTCTTCCAAATCCACACTCTCTCCCCTGTTTACCTTTGCCATCAGAAAGAATGCAACAAGCATGAATATTACTCCATACAAAAAGAGGGCTGGATATCCGGCTATATCAATTACAGCACCAGAAAGAGGCGGAGCACATATAGAACTGAGTTGGCTGAAGAAATAATATACACCTGTATATATTCCCATTGTCTTGTAGTCAGCCATCTGCCATAGCATCGGGAATGAATTTGTTACTACCGATACCCAGAAGATTCCGAAAAGGAACAGGAGAATCCAGAATAAATACAACCAGAAGGAGGAAGGTTTCTTCTCCTCAAGGGCAAGTTCCTCACTTATATTCACATCCTTTTCTCTCTGCATGACTTCAACTTCTCCACCAAACTCCTCGGGCTCAAGCTGTTCCACGGGCGTCTTTGCAGTAGGGTAATATTTTGTAAGCACTGTCCCATGTACTGTTATTAATAATAGAATTACAACCAGTGCAAGTAATGAGATTCGTATAGTCTTCTTTCTTCCTATTCTATGTGCAATCTTTCCTGATGGAACAGCAAAAATAGCATAAGCAATTCCCACCATACCTGCCGCAAGGGATGCGGTTCCAGAAGAAGTTCTTAATACTGTTACAGAGTACTGACCAACAAAAGGAAGAATTCCCTGATATGCCATAAACCAGCAGAAAAGTGATAAAAGAATGAAAAGAGCACTCTTTTCCTTCTCCATAAAAATTGCTTTTATGGATTTGAAAATAGGCTCCTTCTTCTCATCCTTATCATCTTTATCACTGCTTTCTGTAATTCTGTACTTCTTTTCTTTGACGACTATGAAAAGAAGAATTACTGCGATTATTACGAAAACAGATGCAACTGGGAATGCAAGAATATTGTTTACCTTTTCTCCCATCCATGGCAGTTTAACGTAAACATCCATCAGACGGGCAAGAATCACAGTACCAAGAATTGTTGCAATACCACCCATTGTATTGATTACCCCATTAGCTTCACTTCTTAAATCTGCAGGAACCAGGTCCGGCATAAGGGCAACCACAGGGCCCCTTACAGCCTGCTTGAAGATATTCAAGAAGAAAATACAGGCAACAAGGAACCAGAATGACTGAAGAGATGAAAATGGTACCAGAGCAAAGAAGATTGCAGATAGTGGAAGAAGTGATATTATGTATGGCATCCTTCTGCCAATCTTGGTATCGGTCCGGTCGGAAAGACCAGAGAAATACGGGATAAGAAAGATTGCCAGAACATTATCCAGTGTCATAATTATGCCGACAATACTCATTGATGAAATGTACTTTCCCAGGAATATAGGAACATATGTATCATAAAGTGGATCCATAAGTCCCATTGTGAAAAAGCCCAGACCGATTAAAAACGTTATCAGGTAATAACCTTTTAATCCTTTCTTTTTTTCAGACATCATAACCTCTTACCTAATTATATTGAGAGGGTTATACATTGTCTAACTATGATAAAAGGTAATTATGAAAATAACTGTTTCCCACTTAAAAAAGAAATGAAAATATTGAATACTCTTTATTTATATATGGATAACGCTTTAAAAGAGTACATTGATGAGATTTTCGCTTTTAGCAGTATAAAAAACCAGTTCTTACCTTCTGATAAAGAAAACGAAGATTTACTTGGGACCTTAGATCCCCAACTTGAAATTGAGTACACTAAAAGCCCTCGCCTCATTCATCGCTACGAAAACCGTGTAGCTTTTCTTACAACTGATGAATGTTTCCTTTACTGCCGCCATTGCTTCAGAAGAAGATTTTCCGGGAAAGGGATAGGTGAAGCCTCAAGAAGTGAAATTGAAGAGTTGTGCAACTATCTGCATGAACATAATGAAGTCAAGGAGATATTATTAACAGGCGGAGACCTTTTTACACTTACAGATGAAAGCTTTGAGTTTCTCCTTTCATCGGTGAAAAATGTCCGAAAGGATTTGATAATCCGGCTATGTACACGAGCGCTCCTATCTAACCCATATCGTTTTACAGATAATTTATTCAGAATTATAGAACGCTATAATTATGGTGCACCCTTTTATCTGATGACACAATTCAACCATCCCGATGAGATAACGGATAAAGCAGTAGAAATTGTAAAGAAGTTTTTATCTCTCGGAATTATAGCGTTCAACCAGGCGGTTCTGCTACGCAATATAAATGACAGCGCTGATATACAGATTGAGCTTTGCAACAAGTTGCTATCTAACAGAATAAAACCATATTACCTTTTCCAAGGAGATCTTGTTAAAGGTACAGCTCACTTAAGAGTACCTCTGTCAAAAGGTCTAAAGATAGAAAAAGAAATGAGAAGAAAACTATCTGGACTCGGTCTGCCAAACTATGTGATTGATCTTCCTTCAGGTGGTGGTAAGGTTCCTCTTTCAGGAAGCTATGTAAAAAAACTGGATAATGGCTGGTGGACAGTAGAAACTGTTGATGGAGAGGAAAGGAAATATCCAGAAGACAAATAAAAAAGGGCTCATGTGAGCCCTCAAACTATATCTTCTACTCTTCCTCAATCCAGCTATCAATCTCACTGATTGCTTCGTCTCTCATTGAGTCTCTTGCATTCATCAGCTGGGTATCTGAAAGATTCCTTGCAGGAGTACCAAACTCAGGAACCGAAATTTTTCCCTTTATTCTTTCAGGCAAAGAAGGAGTCGGGTTAATCTCTGGTGCTGTTTTCGCACTTGGCTGATTAGTAGCAGGAGTTTGAGTATTCTGCTGGACAGGAGTCGTGTTTACGTGTCCTTTATGCAATTCGTTACAGATGTAAACGATAAGATCAGTCAGTTCCTTATCATTTAATGTCCCGTCAATTGCATCTTCAACGATTCTTTCAACTGCACTCTTATATGGTTCTTCATTGTTAACTCCAAGCTGTGAAAGAATAAAGCTTGCAACCTGATCAAGGAAGTCAGCATCACTTAAAAGTTCTTCCCTGATCTGCTCGTAATCAATCGAATCAGATACATCAATATTATTGAATTTCTCATCTGTATATGCTTTTGAATTACTGAAGCCCTTATTATCCTGTTCATCTACATAACCGACAATGTTGGTCTCAAGTTCGTTCATCTTGCCATCGACATAGTCTTCAATAATATCAAATGAAAGATCTGAAGATGATGCATTATCAAAGATACCCTTCTTCAGGTTCGCAATCTCTGTATCAACATAGTCCTGACCGACTGCATATGCTTCATCAAGCTGATCATTTACATATTTTTCGACATCAGCTGTTTTGGCATATTCACTTAAGTCTACTTCAATATCACCAATCGGATTATCGATTTCCTTTCTGAGAGTATCCATACTCTCATCAACGTAAGTCTCCAATCCTGTTCTAGTATCATCGATTCTGTTATCAATATAGCTCTGGATTCTATCCAGATCATCTGCAGATACTGCAGCTTCAACTGCCTGGGCACTTACCGTCTGAGGTTCAATATTTCTCAGAACTTCATCAACATAGTTCTGACCTACCCTGTAAGCCTCCCCGAGTTTGGAGTCAACATAATCCTGACCGACTGAGTAAGCCTTTACAAGTTCAGTGTCTGAATATGACTTAGCATTCTTGAGGACTTCATCTCCGTAAATCTCCGCTTCTGTATAAGCCTCATTTAGCTTTCCATCAATATAGTTCTCACCCATTGAAAGTGCATTGTCAACTGAGGAGTCAGTATATGACTTAGCCTGTGAAAGGATATCTTCTCCATAGGACTGTGCTTCATCATATGCCTGGCTGATCCTACCGTCTACGTAATCTTCGATAATATCGAATGTGTAGCCATTTGAAGCAGCATTTACAATATTCTTCTTTACATTCTGGATCTCTTCATCAACGTATGCCTTTCCGTCGTTGTAAGCATTTTCAAGAGAACTATCTGTATATGCCTTGGCTTCAGATAACTTATCATCAACATAAATCTGGCCTTCTGTATATGCTTCGTCGAATCTGCCTTCAATGTAGTTCTCTCCCATTGAAAGTGCATCATCTATTGATGAATCGACATATGCCTTGATCTTATTAAGGTCTTCTTCTGTCACACCTGCACTCTGAGCAACCGGTTTTACATTTCCAAGTCTGTCATCAACATACATCTCTATCTGATCAAAGCTTTCATTGATTCTCTCATCTATGTAGTCTTCTCCAGTTGTCATGGCATCCTTTATTGCCTGACTGATGTACTTCTTGATTTCGCTATCGTCGTAAGATACTGTATTTACCACACTCTGCGGAGCAGCCTGTACCTTGCTGAACTTATCATCAACATAGTCCTGTCCAACTGTATATGCTTCATCAAGTTTGTCATTAAGATATACTTCTCCATCAGAAAGTGCAGCATCAATAGCATTATTGATATAGCTTTCACCAGAGGAGAGCGCATTATCCACTGATGAGTCAGTATATGACTTAGCCTTTGCAAGAATATCCTCTCCATATGACTGTGCTTCATCATATGCCTGGCTGATCCTACCGTCTACGTAATCTTCGATAATATCGAATGTGTAGCCATTTGAAGCAGCATTTACAATATTCTTCTTTACATTCTGGATCTCTTCATCAACGTATGCCTTTCCGTCGTTGTAAGCATTTTCAAGAGAACTATCTGTATATGCCTTGGCTTCAGATAACTTATCATCAACATAAATCTGGCCTTCTGTATATGCTTCGTCGAATCTGCCTTCAATATAGTTCTCTCCCATTGAGAGAGCGTTATCTATTGATGAATCAACATAATCCTGACCAACCGCATATGCCTCATCAAATCTGGAGTCGACATATGACTTAATCTTTTCAAGGTCTTCCTCAGATACTCCAGTATTTACACTCTGAGCAACAGGCTTTACGTTTCCAAGTCTGTCATCAACATACATCTCTATCTGATCAAAGCTTTCATTGATTCTCTCATCTATGTAGTCTTCTCCAGTTGTCATGGCATCCTTTATTGCCTGACTGATGTACTTCTTGATTTCGCTATCATCGTAAGGTACTGCACTTACTGCACTCTGCGGAGCAGCCTGTACCTTGCTGAACTTATCGTCAACATAAATCTGGCCTTCTGTGTATGCTTCATCAAATCTGCCTTCAATATAGTTCTCACCCATTGAAAGTGCATCATCAATCGATGAATCAACATATGTCTGTCCGACTGTGTAAGCTTCATCAAGCTTGCTGTTAATATATTGCTCTCCGTCACTGAGGGCATCACTTACTGAGCTATCTGTATAGGATTTAGCTTTTGCAAGAATATCCTCTCCATATGACTGTGCTTCATCATATGCCTGGCTGATCTTACCGTCTACGTAATCTTCGATAATATCGAATGTGTAACCGTTTGAAGTAGCGTTTACAATATTCTTCTTTACATTCTGTATTTCCTGATCGACATAGGACTGGCCATCGGAGTAGGCTTCTTCGAACTTTCTTTCAATATAGTCCTCACCATATGTGAGAGCACTATTGATTGCATCATTTATATAATCCTCTCCACTCTTGATAGCCTTACTGATTTCGCTGTCAACATAAATCTGACCTTCTGTATATGCTTCGTCGAATCTGCCTTCAATGTAGTTCTCTCCCATTGAAAGTGCATCATCTATTGATGAATCGACATATGCCTTGATCTTATTAAGGTCTTCTTCTGTCACACCTGCACTCTGAGCAACCGGTTTTACATTTCCAAGTCTGTCATCAACATACATCTCTATCTGATCAAAGCTTTCATTGATTCTCTCATCTATGTAGTCTTCTCCAGTTGTCATGGCATCCTTTATTGCCTGACTGATGTACTTCTTGATTTCGCTATCGTCGTAAGATACTGTATTTACCACACTCTGCGGAGCAGCCTGTACCTTGCTGAACTTATCATCAACATAGTCCTGTCCAACTGTATATGCTTCATCAAGTTTGTCATTAAGATATACTTCTCCATCAGAAAGTGCAGCATCAATAGCATTATTGATATAGCTTTCACCAGAGGAGAGCGCATTATCCACTGATGAGTCAGTATATGACTTAGCCTTTGCAAGAATATCCTCTCCATATGACTGTGCTTCATCATATGCCTGGCTGATCCTACCGTCTACGTAATCTTCGATAA
>CAZOTY010000008.1:0-24141 GCA_964582905.1 uncultured Spirochaetaceae bacterium | reverse complement strand
GGCCTTCTGTATATGCTTCGTCGAATCTGCCTTCAATGTAGTTCTCTCCCATTGAGAGAGCGTTATCTATTGCGCTGTTGATATATGCCTCTCCATTATTGAGCGCCTTGGAAATCTCATCATCAACATACTTCTGACCATAGTCAAATGCTTCATCAAATCTGCTATCCAGGTAAGAAATAATCTTATCAATATCAGCAGTTGTTGCAGCGCTGATAATTTCCTGACTCTGTGACTTTGCTCCGCCGAGCCTGTCATCAACATAAAGTGCAATCTGGTCGAAAGCCTCATCAATTCTTGCATCTACGTAATCTTCGTTGCTGTTTGTATTGGACCTGAGGGCATCCTGAATAAGTTTATTAACCTCAGAGTTTGTTATGAGTGTTGAACTTTGAGGAAGGTTCTTGACCTTCTCTTCTATATAGTCCTGACCCTCCGCATAAGCTTCATCAAGCTTGCTGTTAATGTAAGCTTCTCCATCTGCAAGGGCTGCATTGATTTTCTTATCAACAAGCTCCTCAATCAGATCATATGAATACCCAGAAGAACCTGCATTTGCATTAACAATGCTTTTCTTGACTGTCTGGACCTGGTCATCAACATAAATCTGACCTTCTGTATACGCTTCATCAAATCTTCCTTCAACATAATTTTCACCCATTGAAAGTGCATCATTTATAGCCTGATCCACATAAGCTTTGATTTCAGCTAAATCATCTGCAGATACACTCTGCATCGTTTTGCTTTCTGCTTCCTGGTTTTTCCTGCTTACAGTTTCAACATATGTCTTGAGGAAACTCTCTCCAGATGAGAGGGCATTGTTTACTGTGTCTGTAACATATTTTTCTCCATCACTATATGCATCCTGGATTCTTGCATTGGTATAGTTCTGGTTTTTCTGAGTTGTTTTCTCTACTTCTGTTTCGACATAACTCTTCAGATATGAGTCACCATAATCGAGGGCCGAATTGATTCTGTCATCGACAAAAATCTGAGCTTCTGTATATGCTTCATCAAATCTTCCTTCAATGTAATTCTCTCCGAACGAGTATGCCTTGAGGATTTCATCATCAATGTAGCTCTTTGTTTGCTCTGTTGACTGCTGAACAGACTTTTCAATAGCTGCCTGGAATTTTGCTAATGCGTCATCAACATATTCAACATCTACACCCTGTTGTCGGACAACCCTGTCCCTAGTGTAAGCATTGGCATCACTTACTGCCTTATCAATACCCTGATTGACGAATTCAGTTATTGAGTTCTCAGCCTGCTCGTACTTCGTGTCTATATAACTCTTGGTTTCCTGAAGAGTATCGGAAATGGACTTATTCATCTTCTCTTCAACGTTGCTTTCAACTTTAGCACTCAGCGCATTAAGGCTGTCATTTATTTGTTTGTCCAACGCTTGGGCAAGCGCTTTCAAGAACTCAGGATCTTCTGAAAGAATTTCAGAAACCTTCAGAGCATTCGACTGTTCATCAGATAACTTCGTAACATCAACTTTCGGCGGCTCAGCCACAGCTACAAGTGGTTCTTCCTGTCTCTCACGTGCCTTTTCAAGGACATCAGAGACAATCCCATTTGCTTCAGGACGTGTCTCCCACATGGAACCGAAAGTGAATGCAGCTGCTACTGAGGTTACGACGAGTATTGCAATCCAGGCATTTTTGTTCATAGTAACCCTCTAGGCTACATTCTATCACAATAAAGTTCTACTTGTCGACAAAGTACTTCTTTTGAAGAATCGTTTATGACGGTAAAAACAGGCTTTTTTAAAGAGTAGACAGTACTCCCGATATCTTGTTGGGAAAGTGTTCTTTTTTTGAAGCTTTCTTCTGTCACCCCATCCCTTTTCAGTGCCCTTTCCAAACGTTTTTCATATGGAGAAAGGACTATCCAAATTTCTGTGCACAGGTCAGTCAGTTTCATTCTCTCAAGAAGGGCCGCATTAATTACTGCTATTTTTCCGTTCTCAGTAATTGAATCAATCTTTCTTTTTGTTTCTTCTTTCATCCATGGATGAGTAATTGATTCCAGCTTTCTTAGCGCCCTTTCATCTGAAAAAACGATTTTTGAAAGCGTCTTCCTATCAATCTTTCCATTTACAATGACACTTTCCCCGAACGCATCCACAACCTCTCCAATATTTTTTTCCAAAGCAAGATGCCCGAGCTTATCCTCATCAATAATTTCAAAACGATTCTTATCCAGAATTTCAGCGACTGTGTCCTTTCCCGAACAGCTTCTGCCAGTGAGACCGATAACCATCAGTGTATATCTCCCCAGCACTCTCCCCATTCCAGGGAAACTTTCAGCGGGACAGAAAACTTAACAACGCTCTCCATCAAAGACTTAACAAGGTTTTTTACTTCATCCATCTCAGAGCGCTCAACTTCAAATATAAGCTCATCATGCACACTTAAAAGAAGACGTGATTTCAAATTTCTATTCTCCATCGTCTCAGCAATATTTATCATCGCCTTTTTCATTATCTCAGCGGCTGTCCCCTGTACAATAGAATTTAAAGCTACTCTGTCAGCACTGTTTCGTTCAATCTTATTGGCGCTGTTGATCCCTGTAACTTCTCTGATGTGTCCAAACTCAGTCACTATATACCCTGTTTCTTCCGTATGTTTTCTGACTCTTTCAATAAAGGAACTTACTCCTTTATAGCGGCTGAAATACTTTGATATAAATGCTGTAGCATCACTTCTTGATATGCCAAGATCCCTTGCAAGACGGAATGCGGACATCCCATAAATGATTCCGAAGTTGATTGTTTTGGCTATTCTCCTTTCCTTTTGTGTAACCTTGTCCAGATTTTTATTGAAAATAAGGCTTGCCGTATACTGGTGAATATCCTCCCCTCGCCTGAAGGCCTCGATAAGATCAGCATCATCTGACATATAGGCAAGCACTACAAGCTCAATCTGAGAATAGTCAGCTGAGAGAAAAACCCTTCCATCGGTTGGAGTAAAAGTACTTCTTATAAGGCGCCCATCCTCAGTTCTTACTGGAATATTCTGCAAATTCGGGTTCCTGGATGAAAGGCGTCCTGTCGCAGTCCCGGTTTGCAGAAATGTCGTATGGATTCTTCCGTTACCATCACGCAGGAGAGGCAGTGTATCTATGTATGTATTTTTAAGTTTGTTCAGTGCCCTGTACTCCAGTACAAGTGGTACAACCGGATCAAGATCCTTCAAACTCTCCAATGTCTCACTGTTGGTAGAAAAGCCACGCTCAGTATGTTTGCCTGATGGAAGCTTTCTTTCACTGAATAAGACTGTACCGAGTTGCATTGGGGAATTGATGTTAAACTGATGGCCGACAAGAGAATAAATCCCGCTTTGAACCTCCAAAAGACGGTCATCAACATCCTTCTGTACATTTTTCATCTTTTCTTCAGAAAGATAGATTCCATCCTTTTCCATTCTTGCCAGTATTCTTATAAGTGGAAGTTCCATGGAGTAATACGGGCTGTTCAGGTTCTTTTCTACAAGCTTCCCTTTCAAAAGAGAATACAGACGGAAAATGTAGTCTGCCCTCTCTTGGCTGAAACGTGAAAGAAGGTTCTCCGATACTTCCTTTATGCTTGTCTTTTTTCCGGTGAGATCGTCACGGTCAATCAAGTTCTGATAGAAGAATTTCAGCGTGGCAGAATTCAGTGAAAACACGGCTGCATTGCTATCAAGAATCCAGTATGCAAGCATAGTATCAAATTCAATATTTCTTACATCGCTTCCCAATGCCCAGATTCTCTTTATAAAGAACTTGGCATTATGGAAAACTCCTTTTATGAGACCACTTTCAAGATACTTTTTGCAAAAGGAAAGAAAGTCCCCGATACAAAAGCTCTCACCAAGTGGAACATAGTATGCTTTTTTCATCTCCGCACTGAAGGAGAAAGCAACCAAAGGAGAGTCGTCTTCAAATTCTTCACTTATCAGGTCAAATGCAACTTCAACTTTGCCATCCTGCACTAACTTTTCAAAAACAGAGAAAACCTCAGAACTGCTTCTCAAAACATAATAGGTACCATTTCCTAAATAGAATTCCTTCTCATCCGCTTTCAGCTTACTGATATTCGGTAATTCAGGTTTGGTCTGTGTACCCTCTTCTAATGTCTTTTTCAGCCCTGCCCTTTTTGCAAGTTGTTTAAAGCCTCTCTCATCAAAATCTCCAGCGGCAGGGACTTTATCTATTACAGAAGCATCAGCATCACTAAAGCTGAAAGACGGATCGATGGCATCATAGCGTAACTCAACAAGCTTTTTTGAAAGTTCTGCCATTTCCTTACCATCTATAAGGCTTTTTTTCTGTCTGGTACTTAGCGCATCCAAATGCCTGTAAATACCGTCAAGTGTGACATATGTATCCAAGAGTTTTACTGCATTCACGTGCCCTAAGCCCGGGATTCCAGGAATATCGTCAGCTGAGTCTCCGGTGATTGTCAAATAATCTACAATCTGATTCGGATATACTTCATATTTCTCCTTGACCTCATCAATTCCGAAAACCTGGTAATCATTTGTTCCCTTCTGCGGTGGTTTCAAGACTGTGACATTCTCACTGACCAGCTGACAGAGATCTTTGTCTGCAGTGACAATTACACTCCTGATTCCCTCTTCAGTTGCTTTTTTAACAAGGGATGCAATAATATCATCTGCCTCAAAACCAATATGGGAAAGAAAGAGGATATGCATTTTCTTCAGTGTTTCCAGAATATCCGGAATCTGGGCATGCAAATCTTCGGATGCTTTATCCCGTGATGATTTATACTTTTCATACATTTCATGACGGAATGTCTTTCCATGTGCATCAAGAGCAACAACAAAATAATCGAACTGATACTCTCTGAGTATTTTGAATATAGTCTGGAAAAAACCATAGTATGCAGAAAGGTTTTTTCCGTCTTTATCTACAATGGGTTTATTCGTGTGTGCAAAATAAGATTTGTATATTATTGAGTAACCATCAAGAATAAAAAGTCGTTTATCGAACTCCTTTTGCTGCTGAACCCTTTTATTCTCTTTCTTTTTTGCCTCAATTTCTTTCTGTCTTTCTATTTCGTCCCGTTCAGCCTTTATTTTTTCCTCATCAAGGTCTGAGTCTGAAAACAAGTTTCCTTCCATCATAATTCTTTTTTCAGACTATCAAGTGCCATCTTTCCTTCTTCTGTCTGAAAATACTCCTCTGCACTGCCTGCTCCCTCGTTTACATATTTACGGGCACTTTCTATTACACTCTTTCCATCTTCTGACTCAAAAATGGCAAGTATTTCCTTGCCACTGCCTTTTCTTATATTCTCCAGATAAAGCTTCGTCAGATAGGTACCAACGGTAGATTCCAAATCTGCAATTCTGCCTCTCTTTTCACTATCTGTAAGGTTTTCTGAATTATTAATTGAATCTCTGATACTTATTTTTACGTTCTCTACCAGTTTTCTTTCATTCCATGCAACCCCGAAGCACTTAAAGCTAAGCTCCGGAGAGAGAAAATAAATCAGAAAGAAAATGATTACTGAGACTACAAGCACGGCAAAAAGGTTTGCCAGAGTGTTCATAACTTTTCCCATAAGCTTATATTACCTAATTTCTTTACAGTTTTTCACTTTATTTATTTTATCAGAGAGCCTCTGCTTCTTTTAACCATAACTGATAGCTTGCGTCGCTCGGCATTCTCCAGTCTGAGCGCGGAGAGAGCGTGAGTGTCCCGATCTTAGGTCCGTCCGGGAGGGCTGAGCGTTTGAACTGTTGGGTAAAAAAACGTCTGATAAACACAATCAGCCATTTTTTTATTTCAGTTTCCAGATAGATTCCTTCAAATGTTTTTCTAGCAATCCTGTAAATCTTTCTTGGTGAAAAACTCTGTCTAACAAAGTAATAAAGGAAGAAATCATGCAATTCATAAGGCCCTAAAATGTCCTCAGTCACTTGCGAGATTTCCCCGTTTTCAGGAGGAAGGAGCTCTGGGGAAACGGGCGTTGACAGAATATCATTGAGAACTATTCTTGCACTCTCAGACTTTGTTGTGTCAGCTTCATAACTCACAAGGTACTTTACAAGGGTCTTGGGGACTCCTGCATTCACGCCATACATACTCATATGGTCTCCGTTAAATGTTGCCCAGCCAAGTGCCAACTCTGAGAGATCACCGGTTCCAACAACAAGGCCATTACTCTGATTTGCTATATCCATAAGAACCTGAGTCCTCTCCCTCGCCTGGCTGTTTTCAAAAGTAACATCAAGCGTAGCCGGACTTTGGTTGATGTCCTTGAAATGTGATAAAACGCTGTTTTTTATATCAATCTCCCTGAATGACACCCCAAGTGCCTCAGATAACTTTTCTGCATTGCCCTTTGTCCTTTTGGTAGTTCCGAAGCATGGCATTGTTATTGCAATAATATCCTTCCTGTCCTTCTTTAACAAATCAAAGGCTTTTACAGTAACCAAGAGCGCAAGAGTGGAATCCAGGCCCCCAGAGAGACCGATTACTGCACTCTGTACTTTAGTATGTTCCAGCCTTTTTTTCAGTCCTAGCGCCTGAAGAAAAAGGATTTTCTGGCATCTTTCGTTTCTCTCATCCAAATTCTGAGGGACAAAAGGAAAGCGTGGAAAACTCCTTATTAGGCCGGTTTCTTTATCAGCTTTCATGTCAAAGCCTACAAACTGATAATTTCCGTCATTTTCTGAAATGAATGTAGAAGTCTTCATCCTTTCGCTACATAGCCTGTCAACATCTATCTCACTTATTGTCAGATCATCATTTGTCATTGGTGAATATGCAAGGATTGTACCGTTTTCACATATTATGTTATTGCCTGTGAATACCATATCTGTTGTACTCTCTCCTTCACCTGCATCTGAATATATATAGCCAGAAATCAGACGTGCAGATGTAGAAGAAACAAGACTTTTTCTGTAACTGTCCTTACCTATAATTTCATCGGAAGCTGAAAGATTGCATATAATTGTTGCTCCTTCTGCTGCAAGGGCTTCACTTGGCGGAGATGATACCCATAAGTCTTCACATATTTCCACCCCTACTTTCAAATTGGACATTCCCTTTGCCTCAAAAATTATTTTATTACCAAAAGGAACTGAAAGACCGAAAAAATCAGCACTGTCATTCTTCTCAGGAGATGGGGTGAACCATCTGGTTTCATAGAATTCTGAATATGATGGTATGTTGCTTTTTGGAACAAGGCCAAGAAGCTTACCTTTAAAAATTGCCGCAGCAGTATTGTACAGCTTACCTCTGTTCTCATAAGGAAGCCCAACAAAGGTCAGAATCTCAGATTCTTTAGTTGCATCAACAATAGTTGACAGAGCCCTCTTTGCACCTTCAATCAAAAGAGGATGGAAAAACAAGTCAGCTGGAGTATAACCGGTAATCGCAAGTTCAGGAAACACTAAAACCCTGACACCTTTTTCTTCTGCTTTTCCAATCAAGGAAATAATTTTGCCTGTATTGAATTCAATGTCAGCAACTTTTAAATCTGGGGTTGCTGCTGCTACCTTTACAAATCCGTCTCTCATACTTCAATATTACTACGTTAAGCTAGCTTTGTCGGCTCTAAATGAAATATTGTGTTATACTGGATCCAGGAGAAAAAATGGTTATTCAAAGCCTGAACGGTACGTGGAATCTGGAAGCAGAGAGCGTATATCTAAATAAAGTTGTTAATAACGGGGATTCCATTTCAATGAATATCCCCGGTGATATATATGGGGCACTTGAAAAGAAAGGACTGATTGAGAATCCCATAATCAACAAGAATGCAGAAAACCTTAAGTGGATAAGCAAATCGAACTGGTTGCTTGAAAAAGAATTCAAGCTGGAAAAGGAAGATGACGAAAAAGTATTTATTTCTGTCAGAAGAATCAGTTCCCCTTTGAAGCTTTCAGTCAATAACGCTACGGTGAAGAGTTTGGACAATCCTGCTATTCCTTACCTTGTGGATATAACAGACTATGTCAAAGATGGGATTAACTCTGTCTCTTTCAGTTTCGTCTTCTCCCGCTCTGAAGAGGATATCGTTTCAGATAAGGAGAATCAAGATACTACTCCCCATGGATATCTTTTAAAAAACAGAATCGGAATCTATGAAAGTGTGGAATTGATTAAGGTAAAGGATTTTATAATAACAGAAAGCTCTGTCTATACAGTTTTCGACAAGGCATCATCTTCCTTCCTTATTAATTACGATTTTACAGCAGAGGCCTTCATAAATATTACCATTATGTGCTCTTTGGGATTCTCAAAAGGCCAGATTCAGAAAGAATGTAACCTTAACAAAGGAAAGAACAATGTCTCCCTGACACTAAAAGTAAGGGATGATCAGATTGAGAAATGGGATCCTAACGGATACGGAATCCAGCATCAGTACCCAGCAACTATTCAAATCGGGGATATCAAAATTGAAAAAATGATTTCCTTCAGGAAAGTTAGATTCTCTTTAAAACCATTTGAACTGGATATTAACGGAAAAAAACTTACCCTCAAGGAGGCCGAGTACAAAGGCCTTGATTCTGTTCCTATAAAATGTACTCCTGATTTGTATAAGAAAGTAGTCGAAACAGCAAAAGAGATGAATCTTAATGCCCTTTTGGTGAAACTTGAATCTTATGAGAGCCCTGTTTTTTATTCTGAATGTGCGCGTCAGGGGCTTTTGATTTCTCAGGAGATTAGGGTTAATCAGGACATTAGGAGAATGGAGGAAAGTATTTCCTATATGGTAAAACGCCTTAAAGGTGAACCATCGCTTATTGCATGGTCACTAACTGGTGCTGATGATAATTCACCCCTGGTAAAGGAGGCTGAAAAGATTATTTTCACCTATGACAAGGAACATACAATCATACCTCCCTCTTATAATCCAAGTGAAATTTCATCTCCGTCATTTCCGTCCCTAAGTGAAATAAGGCAATTCATGAACCAAGGTTTTCTAAATATTACAAGCCCCGTTATGGAATACCACCAGGAAAAACAGGGACTGAGTGAAGAAATTATTTCTGAAATAGCAAGAAACTACCTTATGCCTTCTTCCTTTGAAAACTTTTTATACCTTTCCCAGGTTGCACAGGCCCTCAGCCTTGAAGAAAAGATTCTGAAGTCAAGAATGGATCGTAATGTCAACGGCTATACGCTCAGTTACCTTAAATCCATCTGGCCGGCAACATCTGCATCGGTCTTGAACTATGATGGAGAGAAAAAACTTGCCTATTATGCCATCAAACGCCTCAATTACTCTCTCCTTCCTGCACTCATAAAGGAAGATAACAGACTTTTAGTTTATGTCCTTAATGGAAAGGAAGACGATGAGGAGGTTGATCTGAAGGTAAAATTCATGCATTTTAACGGGCAGAAAAAGGAAACCAAGTATTTCAGCGGTTGTGCAAAAGCCGGAGAAGCAACAAAAATCGGAGAACTGCCTCTTTTTGCAATTGACGGAAAGGAAACATTCTCATACGTCAAGCTGACTGCAAAAAATACAATCAAGGAGAAAACGATCCTTTTGGAAAAAACAAAGACTCTGGCTTTGGAAAATCCGAAAATTAGTATGAGAATTGAAGAGATAGATGATACTAAATACAATATCTGTCTGAAGTGCGAGAAACCAGCTTTCTTTGTTGCCCTTGACCAAGGCGGACTTAGGGGTGAATTCTCCGATAATCTGCTTTCGCTCCGCCCGACGAGTGAAAAGAACATAATTTTCAGAAGTGAGGAGAATGTCAGTATCGAACGTCTGATGAATACTATAAAAATTTATTCTCTGTATTCAAGCGTTCACTAAATTATGAAAGAAAAGCTCAGAATCCTGTTAGATTATTTATACATCCTTATCGGAACAGCACTCTCAGGTTTTGCTGTTGCAGTTTTCTACAATCCGGCAGCCCTGGCTCCCGGTGGTATAAGTGGCGTTGCAACTATCATAAACCACACTACCGGGTTTTCACTTGGACTCGGTATGCTTTTAATCAACATACCGATTTATATATCGGGTGTTATAGTATTTGGCAAAAAATATGGGCTCAAAACCCTTATAGGGACACTCTCCCTTCCCCTTTTTACACTTCTTTTCAATCAGATTTTCGGCTATGACGGGATTCTTGACTATTCCAAAGATATCAGTTTTCTCCTTTCTGCAATCTTCGGAGGCCTTCTTACGGGGCTTGGCATAGGAATCGTGATGAAGTCAGGTTCAAATACAGGCGGAACAGATATAATCGGGCAAATCGTATCAAAATTCACCCATATAGGAATCGGAACTTCCCTTTTGATTATCAATGTGATAATAATTGCTTCTTCGGCTTTTGTTTTTGGTCTTGAATCGGCTTTATATTCTGTTATTGCATGTTATCTTGATTCTTACATTGTCGACCGTGTCACTGTTTTCTCAGGAACGGGATACGCTAAAACCGTGTATATTATTTCTGACAAGCTTGATGAAATTGGGAAATATATTCTTGAAGTTCTCTCACGCAGTGGCACAGTAATTGATGCAAGCGGTTTATTCACAAAAGTTCCCAAGCCGATGATAATGACAGTAATTCCCAACCGGGATCTTACACGCCTTGTACGCTTTATCAATAAACTTGATCCGGATGCATTTGTGATAGTACAGTCTGACTTCCATGTTTTGGGAAAAGGTTACAAGAAACTTTCAGCTATTGCAGACAATCAGGACGTAACTCAGGCTCAAGACCAGGACAAACAGGTAAAAAAACACAAAGGCAAAAAGACAAAAAAGTAAGCTTATCTTCTGTCCAGGATAAAAACACACTCTGAATGGTCAGTTGACGGGTAAAAATCAAAAACTTTGACCCTCATCAGTTTGTATCCTTTAAGTTCTTTGATATCCCTTTGCGCGGTCTTGGGATTACAGGAGACATAAATTATCCGCCTTGCATCAAATGCCGGGAGCATCCTGACTGCTTCTTTTGAGAGTCCCACCCGTGGCGGATCAACAATAATTGTATCTGGTATAACTTTTACTTTTTTGAACCATTTGGCAACATCATCGGAGAATGACGAAGCCCACGGTGCATTGATTTTGGAAAGCTTGAGACACTCTCTTTCAAGCTCAACAGCAAAAACATTCTTGTTCTCAAATAAAGCGCTGAAAGTGCCTACTCCGCTATAAAGATCCATTATAGTGTTTCCTTCAGCATTTTCTTTTACATACTCAAGCAATTGTGGCAGGAGATAAAGATTGGACTGAAAAAAAACATTTGCATTTACCGAATATTCATACTCACCGACTTTTATTCTTATTATCTTTGGACCTAAGGTTACATCATATCCGTTGGTTATTGCATTGACTTCTACAAGGTGTGTTTTTCCATTTACAGCATTTGTAAGCATAAGTTCGCGTGCCTTATCCAATAGTCTCTGGTCATCTTTTTGAAGTAATTGATTGAGACTTTTATCAAGTGCAGGGCATGATTTGACAGGAATGAGTATATTGCTTCCTTTTTTCAGGAAACCTTTTTCCCTTGTTTTAAGATCGACATGGAAACGTGCCCTTGAGCGATAATTCAAGAAGGGCCCAAAAACAAGGGAATCGAAAACTGTGTCTTCAAGACTGATTCCAGATCTTGAAAGATCCACCTTTACTTCCTTTTCCTTTATTATTGCCTGGTTCTTTTCGCTGAGTATCTGGCAAGAGCAACCTCCGCACTGGTAATAATAAGGACATATCGGCTCCGTTCTATTAGGAGACGGGGAAACAATAAAAGCATCTGCTTCAATGTAGTTCTTCTTTTCCTTTATGTTCAAAAGTTCGACATCTTCACCTTCAAGCGCCCCATTTACGAAAGTTACCTTATCATTCAGATGAAGCAGCCCTTTTGAGGGAGAAACCTGCTTTTCAACCTTTAAAGCCAAGATTCAAGCCTCTTTATATACTTGCCGATTACACCAAGTCCTTTTTCCCAGAATGCTTTGTCTTCAATATCTATCCCAACACTCTTTGCCAAGTCCACCGCATTCATCCTTCCCGTGTTTTTCAAAAGATTCTTATACAAATCAGGAAAGTTTTCCTTTTCATCCTTAAGGGCAAATAAGCCCAGGGCAAATAGCTCTCCGAATGCATATGGATAGTTATAAAATGAAAATGATTCAGAATAGTAATGACTTTTCACAGCCCACATATAAGGATGCTTCAAGCCGAGATTCTCACCATATGCCCTTTGCTCAGCTTCAAGCATAATATCGCATAGTTCTTTTGCAGGAATATCCCCGTCTTTTCTCCTTTTGAATACTTCCCTCTCAAAATAGAAGCGCGAAAGTATATCGATAATGACCTGGCAGGCACCTTGGACATATGCTTCAATTATTGAAAGTTGCTCATCACTTTCAACACTCTTTAGTATATCTTCAAATAAAAGTGTTTCACCGAAAATTGAGGCAGTCTCTGCAAGAGTCATCGGATACTCAGTTTCATGCATTTCCAAATCTTTCACCTGGCTGTCATGAAAAGCATGTCCCAGCTCATGGGCCAAGGTAGTTACCGAGTCATATGATCCCTCATAATTGCAGAAAACCCTGCTTTCCTTCTCCAAAGGGAAAAATGTGTCATAAGCACCACCGACCTTTCCCCTATGCATTTGTGCATCTATCCAGTTCTCATCAAAAGCCTTTTTCACGAATGCTCCGGCCTCAGAGTCAAAATTAGCATAAGCTTTTATAACAAGTTCCCTTGCTTCCTTGAAAGAATATGTTCTTGTAACAGAACCCACAGGTGCAAATAAATCATAGAAATCAAGTTTATCAAGTCCAAGTAGCTTTGCTTTAATTTTAAGATATTCTCCGAACATTCCCCTGGACTCTTCCATTGCCATTAAAAGCGCATCCAGGCTCTTTCTTGTTATTCTTGAGGAGAAAATGCTTCTCTCAAGTGGATCGTTCCATCCACGTTTTTCCTCTAAAAGAAGCACTGTCCCCTTCACTCCGTTCAAAGCAGCCGCCAGAGCAATCTCATTACTGCGGAGGATTTTTATTTCCCGTTCAAATGCATCCCTCCTGACACTCCTGTCACTGTTCATTGCCTTTCCTCTCAGTTCGACAAGAGTCTCTCCGCCCTCAGAAATTGAAGATGTAACTGAATCCTGGAGTCTTGACCATGCTGAGGAAGACAGGCGCAGAAACTCACCGGCTAATTTCTCATTCTCAAGTGACATCTGGTGCTCTGCTCTGACTTTGATTTCATTTAAGGTGAGGCTGTAGTTTTTCAGTTCCTCCCTGTCAAATTCCTTTTCCCGCCTTGCAACATAATAAATTACAAGATCCTGACTCGACGAGAACTCTGTCACACTCTTTTCTACCGCAGAAAGTGCTTTCAGGTATGAGGCATTTGTTGTATCGGTTGACAAAAGGGCCTCAATATAAGCATATAGGTTTGTGCTTATTGCCTCCCCTTCATTATTCTTCTCAAGTATTTCAACTAACGGAAATTTATCATCAGGTGAGATTCTTTCAAGACACTTAGTTATTTCGTCAAGCTTCTTGAGATCATTCAGGAATTTTCCAGACTCTACGCCCGGATAAATCTTATCAATATTCCATCTTGGCAGTTTTTCTTCCATTATAATTTACAGCATTTGGTAATCCCCAAATAATCTGCTTCCTCCTTTGAGTGCGTAACTAGAATCAGTGCTCTATTCTTATTCTCTTTTAATATCACATCTGAAACCACTTTTTTCAATTCATCATTCATTCCGGTAAACGGTTCATCGAGAACAAGAACATCATAATCAAGAAGCAAAGCACGGATAATGGCTACCCTTCTTTTCATTCCCCCCGAAAGAGTGGATACTTTCTTGTTTTCTGCATCGCCAAGCCCTACTTTTCCGAGAAGTTCCAAAATTTTCTTCTTGTCATTTGTAACAGCCAGAAGATTAGCTATCACTGAAATATCTTCTATAAGCCTGTCCTCTTGGAATACCATTGCAGGGAAGTTAAAGCACTCTTCTATTTTTCCTTTGAAATCTCTGTCCAGTCCTGAAATAATGCGTAAAAGTGTTGTTTTTCCTTTTCCGCTCGGAGCAATAATTAGAACTTTCTCTTCTGGGGCAACACTCAGGCTAAGGTTTTCTAGAACCACTTTGGAATCAAATTTCTTCTCTTCAATAAAAATCCTCATTTTGTTATTGCCTCTGCACCTCTTTTAAAGAGAAAGAGGAGAAACTTCTCAAAAAAGACAGCAAGAACAACTATTACCACTGTCCAGGCAAAAAGCTCAGGTGTCGCAAGATAGATTTTTGCCTCATAAAGACGTTCTCCTATTGAACCACGGGGAAGTCCAATCACTTCAGCAGCAATCGCACTCTTCCATCCCAGACCAAGACTAATCGATAGTGAGGAGAGGATATATGGAAGTAAAAGGGGAAGATGAATATACCTAAAACGCCTGAAAGGAGTGATTCTGTATAGCCTGGCCATTTCAAGAATTTTTTTATCCTCTGCCTTCAGGCCTTGAAGGATATTCGTATAAACTACAGGGAAAACAATCATTGCAGATATTACAACTGAAAGATTCCTGCTTCTTATCCAGACAAGAATCAAAATGACAATAGACGCAACCGGGGTTGCTCTTATTGTCTTTACAGGTACATCCATAAGTATCTCAAACCAATGGATGCGGTCAGAAACAATAGCCAAAAGCAGGCCTAGAATGAAACCGGTGATAAAGCCGAGTGCTACTCTGAAAAGTGAGAACCACACTGAGCGCCAGAAGATTTTTTCAGCTATGAGGGAAAACAGAGTCAAAAGGACATTCCACGGAGATGGCAAAAGAAGGCTTTCGTTCAGATACAACGAAAAACCTTCCCAAACTAAAATCCATATGATGAATGATAATATCTTATATACTCTATTTTTTATAATAGAAGCCTGCATCAGGGAGCTTACCACCTACACTATTCGGATTGAATTTGCATAAGACGGAAAGATATTCTGTCATTGCATCCAGCATCTCATTCCCAGTAATCAACACAATATTACAGTATGGGAGAGCTTTTTCCGCAACTGCGGCATTCAGAATTCCGAATTTCTCTATAAGGGAAGCTGCATCTTTTGTATTTCCGGTTACAAACTCTACGCTCTTTTTATATTCAGAAAGAAAAGATTTAAGTGCTTCAGGATGATTCTCAATAAACTCTTTCCTTGCAACTACAACACCGGTTACAAGTGGTGTTCCTGCCCACTCCTGCCACTGGAAGTTCAAATCCAAGCATATGGTGATATTAGGATTCCCGTTCATTGCTGAGGTTGCAAATGGCTGTGGAAGCATGGCAACTGTCTTTGAACCTGAACCAGAAGCAACTAAAGCCTGGACACATTCAGTATGCTCACTCTTCCATTCAATAAAAACATCAACACCTTCAGTCAGTCCGTTTGCCTGCAGAACGGCATCCAGAGCATACTCAGGAGTGGAACCTTTTCCTGCACTGAAAATTGTCATTCCTTTCAGTGCATCAACACTCCTTATCTGCTGACCTCCATTTTGTACAATATATAAGACGCCGAGTGTGTTAATACCTAACACTTCAATTTTGTTTGTATTGTTATAAATGATTGAAGCCAGATTTGCCGGTATACATGCAATATCAACTTCACCTTTAGCTAGTAAAGGAACGATGGCATCAGGTGCTCCTTCCAAAGCAAAATTATACTTATTACCGTTGACTACGCCGTTATTATTCTCTGCATCCTCCATGAGTTTTACCATACCCATAGCTGTAGGACCGCGCAGTGCTGCTACATTCACGCTCACTGTTCCACTTACAGGAGCGGGTAGCTCTTTTTTTGCTCCCTGGGCAAAAAGAGACACACAGGTTAACAGAATCAACCCAAAGACAACTAGTTTTTTCACTTTAATTCTTCCTTATAGATCTATATCATACTCTGCAATCTTACTTATCAGGGTTCTTCGGGAAATACCAAGTTCCTCACTGGCACGTGTTCTGTTTCCCTCCCATCGTTGCAAAGCCCTAATAATGGCATTCTTTTCAACAATCCTCAGGTTAACAACTTCATCATCAACTTTCTTCGCTTCTTTCTGTGTTGACTTCTGTCCATCACGGGGGACTGATCCCCTGAGGTCTAAATCACCCACATCAATGATAGGGCCATTAGAGAAAATCATGGAGCGCTCAAGTATATTTTCAAGTTCACGGACATTGCCGTAGAACTCATGGTTTTTCAAGGCATTAAGCGCTTCAGGTGAGAATCCCGTAATCTTGGTTCCCATTGTCCTGTTATACTTGTTTATAATCCAGGCAGCAAGAAGAGGAATATCGTCTTTTCTGTCTCTTAGTGGTGGGACCTGAATTCTCACAACATTCAAACGGTAAAACAGGTCTTCCCTGAATTTTCCCTTCTGAACCATTTCATCAAGGTTCTTATTCGTTGCTGCAATAATTCTTGCATTTATTGGTATGGGTGTAGTTCCGCCAAGACGCGTAATCTTTTTCTCCTGCAGGACTCGCAGTATTTTTACCTGCAGCGACAAAGGCATATCACCTATCTCATCAAGGAACAAAGTACCGCCAGAGGCAAGTTCAAACATACCCGTCTTTCTGCTTGTTGCCCCAGTGAATGCTCCTTTCTCATAACCAAAAAGCTCAGATTCGAGAAGATTCTCAGGAACTCCACCGATATTTATAGCGATAAAAGGTCCGGAGGCTACATTACTGTTTTCATGAATCTCTTTTGCAATAACTTCTTTACCAGTTCCCGACTCTCCCAGAATCAACACAGTTGCATTGCTAGGAGCAATTCTGCGAATCACATCTTTTATTCTGAGAACCTCGGGCGACTCTCCGACGAAGCTGGTTTTTATATTTTTGTCTTCTTTATCTTTTTCAACTATGGATCTGAGATTATAGGAATCGACAAGATTCTTGAGTCTTACTATTACTTCCTCAGGGTTGAAAGGTTTTACAATATAGTCCTGGGCTCCTACTTTAAGGGCAGTAACTGCGTCCTTGATTTCCCCGTATGCACTGATCATGATGATAGGCATCCTGAAGCCTTCGTCCCTTACCCATTTTATTAGTTCAAGTCCGTCCATACCAGGCATTTTCAAGTCAACAAGCAATGCATCATAGGGAGTATCCCTCATAAGACGCTGAGCAGCATATCCGTTTTCTGCCGTATCAGCTTGTATATCCTCAAGTCCGAGGAATCTCTTCATCAAATTCCTGATGTTTTCTTCATCATCACAAACTAGTACTCTCATTCTTTTCTCCTGTTTTCTTCTGCAGGCTTGGGGCCTTTTTCAGACCAATGACTGTTTCAACTCCTCCATTCTGCCTCGAACGAACAGATATCTTTCCGCCAACCGGATCAAGAAACTGCTTGCAGATTGGAAGACCCAGCCCTGAGCCATGGACCTTGGTTGTAAAGAATGGTTCAAATACTTTGTCCTTATCCTCATCCTTTAATCCTATGCCACGGTCCTTGACACGTAGTATATATTCATTCTTTGGCCTGGATAGACTTAACTCAACCTCAATTTCATAGTCGCTCTTTCCTGCTGCCTCTGTAGCTTCTACGGCATTGGAAAGTACATTCTCAACTACTGTTTTAAGTCTATCCGCATCAAAAAAAACAATTGCTTCCTTTATCCCGGGGTGAGTGAACTTTATGGAGGAAGGGAAGAGTTCAAGGTTCTGTTTCACAACAAGAACCAAATCAACATTTTCCTGATCTCCGGTAGGGTTACGCAGGAAGTCAGACACCCTGTTAGTCAGAAGAATCAGTTTTTTTGTTTCGCCATCTATTACCCCTAAGTCCTCCTTGATATCCTCAGGTGCAATTCTTTTAAGCAGTGCCAGCTGAAGTGTTATTGCACTGAGAGGATTCTTTATTTCATGAGTCAGCGTCCTTGCAGCCTGGCCCATTGCGACCAGTGTTGCCTGCTCGGTCAGCTTGGTCTTGATCTTCAAATTCTCAAGAGCGAAAGCCAATGCCACCCCATAAACTAAAAATAAGACAAAAACAAATAAAGCAAAGTTCAGATATACGGTTTTTATTGAATTGATATAGCTTTCGGCTGAGAACGAAACAAATGCAAGTGTTGTATCAGGATTCAGATTCGCCCAGAAACTTGAACGATAATCCCGGGTAAAATTCCCCAAAGGTCTTATTACCCTCATTATCCCGGTTTCTGCATCGTAACCGATTTCATCGCTCTTGAAAAAGTAAGGAACATTAGTCTTGGTAAAATGATTTACAAGTTCGTCCCCCCTAATTTCAATTGCATCTCCCCAGCTTACTATCCTTCCGCCTTCAAGACCACGGTAGAGTCCGAAGCCAAGAATCTGGGAGGCCTCCATTGTCTCCCTGATTGCCGTATCCCCTTCAGACATTGCAAATAACATCTGGGAGAAGTTCCTTTCAATTGTATTCTCCAGTTCAAGCCGGGCAGCCTTACCCTGTATGGATGACAATACTATAAATAAAGCCAATACAAGCAGCATACATGCCGTTGATAACAGTATTACTGCAAGTTTTCCATTCGCTATCTTTTTCATCAGCTTAAGTTTATCACTCAAAGGAGGGGTTTTTATACAACTTTATTGCAAAAGTTTCCAAAAATAATTCTTCTTTATTCGTAGGAAAGAGCCTGAATCGGATCAAGTTTTGAAGCTTTTGCAGCGGGATACCAGCCGAAGAAAACACCGACAAATGTGCTAAAGCCCAGGGCTATTACAATTGCCTTGATTGAAAAATGGAGGTTCCAACCGGCATAGTGAACAACCACGTAGCTGAGAAGAGAGCCAAATCCGATTCCCAAAAATCCTCCGAATAAGGTAAGTGTCACTGCTTCTACCAAAAACTGACCGCGTATGACTCTGGGGTTTGCACCAAGTGCCTTTCTGATTCCTATCTCCTTTGTCCTTTCAACAACAGAAACAAGCATAATGTTCATTATCCCTATTCCACCGACAACCAGAGATATTGCTGCAATTGCTGCCAAAAATGAGGAGAATGTTGACATAATCGAGTTTGCCATTTCCACAAGTTGTGCGGGAGAAAAAAGTTCAAAGTCATCTGAACTAGTTATCTCAGTCAGATATTCCTCAACAGAGTTAGCAACCTCCGATGCGTCATAATCAGTAGCAGTTTTCAAGATATAGAAACTGACCTGATTTGTCTTTCTGAAACGCTGGTCATATGTATTGAAAGGAATGAAAGCATTATTGTTATAGCTGGCATTCATCACTGCATCTTTCTCTTCTAAGACTCCCACTACCAAATACCTTTTCGCCTGAGTTCTGAAAAGCGATACATGAGAGCCAACCGCACCTCCTGAAGGGAAAAGATCTTCGGCCAGGTCATGACCGAGTACAACGACCTGACGACGTTGTATATTATCCTCAGAGGTAAAAAACTCCCCATCCTCAAGAGTCAGGTTATTCTCATCAAAATAAGCCGAGGTGACGCCAAGGACAGGTGCCGATTTGACAATTTCCTTTTCATGACGGATATTTGCAGTACTTTGGACAACAGGAAGGACCGCCTTTATACCATCAACATTCTGTGAAAATGTCTGGCTGAACTCTTCTGTGAATTTGCTGTTACTTCTGCTCCACCCAGTTGGTATGACATTGATCATATCAATTCCACCAACTTCCAGAGAACCGATAATTGTCTCATTGGCACTCTGTCCGAGATTAAGGATTGCAACTACAGAACCTACTCCGATTATTATTCCCAGAAGGGACAGGAAGGTTCTCATTTTACTGGTCTTCATTGAGGAGAGGGCAAGTTTAAAATTCTCGAAAAACATCGTACGAAACAATCCTCCCGTCCAGAATAAAAATCTGTCTCTTACACTGAAAACCCAGGTTTCTGTCATGGGTGACAAAAACTATTGTCCTTCCTTCATCATTAAGATCCCTGAAAAGCTGCATAATCTGATCGCTTGTTTTGGTATCCAGTGCGCCTGTAGGTTCATCTGCCAGTAAAATTGCCGGATCATTTACAAGGGAACGGGCAATTGCAACGCGCTGTTTCTGCCCCCCTGAGAGTTCAGAAGGCAGATGCTTCATTCTGTCCTTGAGTCCGACTTTCTCAAGAAGGAATTCTGCCCTTTCCCTTCTTTCCTTATTTGGAATACCTGCGTAAACAAGCGGGGTCATAACGTTCTGTATTGCATTCAGTCGTCCAAGCAGGTTGAAGTTCTGGAATATGAAACCGACCTTCTGATTCCTGAGATATGCAAGCTGGGTTTCATCCATGTTGTTTGTATACTCATCGTCAATTTTGATAAACCCTGAAGTCGGAGTGTCCAGACACCCGATAAGATTCATCAATGTACTCTTTCCTGAGCCAGATGGTCCCATAATAGCAGAAAAAGAGCCGCGATCCAGAACCAGATCTACCCCATCCAGGGCTTTTACAATAAAATCCCCGACAAGGTAGTAGCGTCTTACATCTCTTAGCTCTATGACGCGTTTTTCTGATGCCATTACGGTCTCCCCATCATCATCTGCATAGTACCATTGCCGGTTTGTACATCGTAGACAATGGTATCTCCTTTATTCAGACCGGAGAGAACCTGAGACTGACCTTCTCCTAGGTATTTAACCTTCACGCTGACACTCTCTTCAGACCCATCTGCCTTCTTTCTTCTGACTGTAGTTGCTCCCCCACGTCCGGATTTGACTGCGGCTGAAGGAATAATAAGGATGGCAACATTATCCGTTACATTTATTGTTCCATCAAAAGTGAACCCTGGAATCAATGCAGAAGGAGGATTATCTATAGTAAGCTCGACATCCACAACTCCAATTCCCTGATTTGTGTATCGTCCGAGCATCGGTATATAGCTTACATAGGCCTCAACTGTGACTCCTGGAAGTGCATCAAAATTCAGATATGCCTTCTCACCGAGCGTCACATACTGCATGTCAATCTCATCTATCTCAACAGTAGCTTTCAATTTTGACCTGTCAATGATTTTTACAACTGAAGTACCTGCTTCAAAATAGTCATTCTCATCAACATTTACGCTGGCAACAACCCCATCGAAGTTTGCAACAAGATTTGTATACTCAAGGTTATTCTCTGCGTTCTTTTTCTGAAGTTCCAGAAGTTCCAGTGTCTTCTGTGCGCCGTTAAGGGTCGCAACTTCAATCTGGTTCTCAATTGACTGCAAAGCCTGAATCTGGTTTGTATTGTCTATTGACGCAAGACGGTCACCTTTTTTTACCTCCTGGCCTTCTACGACATATACTCCAGTTACAGCACCTGTAGAGCGGAACTTTGCATCATATATATCATATGGTTCAACATACCCTGAAAGATCGATAACCTGAGTATAGACATCCTCGATGACCTTTGCTTCAATTGTCCTTGTCTGCCCCATAGGGTTAAGTGCTTTGTCATTCTTTGCCTTCATTCCAAAAAAGAAATACCAGAGCGCGGCAGCAACGGCCAGCAGAACAATTACCCAAAGGATAACTGTCTTTATAGTTTTTCTTCTTTTTCTCTTCTGGGCTGCTTCCCTAAGTCTCTTTTCTTGCTTTTCTGACTCGGTCAGGATTTTCTCTTCATTATTATCTTTCTTTGCCATATTCTCTCCTAAAGGGCGTATATAGAAAGGTCACATTCCAGAATAAGACCTTCAAGAAGGACGTCTATTCTGTCATATTCATCAAGGTTTAACTGATGTTCGCTCTTATCAAAATCACTTTTACTGATAAGACCTTTTTCATAAAGGCTTTTCTGTGTTTCATATTTTGCCTTATCAAGGGCGTAGGAAGACTCCTGCTGGGCACGGCTGAAATTCCACCTCATAACAGAAAGGTTATAGTTCTGTCCCTGCTGGTTATAGCTTGTCAGGGCCTGAACGTAGGCATTCTGCTTTATCAAAGAGGAATTCTGCAAAGAAGAAAGCCTGGTTTTCTCAGAAATGTCATTAGCATTATTTGTTACAGTTGCCGTTATAGTAATGCCACCACCGGAGATGTATGAACTATTGGGGCTATTTGTATAGCTCAATTCCGGCTCAGCTGAAAGGCTCCAGTTCTTTCCCTGATAAGATATACCTGCATTCCCCTTGACCGCAGTTGATGAGCCTAGAACAGGGTCCTTTGAATAGACTCCGCTGACACCTACACCAAGTGTCATATTGTTTGGATATATCTGGGCATATGCCTTTTTATATTCTTCTTCTGCCTTCTGCGCTTCAAGGCTTTTGAGAAGAACGCTGGTATTCCCTGTCTTAAGTATCCTTACATTCAGAACCGGCTCGGGAATTTCGTCTATCCCATCCCATTCAAGTCCTGTGAATGTCCTGTAGTTTTCAAGTGCATTTTCCTTCTGCTCAATGAGTGCATCTACTATATTCTGAGCGTATTGGAGTGCATTCTCTGTCTCAATGTATGTATTGGAGGTCTCTGAATATGTTTTTAGTTTTTTCATATTCTCAAACTCTGTTTTCATATTATCAAGGTTGTATTGGGCATCCTCAAGATTTTTTAGCGTTGAGTATACCTGTCTTATCAGGGTTAAAACTGTCTTTCTGAAACTGAGTTCATTCAATGCTTTGTTGTAGTTTACAGTGAGGCTACTTGAGGAATAGTTTATATCATCAAGGACTGTATCTGAGTAACCCGAAAAATCAAAATTATGGGAAAGATTAAGTGAAGGAGATACTGACAGGCTTCCTTTACTTGTATAGCTTTGGCCATAACCGACCTTGGCCCCTACCTTCGTCGAACCATCCGCACTCTGATAAGTAAAGCTCGGAGTAAGGGTAATTGATGATGATTCACTGTTTCCGCTTATATTCGTATAACTATAGGGATTTGTAGAAAGTGAGAAACTCAGGCTGGGCAAATCCTTACTTTCCATCTCAGAAAGTGTCAGAAGTCCATCGCGGTATGTTATTTCATAGTTTCTGTACTCCGGACTGTTGTTTTCCGCACTCTTAAGTATCTGGTTGAGGGAAGCTGAGTAAACCGGGTTCAGCATAAGTAAAACCAGAATCAAGGTAAAAAGTCTTCTGACCTTATTCAAAACGGTGCTTTCCATTACTTTAGTGTACAGTATTTGGCCCAATAAAAAAATAACAGAAATTAGCGACATTTTTTATTTGCCCCTTTCCGTTTGCCTAGTTATCTTCTGTGTACGAAGGGAAAAACTATGAAAAACATTAAAGCATTAACAATTCACTACATGAAAGACGAAAAAGGATCTTCCGATAAGGAAGGAAAAAGAAAAAGTTCGAACGGAAACTCAAAAAAGAAGTTCACTTTCTCAATTTGGTATATAGTAATCGCACTTCTGATTGTATTCATCGTCAATCAGGTTATCTATTCTAGAAAAAGTGCCAATGTTGTAGAACCTACAGCAATCGACTATTCGTCGTTTAAAAATATGATTAAGAACGGAGAAATCAATGAAGTTGCATTCTCCGGAGACAATATTATCGGATACTCAGTAGCATCTTCGAACATTGAGGGTGTAGTTGAGGGTGAGGATGTTCCGGCATGGACAGGAGATACTACAGTTTATGAGGCTGCCCGTGTTGATGACCCATCTTTGGTACCACTCTTGGATGAAATGAATGTCCAGTATTATTCAAAAGGCAGTGCAGTAGATACCCCAAGTACAGGTGAGAGCATTTTGACAATCGTACTTTCCCTGATACTTCCTCTTGTTATATTCTTTGTATTCTACAGAGTTATCTCAAAAAGAATGTCTGGTGATCCTTCTGGCTCAGGGATTAACAGTGCTATGCAGTTCAATCAGAGCAAATCACAGGTAAATGTTGAAGGAGATACAGGAATCAGATTCAGGGATGTCGCTGGTGAGGATGAATCAAAAGCTGAGCTTGTTGAAATCGTTGATTACCTGAAAAATGGTGAAAAGTATAAGGCAATGGGTGCCAAGGTTCCTAAAGGATGTTTATTGGTAGGTCCTCCTGGAACAGGAAAAACATTACTTGCTAAAGCAGTTGCAGGTGAAGCAGGTGTTCCATTCTTTAGAATGTCCGGTGCAGACTTTGTAGAGATGTTTGTAGGTGTTGGTGCTGCGAGGGTCAGGGACCTCTTCAAGCAGGCAAGAGAAAAATCCCCATGCATTATCTTCATTGATGAAATTGATGCAATCGGAAGAAGC
>CAZOTY010000007.1:0-66399 GCA_964582905.1 uncultured Spirochaetaceae bacterium | reverse complement strand
ATGCTCTCTACCGTCCAGGCCCTATGGATTATATTCCCCAATACATTGATTCAAAGTTCGGGCGCACCCCTATAAAGTACCCGGACCCTTCTCTTATTGATCTTCTAAAACCAACATACGGCGTAATTGTCTACCAGGAACAGGTTATGAAGGTTGCGCAGATAATTGCAGGCTACAGCCTCGGTGCAGCAGACCAGCTAAGAAGGATAATGGGTAAAAAGAAAGTCGATCAGCTAGCCGCCCAACTGGTTAAGTTCAAAAAGGGAGCTGTCGAAAAAGGTTTTACAGAGGAACATGCAGAGGAAATATTCCATATCCTTGAACCCTTTGCAAACTATGGTTTTAATAAATCTCACGCTGTCGCTTATTCAATTATTGCCTACCAGACGGCATATCTGAAAGCAAACTATCTTGCAGAGTTCCTTGCGGCAAACCTTACAAATGAGATGAACAGTCCCGATAAGTTCAAACAGTATCTGGCACTTGCTGCAAGATACGGTCTTAAAATAGTACCACCGTCTATCAACCGTTCATATTCATTTTTCAATGTAGATAAGGGTGAGATTATTTACGGACTTGCCGGTATCAAAAATGTTGGACAGCGCTCTGTTGAACTTATCACAGAAGAAAGGGATAAGAACGGGCCGTACAAAGATTTTCTCGACTTTGTGACAAGGCAACAGGAATCGGTACTCAACAACTCACTTTTGGAGTCTATGATTAAAGCCGGAGCATTTGATGAACTTGGCCTTGATAGGCCTACTCTGCTTTACAACCTTCCTTATGTACTGAAATTTGACAAGGCCAACAGGGCTCTCCATGCTTTTGACCAGCAGTCACTTTTTGACAACGAAGAGGATTCCATGGTGAATAGTTTCACTTTCAAACCATCAAGTGAAACCTGGACAAAAAACCAGATTCTTTCATATGAAAAAGAGCTACTTGGTTTCTATATTTCGGGGCATCCTCTGGATGCATACAAGGAAAAGATTGAACAATCCGTTTCAGTTGATTTCTCGGACAGTGATACTGTAGTCCTAAACACTCAGACCCAGCTTATCGGACAGGTGGTCTCCTGTAGGAATGTTGTAACAAAAAACAAAGATAAGATGGCTATTTATCAGATACAGACCCTCACAGGAGATATTGAAGCAGTTATGTTCCCAAAGGCTTTTTCCCAGCTCAGACTTGAAGTAGCAGAAGATCAGATTTATGGCTTTATTGGTCAAATAAAAAAGAAGCAGGACGCTTACGACGAAAATGGAAATCCGGTTATAAACTTTATTGTGGATAACATAGTTCTGCCTGAACTGCTCTCCCCTAAGAAAATAAAGAAACTTATTATCAAACTGAAAGATAGGGATGAATATAAACGTAACGAGGTAATTCCGTTTATCAATGTCCTGCAGAACAATAATGGATTGACTCCGGTTTCAATAGAAATTGAGAGTATCGATGATGAGGAATTGGTCCTAGACTCATTCTATGTGGATGTATCAAACCGTCTCTATGAGGATCTGAAGGCTTTAGATCTGGTGGATAAGGTATGGTCTTATTAAAGAGGTCTTAATGTTAGTATTGGCAGTTTCTTCAACACTTCGTTTTTTCATGAAACTCAGCTTGATTGCTGCACGCACCCTATGGGTATACTCAATGCTTATTTGGGTGAGAATTATGCTTGGCTGGTTTATTCCCTACCCGAGAGAAAAGGGATTTCTTTACTACATCTACAAGTCAGTTGACGTATATCTGAACCTTTTCCGGGGAAAACTCCTGGTTGCAGGGCGTCTAGATTTCTCTCCCATCATCGGAATCGGCTTAATTGAAATACTCCAGGCGATACTGCAATACTTTGCCTATTACGGAAAAATTACACTCAGTTATACTTTGGCGCTTTTCCTTAATATGCTTTGGGGGTACTGCATCAGGTTCTTTTTCCTTTTCATCGGATTCCTTTTACTTATAAAAACCATATGTTCTTTCTCCAGTAATCCCAATGTCTATGCGTTTGGATCTAGGATATCTTCTTCAATCACTCCGATTACAAACCTTATCAGAAAAGTTTTTTTCAAAAACAGGATTGTCAGAGATTCAACACTATCAATAATTGCCCTGATAATAACTGTTCTGTTGTATTTCGGTTTTAAATACCTATTCGGAACTTTGATTTCACTTTGCTACAGGATTCCGTTCTGATGCATAGCCTAGGTATGGTTCCAAAAATCGGAAAGGTTACAGAGAAGGCCTTTCTGAATCTTGGTATATCATCATTGGAAGATGCCCTCACATTTATTCCACGTTCCTATGAGGACAGGAGAAAGGAAGTAAGACTCTCTGATACAAGTGAGGAAAGTCCGTTTATAAACTGCAGAGTCACGATAAAATCACATTCGTTCTTTCCGACAAAAAACAGAGGAAGAACGCTCAAAGTGTTAGTAGAAGATGATAACGGGGACGAATTGGAGCTGCTTTGCTTCAACAGGGATTTTCTGAAAAATACGTTACACCTTGATTCAGTGTGGTATATCCATGCTCAGGTAAAACGGAATACCTATATCTTCCAAAGTTCATCATTTGATATAAAACGAAGTCCAGATGAAGTAGGACTTGGTCAAATTATCCCAATTTATTCCCTCACTGAAGGAGTGACTAATCAAAGCGTGAGAAATGTTGTTTCCTACGCCTTGAAAAACATTCCTCTTCCTGCTTCCACCATTCCCGCATGGATCCTTGAAGAAACAGGGTATATGGATTATAGAGAGGCACTGATTGCTGTTCATAACCCGAAAACACCTGAAGAGATAAAGAGAGCCAAAGAAAGCCTTTCGTTTCTTGAGCTTTTTCTTCTAGAGTTATCTGTTTTAAGAAACAGAGGTAGCAGCAAGCTAAAGAAAACCATAAAAACAGAAACAGAAAAAAGGCTTATCTCCTCACTCCCCTTCCGCCTGACAGAGGACCAAGCGAAGGCAATTGATGAAATCAATGGATCAATTGACAGCAAGGAAATCATGAACCGGCTTTTGGAAGGGGATGTAGGTTCAGGGAAAACACTTGTTGCCTGGATTACTGCACTTCATGTAATTGCAAGCAACCTCGGCCAGGTAGCTTTCATGGCACCTACTGAGCTTCTTGCAAGACAACATGCTGAGAATGCCGCTTCCCTTCTTTCTGAATATGGTATACGTCTTGCATATATTACAGGAGATGTTAAAGGAAAGGAAAGGAAGCTCCTTCTTGAGAACCTTAAGGAAGGAAATATTGACCTTGCAATCGGGACCCATGCACTTTTTTCAAAAGATGTTGAATTTAGAAACCTGCGCTATGTAATAATTGATGAGCAGCACCGTTTTGGAGTTAACCAAAGGGAGGCATTGAAACTGAAAGGCAATGAGGTTGATATCCTCTCAATGACAGCAACTCCAATTCCTCGTACCCTTGCTCTGACAATATTTGCAGACATGGAGATGTCAGTATTGCATTCAATGCCTGAAGGCAGACTCCCTGTCATAACCCATATCGTATCCCGTGAAAGGGATAAGATGTATAAGGCAATAGGAGTAGAATTCCAAAGAGGACACCAGGCGTATTTTGTCTACCCGAGAATTGATGATGAAGGAGATAGTGACCTCAGAGATGTTACCAGTATGTTCAAATTCCTAAAAAAAACATATCCAGGTGTACCATCTGCACTTATACACTCTAAACTTCCCGAAGAGGAGAAAGCTCAAATCCTCTCAGATTTCAAAGATAACAAGATAAAATATCTTGTATCCACTTCTGTAATTGAGGTCGGTATCGATGTTCCGAATGCAACTTGTATGACAATAGAGCATGCGGACCGGTTTGGTCTTGCTGCATTGCATCAGCTCAGAGGAAGAGTCGGTCGCTCAAAGCTACAGTCATACTGCTTTCTCGTAGCAGATGCTTCAACTCTTACAGAAGATGCGAAAGCCAGATTAAGGGTGATGCGTGACACAAGAGATGGGTTTGAAATTGCAGAAAAGGATTTACAGATTCGCGGACCGGGTGAAATATCCGGCTCAAAACAGTCAGGCTTTCTTTCCCTAAAATATGCGTCCCTCTCAGAGGACTATCCTCTTATTGAAAAAGCAAAATCATTTGCAGAGAAAATACTCAAAAATGACCGTGGTCTTCTGAAAGCCGAGAACGCAACTATCAGACGTCTTTTACTGCAGGAAATATACTCTTAACTATTTGTGTAAAATAAATATTTTCTTTAAACCAAACGAATTATTTTGCCTATAGTTGTATTTAACTATTATTGTCTATCATTTTTGCTCTACAACTTTAGTGAAAACTAAAGTTTTGATAATATACATAAAGGAGAAGAATATGGCACTAAACAGGGATCAAGCCTTGGCGCTTTGGAAAAAATACAATAAATCGGAAAGTCTTTATCACCACGCTTTGGAAGTTGAGGCAACCATGAAGGAATTTGCCCGTAAGTACAAAGAGGATGAAGAATACTGGGGGATTGTAGGTCTGCTTCATGATATTGACTGGGAAATGTACCCTGAGGAGCATTGTAAGGTTGCTCCCCGCCTCCTCAAAGAAATAGATGCACCAGACGATGTCATTCATGCTGTATGCTCACACGGATGGGAACTCTGCTCGGATGTAAAGCCTGAACGTAAGATGGAAATTGTTCTTTACACTATAGATGAACTTACCGGTTTAGTGCATGCAACGGCATTGATGAGGCCTGAGAAAATGAATGGCATTACGGTAAAATCAGTTAAGAAAAAATGGAATAACAAGGGCTTTGCTGCCGGTGTTAACCGGGAGCTCATTGAAAAGGGAGCCTTGATGCTTGGAGAGGATATCCCCGTAATAATCCAGACAACGATTGATGGTATGTCAAAAGTTGCAAACGAAAGTGGCTTGGGTAACTGAGGTAATATGCAAATAACAAAACGAGACGGAAGAGTCGAATCCTTCCGTTTAGAAAAAATAGAAAAGGCAATCAAAAAGGCTTTGGATTCAACTGGGGAAGAATACCTTACTTCCATGCCTGCTCTTATAGCTGAGAAAGTCAAATCACGACTAGAGGATGAGAATATAAAAAATGTTGAGGACATTCAGGACATTGTCGAAGAAACACTTATGGCAGAGGGCTATTTTAAGGCTGCCAAGAACTTCATTCTCTTTAGAAGTGTCAGAGCACGTCTGAGAAGTGAGCGTTTTGTAATTACCTCCCGCTTCCCTTCTCTTTCTTTGGATGGGGTTCTATCAGGAATACAGAAAGACTTTCCAGAGGATAAATACTCCCTTTCTATTCTTGCCAACAAGTTCCTGTCATTCTCAAAAGAAGGAATGGGGGAACAGGATGAAGAGAAAAACCTTGTAAGGGCAGCCTGTGAACTTACTGACGCAGATAATACTTCCTGGGATTTTATAGCATCAAGGTTGTTGTACTTCTTCTTCAAAGAAAAGCTTGAGCGCAGGATGAAGAATCTTGGAGTAACATCTTTTGCAGATAAAGTTGATTACCTAGTCAGCGAAAATCTCTATGGTGCATATATGAAAGAAAACTATTCAAGGACAGAACTTGAAGAAGCATATTCTTTCATAAAAGAGAAAAGAAACAATCTTTTTACCTACTCAGGCCTTGATCTTGTTCTAAAGCGTTATGTTGTACATTCAAGGAAACATGAAGCATTGGAGTCTCCTCAGGAGATGTATCTTGCAATAGCGCTCCACCTGGCTATCCCTGAAAAGAAAGAAGAAAGATTGGGTTTTGCAAAGAAACTTTACGATGTCCTTTCCACTCAAAAGCTTACTATGGCAACTCCGACACTTGCGAATGCACGTAAACCACTTCATCAGCTCTCTTCATGCTTTATCGATACAGTTCCCGATAGTCTTGATGGAATTTACCGATCACTCGATAACTTTGCAAAAGTAAGTAAATATGGCGGTGGCATGGGACTGTATTTCGGGAAAGTTAGGGCAAACGGATCTGCAATCCGTGGTTTTGAAGGAGCCGCAGGAGGAATTATCCGCTGGATCAAGCTTGTTAACGATACAGCTGTCGCTGTGGATCAGTTGGGTGTCAGGGCCGGAGCTGTTGCAGTATACCTTGATGTCTGGCATAAGGATCTACCTGAATTTCTGAATCTTAGAACCAATAACGGAGATGACAGAATGAAGGCACACGACGTGTTCCCTGCAATCTGTTACCCTGACTACTTCTGGAAGCTCTGCCGCGAAGATCTAAACCAAATGTGGTATATGATGTGCCCCCATGAAATCTTTTCTGTAAAGGGATACCACCTGGAGGATTACTTTGCAGAAGAATGGGAAAAGCGTTATCTGGAGTGTGTCAATGACAATAGGATTTCAAAGCGCCAGATACTTTTAAAGGACCTTGTCCGCCTCATTCTTAAGTCTGCTGTAGAGACAGGAACCCCTTTTACTTTCAACCGGGATACAGTAAACAGGGCAAATCCCAATGCACACAAAGGTATAATCTACTGCTCAAACTTGTGTACTGAGATTGCACAGAACATGAAGGAAATTGAGCTTGAAAGTATTGATATTGAAACTGAGGACAAAGAAACAGTTGTTGTGCAGAGAACAAGACCCGGTGACTTTGTCGTTTGCAACCTTGCCTCTCTGTCACTGGGAAATATCAATTTAAAGAAAAGAGAGGAAGTCGAAGAAATTGTTAAGACTGCTGTGCGTGCTCTGGACAATGTCATCACTTTGAATTTCTACCCTGTCACCTATGCAGAAATAACAAATAAAAAATACAGGGCAATCGGGCTCGGTGTATCAGGTTACCATCACGCACTAAGCAAGAATGGTATAAAATGGGAAAGCCAGGAACACCTTGATTTTATAGATAAACTTTTTGAGGATATTGCCTACTACGCTGTCGAGGAGTCCTCCCTTCTTAGTAGGGAAAAAGGATGCTATTCATATTTTGCTGGGTCTGATTGGGAAACAGGCGCTTACTTTGATAAGAGAAACTACAATTCAACAAGATGGCAGAGTCTGAAAGAGAAAGTAAGAAAAGATGGTATGAGAAATGCATATCTGCTGGCAATTGCCCCGACAAGTAGCACCTCCATACTTTCTGGAACCACTGCAGGCGTTGATCCTATAATGAAAAGGTTTTTCTATGAGGAGAAGAAAGGAGCTATGCTCCCCAGAATTGCACCGGAGTTATCAAATAAGACATGGTGGTACTACAAAAGTGCATATGACATTGATCAGAGCTGGTCTATAAAAGCCTCAGGAATACGCCAGCGTCACATTGATCAGGCACAATCAGTGAACCTTTATATTACCAATGAATACTCGATGCGCCAGATTCTTAATCTGTACATTCTTGCATGGGAAGAAGGTGTAAAAACAATCTACTATGTAAGAAGTAAGAGCCTGGAGGTTGAAGAGTGTGAAAGCTGCTCAAGCTAAGGAGAACCAATGAAAGAACTTGAAAGAAAACCATTATTCAATCCTGATGGGGATGTTGAAATTGAAAAGCGTTTTATGATTGGGGGAAATACCACCAATTTGAATGACTTCAATAATATGAAATACCAATGGGTATCTGACTGGTACAGACAGGCAATGAATAACTTCTGGGTTCCAGAGGAGATAAACTTAAGTCAGGACCTGAAAGATTACCATAAACTTCTTCCTGCCGAGAGAAAAGCATATGATAAAATCCTTTCTTTCCTTGTTTTCCTTGATAGTCTGCAAACGGCAAACCTTCCAAATGTCAGTGATTATATTACGGCAAATGAGGTTGGGCTCTGCCTACATATACAGACATTCCAGGAATGCCTGCACTCCCAGGCATATTCATACATGCTGGACTCAATTTGCTCACCGGAAGAAAGAAATGACATTCTTTTCCAGTGGAGGACAGATGAGCACTTATTAAAAAGAAATACCTTCATAGGTTCAATCTACAATGAGTTTGTAAAAGAAAGGACACTGGATAACTTCATGAAAGTCCTAATTGCAAACTATATACTTGAAGGGATTTATTTCTACTCCGGATTCATGTTTTTCTATAACCTTTCAAGAAACGGCAAGATGCCTGGCTCTGCGCAGGAAATAAGATACATAAACCGCGATGAAAATACTCATCTGTGGTTATTCAGAAATATAATTCTTGAACTCAAAACAGAACGGGCCGAGCTTTTCAGCGAAGAAAAGATTGCCCTTTACAAAAAGATGATGCTTGAAGGAGTCAGGCAGGAAGCTGACTGGGGAGCATATGTAATCGGAAATGATATTCCGGGTCTTACTGGAAAAATGGTAAAGGATTATATCTATTACCTCGGAAATCTTCGCTTTTCATCCCTTGGTTTCGGAGAGCTGTATCCAGGATATAAAGATGAGCCTGAAGATATGAAATGGGTAAGCCAGTACTCCAATGCCAACATGGTAAAAACTGACTTCTTTGAAGCAAGAAGTACTGCATATGCAAAAAGCACGGCTTTAGTGGACGACCTATAATGAGAATTACCGGCGGAAAATATGTAAGACGCAATATAGCCTGCCCTCCTGGAATAATAAGACCTGCAATGGATAGAATGAGGGAATCTCTTTTCTCAATTCTGGGAGATCTTACAGGGGACACTTTTCTGGATTTGTTTTCAGGCTCAGGATGTGTGGCAATTGAAGCTGCATCCCGTGGGGCAAAAACAATACATCTTGTTGAATTCGATAAAGGGAAAAGGGAGACGATAGAAAAAAACCTGTCTTTCGTTGATGAAGACAAGAAAGTTTTTATACAGGATGTTTTCCGCTTTATCAAAACATACTCAGGAAATGGCTACTCTATTGTTTATGCAGATCCACCATTTAATATGGAGGGAAAAAAAAGGCTACTTGAGGAAGCCGCTAACGCAAAACTTGTAAAAGATGGCGGCCTTTTTATTATCCACTACCCTGAGGAGGAAGAAAAGAACTGGGATGAAACCGTTTCTTCCTACCACTTAATTGATAAAAGAAAATATGGCAGAAGCATGATAAGAATCTATAAGAAAGGAGACTATACATAATGAAATTCTATGTTGATGAAGAAAATGTCGGACACGCTCTGGATTATACTGTGCGCTCAAGTGATACTGATTCATTTTACAGGGCAAAACCAATATTCCTTTTTACAATTAACCAGGAATTAGGTGGCTTACATTCAATAGAAAAACACTGCGGGATAAAAGATATCTATGAAGCAGAAAAAAAGACATGGATGATTTTAAGGACCCGTATGGAAATAGAATCACTTCCTTTATGGACAGATGACCTTGAATGTACAACATGGTGTCAGGAGGGGTATAAACTTTATGGTCCGCGCTTTATTGATGTAAAAGATACGAATAACGGAAAAAAAGTATTTTCCTCCCTATCCTATTGGCTTGTTATGGATCTGGAAAAAAACAGACCTGCTAGACCGAATGTATTTGAAGATCGCCTTCCTCCGGCAGATAAGGAAAAGCATTTTGTTAATCCGGATCTTCCTCCCCTGCCAAAGAAAGAGAGCTTTCCATATCAGATTACCAATGACTTTCCAGTTGCTATCAACTACTATGACACTGATTATAATCGTCATGTCAACAACCTGAGTTATATTAACTGGGTTCTGGATGTCTTGCCTCATAACTTCCTAGATGAATACATGCCTTCATTAATTGACGTCAAATGGGAGAAACAATCATTTTTGGATGATAGTCTGGTTGTAAGAACATATGCAGATAGTAAAGATGAGCTAAAAAAAGAGAATCCCAAGTTTCTTTCTGAAATAGTCAGAATAAAAGACGATAAAGAAGAAGTAGTATTTACTTCCTACTCTGAGTGGAAAAAACGAGGGAAAGAAAACAAATAACTAATAGTGGGGAGGTTTACGGTTCGGCCTTGCCTCCCCTGATTCTTCTTCGATTTCCTCGATTCTCCTTTCAAGTTTCTCAATTCTTGAAAGAAGTTTATCGATATCCTTTCCGCGTCTAATCAGTTCTTCGTTTAAAGTTGTTATATCTTTTTCCAAATAACTGAGTTTTATTTCTATATTATCTATTTTATCGTCAGCTATATTGCCCATATGTAAATTCTACATAAACAGGCTAAAAAAAGAACTTTATTTAGGAAATTTCTTTAGAAAGGGAAAAAGGTAAAACTATAATAGTAAGTGTGGAGAATGGTTGATGTATTCAATTCTTTTGGTTGATGATGAGGAAAATGTCAGAGACAGAATAAGAGACTTCGTCCCATGGAACGAGTATGGATTTGAAATAACCAATGAAGCTGGCAATGGCCTTGAAGCTCTGGATTTGATTGACGAAAAGATGCCTGATGTAATTATCACTGACATCAAGATGCCATACCTGGATGGTATTGAACTGATAAAAAGAATCAGAAGCCAGTACTCCTCCACAGTTGAGATAATAATCCTTACCGGGTATGACGAGTTCACATACGCCCAGGAAGCTGTCAAACTGAAAGTTGCAGAATATGTTTTAAAACCTGTAAGTATCGAAAGTACCAAAGATTTATTAAAGCGAATAAAAGCAAGGCTGGACAGTGACCGTGCCGAATTCAAGAATCTCAGCAACGAAACCTACAGCCAGATGATGGAAAGCCTCCGTCTGCAGCTTCTTTCATCCTTGATTACAAAGCGCAGGCTGCTTTCCTATAATGAAAAAGTATTCCAGGAAATAACAGGAAAACTAAACATAAACCTTGATGGAAAGCTATTCCGTGTTGCTATAGCAGAATCTGCAAAAGATGAAATAAGTTCTTCCTTTTTAATTAACATTGCTACAAAAGCCTTTGAGTTTATGGAAGAGAAGCCAATCTTCTTTATGCAGGATTTCCAGCTGATTGTCATTTTCAAGTCAAAAGAAAACAACCCGAATCCATTTGCCATTGATGTCTACAATGCCCTGAAGCTTTTAGAAGAAAGCAGCATTCATTATATTGAAGCTCCGCTCAAAATAGGACTCGGACTGGCTGTAAATAACTTAAAAGATATATCCTCGTCTTATAATGAAGCGCTGGAAGCACTCAATACCGCACTCCATATGAAAGATGAACAGATTCTTGCCATTTCTGACATCCAGAAAAAGGAAGGCAGTAGCTTTAAGAACCTGGGTTCATTGAAATCGGACCTTATAGTCAGTGTAAAGTATGGAAAGGAAAAAGATGTAAATGCTTCAGTTAAGGCCTTTTTTTCCAAAACCACTGAAATGGAAGAAATCGAGAGGATAGTTTTATTCATTCTCTCAATCTTAGGAGAGATTGCCAGGGATTATTCTTTGAAACTGAATTTGATATCTGATGGGGATCTGTTCAACCAGCTCAGCCACATTAGGAGCCTGGCTAGTGCCGAAAAATTCTGTATCAGAATTGCATCAAAAATTAACAGACTTACATCAGGACAGAGGGAGAACTCAAGAGTTGAGTTCGTTGAAAGGGCAAAAGATATAATTTTTACTCATTACACTGATCCATTATTCGGGCTTGAAGAACTATGTTCAATTATTGAGGTTTCCCCACCCTACTTTTCCTCCACATTCAAAAAAGAAACTGGTTCCTCATTTGTTCAGTTTCTCACAAATACCAGACTGGAAAGGGCAAAGGAACTTCTAAGGAACAGTGATGCAAAAAACTATGAGATTGCTGAAAAATCAGGTTTCAGCGAACCGAATTACTTTTCATTTACATTTAAAAAGAATATAGGCTTATCCCCATCTCAATACAGAGCAAAGGTACGGAATGAAAAAAAAGCTTTTAAGAACTAACCTCCATCTTAAAACTCTTTTGACAATTTCAACTGCAACAGTAGCTTCTTTTGCCGCTATTCTGACTGGAATATTCCTTTCAATTGCATATACAAGGGTTATAAGAACAACTGCTATTGAGACTGCAGATGAGATAACTAAACAGGTAAATAACAATCTTGATCATTATATTTCTGATATTCTGAGTGTTGCCAGCTATGCGCACGAAGTAGCCAGAACAACAGGAGATCTTACAATTGAAGATGTTGCGGTGCGTCTACAAACCCTTATTGAAAGCAGAAATGACTTGCAACGCGTTGCTGTATTTGACCAGGAAGGTAATGTAATTGCTACAACAACACCGGATATAACACTCTCTGAAAAAGAAATAAGCAATGAAGAATGGTTTGAAAAAGCTCTTAATGGAGAGGGAAAATTCTTTTTCACCGGACCAAGGATTCAGAATCTCTCTTCATATAGCGACGAGGAAATAGTACTCTCATATTCAACTCTACTGAAGTTCATATACCAGAACAACGATGACGAGGATCAGGGAATACTTCTGATTAATCTAAACTTCAACGCCATTTCAGACATAATAGACAAGGCAGTGCTTCCTGTATCAGGTTTTTTCTACATAATAAATGAAGATGGAAATATCATTTATAAACCAAAGGTAAGCAATTTCAACCAAGTACCTGTAAAAGATGGTGAAAACGGTTCCTTTATCAAGAAGATTGAAGGTGAGGAAAAACTTATAATAGTTGAAGATATTGATAATACCACATGGCGTATTGTCGGGGTTTCACTTCTTGATGAACTTATGCGTCCTGTCTCCCGTTTCACTTATCTTATTCTTATAGTTTTGTTTATTATCTTAGTCCTTACGTTTGTTATAGGAAATCTGGTCGGAAACTCGGTTGCCAGACCAATCAAGGAACTTGAAAAGACGATGAGGGAGGTTCAGAAAGGGAACTTCGAAGTCTCACCACCTGAAGGTGGAACTATCGAAACACAATCGTTGGCAACATCGTTCTCAATCACTATAGAGAAAATACGTGAGCTTATGGAAGATATCAGACGAAGTGAAAAAATCAAAAGGCAAAGGGAACTTGAAGCCCTGCAGGCAAAGATTAACCCCCATTTTCTCTATAATACACTTGATACCATGATTTGGATGGCTGAGACAGGAGACAAGGCAGGAGTTGTTAAAATGGCTACAAGTCTTGCTAACCTTTTCCGAATTTCAACAGCCAAAGGCCATGACATAATAACGCTTCAGGAAGAACTTCAGCACGTTAAAAATTACCTGGATATCCAGATGATGCGTTATAAAGATAAATTCAGCTATGAAATTGATCTTCCAGAAGAACTGAACAACAAGCCTACAATCAAACTTATTGTCCAACCTATTGTTGAGAACGCTATTTACCATGGAATCAAATACCTTACAGAAAAAGGAGAAATCAAAATCAGCGTTTGGCGTTCATCCGGTGGGATAAAGATAAGAGTCAAAGACACGGGCATCGGAATGCGTGAGGATGTTGCCTCGTCTCTCCTTTCTGACTCAAAGCCTGATAAAGAAGATGCAAACTCCCACGGTATGGGTCTAAAGAATATAGATGAAAGAATAAAACTGACTTATGGATCGGGCTATGGTCTTACTGTAAAGTCTGAACCGGATGAGGGAACAGAAGTCACTATATTCATCCCAGACGAAAAAGAAATCAAAGCTGTAGTTCTGAAAAAACAGATATAGAGTGAAAAATGCGCTCACTTGTTCTCTTTTTAAGAAATTAAAACTGTTTCTTTAAATGGTATTATTTTTTGTTAGAGAGATAAAAAAATGATTATAGCTTTTTCCATACTGGCGGCCCTTTTTGGGGTTTTTCTTATATTTGCTATTTTTTCTGAGTATATGATTCGTTTTATGCTCTCAAGAAAAAGCTCTGTGTGGATGACTAGGGAAAAACCTGATCCTATATTTTTTACTGAGGAGTCCTTGAAGGCAAGAAAGGAAGTTTACCTTTGGCTTGCAAGGACCGATTCTGTATTCATAAAAAGCCATGATGGACTACGGCTTCACGCATACAGAAGTTTGAATCATAGTAGCCATAACTGGTTAATTACCGCTCATGGGTATCGTGGTTCCTCTACAAACAACGGAAGCCTTGCCATGTATTTTGCAGATAAAGGCTGGAATGTCTTGGTTATTGAACAAAGGGCTCATGGGGAAAGTGAAGGCAAATGGATAACGATGGGAAAAGAAGAAAGTAAGGACCTAATTAGCTGGATTGATTATGTGAGGAAACTTGATAAAGATGCAGAGATTGTTCTTCACGGGGAATCAATGGCAGGAGCAACTGTAATGATGACAGCCGGACGTAATCCCAAGAATGTTGTCGCCGCCATTGAGGACTGCGGTTATACCAGGTTACTAGATGAGTATATTCATCAGGTGGAATCCAATACATTCTTCCGTGGTAGGCCTTTTGTATCATTTTTAAACCTCTGGGCCCGATTCCGTGTCGGAATTGATTTCAGAGAGGTTCTTCCTATTGTTGACGTAACTCATACAAAGCTTCCTATGCTCTTTATCCATGGAGATAAGGATAAGTTAGTTCCAACGTGGATGGGCTTGGATGTTTATAATGCAGCCGACACAGAAAAAGAGCTTTGGATTACAAAGAATACCGGCCATGCTGTAAGTATTGAATACCACAGAAAAAAATATTGCGAGCGTATTTATCACTTTGCTCTACGTTATGTCAAAAACAAAGGTTTAAAACTGGAGAAAAAGGAAAACCACGCATAAAAAGCCCCCAACAGTTTTATACTATTGGGGACAGTTTATTTTAGTGGTATTTTTCTGAAAAGACATAATTGCCTTAATCGTAAAAGAGAGTATGGGGACTCTCTTACCTGAAAAACCTTAATCGTTACACTCAGTTATGTTGCTTCAGGTGTCTCAGCAGGCTTAGGTTCAGGGGCAGCCTCATACTTGATATCTTTAAGTTTCATTGTTACATTGCTCTCAGAACTACCTTCATTTGAAATAGTCCTGTAAGTTACTGTGCAATCATCTTCAAAAACCAATGTACTTTTGCCCGATTCCGTAAAGTACTGCTTGAAAATATCGTTCTCTGTCTTCCTTAATGCGTTTCCAATCGTTCTGATTTTTGATACTTGATCTGATTTTGCATTCTCAACGCAGACTCTAACATTTCTGAAATCATAATTAGTCTGTCCATTGGTATTCATAGGAGTATATAAAGTACCAACAACCAAACCACTTTTACTTGGATACGCTGTCTCCTCGGTATCTGTGTTTGAAATGACCCAATCAAGGTTTTTCAAATTAATCTCTGTATCTGATATGTAAAGCGATGCAGATCTATCAAACACCCCAATTAGACCTCCCACGATTGCATCATTTTTATATTCTTCCTCTGAAATGGATATTTCAACGAATTTATCTTCCGCATTACCATCATTGACAATATTACCTACGTAGCAGTTTCTCATGTCTACATTGTGGAAATAATATAAGCGACCGATTAAGCCTCCTGCATAGAAAGCTCCTCCAATAATTTTTCCTTCATTACTCAGATCTGAAACAACTAATTCTTGTTTGTTTTTTAGGGTACTGAAACTGATATACCCTGCAATTCCGCCAATAACATCTGGATTTTTAGATAGGATATCTCCTTTGTTTCTGCATTTGTATAATACAGAAGGTAACAAATTGTCGATATTTTTAAGAGAAAGTCTTCCGACTATACCGCCCAATGATGATTGACTATGTCCTACAAGTTCTCCTTCATTTGAGATATCAACAAGTACCACCCTAGACAATGAAAAGGCACCTCCAATAATACCTCCTATAGTTCCCGGGATGCTTCCAGACTGAAATTCTGGTTTTTCTATATATAGACTTTCATCTCCAATAGTTGCCATGTTTTCAGTTTCATAAATAAATAATTCACCGCCATTTCCATTAATTACTCCACCTAAGATTCCACCTGAGTAAATTCCAGTTGTCGCACTTGTACCAAAAGCTTTAACAGTTAATGCTTCATTTACGCAGTTTTTTATTTTGAACAAGCTTTTATCATTGTTGCTAGGTTCAATTGAATACCAGCTATTTCCGCTTGCAGCTGTTGTTTTGGAAATAAGACTGCCAATAATTCCACCATTATAGGAAGCATTTCCTGAATAGGTTAGGATATTACCGCTTTTGATATTTATATTTTCCAAAAGAACATTATTTACACCTGTTCCAACTACAGAACCAATTGATCTGGGAAAGCATGCGACTACTTTTCTTCCAGAATATAATATCCCGTCTATAAAATATTTTGGAAGTTCGATGTCCACTTCGCTCATATTCAAGTTCTTAATTATTCCACCAACGATAGCACCTTCATCATTTACTATTCCTTGAACTATTCCGAAAAGACCATAAGAAAAACCTCTTACACTCCAGCTTCCTGGTGCAATATTTTCGCAATCTTTTTCAATGATAAATCTAAACCAATTTTCACTTCTAGAGTAATAACCAGAGGTTTGATTACCATTTTGTTTATTTGTCAATCCATTAATCGTTACACCATTTCCATCAAAGGTTCCGCAAAATCTGTAAGCAACATCTAAATTTTTTTCCCACTCAGTTGGTATGGCTTTCCCTGAAAATCCTAACAAATTATTCTTTTCAAAGTTACCTACAGTGAATTCTGGCATTCCCTCTCCTATAGGAATCCAATAAGAATCAGAAACATCGATTTCGGTCACACCATCTTTAACTTTAATAGTTTTTCCTCTGAAGTCATCGATATTTTTATTAACGAGCCATGCCAGACCTCTTAAATCTGCTGAACTTGAGATTTCAAATAAGTTCTTATCCCAGTTTTTTGTATACCATTCAATACTTGCTCCATTCGGCAAGGTGTCTTTTATTCCATCAATATCCTGCCAATCAGATGGTTCAAAAATATAGTAGTCAGACTGATTTGGATTAACGGGTTCGGTATCTTCCTTTATTGTATCAATAATTGCAAATGGTTCTCTGGGTATTGGTTTCGGTTCAGATGGTCCTGGAACTGCCCTTGATGATGATTCAGAGCACCCAATAAAAAAGAAAACCAAAGTTAAAAGTAGCAAACAAGACAATAAATTTTGATTAATTTTTTTCATTAATTCTCCTTATTTATTTTTGGGAAAGAAAAAGAAAAGATAGGAGTAGTTAGCGGGCTGCTAACTACACATATAAAATTTATGGGGTTTTATTCCGGTTAAATTTTTAGTCAGGTAATTGAGTTTTAACCCTACTCTGAATTCTAGGCTATTGTTTATTTGTCAACAGCAACATTAATATCTACGCTTTCCGTTGAGTTGTCTGAAAGTAGTGCTTCTGCGCCGGATCCTACAAAAATATTAACTTCTACGGATTCTTCATCAATGGCAAGAACAGCAATAGAACCATATATACGTACATTGGAAATAGTTAGAGAATCACAGTCATTTTTTCCGACAAGAGCACTGATTGTAATTGCATCTCCACTATCTTTGACTGTAACATCAATGCTTACATCCAACTTTAGATTCTTGATAGTTACATTTCCACTTGTTGCTTTAAAGAGACCAAAATTACCCTCAAAAGTTTCATCGCTGTAGCTATATCTCAATGTAAAATTGCCACCATCAAAAGTTCCCTCGAAAAAATTTAATGGTATAAACTCGTCTGTTATTTCACTGAATTCAATATCATTTGTAAGCTTTACAAGCTTCCCTTCTGTTCTTAGATTTCCAGAATTGACATCATTTACAAAAGCCATATAATCTTCAACACTCTCGATGAGGATTGTATTCTCATCTTCAACAATTCCTGCATTGCTGGGAGCTACTTTGCTTGTATCGTTGTCGCATGAGACAAAAGTCATAATAACCATTAGGACGATTAAAACAGATAATAATTTTTTCATTTTTTTACCTCATTTATTCTTTATTGCGTTTACTTTACATCAGAACCCCCCCCGTCAAGTATTTCGGGAAGTTTTCTAAAGAGATAAAAACAAAGGATAAAAAACAGAGGCTACAAATCAAATAAAAAGAATTTTGATGAGACTTTCTAAAAAAACTAATCAATCAATTAGGAGGATTCTTACTAATTAGTTAAACTATCTTTCAAGAATATGTCTTATGGTCTATTAAGCGAAAAATTGAAATTACTTAAGCGTAGAAACTATCTCGTTCGCAAATACCACTTGATGTTTTATAAGCACCATGGCTAAGTTTTATAGAAAACCCCATCCACTGGTTAATAGTCCAGTTTCAGGGGTTAATACTTCTAAAAAGTCTATTGTCAAAGGTATGGGGTCACCTTGACAGAAAAATCTTAATCGTAGTTATTGGCAGTTCCTCATGTATTCTATTCTGCTGGCACTGGATTAGGAACAGCCTCGTACTTTATATCACTAAGTTTCACTTCCTTACTAAAGGATGCACCTCCTGCTTTAGGTGTAACATTAAGGAATGTTACGGTAGAAGAATCATCAAAAGTCAAATTGCTTTCCCCGTTATCAGTAAAATATTGACTGAAGATAGTATTTTCTGTTTTCCTCAGTTTATTGCCAATTGTTCTAATCTGTGCAACCTGATCTTCTGTTTCACTCTCGACAAAAACTTTTACATTCTTGAAATCGTAATATACCTTTTGTTCTATATTGCTCAGATTATATAATGAACCGATGACTAATCCACTTGAACAAGGATATACAGTCTCGACTCCGTTTGTAGTCAAGATGTACGGGACAGCTAAATCAAGATCATTTATATTTATCTCAATATTTGTAAGACTTATAGATACTCCTCTATCAAAGAGTCCTATTAATCCTCCGACCATATGACCTGAAGATGGCGATGCATCAGGTGCATCAAAATTAACAACTATTCCATTTTCTCTGCTTCCAACGCTACAGTCCTTTATATCTGCAGTCTGATAATAATCCAATTGCCCTAATAAACCACCACCATAACAACCGTTATTGAAGATGGTTACATTTCCAGTACTGTGAAGGTTTGAGATATATATAGAACGGTCATACACATCTCTATAACAACCTAGATATCCAGCGATTCCACCAACATTAGTAACACCACAGACATCTCCGCTATTAAAACAATCAACCAATACTGATGCTTCTGAATCTTTTCTGACTTTTCCAGATGTATATGAAATAAGCCCTCCTACATAAGATGAAGCATTTATATCTGCTGTATTTTTTACCCTTACAAGTCCTAATCTTGCTATGGAACTGCCATATCCTACTACGCCACCACAGTGGGAAGACAGACTCTTTCCTGTTCCTTCATTAATAATGCTTCCAATCTTTGCATTATTTTCAGTATCGTAAATTAGTAACTCGCCATAGTAATTACCATACATGTAGCCCAGAATTCCACCTACATAGTTATAACCATCGACTGTTACTCCTGCATTCTTGCAGTTCTTTATTTTGAAAAAGCTATTTTCATTATTGGTGGGTTCAAGAGCTTTTTCATTAGTATCAAGAGTTTGTTTATTTCTGAAATAGCCTGCTATTCCTCCAGAATGTACCGTAGGGTTCTTATCTTCTCTATAATATTTATTTTGACCACTTACAACTTCAATATTCTCCAACTGAGCATTGTTTATACAAGCTCCAACTACTGAACCCAAGTATCCGACTCCGATACTCTTAATTTGCGCAGAGTAATTTTCGTCTGTAACTTCTTCAATATATAAGCCTGAAAAATCGATATCAACGTTATCCATTTTCAGGTTTTTTATAATACCTCCGACAATAACATCTTCATTGTTGAGTGTCCCCTGAACAAGCCCGAAAAGACCATATGCAAAGCTCATTGCCGTCTTGGAAATGCCCTCAATTTTATTATTCAAAATCTTTGAATAGGCAGGCATTGGATACGCATTCTCACCCTGTGAATTTTTATTTGTCAGGCCGCTAATAGTTTTACCATTCCCGTCAAATATTCCGGAGAATCTATACACTACATCTGCATTCTCTTCCCATACTGCCTCTACTGCTTTCCCAGAAAAGTCTAATAAGTTATTCTTTTCAAAGTTTCCTACAGTATACATAGGATTTCCTTCTCCAATAGGAATCCAGAAAGACGTAAGGGTGATGTCTTGGGTGAGTTTAACAGTCTTTCCAAAGAAGTCATCAATATTGTTATTAACAAGCCAAGCAAGACCTCTTAACTCTGCTTCATTTGAAATTTCAAACTGATTTAGTTCCCAGTTGTTCTCATACCAAGAAATATCCACACTCCCATCAGATGGTAAAGATGACTCTTTGACACTTTCCCATCCAGACGGATTAAATTTATAGTAGCTGGACTGCTTGACATTCTCTACCACTGGATCTTCTGTAACAGGTGGTTTTTTGGGAGGTTCATTTCCTCCTGGTACAGACCTTGATGGGGCTGCTGAGCACCCAACAAAAAACAATAAAAGCAATACTAAAACAAATAAACAAAACGATGAATTTTTATAAACCTTTTTCATTTTTCTCCTCCTCTCATTTCTTTATGGGGAAAAGAAAAGAGAGACAAAAATAGATAGTCAGGGTATCACCCCTGACTACTTACATTGGGGTATCTATATAGGCAAAGCCTATTAATTAATAAACTACTGAGTTCTGACCCTACTCTTGGTCTGGGATTTCTGTACCTATCTGGTAGCCGACCATATCTTCTGTATAGTTCTTGATATCAAGTCTAGTCCAGAAGAGTTCTCCAGCAACTTTCCCTTTATTCATTCCTTCAGATGCTGAGATGTCTACAACCGACGAGCCAGAAATGTTAAGTGAATATGACGCCTTACCAAAATCATCTTCGGTATTTCCATTTGTGCCCAAAATTCCGCCGACAGCTCCATTTCCGCTAACTTCAATATTGCCACTTACAAATACATCGGTAATATTTAAATAGAGTGCTGTATTTTTTCCGACAACAGCTCCAACTGAAATACTATTCCCTTCTGCTGCCACAATATTGATATTTACTACTAAAGTTAAATTCTTGATTGTTACGTCATTATTCAATGTTTTAAATAAACCGAAAGAATCGCCAGGCTCATCTGAAGAGTACGTATAACTGATCGAATAGCCGTCTCCATCAAAAGTCCCTGCAAAAACATCAAATGGAACGAACTCCTCTTCTGTTTTTTCGAAATCAATGTCAGTTGTAAGTTTTACCAATTTTCCATCAGTATCTATATTTCCTGAATTGACGTCGTTTACAAAAGCCACATACTCTTCAATACTTTTGATAAGAATAGTATTGTCGTCTTCAATCTGACCTGCGTTACTCGGACGAATGTTCTCTGCTGTACTGTTGTCACATGAAACAAATGCCATGATTACCAATAAAGTGATCAAAACTGATAATAGTTTTCTCATTTTTTCTACCTCACTTATTCTTTATTGCGCTTACTTTACATCAGAACCCCCCCCCGTCAAGTATTTTGGGGAAATTTTTTATAAGACAAAAAAATATCCCTCTGAAATAGAGGGACCAATCGTTTTGTAATTTACTGTGCTTTATAAATTATAGGTGTACTTTCTTCATGTATTGTTTGCACCGTCAACATCAATTTCCTCTGCTAGCGGAGAGTCCGATTTGAATACCGATCCAAACTCGGTCAGCTTATCTGGATTAACTTTTTTCCTAGAAGGTTTAATCTCATAGGACTTCCCATCTGCATTCAGTACTCCATGAAATCTGCCTTCATCTATTATTCCTCTAACTGAGTATTGGGAACTTATAACTTCACTTTCAAGTTTACCGCCAAAGGAAATATTTCCCTCTTTATCTTCCTTCCCTTCAAATTCTGATGGACATCCAAATATCTCAAAAACGCCACTGACATCATCTTCATTTCTATCTAGCTTGATAATGCCATCATAATCACCAAGTGAGGTATTCACTTTTACTTCATAGTATTCAGTCATTTTTAGCTCCTTAATCAAAATATAAGGATAAAAACTTAATAAGATAATTAAAGTGTTATTTCTTCAAGCTCAACACTCATAAGTGTGTCTTTGAGGTTCTCTGGAATCGGAGGAATATCCCTGCCCTTACTCAGAAGGTAGGCACAATATTCACGGTAATGGCTGTTTTTTATAGCATTTGTTCTCTCAAATGAATCATTTTCACAGTCTTCCCAAGTCATCTCAGTTGAAAAGATATCCTTAAGCTGTTTTTCTTCTACCCAAACTGGAGCCAGATCCAAAGTAACTTCTTTCTCATCATACTTGGTCGGGACTTTTTCAAGGATTGAACAGACTGAATAATAATTCTGCCAGTGTTTTCCTCCATAATATTCATCAATTACAAGAAACGGCTTTTCTGCATCAACTAATACACCGGCTTCTTCCTGGCACTCCCGGAGCACAGCCTCGGTGGGTGTCTCTCCTTTCTCAAGCCCTCCACCCGGAGTAAGAAACTGTTTTCTTTTACCGAGAAGAGATATCAAAAGCTTTCCATTTTCAATTATCAATGCCCTGCTCCCAATTCTTTCCCTTTCAATTTTTTCAACAACCGGTCCTTTGAAAATCAATCGTAACATTATAAAACTCCTACTTCCTTCAGCTGTTTTTTTAACTCAACTTCATCCTTGTACAGATAAGCATGAATTCCAAGTTCCCTGGCTGCATCAACATTTATGAATCTGTCATCAGTGAAGAATGCCTCATCTGCCACGGTATTCTCAGACTCAAGAATTTTTTTGAAGTACTCAAGGCTTGGTTTTCTCACTTTCATCCAGTTGGAACCATAGACTCTGTCAAAAATATCATACTGTCCATACCTGTTATGGTAATCATAGTGTGCGGGAAGTACATTGGTCCCACATACTACCCTGATTCCTTTTTCTTTTATTTTTTCAATTACTTTCAAAGTAGGTTCATGTAGAGTCGGATTGAAAAATTTGGTAAAAAGGGATTCCCCGTAATCTTTCATTTTCTTCCCGGTCTCTTTCTCGTACCCTTGCCAGACTTCTTTTTCACTGATTAATCCGGCTTCATAGTCATTAAAGTATTTTCTGAAGTTCGGAAACAATTCCATGTAGGGAGTTCTTGGATCATTTCCCAAGAAGATATTCATTTTTTCAACAATGGTATCGTCATCATGGGTTATAACTCCACCCATATCAAATATACAAAGTTTAATCATAAATAAGCTCTACCTTTTTAAGTGAATCTTTAATATTCTCAGGAATTTCCAGCTGAGAAGCATCCGGCTTTCTACCCATTGCAAGCAATGAAACCAGGTAGCTCTGAAAATGACTGTTTCTGACAGCAAAAAGTATTTCATCTATTTTATTTGTAACATCATCAGTATCAATTCTTATGGGAATAATATTCTTGATAGTGCTGACTTTTACCCATGTCGGGGTCAATGAAAGTTCTATTTCCTTTTCGTCCTGTTCCTTTTCACACTCTCCGATTATTTTGGCTTTTGAAAAGTATGTTTCCCATTTAAGAGTATTATAGTATTCACACACAAGTAAGAATGGCTCTTCTGCCCTTACTATAAGGCCACACTCTTCTCTAACTTCCCGTTCTATGCCATCTTTTATGTTCTCCCCTTCCTCAAGACCACCTCCTGGAAATAGATATTGGTCCCGCTTTTTCAGATACGAGAATAAAAGAGCCCCATCCTTTTCGATTATTGCTCTCCCGCCTTTTCTTATTCTTTTGTACTCTTCATTGGAATCTAAGTAAAAATTTAATTTAATCATGTAAACACCACATCATGAAAATTTCTTCTTTCTTCAAGAAGTACTTTGCTATCCCGAGTTGGATGTACTCTGTTCGAAAGTATTATTGCTCCTCTATCTTTTTCTGGATCAATCCAGATAGAAGTTCCTGTAAAACCCGTATGCCCAAAACTATTTTTACTTGCATTTTTACCGGCAAGACCATCCCATCCTTTTTCATTCAGACAGAAACCAAAACTTCTGGAGTTTTCAAGATTTGGTGTCAGGTTTGTCATAAATAAAGCATATGCTTCTTTGTTAAAAAGCTTGGGTTCTCTGTATTCCTTTAACAATGCAATGACAAATTTTTCCATATCTCTTAGTGTCGTGAATATACCTGCGTTTCCACTCAGAAGAGGTCGCATAAAACGGGCTGTTTCATCGTGAACAACCCCCTGGTAACATCTAGTATCATCTTCATAGGTAATTTCAGTAGGAGCAGCTTTGGTTTTGTCCTTTACATAATATGAAGTATCATTCATACCAAATGGATTCCAAATCAGTTCACGACACGCCTCTTCAAGGTTCTTTTGGGTAATCAGCTCCAAAGCGTGAGCAAGAATTATATATCCAAGACAGCTATAAACAACTTTTTCACCTTTTTTGTATTCTGGTGGAAGATTGAGAATATAAGAATATGTATCTTTGGGATCTGATAAGGTTTGCCAGAGTATTCTTGATTCGGGAGGAAAACCCCCTTGGTGTGTAAGCAAATCAAAAAGTGTTACATCTTTATATGACCCATCGGTTTTATAAATCTCACCGACTGTTTCTTTAAGGTTTATCACTCCATCTGAATATAGCCTCATTGCAAGCATCGTCGGACCTAGTATTTTTGATAGGCTCGCAGCATCATAAATAGTATCCCAAGTCAATTCTGTTTTTTCAGGAAAAACACTTTTGTTGCCAATCTTTACCTCTTCTATGACACCTTCTGATGATACTGCGGCACAAAGGGCGCCAGGAAAAGCGCCCTTAGAATACATTTCTTCAACAATAGTCTTAATAATCATAATAATTTCAAGTCTTGCAAATCCTTTCGCAGCCTATCAGCATCTGTGTAAACACGACCTGTAAGCCCAGCCTTTTTTGAAGCATCAACATTGCTTTTCATATCATCTGTGAAAAAGGCCTCGTCAGGACTAACCCCTTCCTCTTTGCAGATATAACGGTAAAACTCCAACTCAGGTTTTCTCTTCCCTATTAAATGAGACGGATATACTTTCTCAAAAACATCATACTGCTTCAGATTGTTATGAATCTTATAATGAATATCAATAACATTAGTTCCACAGACAACCCTGATACCGTTCTTCTTCAAGTCTTCTACAATCTTCACTGTAGGCTCATCAAGTATAGGGTGGAAGAATTTACCAAGAAGAGGTTCTTTGCTCTCTGGTACCTTTTTCCCTGTTGCCTTTTCATAAATATGCCAGACCTCATCTTCATTTATCACGCCTTTGCTATGCAAATTAACAGCCTTCTGAAGTAATGGAGATATTTCACCAAGACCTTTTAACCCCGGGTATCCCAGGTACTCCGAAAGCTCTGGGCCTATATGATAATCCCGGATCATGACACCGCCCATATCAAAAATACAAAGCTTTATCATTGTTACTCCTTACTTGAAGAATACATAGCACTTCCACCAAAGAAATATTTGGAAAGTGTCAGAAAGAGAATAATAATCGGAATGCTTCCAATAACTGCAATAGCCATCATTGCTCCCTCATCGGCGAACTTTTCTTCGGTGAACTTAACAAGATACGCTGGGATTGTCCTCATGCTTTCCTTCTGTGCAAGAAGAAGCGGCCACAAAAGGTTATCCCACTGACCACGGAAAGTCAGGATTGCTGCCGTTGCTATTGCAGGTGTACTATTGACAACTACAAGACGTTGGTAAAGTCCGAACTCACCAAGCCCATCAATTCTGCCCGCATCCAACATCTCATCAGGGAAACCCAGCAAATATTGCCTCATCTGGAAAATACCAAATGTGTTGAGAACAAAAGGAAGTATTAAACCGATATACGTATTCTGCAGATGCATTTTAACTGCAATTATATACATAGGTATCATGATTGCCTCAAAAGGTATCATCATACGAGACATAATAATCAAAAATACTGTCTTCTGTCCTTTAAATCTGAACTTTGATAGCCCATATCCTGCAAAGGACGACACAATTACTGAAATAACGGTTGTTCCCAAAGCTACGATTAACGAGTTGAGAATTATTTTCAAAAACATCAAACTCTGGCCATAGTTTGTTATCGCATTGTAATAGTTTTTAAAATACGGATCTTTTACAAACCATGGATATGGCATCCTGTAAATCTGACTTGGTGTCATTACAGAAGCTGTAAACATGAAAAAAATAGGAACCATGATTACAACTAAGAAACATGCCAGAACAATATCCAGAATAACATTTGCAATTTTGTCTGTGAGTGAATTATTTCTAAGCAGCATCAGTCTTCCTCCTTAGAGAATTTCATTCTGACTACTGTTAGTAACATCATGATAATAAATAAGATAAAGCTCATAACACACGCACGCGAGATATTTCGGTCTCTCATAGCTGTCTGATAAATGTTAAGAGTCAAAACGTTTAGCGGAGCCGTTGGTGCTCCTCTTTGAGTGAAAAGATACTGCGTAGAAAAGCTTTTCATACAATTAAGCATGGCAACGACTGAAACCATTATTGTAGTAGGCTTCAGCAAAGGAAGAATAACTCTCCGCGTTGTCTGAAAAATATTTGCTCCGTCAATTGTAGCAGCTTCCAAAACGGAGGTTGGAATTTTTGCAATTCCGGTAACAACAATGATTGTGAAATATCCAATATATTTCCAGAAATAAATCATACTAGTTGCAAAGTACAGTTTTGTTGTACTTGTAAGCCACTTATGGTCTACTCCCGGTGTATTACAAATAAAGTTTACAACGCTGTTCGCAATCCCTCTCGGATCAAACAAAAGCATCCAAATCAAAGCAGCTACTACCGATGAGAGAATTGCAGGAGAATAAATCATCAGCTGAATAACCTTAAGTCCCCTTTTTCTGGTAGCAATGATAAGACCGAAAAGGAAAGAAAAGATAGTCAAAGGAATGAAAGACATCAAAGTGAAGTACAGTGTCGCTTTCAGACTCTGGTAGAATTCTCTGGATGTCAGTATATACTTATAATTCTTTAAGCCAACAAATGCCGGTTTTGCCCGTGAAAGGAGTTTGACATTAAAAAATGTATTGTATAGTGCATTCAACATTGGATATAGGGAAAAAAGAGCAAAGAAAATCAAAGCTGGCGTTACAAAGAACCAACCCCAATGTGCTTTTTTTCTTTCTATTGAATAACCTTTGGTTTTTATTGCATCAGGGGAGAAATCATCTCCCCTTTTTGCTTTTGTTTTAAACTTCGTCAATTAATTCCTGAACCTGCCTTCTGAATGTGGTTAAAACAGACTTTGGATCCTGTCCTTCAAGCATTACAGCATTTACAGCTTGCTTCATCCTGTCTGTAATTGCCGATGCATTTGGTCCATAGAATGTTAATGTAGCTTTGTCCAAATCATCCTTGAATACTTCTGAGTATGGGATTGCCTTGAATGTATCTGATTCAAAGAGAGAGTAAACAGGCTGAACAATATTAACTCTTGTTAAGTAGTCTTCGCTGTGTGAGAGAAGGTAATCAACAAGTCTCCAGGCCCAGATCTGCTGTGCTTCAGTAGTATCCTGGTTAACCATATAATAGTGGCAAGAAACATGAGTAGGAACCTCCTTCACTGCATCTGCCCACTGTGGGAATGGAATAACCATCCAATCATCTGAGTAATAAAACTCCGGATTTGCTGCCAACAGTCTTGCTTCCTGATAAAGACCGCTATCTGCCATAGCAATTGAATCATCATCGTTCATGAATGCTGTAGGACCAGCTGTATATGTCGGACCACCAAGGTTCTTTCCATTCGGACCCCATTCCTTCATATAGTTGAAGAACTTCAGCCATGCATCATCATTGATAACGGCTTTTGTATAATCGTCAGAAACAAGCTTACCACCCATCTGCTCTACGAGTGGAAGTAGCTCCATGGTGTAGTATGATGAATATCTGAAATCGAAACCGCGGGTAACGATAATCTCACCGTTTCTCTTGGCAATCATATCGCTAACTTTCATCATTTCTTCCCATGTTTTCGGGTAGTCTTTTTCTAGATCCAAACCAACTGCTTCAAACATCTTCTTGTTTAAATAGCAACAGAGGTTAGTATACTCAAGTGGCATACCATAAATCTTTCCATCCTGTGTAACTGCTTCTAAAGAAGCCGGAATATAGCGGGCCTTAAATTCATCAATATTCTTCAGTCCAATCCATTCAGGATTAAGAGCAGAAAGCTGTCCTTCCTGGACAAGAGTATTTGCAAAAGCCTGACTTCTGTTGAAAATATCTGGTCCCTCACCAGCTGAGAAAGCAACGGTGAGAAGCTCTTCCATCTTTCCAGATGGGTAAGTTTGGTAATCAACAGTTACATTTGGATTGGCTTTCACGAAATCTGCAATCAACTCCTGTTCCAATACCTTTCTATTTGGATCATCATGAGTCCAAAGTGTAAGTTTGACAGGAGCAGAAAGATCTACTTTAGAACTTGCCTTTTCCTGAGTACCTTTTGCGAATAGTGAAAAAGCCATTAATGCTACTAATAAAATTGCTAGAGCCTTTTTCATTTATTTCCCCCTTATTTTAGTTCGCTATCTATAACAAAATGGATATTACCATTATGTTTTTCGAGTAAAGCATCTGCCTTGGCTGCCTCAACATCCAATAAGAGCATGACAACTGCCTTTTTTACCGATGAACCAGCTTTAGCCAAAGCTGACTTAGCTTCTTCTTCGGACTTTCCTGTTATCTCTTTAATCATCCTGATTGATCGGTCTACAAGTTTCTTGTTTACAGGCATAACATCAATCATATAGTTATCATAAACTTTTCCAAGTTTAATCATTGTCGCAGTACTTATCATGTTGAGAACCAGCTTCTGTGCTGTTCCTGATTTCATCCTTGTTGAACCAGTGACTATCTCAGGGCCGACAGGGACAAAAATTGAATAATCTTTTCCAACAACATCAAAACATAAAGCATTATCGTTGCAACAAATTGCAGCAACTGCGGCCCCAAGGGATTTTGCATATTCAAGAGAAGAAACAACATATGGAGCATCCCCGTTCGCACTTATTCCTATTAGAACATCATCCTTAGTGAAGCCTCTGGCTTTCACATCGGCAATTCCTTCCTCCCCATCATCCTCAACGCCTTCAATGGAGTTTGTAAGGGCATACTCACCACCGGCAATTATTCCTTGGACAAGATCCGGTTTTACTCCATAGGTAGGAGGACACTCCGAGGCATCAAGGACACCAAGGCGCCCGCTGGTCCCGGCTCCGATATAGAATATCCTTCCGCCTTTTTTTATTGCACTAACACACTTATCGATTGTATTTGCTATTTCCTTAAGAGCTTTTTCGACAGCATAAGGCACTGTCTTGTCTTCGTTATTTATTACCTTGATTATTTCAAGTGTGGACAGAGTATCAATTCGGAAAGAATTAGGATTTCTCGTTTCCGTGATTTTTTTGTGAATGCTCATGTCTTATTATAGGAGCATGAATTCCGAGTAGGCAAATAAAATCAAAATTTTTCAAAAAATTTTATTTGTTTTTGAAAATTATTTTCAATTATTTGATTTCTTTACTTACTACTACAGAGAAAGAATCAGTTATCCTCACTTTTGAGTCCGAGAGTTTTGCTATCACTGCTGAATAAAGACAATCAACTGTTATCAGCTGTGACAACCTTGATAGGGTTGCTCCTTCTCTGTACTGCCCCTCTCCTACAGGAATATCCAGATTGATGTCTCCCAGACGATAAATAGGTGTTGCACCATATTTTGTAATGACAATATTTGTTGCACCTTTTTTCTTTGACTCTTCCCCACATTTTTTGACAAGTGCCGTTCTTCCCGAGTACGAGATAAGAATACAAACATCATCCTTGTTCAGAGAAGATGCACCTATAAGCTGTAAATCCTCATCTTCCATGCATGAAGTGAATATTCCGACCCTTATAAGTTTCATCTGCAAATCCCTTGCAACCAAGTAGCTTGCTCCGACTCCGACAAGAAGAACCTTCCTTGCCTTTACAATTTTGGAAGCAGCTTCTTTTAATGCATCCTCAGACAAAACTGAGCCTAAAAGCATGATGTGGTCAGATACCTGTTTCGTATAGTCAAAAATACTGTTGGTTTCCTGATTCAGAAGAAAACTTGCTTTATCGTTACTCTTGCCAGAGATTTCCTCAGCAAGCATTATTTTCAATTCCGGATACCCTTTCACCCCTATATGCCGGCAGAATCGGAATACTGCAGATGCAGATGATCCGCATGCTGCAGCAGTAGCCTGTATATTCTGTCTTGTTATCTGTTCCGGATTCTTCAATATATATTTTGCTATTCCAGTCTCTGTCTTTTTCAGTTCCGGAAGTATCTGCCTAATTCTGCTTGTAATCATGTTTAACCCTTTGTCGTTAATTAGAATAACAAAGAAAACCCTGTTTGAAAATTAATTTGCAAAAAAGATTTCAATATATATTAATTTATCTTTCTTTAATTCTCCATTTTGAAGTAGTAATATACTTTTATGACTTACACAATCGGTATTGATGGAGGAGGTACATCTTCCCGTCTTCGTATAGTTGATGAAAACAGAAAAGAAGTAATTACAGTCAAAGGGTTATCCACCAATATTTATGCTGATCAAGATAATGCTCTCAAAAATATCAGAAACCTTATCCTTGATGCACTTGAAAAAACATCTATAAATGCTTCAGACGTAAAAAGCCTATGCCTAGGTTCAGCAGGACTTGGCATGGGAAGAAGAGCCGATGATGAGATGGTAAAAAATATCATCAGACAAGTTCTTCCAAATGCAAAGATAAAAGTAACTACCGATGCACACATTCTTCTTACAGGTTCCTTAGAGGAGAAAAAACCTGGCATGATACTAATTGCAGGTACCGGATCTGTGGCCCTTGGCCGCAACAAAGACAGGATTATTCGTTCCGGTGGCCTGGGCTGGAGACTTGGAGACGAGGGCTCTGCCTGGTGGGTCAGCAAAGAAGCAATCTACAGAGTGTATGCCCAAAGTGAAAAAAGATCATACATAGACTATGAAGATACTTCTTTAAGGGATGGAATTCTTAAACATTTCGGTCTGTCGGAACTCGGTGAGTTCGTATCCTTGATGAATTCAAATGAGACAACCAAATCATACATTGCAACTGGAGCAAAGGTTGTTACAGAGAATGCAAAAAAAGGAGATTTGATATCACTAGACATACTGCAGGATGCAGCAACAGAACTACTAAAGCTTGTTACATCTCTAACACTGCGTCTCGGAGATGCAAACTACTCCCTTGTAATATATGGGGGAGAATTTGATCATGATGAAATCCTCCTTTCATTTTTCAAGAAGGGTCTTGAACAAATTCCAAATGTAAAACTGACAGAATCTGAAGGGAGTGCTCTGGACGGTGCCGTTATGGAAGCTTTCATAAATCCATGATTAGAATAAAAAAGGACCAGTCTGAAATCATTCATTCTGGTCCTTCTAAATTTTTCAAAATAACTTAGTGAACTATCTTGAAAATACCATCGCCTTCCAAAGTAACAGTCTCCATTATTTCTGCGTTATAAGTATTATCTTCAAAAACTACAGAACATCCAGTAAGAGCCTGAGATTTTATTACATCGTTTCCATCATCACAAATATCAATAAAAGTATTGTTTGTAATGGAAATGCTTGCACTTTCACCTTCTCCAAATCTTATTGCCCGGTCCAAACCATTGGACATAATATTATTTTCAATCACAATTTCTCCGGAGAATTTGTTATCTCTTCCATTCTGTATAGCAATAGCATTATGTGCCAGGTCATTGAAATAGGAATTACGGATTACCAGATTCTCCGCTCCCTGTATAAATACACCCTGGAATGCATGGTTTACATTAATGTTCTCAATAACTACATTCTTATAATATCCTACTGAATCCCTTAGAGCATGAATCGCCTGAAGACCACTGCTTTCATTCACACCTTCAAAAGAACAGTTTTCTATCTTGAGCCCATCAATACCACATCCTTCAATTGAGAATGAAAAATAAAACTTCCCCTTGTTAATAAAGTTTAAATTATCAAATGATATATTTGATACCTTAGTATGATTATAGTAAGAGTTATTGGTACTTTCAGTAGAATGATCTGGTCTCATCGGATCAACACATGGAGCACCACTCTGCCCATAACAATGTCCAGAACCAATATATACTTTAGCTCCATCAATAATTGCATCCTTTGATCCAACGACAGACATGTTTTCAATAGTCCTGAAATAATGGTAAACACCGGTATTTGCTAACTCTTCAACTTTTACATATTCACCATTTTCACTTTTATAGGCCTCCGATACAGCCGGTGAATGAGAGAACACAATATCCTCTGAATAAGTACCAGCTGAAAGGTAAATTATCCCTGTATTTACGGAGTTGATAATATTATTGACATTTTCAGGTGTTGCAACTAACACATCACTTGCATCAGAAACGAACTTCTTCTCCAAATAATCACAATCATCATCACTGCATGTGATGATTACATAAAGCTTCCCATCTTCCAAAACATAGTCTGAGGAAACCAGTTTATGCCCATCTGCATCCACAGCTTGGTTCGGACCGTTTTTTCCACCATCATAAACATTCTCATCACAGGACATAAATGAGAACAAAACCAGAAAGGCTAACAGACTTATTATGAGTTTTTTCATTTTCCTACCTCTTTATTTTATTCTGTGAAATCAGTTTACAAAGATTACCCCCCCCCGTCAACTTGCACACTGATTAATAAAAAAAAAGACTGCCCAGAGGACAGTCTTAATAGTTTTCTGCTCGATAGTATTACAGGATTTCTCCCATAACTTTTCCGCACTTCTCGTAGAACTCGAGTCTTTCTTTTGCATCGGCAGCACTCTTTGCGAATAATTCATCTGCATGTGATGGATTGGTCTTATAAAGTGAAGAATATCTGACTTCCCCTTTGATGAACTGTTCATAATCAGCTGTAGCTGGTTTTGTCTCCCAGGTGAACTTCTTTCCTTCTGGTCCATCAGGGTTGAAACGGTAAAGTGGCCAGTAGCCAGCTTCAACAGCCTTCTTTGCCTCGACCTGTGAGTAGCGCATATTAATACCATGGTTAATACATGGAGCATAGCAGAAGACAATTGATGGTCCGTTATAGGCAACTGCTTCCTGTAAGCACTTCTGTGCCTGCTGTCTGTTATAACCGAGAGCACAGCTTGCTACATATACGTGTCCATAACTCATACACATGAAGCCCATATTCTTCTTTCCAACCTGCTTACCTGAGTTAGCAAACTTTGCAACTGCAGCAATAGGTGTAGCCTTAGATGCCTGACCACCTGTATTTGAGTAAACTTCAGTGTCCAGAACAAGAATTGTAACATTCTTCTTCTGAGCAACAACATGGTCCACGCCACCGTACCCGATGTCATATGCCCATCCGTCACCACCGATAATCAATACACACTTTTCTGAGAAATAATCCTGTAATTCCCTTACCTTAGCAAGAGATGCTTTGTTTGCAGCAGTCTCTTTTTCTTTTGCAAGAACTTTCTGAAGTTCTTTCTGTGCATCGATGGAGGCTTCTGTTAGATCTTCCCAATGTGCATAACACTTCTCGATAGCAGCCTTTAACTCTGCAGAACATCCAGCTGCAATTAACTCATCCGCCTTCATTCTTAACAGGTTTCTGTTGCTATCAATAGCAAGGCGCATACCTAAGCCATACTCAGCATTATCTTCAAATAGAGAGTTACCCCATGCCGGTCCTCTTCCATCAGGACGTTTTGTGTATGGGATTGTCGGGAATGTACCTGAATATATTGAAGAACAACCGGTTGCGTTAGCTATAACAGCTCTCTCACCACAAATCTGTGAAAGAAGTTTGACATATGGTGTTTCACCACAACCAGCACAAGCTCCAGAGAACTCAAATAATGGCTGCTTGAACATCAGACCTTTAACTGTGTTCATATTACATCCATCAAGGTTATCCCAAGTCAGGTTCTCGAAATATGTGCACTTCTCGTCTTCCCCTGCCTCTCTCTCCTTCTCTGCTGCAACAAAGTCAAGAGCCTTTTCCTTAGCAGGACAAGCTTCAATACAAACACCGCAACCCTGACAATCCTCAATGTAAACCTGAATTCTGAACTGTAAGTCTCTGTCATTCTTAGTATTTGACTTGATAACAGTAAAACCTGCTGGTGCCTTTGCTACATCTTCTGGAGTAATCTGCTTTGATCTGATTGCTGCGTGAGGACATGACTGTACACACTGGTTACACTGGATACACTTTGAACTATCCCAGTGAGGAACATATGCAGCAACTCCTCTCTTTTCGAGTTTTGCTGTTCCAGTTGGAAGCTTGCCATCATATGACATATGGGATACAGGTATTGAATCTCCCTTCAAGTGCATTACAGGCTCAATGATGTTCTTAACAAAATCATCAGCATCAGCTGGTACCAATGGTTTAGGTACATAGCTCTTTGTAATAGTTGATGGAACATTTACTTCAACAAGGGCAGCTGCTGTAGCATCAACTGCAGCCCAGTTCTTGTTAACAATATCCTCACCTTTTTTAAGGAATGTCTTCTGGATATACTTCTTGATCAATGCGATAGCTTCGTCCTGAGGAAGGATATTTGCAATAGCAAAGAATGCTGCCTGCATGACGGTGTTGATTCTTGAACCAAGACCAACTGAACGTGCAATCTTCAAAGCATCAATGTTGTAGAATCTAATCTTCTTGTTGATGATTATTTCCTGCATATCCTTTGTAAGGTGATCAAATACTTCTTCTGAAGGAATCTGACTATTTAAAAGGAATACACCGCCTTCCTTGATTGGAGAGAGCATGTCATAACGACCGATATAAGCAGGGTTATGACAAGCAACGAAGTCTGCATGGTCAATAAGCCATGGCATGTCAAGGTTGCCTTCTCCGAAGCGGAGGTGTGAAATCGTAATACCACCGGATTTTTTTGAGTCATAAGCAAAATATGCCTGAGCTCTCTGGTTTGTATTATCCCCGATGATCTTAATTGAGTTCTTGTTTGCACCTACAGTACCGTCTGAACCAAGACCCCAGAACATACATGAAACAACTCCCTTAGGTGTAACATCAATAGGTGCACCGACAGGAATGCTCCTCTTTGTAACATCATCGTCAATACCGATTGTGAAGTTGTGCCATGCATCCTTTCTTGAGAGGAAATCAAATACTGCTTTTGCATGGGTCGGAGTGAAATCCTTTGACGATAAGCCGTATCTTCCGCCAATAACCTTGATTCCCGTTCTTCCCATCTGATTTAATGCAGCAACTACATCAAGATACAATGGCTCACCGGTAGCTCCGATTTCCTTGGTTCTGTCAAGAACAGCGATTCTTTCAACTGAAAGAGGAAGTGCCTCACACATATCCTTTGCTGAGAATGGTCTATAAAGTCTGACCTTCAGTAAACCGACTTTTGCACCCTTGTCATTCAGATACTTTACTGCCCAGTCAAATGTATCACAAGCAGAACCCATGACAATAACTACATCAGTTGCATCCTTTGCTCCGACATAGTCAAACAGATGATATTGTCTTCCTGTGATTGAAGCAACCTTGTCCATGTTCTTCTGAACAATAGACGGAAGTTCATCAAAGTACTTATTGACTGTTTCCCTTCCCTGGAAGTAAACATCTTCATTCTGAGCTGCAACTTTTGTCATAGGATGCTCTGGCTTCTGAGCTCTTTCCCTGAAACGAACAATGTAATCTTCATTAACGATTTTTCTGATATCGTCGTAACTAATCTCCTCAACTTTCTGGATTTCGTGTGAAGTCCTGAAACCATCAAAGAAAGCGAGGAACGGTACCTGACCTTCAAGTGTTGAAAGGTGAGCAACAAGTGCCATATCCATAGTTTCCTGGATTGAGGAAGCACATGTCATAGCAAAGCCTGTATTTCTACATGCCATTACATCACTGTGATCTCCGAAAATAGATAATGACTGTGCAGCAAGAGCTCTGGCAGAAACATGGAACACGGCCGGTGTCATCTCGCCTGCAATCTTGTACATATTAGGAATCATCAACAATAAGCCCTGAGATGCTGTAAATGTTGTAGTCAAAGCTCCGGCTGCCAATGCGCCATGAACAGCACCAGCTGCACCTGCTTCACTCTGCATTTCCATAATCTCAACTTGTTTTCCCCAGAGGTTTTCTTTTCCTGCAGAAGACCATTGTTCTGAGTATTCTCCCATTGGAGAAGAAGGCGTAATTGGGTAAATTGCGGCAACATCACTGAATGCATATGCTATATGCGCAGCAGCGGTATTTCCGTCAATGGTAACCATTTTCTTGTCTGCCATTTTTTTCTTACACTCCGTTTTTTAGTTTTAGGGTACAACCCTTTATTTCTTTAAAAAATTAGGCACGAATGCACTATTTTTAGCATACTCCCGAACACCTAACCTTTCAAGGTTAAATAAGGCAATCCTAAAATAATGGACTAGATGAAATACATCAATTTCATATTAAAATGCAGAAAACCATTCTTCTATATCTATGTGTTCTTAGTCATAAATATAAAAAAGAATAAAAATGAATTTTTCTTTTCTGAGTGAACAATTGTTATAATCTTAGCTATATGAGTAGAATCTGTTTTGGTACCGGTGGCTGGAGAGCTGTAATCGGAGAAGAGTTCATAAAGGAAAATGTTGAAAGAATAGCACAGGCTATTTTTGAGTTGCTTGAAAAGGACAATAAGACCAATAAACCCGTAATAATCGGTCATGACAGACGTTTCCTTTCAGAAAGGGCAACATGGTGGATTTCCTCTGTTCTTGCGGCAAACGGGATTACTTGCCAGCTTTTAAAACGCAGCTCTCCGACCCCTTTAATCATGCACACAGTAAAAAGGGAGGCAATACACATTGGTCTTGAAGTGACAGCAAGCCACAACCCTCCTGAGTACAATGGAATAAAGGTAATTGTCGATGAGGGACGAGATGCCCCAGTTGAAGTTACAGAAAAGATTGAATGCATTGCAAACAGTCCGGAACTGAAAGTCAAATCGATGGACTTTGAAAAGGCTGTAAAGCTAGGGCTTGTTGAGTTTATTAAAAACCCTTTCAATCAATTCGTGGATGATATTCTGGATATGCTGGACGTAAAAGCAATAAGAGAACGTGGTCTCAGGATAGCATTTGATCCTATGCACGGATCCGGAACTTATCCACTTTTGGTCATTCTCAATACAACCAGGTGTACTGTTGACCTTATAAATAGCAATAAGGATGCATATTTTGATGGTTCTTTTCCTACTCCTACAGAAAGTACACTTCAGGACTTAAAAAGGATGGTTGTCAAAGATGGCTATGACTTAGGGATTGCCTTTGACGGGGATGGAGATCGGCTGGGGATTATTGATCCGAGTGGAACATTCATTACCAGCAACCAGATTCTTGTAATGCTTTACTGGTATCTACATGAAAAAAAGCATTGGAAGGGCGGTGTTGTCAGAAATATTTCCACTACACATATCCTGGACAGGATGGCCAAGGCATTCAATGAAAAATGTATTGAGGTACCTGTGGGTTTCAAATGGGTATCTGCGGCAATCGACAAATATGACGCAGTACTCGGAGGAGAATCCTCAGGAGGTCTGACAGTCCGTGGCCATATACATGGCAAAGACTCTGTGTATGCATCATACCTTTTTGTTGAAATGCTGAGTGTTACTGACATGACACCGTTGGAAATAATTAAAATGCTTGAGAAGGAATATGGAAAAACATATTTTGAAGATTTGGCAATCTCATTTACATCCAAAAACAAAAAGAAAACTGTTGAAAACAAACTTTTGGAAGAAAAAGCCATTCCTGCTTTCAGTGAAAAAATAGACGAAATCTCTTATCTTGATGGAGTTAAGGTCTTATTCAAGAACGGCGATTTTGTCAGTTGCCGTTTTAGTGGTACAGAACCGGTTCTACGTATTATCAGTGAAGCTGAAACCCAGGAAAAAGCCCTTTATTACGTAGATACATTCAAGCTTTTTATTTCCTCTCTGCTATCGTCTGACAAGGGCCCAGTTTTTTCCTCAATGGTTTGAGGCTTGAAAGAAGCAAAGCAATCAGAATAACAAATACTGAGAGGGAAACCCAGACTGTTTTATAACCGTAAAAGTCCAGAAAATAGCCAAGCACAGTAGGGGCTAGGGAGGCACCGAAAGAGCCAAGAGAGAGAAACAAGGAGTTATAAAAACCCCGGTTTTCCTTTGGTGCCACTTCATTTAGAAAAACACTGGTATTTGTTGCCATCAGAATCTCTCCGAGTGTCCAGACTATCATGGAAAAAAGAAAAAACCAGGAAGTTCTTGAAACGGAGAACAGAATGGCGCCGCCAAAAAAGAATATCATACTCATAACCATGCGGTTTATAGAAGAAAAACGGGAAAACAGATATGTAAGAAGCGGAGTAAAAAGAATAACTGTTACGGCATTTACGCTTTGAATTGATGAATATACAATCGGGCCTGTTTCCTCACCAAAGAGGGATCCTGCTTCCATTGGAAGAATGAAGGTTGTTCCGTTATAGAAAAATGAATAGAGAAGATAGATGGACGAAAAAAATAGCAGGAAGAAAAATACAGGTCTGATGATATTCTTTTTATCCCTTTTTTCCTTTCCTTCCTTTTTATGGACAGGAACATATGGGACAAGAAAGATAACAATAAGTGCTGAGATAGAAATCAGTACAGCAGAGAGGGAAAACAAAAGACCAAGGTTATTGAAAAGGAGTCCTGCAATAATCGAGCCCAAGGCTATGCCCACATTGGTCAGTAAATACAAAAGGGAAAATGCGTCCCCCATTCTCTTATCATCTTGCACGACATCTGCTGTCATTGCATTGGTAACTGGTTGTGTACCACCTCGGAATGGGGAGGATAGTAGTATACAAATAACGATAGCACGTATATTATCATTGGCAATAAAGTAGCAACAACATAGATATGTAGCTGCAACAGAGAGCTGAAGAACCGGAAGGATTCTCTTTCTGGGAATCTTATCTGAGAGCCATCCTGAACTCATCTGCCCGAAAAAACGGAGAACATATACTGCTGTTGTCAGATATCCAACAGTCCTTGCCTCCAAAGAAAGCTTCACAGAAAGAATCAGGACCAAGACTATTTCTACAAAGTCCCCGAAACGATTTATGCACCTTGTCAGGGCAACCAGGTACATTGCTCTCCCCAGCCCTTTGTATAGTCTCTTTCCCGCCATATGAAAATTCTACTTGAAAGATTCAAATGGTTTAAAGGGGACAACCTTTTTCTTTTCGTTTAAAATTTTCCCGTGGGAAAAAGAATTCTGCTTATTGAAAAGAAAGATTCTCTTTCAAACAGAGAGCGTCTTTTGAAAATCCTAAACGATTATTATGGCTTATCTTACCTTTTGGAGGATTTCAAAGAAGGAGAAAAACATAAGCCATTTCTTCCTTTTCCCATTTCTTTCAATATTTCAGATTCAGAAGAACTTAGAGCTTATTACATCAACGATGAATGCATCAGTCTCGGATTGGACTTGCAGTTTGTCAAAAGTGGCTATTCAATTGATAAACTTATATGCCGAGTCTCACACGATGAAGAAGTATCCGCTTTCTCGCATCTTGAAAATCCGTTTTTTGCACTCTGGGCAGTAAAGGAAGCACTTATCAAGGAAAAAGGAGGCTCTGTCTTTGATATGAATAGGTCAGAGATTTCTTCATTCTTGGATAAAACGGGTCTGTTTTTTATGAGGAAAAATGAAAAAAGTGCATATCTTGCACTTTATCCTATGCTTTCGGACCTTACAGTCATCAATGAGACAGATTTCAGCTTAGAGAGAACTGAACTGGCTGTCAAAAGCATTTGCTAAATCATTACTGACAATAGCAACCATTTTCTCAATACATCTGTCCCTCGCAAGGTCCGCACTCTCATGACCTTCTCTGGCGCTTGCTTCAAGATTCATAATTACTGTTTCATCTGACAGATTAACAATAGAAAGCATCAGAGAATACTTATAAAAGAAACGGTTACTGTCCTTCATGACAACAGGAACAAGTTCATACTCGATAAGTATTCCATAAGGTGAACTTTCTTCTCCTGTCTTGAAATTCCTTGACACGAGAAATTCTGTAAGTGCGTCCTGAAGTTCAGTTCTTCCCCTTCCCCTGCCCTCAATTTCAATATAGAAAGGAATACTCTGATGTACCTTTTTAATTAGGTTATCTACATCTTCTTGACTATGGACTGCTTCACTGAAGTGTCGTGCCTGATCAGTGGAAAATTTACTGAGAATCTTCAAATCATCAAAATAGGACGTAGTTTCATTATAAAGAAGGGAGCAGAGCGCTAAATCATTTAAATCATACGATTCCTTTTTGCTGAGCACATCATATGACTCATTGATGGAATCTATTTTTTCACTGAGCAACGCAGAATATGTCTCAATTGTTCTGGCCCTATTCATTACTGCGAGGGCATAATAAACACCGTTTTCAACATAGCTTCTTTCTATTGTTACTCCTCTGATCCCGGTTATGGTTGCAATAGCTTCTTCATTGCTGAGCTTCGCATCATAATTCAAGCCAGATAATCCTTCAACATTCTGAAAAGAGGTAAAAACTGTATCAAATCCGAAATAAGTAGCAAGGTTTTCTATGGCATTCTGTTCAGCAACATTCAGCGTAAAACCGCTTCCCAGGAATGTCAGATACTCTGACTTAGGAAAATCCTTATCCAATGTCTGGGCTACTGTGGATTTGCAAGATGAAAAAAGAAAGCTGAAAAGCACTATGCTCAATAAAGCGAGAACCAAATTTTTCTTCATCCTTTTTTCTCCTTCTCCTCAAAATAATTATATGCAATAAATCATTATAAAAAAACCGGATATCATCTTTTTTTGTGTAGTTTGAGAGAAGAAATTTCACTTACTCTTTAATTTTTCCAGGTAAAAAGGCAAAAAGATGCGGCCCGAAAGAGGAGGTGCCAGGCCGCAAAAGGGATAGGAAAAAAAGTAATGTATAATTATGGTTAGTAACCTAATTGACACATTGCATCAGCTACTTTCTTGAAGCCTGCAATGTTTGCTCCTTTAACATAGTTGATATAACCATCATCTTCCTTACCTTCCTTCACACAAGCTGAGTGAATGGAAGCCATGATTGACTTAAGTTTTTCATCAACTTCCTCTGCTGACCACGAAAGATGCTCTGCATTCTGGCTCATTTCCAGACCGGAAACTGCAACCCCGCCAGCATTAGCAGCTTTACCAGGAGCAAAATTTATTCTTGCACTCTGTAAAGCCTTTACTGCTTCAGCAGTGCACCCCATGTTTGAGGTTTCAATAACATATTTGCAACCATTTTTGATAAGGGTTTTTGCATCATCTTCGTTAAGTTCGTTCTGAATTGCACATGGGAATGCCATATCCACCTTTGCTTCCCAAGGTTTCTTGCCAGGGAAGAACTCAGCACCGAACTTTTCAGCATATGGCTTTACAACATCATTGTTTGATGCGCGAAGAGCTACCATGTATGCCCATTTTTCAGGAGTATTTATTCCGTTCTTGTCATAAATGTATCCGTCAGGACCAGAGATTGTAACGACTTTTGCTCCAAGCTGACTTGCCTTGATTGCAGCACCCCAGGCAACATTGCCAAAACCTGAAAGGGCTATTGTCTTGCCCTCCATGCTCTCGCCTTTTTCTTTGAGCATATTTGAAGCAAAATACATTGTGCCGTATCCTGTTGCTTCAGGTCGTACAAGAGAACCGCCATAAGAAAGTCCCTTACCTGTTAGAACGCCAGTATTTTCATCTTTGATTCTCTTATACTGACCGTAGAGGAATCCGATTTCTCTTGCTCCTACGCCAATGTCACCTGCCGGAACATCTGTATTAGCACCGATGTACTTCTGGAGCTCTGTCATGAACGAACGGCAGAAACGTAAGATTTCAGCATCGCTCTTTCCTTTCGGAGAGAAATCAGAGCCTCCCTTACCACCGCCCATGGGAAGTGTTGTCAAACTGTTCTTGAACATCTGCTCAAAACCAAGGAATTTAAGAGTTCCCTGTGTAACAGATGCATGGAAACGCAGACCTCCCTTATATGGTCCTATTGCGTTATTAAACTGAACACGGTAACCGCGGTTGACCTGAATATTTCCATTATCATCTTCCCATTCAACCTTGAATGATATTACTCTGTCAGGCTCAACAATCCTGTCGAGAATCTTATTTTTAAGATAAAGAGGATTTTCGTTTACTACATCTATAACTGATTCAACTACTTCCTTAACAGCCTGGATGAATTCTGGTTCAGCTGGGTTTTTTCTTTCAACTTCGCTAATAAATTTATTTAAATCGTACATAATTTTCGTCCTTTTTCCTTTAGCATATACCCACTTTACCCTCTAGTCAAATATTAATTTATAAATTATATTTTGTTCCTAATTTTTATATTTACAGTAAATATTTTAAAAATTTATGAGCTAAATATAAATATCTTTTGATTGCTATAAAACCTCAAATTCTCATTCATTCCATAGTTTTCACAAATCTGATAAATTTAGACAAAGGATAAATCATGGCAAACTGGAATCCGGAGCAGTATCTGAAATTCAAGAAAGAACGGACACAGGCAGCAATAGACCTGGCAAGGAGGATAGACTTTGTCCCCACTACTATACTGGATGTCGGATGCGGACCAGGAAACAGCACTGCCATATTAAAAGAATTTTTTCCCAATTCCTATATTCTTGGGATCGACAGCTCTGAGCAAATGATTGAAAAAGCAGGAAAAACTTATCCTGAGATAGACTTCAAGACCTTTGAGGTTCCTTATTGTCTGGATAGAATGCAATCATTTGATTTGATTTTCTCAAATGCATGTCTGCAGTGGATACCGCATCATGAAAGCCTCATCCCGGCTCTGTTTTCAAAACTCAATAGAAACGGTCAGCTACTGGTACAGATTCCCGAAAATGAGGACTCTCCGTTTTACAAAGCCATATCGGATGTGATAAATTCCGGTAAATGGGATTTTTCATCTCTGAAGGATAATGTAAACAGAACACTCGATTTATCTGTCTATTTTGATATACTTTCCTCTCTGACTGATGATTTTGACATATGGGAGACCGTTTACTATCATAAAATGCCATCACTTGAGGCAATCCTTGAATGGACAAAAGGCACAAGACTTAGACCATATCTTGATCTTTTGGATACACAGGAAAAAAAAGAACTGCAAGATCAAATCCTAGAAAAGGCTGCTTACGTTATTCATAAGCAGAAAAATGGAAAATACATTTTCAAATTCAAAAGATTATTCTTCAAAGCAGTTAAAGCTGAATGATGCGTTTTGTTTTAAAAGATTTCCATTTATAATTAGAACATGAAAAAAGCATTTTTCAGGACATCTCTCTTCCTTCTGGCAATAGTCCTATTACTTCTTCTGTTTTTGATAGTTGTAGTTGTCCCCTCTGACTGGGTTTTTACTCTCCTTGGCTGGATAGCTCTGGCACTGATAGCAACTTCCCTCATATTGTTTTTCCTGGGGTGGAATAAATAATGTACCTTTTAGATCAAACTTGGCTTCCTTTTGCGAACCTCATGCTGCAGCGCGTTTACAATGTGCTCCTTATCTGCTCCGACTATGACCGTTTCATGCTAGAGGAAGACGGAAGGGTCGAGGAAGAACTTTATAAAGAATATACAGCACTTGGCCTTTCAAACCCTCCTAAAATCACACATACAAATAGTGAGGAAGAGGCTCTCAGCCTGATTAAGGTTCTTAATTTTCAGCTTGTTATAACTATGCTTGATTTGGGTAGCGACCGAGTTGAAGCACTTGCAGAGGAAATCAAAAAGATAAAACCTGATATGCCTGTAATTGCCCTCTCTCCATCCCCGGACCACAGAAAAGCCCGTGCGCTTAAAGGGGAAAACTGCCCATACATAGATTATCTTTTCTATTGGCAGGGAAATCCTGCCCTGTTTCTGGCAATGGTAAAGCTTGTCGAAGACAGGATGAACCTCGATCATGACACCGCTGAGGCCGATGTTCAGGTTATTATTCTCGTTGAGGACTCCGTACGTTTCACCTCCACATATCTTCCCCAGATGTATACAGAGCTGATCAGGCAAAACAGAATCTCAATACTGGAGGGACTTAATGAATGGGGAAAGACGCTTAGAATGCGAGGAAGGCCAAAAATTGTCCTTGCGCGTAACTATGAGACAGCCTGGTCACTATACAAGAAATACAAGGCAAATGTTCTCGGTGTTATCACAGATATGTCATTCCCTTCTCCCTACTCCAAAGAGGAATCTGGTTTTTTTCTCGCCGAGGCAATAAAAAAAGATAATCCGGAATGTCCTGTGCTGATACAGTCAACGGACCTCAAATACAAAGAAGAGGCTTTGAAAAAAGGGTACGATTTTATCTGGAAACTCTCGGATAATATGCTGATGGAACTTGAGCGGTATTTCATCAAGGAATACAACTTCGGTCCTTTCAACTTCATCAATCCCAAAACAGGGGAAACAATCAGTAGTGTCAGTACTATGAAGGAAGTCCAAAACACCCTCAAGGATCTGCCTTTGGATTCTTTTATTTATCACAGCACAAGAAATGATTTTTCACGCTGGTTCAGGAGTCAGAGTCTTTACCAACTTGCGTCAATTATAAAACCTATAAAACTATGTGGTCCTGAGTCAGCTGAAAAAACCAGGGATCTTCTGTATAAGACAATAAAAAACTACCGTGCTGAAAGAACACGTGGTTCAATTGCGGAATTCAGTAAAAACTCCTATGACGAGACTCTATTTTTTGCACGCATGGGAAAAGGTTCCCTTGGTGGAAAAGGACGTGGTCTTGCCTTTATTGCCATGGAAATGAAGGCAAACCGTATTCAGGAAAAATACCCGGATGTTTATCTTTCAATTCCCAGGACTGTGGTAATCTCAACTGAATTCTTTGATTCTTTCATGGCTCTGAATAACCTTGAAGATCTGTATTTCACCACAAAACCAGACCAGGAAATATTAAAACTCTTTCTGAATGGCAAAATGCCTGAAGAACTTACAGAAAACCTGAAAGAGGTTTTGAATGTCATAAAAGTACCGATTTCTGTCAGGTCCTCCTCCCTATTGGAAGACAGTCACTTCCAGCCTTTTGCAGGAGTTTATCAGACAAGCATGATTCCCAACCAGGGTTCAGATGAGAAACGCCTTGAGGATCTGGAGGCTGCAGTGAAGACTGTCTGGGCCTCAACATATTTTGAAATAGCAAAAGAATACCTGAAAAGGACAGGTCACTCCCTTGAAGAGGAAAAAATGGCAGTAATTATTCAGCAGATAACAGGATCCTTACATGGAAACATGTGGTTCCCAAACGTGTCAGGGGTTGCCCGTAGCCTGAATTACTACCCAACTGAGGGTCAGAAGGCAGAAGATGGAGTTGGACACCTTGCATTCGGTCTTGGAAAAACAATTGTCGACGGAGGTGTCTCTTTCAGGTTCTGCCCCGGAAAACCAAAAAAACCATCCTCATCTTCTTCCGGGGAAATAAGTGAGCAACAGTCGTTCTTTGCTCTTGATATCTCTAAACCTTTTGTTCCTCTCCAGGACGTAGACAATCTTGTTTCCCTCCCTCTGGAGTGGGCTTCATCGTATCCGAGAAGCCTCAGAGGTGTTGCTTCTACCCTTGATATGAGTTCAGGAATGATTTCTGAATCACCAAATTCAGAAGGAATAAAGATGATTACATTCAACGGGATTCTAAAATATGATATGTATCCTCTAGCATCCATAATTCATGATGTTCTGAAACTGGGCTCTGAAAGCATGGCCGAGCCAGTAGAAATTGAGATAGCATTCAATACTGAGAGGCAGGGAGAAAAAAAGCCGGACTTTTCAATTCTTCAGGTACGTCCGATTTCAAACAAAGCTGAATTTGTTGATCTTCCTATAACACAAGAGGACAAAAGAAGAGCTCTTGTTTATTCATGTAAAGTTATGGGAAACGGAGAAGTCCTAGATATCAAAGATATGATTTGCATTAAGAAAAATGAATTCAGGGCCAGCCAGATGAATGAAATGGCAATGGAGCTTGAAAGCCTTAATAAAAGTACAGACTCTTCGTATATTCTTCTTGTCGCAGGACGCTTGGGTTCCTCTGATCCATGGCTGGGTATTCCAGTATCTTTTTCACAGATTTCAAACGCCCATGTCATTGTTGAAACAGGATTAAAAGAAATCAATGTCGAACCATCTGAAGGAACACACTTTTTCCAGAATATGACAAGCCTCGGATGCATATATCTGACTGTGAATCCTGAGGCAGAAAACGGGATAATTGACTGGGAGGGAATATATTCTCTGGATATAATCCATGAAACAAAACATTTTCTGCACTTGAGGAACAATAAACCGTTTATAATTAAAGCCAATGGTCTCAAAGGTGAGGCTGTAATTGGAATTTAGGAGGAAATATGGGAATAACGGAACTTTTTTTGCCAACACACGTTTACTTTGGAAAAGGTGCGGAAGAACTCATAGGTGAGGTATTAAAGAACTTCAATGCCAGAAAAGTTCTTATCCACTATGGTTCAGGTTCTGTCAAGAAAACTGGCCTTTTGGATAAGGTGAAGAACCTGATAAAAAATGAAGGCATCTCCTTTGTCGAACTCGGTGGCGTTGTTCCCAATCCAAGGGTACGTCTGGTCAATGAAGGTGTACGCTTAGGTAAAAAAGAAGGTGTGGATTTTGTTCTTGCTCTCGGTGGAGGATCAGTAATCGATTCTGCCAAGGCAATTTGCTATGGCCTTTATGATGAGAAAACAGAAGATGTATGGGATTACTACGCAGGGAAAAAACCTGTTGCCGGTTCTGTTCCCCTCGGAGTCATCCTAACCCTCAGCGCAACAGGATCCGAGATGTCTGACTCCTCTGTTATCACAAATGACGATGGAATGCTCAAGAGGGGTATAAACTCAAACCTTTCAAGACCTAAATTTGCACTTCTGAACCCGGAGCTTACTTACTCAGTCTCTCCTTACCAGACGAGTTGCGGAACTGTAGATATCATGATGCACACTATGGAACGGTATTTCCATTACGGTTACTCACTGGATATTACCGATGAGCTTTCACTTGCTTTGATAAAAGAAACAATGAAAATGGGAAAACTTGCTCTTTCTGACCCAACAAGCTATCAAGCAAGGTCAAATCTGATGTGGGCCGGAACCCTTAGCCATAATGGGCTTATGCAACTTGGAAATGAAGTACGCGGGGACTGGGCATCACACCAACTAGAACATGAACTGTCCGGTATGTATGATGTTGCACATGGTGCAGGACTATCTGCCATCTGGCCAAGCTGGGCGCGCTATGTGTATGAAGAGAATCCGGCAAGGTTCGCTTCATTTGGAAGAAGTCTTTTTAATATTCCAAAAGAAGTTTCAGATGAAAGTGCCGCACTTGAGGCAATTGATAAAATGGAGGCGTACTTCAAATCAATAAACATGCCTGTAACTATATCGGAACTGGGCTTTCATCCAAGTGATGAAGATTTACATGAACTGGCACATAAGGCATCTTTTTTCGGAAAGCGCACACTCGGATCTTTTAAAACACTTGAGGAAGAAGATATGTACAACATTTACAAGAACGCCCTTTAAGGCGTTATCGCTTTCCACAAGTTATCATCAGGAGGAGGGGCAATTATTGTTACCTCCTCTTTTTTTACCGGATGCACAAAACTGATTTTCCTTGCATGAAGAGAGATTCCTCCATCTTTATTTGACCGAGCCGATCCATATTTCAAATCACCTTTGATATGGATTCCCAAGGCTGCAAGCTGGGCCCGGATTTGATGGTGACGTCCCGTATGTAAATCAATTTCCAGAAGATAATATTTATCGGAATGTCCTATTACTTTATATGAAAGCCGGGCAAGCTTTGTACCAGTAGTTTCCTTTGAGTAAGCGTAACTTTTGTTTTCCTTAACATTTCTTTTTATAAAGTGGACAAGCTCTGCTTCATCTTTTATCGGTTTTTTATCAACAATAGCCCAGTACGTTTTTTTAACCCCACTGCCTTTAAATAGTTCATTCATACGGATAAGGGCCTTTTCTGTTTTGGTATATAGCACAACCCCTGAGGTAGGACGGTCAAGGCGGTGCGGGATTCCAAGATAAACATTGCCTTTTTTGTCATAGGTTGTTTTCAAATATCCTCTGACTTTGTCAGCAAGGGTTTCATCTCCTGTATGATCTCCCTGTACAAGTTCCCCCGCTTCTTTGTTAATGGCAATAAGATGGTTATCTTCAAAAAGAATCCTGTCCTTAATCTCCATTATTTTTCCTTATCAAAGAGTGTTGGCTGAAGTTCATCTGAAGTTATTACTTCCTTGGTTGCTCGGATTGAAAGACCTGAGAGTTCCTTACTTGTAAGTTGTCTCCCTTTCGGTTTCTCACTTTTTGAGATATCAAAATCGGCAAACCTGAATTCCTCCTCAAGAATCCTATATCCGAGTCCGGGTTTATACTTTAAAAAGATTCTTGCATTAGGAAAAAGCGATATTTTCTTGATTCTGACTTTCTCTCCTGTTACAGCATAATAAGATTTGTCGGTGGACCAGGCATTGATTTGGAAACGTTTAATCATATAGACAGATTTATCCCTGATACGGTCTTTGTATATGATTGTGAAAATTTCCTTACCTATAATGTCCTTTTCACCATAGTTTATATAGAAAATTCCCTGCTTTCCTATGAAGATCCTGTCTGCAACATTTACGACTCTGAACTCTCCATCGTTCTTCATGTAAAAAACCTTGTCAAAGGAAGATACTTTCAACAGTGCCTCCCCCGTTTTTACGCTGGTGCCCAGATAACCTGTTTCAGGATCATAGCGCAAATCCATATTCCTTACAGCTACATCCTTAGCCGTAAGTGTCTGCAATGATGCAATTTTGGTTTTTCTTTTGTATTCTTTTTTATCCAGATCAGACTCTATGTCATCAATAAAACTTACCGAATAGTCAACAATATTCTCCAGGTTTAGTTTGCACTTGGCGATATCTGCCTCTATATCAGATATCTCCTTACGATTTTTCTCGATATCAAAAAGGGAGATTCTTCTGATTGGTATTTTCAAAAGGCGCTGTATATCATCATCTGTCAAGGCTTGCCCACCTAGCTCTGTCTCAACAAACGGTTTGAATCCACTTCTGATTGCCTTATCTATCTCTTCCTGTGTCTTTTTTGTTTCTATTTTCTTGTATATCCTCTCTTCAATGAATATCCTCTCCATTGTCCTGGCCCTGAGTTTTTCCTCATGGTGCCCGATTTCGAGTTCCAGCTCCCTTCTGAGTGTTTCAATCAGGTGCTCAGCATGAAACTTGATTATTTCGGAAATTCCCATACGACGTGGAAGCCTGTCAACCAAAACAAGCGGGTTGGCGGAAATTGAAACCTGACATCCTGTTGTTGCATAAAGAACATCTACCATGTCCTCTGAGTATGTTCCACGTTGCCAGTTGACCTCTATATTGACCTCTCCCGCGGTATAGTCATTAATTGACGCTATTTTCAGTTTTCCTGTTTTATTTGCCTTCTCAATTGATTCAATGAGAGCTGAGCTGGTTGTATCTACGGGAAGTTCTTCAATAATGATTTTTTTTGGATCAGATGCATTAAGCTTCGCCCTGACAATAAGTTTTCCCCTCCCGTCATCATACTGGGAAACATCCATTATTCCCCCTGTGGGAAAATCAGGATATATCGTAAAGCTTTCTCCCCTCAGAGCTTTTTTCATTGCATCAAGAACTTCCACAAGATTATGGGGGAAAATACGGGTAGACATACCTACAGCAATCCCCTGTGTTCCCTGAATTACAACAATAGGGAGCTTTGCTTCATACCTTACTGGTTCCTTGTTCCTTCCATCATAGCTGTCCACAAACTCGGTAATTTCAGGAGAATAAAGTATCTTTTTTGCTATAGGTTTGAGCCGTGCCTCAATATATCTGGGAGCGGCAGCTTCATCACCGGTAAAAATATTTCCATAGTTCCCCTGTCCCTCGATTAACAGCCCATTAGTTACAAGATTTACAAGGGCACCTCCGATTGAGGCATCTCCATGGGGATGATACTTCATTGTATCTCCGATTATTCCTGCAACTTTTGAAAACCGCCCATCATCGGAGGAAAGCATTGCATGGATTATTCTTCGCTGAACGGGCTTAAACCCGTCTACAAGATCAGGAATTGCCCTGTCCTTAATTACATAGGACGCATACTCAAGAAAATAATCTTTATAAAGTCTTTCAGCATTGGGCATCAGAGTAAGTTCTCCATGATAAAGTCACGTCGCGAAGGATTATTATCTCCCATATAGAATTCCATTTCTCTTTTTATTTCCTTGAAAGATTCATATGTCACCTGAACAAGCTTTATATCCTTTCCAATAAATGGTCCGAACTCATTCGGGCTTATTTCTCCGAGTCCCTTGAATCTGGTAATTTCAGCACCCCTGATTTTTTTTACAGCCTCATCACGCTCTTGCTCAGTGTAGCAATATCGTATTTCAACCTTGTTCCTTACACGGAAAAGTGGGGTTTCAAGTATAAACAGGTGTCCTTGATTGATAACTTCCTCAAAAAATGCAAAGAAATATGTCATCAAGAGTATTCTTATATGGAAACCATCAACGTCAGCATCAGTTGCAATAACAACCTTCGAGTACCTTAGGTTTTCAATCCCATCTTCTATACCAAGGGCCTTCATGATGTTATACAGCTCCTCATTGCTGTATATTGTTGTTCTTTTCTTCCCCTGAACATTCAGGGGTTTGCCACGGAGGGCAAATACCGCCTGGTAGTTTGGATCCCTTGTCTTGCTTATAGAACCGGCAGCTGAGTCTCCCTCGGTAAGAAAAATCATTGAGTTCATGGCCTCATCCCTATGTTTTTCGGGAAATGAATTGAAATGGAAACGGCACTCTTTCAGTTTAGGGATATTTATTGCTGTTTTCTTTGCCTTTTCCTTTGCACCATTACGGACTGCCGCTTCTTCTTTGTGAACTTTCTCATTGCTTATGATTTTTTCTTCAAGACCTTTGGCTATGTCCTTGTTTTTCATCAGGGCGTCCATAACGCCCTCCCTTACTTCCTGGACAATCCAGGCCCTAACATCTGTATTGCCCAGTTTGTTTTTAGTCTGGGATTCAAATACCGGAGATGGTATTTTTATTGCGACTGTTGCAACAATTCCATCCCTGATTTCAGGGGCGTTCCAGCTTTTCTTGTAAAACTCATTTATGCCTTTCAGTACTCCTTCCTTAAAAGCCGCCTCATGGGTCCCCCCATCAGAGGTATACTGTCCGTTGACATATGAATGATAGCTTTCACCATAGCCATTGGTATGGGTGAAGGCAAACTCAAGATGCTTGTTTTTGAATGTAATCAAAGGATAAAGTCCATCTTCTCCGAGTTTTTTTCTCACAAGGTCCATCAGACCGTTCTGACTTTTTATCAGCCGCTGGTTATATGATATGACAAGACCTTTGTTTAAATAGGCATAGTTCCACATCCTTTCACGGATATAATCTTCGTTGTATTTATACGCGCCAAATATAGTCTCGTCATGATCCGGAATAAAAGAAACGAATGTTCCATTTGGTTCTTCTGTTTTTCCTTTCTTCTTGGTTTTTAAAAGTCCCCTTTCGAAAGTGGCCCTTACAAATTCCCCATCCCTGACAGACTTAACTTCAAAATATGACGAGAGTGCATTGACTGCTTTGGTTCCTACACCATTTAATCCCACAGAATACTGAAAGGCTTCATTGTCATATTTTGCACCGGTGTTCATTACCGAAACGCATTCTATTACTTTATTCAATGGGATACCGCGGCCGAAATCCCTGACGCTGACCTGATCGTTTTCTATCGTTACATTGATTCTCGAACCGTGTCCTTCCATGAATTCGTCGATGGAATTGTCAACAACTTCTTTCAAAAGAATATAAATACCATCATCTGGATGACTCCCATCCCCTAATCTTCCGATATACATACCTGGACGCTGTCGAATATGCTCAGTGGACGAGAGTGATTTTATATTCGATTCATCATAAGCCATATTTTGATTATAACAAAACTGGAATAAAGGGTTCAAATAAGTAAAGCTATTTTTTATCCCAACCTTTTTTTACAATACAGGTATGGATTTTATTTTTTCTTCCCTATCAGATTGCCCTTATTATGTAATTTCTGATTGCTTCAATCTTTCATTCTCAGATTATCTGGTGCAAATAAAGTTTACAGAAGAAAGCCTCAAAGAGCATTTATACGCAATGGATTTTGATGCAAAGTGCAGTTTAGGGGCATTTTTCAAAGGAGAACTCATTTCTTTTATACTGGTGGGAATAAGGGAAGATGAAGCTTTTATAATAGGGGTCGGAACAGTACCTAGCCAAAGAAGAAAAGGCTTGCAGAAAAAATTATTATCCCTTGCTATTACGGCGCTCAAGGAAAAAGGTATAAAAGAAATACATCTTGAGTGCATTGAGGAAAATATAAAAGCAAGAAACCTATACGAAAATCTGGGTTTTATCAAAAAAGACAGACTTCTGTGTTACTCGATAACATCTCTTCTATCTGATCCGGTGATTTTCTCCGTTGCCCATGGAAATACAGATGACGGTTTTATATCTGAAAAGAATTCCTCATCTTATCCGACATGGCAAAATCAGTTCTTATCCTGGTCAAAAACAAAAAAAGTCCGTGTAAAACTTTATAAAAACGGAAGCATCGTATACTCTCCCAATGGTAGCGTCTTTACAGTCTCCGGGACTAAAGAGGAGATTAAGATTCTCCTTTATTACGTTTTTTCCGAATGTGGTAAAGTAGTGCTGATAAATATCCGCGAGAAGTCAGAACTTTCTCTAATAATTGAGGAAATGGGGGTAAAACCTTTCTCATCACAAGGTGACTATTTGCTTTCCCTAAGTTACTAACCTCGTGGTATTTTTTGCCATAGAGTGCTATTCTTTTGCCATGAGCAAATATCCATTCAGTGAAATAGAACCTAAGTGGCAGAAGTATTGGGAGGATAATAAAACTTTCAAAGCAACTGAAGATCCTTCCTATCCTAAAGAAAAAAGACGCTATGTTCTTGATATGTTTCCTTATCCAAGCGGTGCAGGTCTTCATGTAGGTCATCCGGAAGGATACACTGCAACAGACATATACTGCCGCTTTCTCAGAATGAACGGCTATAATGTATTGCATCCGATGGGTTTTGATTCATTCGGTCTTCCTGCTGAGAACTACGCAATCAAAACCGGAACCCATCCGCATGTAACAACAGAGAAGAATATAGATACCTTCCGCCGTCAGATTAAAGCCTTGGGTTTTTCTTATGACTGGGACAGGGAAATTTCAACAAGTCACAGCGACTATTATAAATGGACGCAGTGGATTTTCGAACGTCTAAACGAAGCCGGTCTTGCCTACGAGGCAAATACACCCATAAACTGGTGCCCTGACTGTAAGACAGGTCTTGCAAACGAAGAAGTCAAGGATGGATTTTGCGAACGTTGCGGAGCAAAAGTCGAGAAAAAAAATATCAGGCAGTGGATGCTTAAGATTACTGCGTATGCAGATAAGCTTCTTGAGGGACTAGACGAACTTGACTGGCCGGAGAGCGTCAAGGCAATGCAGAGAAACTGGATTGGTCGAAGTGAAGGTGCTGCTGTATTCTTCCCTCTTGAAAAACATCCTGAGGAAAAACTTGAGGTTTACACTACCCGTTGTGATACTCTCTTCGGATGTACATACATGGTCGTAGCCCCTGAGCATCCGCTTGTAAAAAAGCTCACAACACCAGAACAGAAGGAAGCTGTTGAGAAATATCTTGAGGAAGCAAAACATAAGTCGGATCTTGAAAGAACTGACCTTGCAAAGGATAAGACTGGTGTATTCACCGGTTCATATGCAATTAACCCCGTTAATGGGGAAAAAGTCCCTGTATGGGTCAGTGACTATGTTTTAATCAGTTACGGAACCGGTGCTATCATGGCAGTTCCGGCCCACGATGAAAGAGACTGGGAGTTCGCAAAAAAATTCGGACTCCCGATTATTCCTGTATTAAAAAGCGAATGGGATGTCCAGGAAAAGGTATGGGAGGAGGACGGAGTCCATGTTAACTCCCAGTGGCTTGATGGCCTTAATAAGGAAGAAGCCATAAATAAGATGCTTGCCTACCTTGAAGAAAACGGAAAGGGGCACAAAGCTGTAAATTACAAATTACGAGACTGGGTATTTTCACGTCAGCGTTACTGGGGTGAGCCTATTCCCCTTATTCACTGTCCCGATTGCGGTATCGTTGAAGTTCCGGAAAATGAACTTCCTCTGACGCTGCCTGAAGTTGAAAAGTATGAGCCAAGCGGAACAGGTGAATCACCTCTTGTAAATGTTGCTTCATGGGTCCATACAAAGTGTCCCCACTGCGGAAAAGATGCTCTGAGGGAAACTAACACCATGCCACAATGGGCGGGCTCCTGCTGGTACTATTTGCGTTATATTGATCCACATAATGACAAGGCTTTTGTCGATAAGGAAAAAGAAGAGTACTGGATGCCCGTAGACTTGTATGTCGGAGGGGCCGAGCATGCTGTACTTCACCTCCTATATTCCCGTTTCTGGCATAAGGTTCTCTTTGATCAAGGACTTGTGTCTACATCTGAGCCATTCAAGCGCCTAATCAATCAAGGTATGATTACCTCATTTGCATACCAGAAAGCAAATAAGAGTTTGGTACCGACTGATCAGGTTGAGGAAAAAAATGGAAAATACTATGACAAAGAAACTGGGGAAGAAGTAACACAGGTCATTGCAAAAATGAGCAAGAGTCTGAAAAATGTCATAAACCCAGATGATATTATCCGTGATTACGGTGCTGACAGTATGAGGCTTTATGAAATGTTCATGGGGCCCTTACGTGAAAGTAAGCCGTGGGCAATGAATGGGTTTATAGGCATCTATCGTTTCCTGGACAGAATCTGGAGACTGGGAACTGAAAAGAAAATAGAAGATATCCCCGTTTCAGATTCACTTGACCGTATGATGAACAAAACAATAAAGAAAGTTACTGAAGACACTGCTTCACTTTCATTCAATACGGCAATAAGCCAGATGATGGTATATGTAAACGAGCTTAACAGACTTCAGATTATTCCTAAGAAAGCTTTTGAGACCTTGATTCTCCTCCTCTCACCATATGCTCCACACATTAGCGAAGAACTATGGGAAACTCTCGGTCATAAACCTTCAATTTCCAGTGAAAAATGGCCAGCTTATGATGAGGCAAAATGTGTTGATGAAAGCATTGAAATTGTTGTTCAGATCAACGGAAAACTCAGATCCAAGCTGAATCTTTCTCCCGATGCAACAAAAGAAGAAATTCTAAAATGTGCAAAGGAAGATGAAAAGGTCAAATCATGGCTAGATGGGAAAACAGTTGTAAAAGAAATTGTTGTCCCTGGAAAACTTGTTAATTTTGTTGTGAAATAAAAAAGATAGATAGGACCTCCGGGTCCTTTCTGTTTTTTTAACTCCTTGTAAGAAGACCAAACTATTATTATTCTTTTCTTATGGAATCAATCAGAGAGTTATACAGAATCGGATATGGCCCATCGTCTTCGCATACCATGGGTCCGAGAAAAGCCAGTGAAAGATTTATCGAAGAACATCCCAGTGCTGAAAAAGTAAGGGCTGAGCTTTATGGCTCACTTGCTGCAACCGGTAAGGGGCACCTTACTGACATGGCAATAAGAGAAGTATTCAAAAAACATAATATAGATATCCAGATTGACTGGTACCCGGATATTGTAAAACCCTACCATCCCAATGCTGTCACGTTCGTTGAGGAAGAACCAGAGAAAGTAAGTGACACCTACTACTCTGTCGGAGGTGGAAAGATTGTCAAAGAAGGAGAACAGGATTCATCTGATGACAGTGTATACCCGGATATCCAGCTTGGTGATATGCAGAAAGTACTGAACTACTGTGAATATAACGGTATCCAGCTATGGGAAGTCGTTGTCGAAAAAGAAGGTAAGGACATTCTCAATTTCGCTGCTGAGGTCTGGGATGTAATGAAAGCAGCAATAAAGCGCGGACTGGAAAATGAAGGAGTTATTCCCGGTGGCCTGAAACTTCAGAGAAAAGCTTGCCAGAGTTATGCAAAAAGCAAGGATTTTGCCGGCCCTCTGGGCAATACTTCAATGGCTCTTTCCTATGCTCTTGCTGTCTCTGAGGAGAACGCTTCTGGCGGAGAGATTGTGACAGCTCCAACATGCGGAAGCTGTGGTGTCCTTCCGGGAGTCCTCTACTACTTGCAGAAAGAGTACAATATTCCGGATATAAGAATCCACCGGGCTCTTTTGACCGCGGGATTGGTCGGAAATATTGTCAAATCCAACGGATCTATTTCAGGAGCCGAGGTTGGCTGTCAGGGAGAAGTAGGAGTTGCTTGCGCAATGGCAGGGGCTGCCGCGGCTCAGCTTCTTGGTGGATCAATTCATCAGGTTGAATATGCCGCAGAGATGGGGCTCGAGCACCACTTGGGCTTAACCTGCGATCCTCTTATGGGACTGGTACAGATTCCATGTATAGAACGAAATGCAATGGCAGCTATGAGAGCCGTTGACCATGCTTCATTTGCCCTTATGAGTGACGGCAGACATAAAATCGGATTTGATGATGTTGTTGAAGTTATGATGGAAACAGGACAAGCTCTTCCTTCTTTGTACAGGGAAACAAGCAAAGGCGGTCTGGCCAAAATCGAATCAAGAAAATAAATCAGTATTTATCAAACAGAGGCCGGAGGTTACCAAGAGAAGTTTGGACCTCCCCTTTTTCTGTGATTATAAAAGTAAAAAGTATATCTCTCTTCCATTCCCATAAGTGATATACACCGGGAAAGACAGAAATTGGCATCTCATCTCCTATGCTTCTAATGTTTATATTCTCGATTTTCGGATTATCAGAAAGATACTCTCCGGAAGGAAGGGATGAAAGCAACAATTTGAAAGCTTTACATGTTTTTATGCTTTTTTTTGAAATCGTCCCTTTAAGAAGAGATTCCAGAAAAGCCTCCTGGTCTATTGTCTGGATATTTATGTTGTTCTCTTTAAACCATGCAAAGGAAAAGTTTTTTATTATATCTGGCTCATATCGTGCAACATCTAAAATAAGTTTTGCAAACGCTCCATCCTCCTGTTTGAGAAAAACTGTTTTTTTCCCACCTTTCTCATAAAAGCCACCCAAAGGAGATAGCTCATCCAGCGGAACTAAGACAATTGGATAAAAATATGCACCAAGGATATCTATTTCTGTCTTTTGTATACCGGAATCAACAATACAATCCACCACTTTTTCTCCGTCAAAGTATGACAGTTTATACCACATCGGAGAGGAAGACCTGATTTCATAGGAGTGCTGATCCCAATTGAGTTTCAGTCTGGTTCCTGTTTTTATTTCACAAGAGTTAAACAGAACTGCAATCAGAATTAGAATTAATGAAAAAAATACCTTTTTCATAACTCTAAATATCTGTCTTTTTGTTTTTTTCCGCCTTAGTTCTTTCCAGATAGAAGGTCCTGAATAAACTCATTTCATCCTGGACTTTATGATTTTTGTAATCACTGTATGTCCAGGAGAATGATTCCCACCCTTTTTTGTGGTAAATCAATGTCACCTCTGCATAAAGATCATCCCCTATCGGAATACGGTGAGCCCTGTTTTTGGTTGTTGCCAGAATCAGGTTGGAAGTGCTTATTGTTCCAGGATCAAGGTTTATTTTTCTTTTACCGTTCTCTGAATATTTTTTTTCAATTTCATTTGTGATTGTTTTGGCTATCTTTAAATAATCCTCATCTACCAAAGTCCCAAATGCTATAAAGAAACGCCTGATTCCTTTTCCCATCTCTTTTTCATAATAAGAGGTGAAGTCATCAAACAAGAATGGCTCTGTACAGATAGAAACTTCACCGAAATTAGACTCAAGCTCAGCTTTGATACCATCAGGAAAGCCTATGGCTGACATCACACCACAAAAAAGTAAAACCTTTTCATATCCTTTTTTTTCCATCAGATTACTGAAGTGTATACACCAAGGACTCTGAAAGAGACTGCCTTCTCTTTGATTAAGGAGAATACTTTTCTTGCATCATCTTCCTTATCAATATCTACCTCGACAATAAATGTATACTCCCATGGTTTTCCTGCAATCGGTCTGCTTTCAAGCTTTGTCATATTAAGCCTGTTGTCCCTGAGGACCTCCAGAATCTCCATCAATGCACCGGGTTCATTGGAGGTGCTGAATGATAGAACGGCCTTATTGATCTTGGCTCTGGTTCTAAAAAAGGAAGCATTCTCTTCCCGGGTAATAATATAGAACCTTGTATAATTGCTTGGATTAGTTTCAATTGACTGTTTAAGAATTTCCATATCATGAAAAAGTGCCGCAGGAGATCCTGCAATTGCTGCAATATCCTTTTTTCCGTTCTTTTTTATAAATTCAACTGCACCGGCAGTATCATAAAAAGATACTGCTTCTGCATCCGGAAGTTCGGTTTCCAGGAATTCCCTGCATTGAGCAAGAGCCTGAGGGTGCGAATAAACTGTTTTGATATCTTCAAGCCTTGTCCCTTTATTGACAATAAGGTTGTGTACTACCCTGATCTGTTCCTCTCCAACCACTTCAATTTCAGGATGCCTCAAAAGAAGATCCAGAGTATCAAGGATAGTACCTCCTAAAGTATTCTCAACCGGAATAACTCCATACTTTGCCTCTCCGGAGGATACTACGTCAAAGACTTTTGAAAATGTATGGCATGGTATGACCTCGGTCTCTTCGTCAAAACTTCTTCTGACGGCAAGCTCTGAGAAAGCACCTCTCTCACCCTGGAAAGCAACATATACTCTGTTTTTATCAATTGTCCTTGGTGTTTCTTTCCTGATTGTCTCCGGAAGTATTCTCGGAGCTTTTTCAAGGCTTTTTCCAACTACCGGACAAAGAGCCTGGATATCCCTCATAAGCTTTTCAAACTGGTATGGATAAAGTGACTGCGGACCATCGGAAAGTGCGCACTCCGGACAGTTATGCACCTCAACTATAATACCTGATGCACCACCTGCAATCAAAGATAATGACATTGGTGCAACCATATCCCTGATACCGGTTGCATGGGATGGATCCCCTATTACCGGAAGATGGGTAAGCTTCTGTATGACAGGTATTGCTGAAACGTCCAGTGTATTTCTGGTGGCTTTCTCGTATGTCCTTATACCCCTTTCACACAGAACTACCTGATCAGTTCCAGATGCCATAAGGTATTCTGCTGCCATGAGCCATTCATCTATCGTCGCAGATATTCCCCTTTTAAGTAAAACGGGCATTCCGGTTTTTCCTACAGCCTTTAAAAGTTCAAAATTCTGCATGTTCCTGGCTCCGATCTGGAACATATCGATATAGGAAGACATCATTTCAACATCTGACGGAGAAACGACCTCTGTTGTTATCGGCATATCAAAGGTGTCTCCTGCTTTTCTTAAAAGTTTTAACCCCTCTTCACCAAGACCCTGGAACGAATATGGTGATGTCCTTGGTTTGAAAGCACCGCCACGGAGAATAACAGCACCACTTTCACGTACAGACTCTGCAATATTCATAATCTGATCATAAGACTCAACAGCACATGGACCTGCCATTACACAGACCCTGGAACCTCCAATCTTAACCTTTCCGACAGACACGATAGTATCTTCTTTTTTAAGCTCTCTAGAGGCCAACTTATATGGTTTCGAAATAGGAACGACGCGACTGACCCCCGGCATCAGTTCAAGTTCCCTGGGGTCAAGATGCTGACGACCAACAGCTCCTATAACAGTGTCTTCCTGACCTACGATTTCCTTGACAATAAAACCTTTTGTTGCCAGGAAAGATTTGATATCATTTTTTTCCTTTGGAGTTATATTCGTTTTAAGGATTATAATCATAATATAAATGCTATTCTCTTTTTCCATTGTTTTTCAACGGGAGGTATTATGCTTGAGCAAGCCTATTTGGATAAAATCTTTGATGAGTTTTCTTCTACTTTGGAGGATGAAAAAGCACCACTTCCTGCTGTTTCTTTGATAGCGCTGGAAGATAATGATCCATACAGAATCCTTGTATCTACTATTATCAGTCTCAGGACAAAAGATGATGTTACCCTTTCTGCTTCCATGCGCATTCTCAATAGGGCTAAGTCTGTTTATGAGTTGAACAGACTTGATGTAAGTGAAATTGAGCAACTGATCAAACCAAGCGGATTTTACAAAAGGAAGGCTAAGGAACTTAAGAAAATATCAGAAATCATCATAAACGAATATAACGGCGAAGTTCCGAATAACATGGATAAACTGATGTCCCTTCCTGGTGTTGGAATCAAGACAGCTTCCTTGGTCCTGAATCTCGGCTTCAATGAGGATGCTCTTTGTGTTGACTGTCATGTTCACGAGATATCAAATCGCCTAGGCTGGGTCAGAACAAATACTCCTGAAGAGACAGAAAAAGAGCTCAGAAAGATTATGCCAAAACGGTTCTGGATTCCTCTCAATGAGCTCCTTGTGCGATACGGTCAATATGTATGCACTCCTGTTTCTCCATATTGTTCAAAATGTAAAGAGAACACTTCGTGTCCCAAAACAGGAGTAACAAAAAGCCGTTAATTATTTCTTCTTTTTAGAAACGAGTGCTGCCAACGAATTTCTGGAAACATTCCATACGCAGTTTAAAATCAGAAGATGATAGATAAAATTCTCAATCCAGCTGAACCACTGCATATCTTTTGTATGCTTTAAACCGTATACAAAATCAGCAAAGACAATTACCAGAATCCAAACGACTAAAATCACAACCATTGAAACATTCACGCATACTGCAGGTATCTTCTTGTAAAAAAGAGGTACCAGAATCAATAAACCAGCAAGAAAAATGACGATTCCCAAAATTATTGAGAATGCTTCGCTCTTGATAGCTGCATATAAACCATTTGTATTGTAGTTAGCCATACCCTGAATACCGATACAAATGAATAATAAGGCTACGAGTAATCTTAATAAAATATCACCTACGTTAGATTTAGCCATAATGGCCTCCTTAAAAAAATAGTTACTAAGATAATAGCTTTAAATCTCAGATTTTGTCATCTGTTGACGCTAATGGTTATTTTTTCCTAATTTTAAGGAGATGAAACTGATTGTTTTTCTTGGAAATCCTGGGAAGGAATATGAAAATACACGGCATAATGCAGGATTTCTTCTCTCATCATTTTTATATCCAGAAGCTTCATGGCAGAATAAATTCCATTCCGAGTTTGCCCAATTCAGAGATAAAAAACTTCTCAAACCTATGACAATGATGAACCTTTCGGGTAAAGCAGTCAGTGAAGCTTCATCATTTTTCAAGTTGGAAACAGAAAATATCCTTGTTGTTCATGATGATCTGGAACTTCCTTTAGGAGAAGCACGAATGCAAAAAGGAGGAGGTCTCCAGGGACATAACGGATTAAAAGATATAAAGACACATTTAAAAAGCACGGACTTCTACCGTCTAAGAATTGGAATCGGACGTCCAGTACACAATGATGTAAGAAATTGGGTTCTCTCTCCCTTCAAGAGCGATGAAATGATAAAACTTGAACAGCTTTTCACGCTGATTAAAAAGAATCTTGATGAAAATAAAACCAGTTTTCTTATTTCCCTTGATAGTTGATGACTTAAAACTTATTTTTTGTTCGTTATATAACTGCAATGAAATTATCGGTTTATAAAAAACCGTGCTAAAATCTATTTAAGGAAACGTCATGAAAAACAGGGACTTTAGAATCTCAGAGGAAAGCCGGCAGGAAATAGATTTTACTTCTCCCCTTTTCGAATCAAAAAAAGGTATTGCCTCGTTTTACAGGGAAGCTTCGGAATTAGCTTACAAGTATAACTCATATAAAAGCAGCAAAAGTGACTCTTTCAAGCATGTTTCAGCAGCCAGACTGAATGCTGCAGCCGTTTTGCACATGGTTTATCAGACGGCCTTATCCTACCTGCTTGAAGACAGGGACGATGACTTCTTTACAAGACGCTTATCTGTAGTAAATACTAACAAGAACCTTTCTGACGCCTTAAAGCTTTTTGACAATGAGTACCCGACAATGCTTGAAGAAGATAAGGAAGAGGTAGAGAGCATGAGGGGCTTTTTTATTTTTCAGGTACTTCTGGACAATCAGGCACTTGTTAATGCTACAAGTCCTTTTTTAAAACCCGAAGGAACAATATTCCCAGATTCTTTCAAAGCCTTGTCATCGATACTTTCTTCCTATGAGAAAGAACCTTTCAGGGACGGAAGTGAGAATACTGAAGATTTCTTTACATTTCTAACGCTCCCCTCCCGTCTTTTTCCGGATTCACTTGATGATCAGATACAATATATCCTCCGATCATGGAAGGATATACTTCCGAAAGAACTTTTAAGGGTCCTTCAGAACACATTAGACTACATCAAAGAAGAGGAAAAAGACCATGGAATCGGACTTCCCCCAGGTCCTATGCCCGTTGCTGATTATTCGGATCTGACAAATGAATATGAAGCCTTTTCAAGTGATTCAAACTGGATGCCACGTGTTGTCATGATGGCAAAATCCACTCTTGTATGGCTTGATCAGCTTTCCAAGAAATATAACAGAGAAATTAGAACATTGGACCAGATTCCGAATGAAGAACTGGATCTTTTAAAAGACCGCGGTTTTACCGCCTTATGGCTCATCGGACTTTGGGAAAGAAGTGATGCATCGGCCGAAATCAAGCATCTTTGTGGGAATCCTGATGCAGTTGCTAGTGCATATTCACTTAAAGACTATGACATTTCATGGAAAATCGGGGGATGGCAGGCGCTTGAAAACCTTAGGCATCGTTGTTTTGAAAGAGGAATCAGACTTGCCTCAGATATGGTCCCCAATCATACCGGTATAGATGGTAACTGGGTATATGAACATCCTGATTATTACATTAGCCAGGATTATCCTCCATTCCCTAACTATTCCTATAATGGACCTGACCTGTCAAAAAACAGTAACTGGGAAGTAAAGATTGAGGATCATTACTACGATAAAACAGACGCGGCGGTAACTTTCAGATTAACTGACAGAAGAACTGGTCAGGTAAGGTATGTATTCCATGGTAATGATGGAACAACGATGCCCTGGAACGATACTGCTCAGCTTGATTATCTTAATCCAACAACAAGAGAGGCTGTCATTCAGAAGATTATCCATGTAGCAAAGAATTTTCCAATAATAAGATTTGATGCAGCAATGACACTGGCAAAGCGCCATATTGAAAGACTCTGGTATCCTAAACCGGGATCCGGTGGAGATATTGCAGGAAGAGCAAGCCATGCTATGGATACGGCTGAGTTTAATCGTCTAATCCCTGAAGAATTCTGGAGAGAGGTTGTCGATCGCATAGCAAAAGAAGTACCGGACACCCTTCTTCTTGCTGAAGCCTTCTGGATGATGGAAGGGTATTTTGTTAGAACCCTTGGCATGCACCGTGTTTATAACTCGGCATTTATGAATATGCTTAAAAACCAGGAGAACCAGAAATACAGGCAATCAATTAAGAATACACTTGCATTCGAACCGGAAATATTAAAACGGTACGTAAACTTCATGAACAATCCTGACGAAGATACAGCTATCAGCCAATTCGGGGATGGGGACAGATATTTTGCTGTAGCTACCCTTCTTGCAACTCTTCCAGGTTTACCTATGATCGGACACGGTCAGATAGAAGGATTTTATGAAAAATATGGCATGGAATATCAGAGAGCCTACTACGATGAAAAGCCAAATGATGCTTTGATTGGTGAACACTATAGAAGAATCTTTCCCCTTTTCAGAAAACGTTACCTCTTCAGCGGAGTTGAGGACTTTAATTTCTATGACTGTCTTGATAATGACTACGTGCAGGAGAGTGTGTACGCATATGTAAATGGAGCCCATGGTGAAAAAACCCTGATTCTGGTCAATAACCAGTACGAAAGGACAGGTGGGCGCATCACAGTATCTGTCCCGAAACTGTCAAAGAACGGAAGTGAAAGAGACCAGATTGCGACACATATTGCTGATGATTTTAACCTGCACTTCTCTTCCAAGTATTACCTTGTCATGGACAACTTCTCGGACGGTCTTACTTATATTCTTCCTTCAATCAATATTTTTGACAATGGATATGAATTCACCCTGAATGGGTATGAAGCAAGGGTATTTTTAAACATCAGAGAAGTTGAAGACAATGACGGTTGTTACGAAAAACTCTGGAATGATTATGGCAATAGTGGCATAAAAAACATTAACCTTGCAATCAATGCAATGCGCCTTGAAAAACTTTATAAGCTTTTTGAGCCGTTCAAGGGAAAGGATTTTTTCAGGCTTATTGAAGAAATACTGAAAGGGAAAGCTACAAAAAAGGAAGAAAGGCAGCTGTTACTCCTGATAGCTGAATCTTATTCAAAACTGTATGAGGCTTTCCCCTCCTTTGAGGAAACAACAAAAAACCTGCTTCAGCTTGGAGTCAGGGACGTCTCTCCTGCCCCCGTAGTAAAAGCGGTCCAGTCGCTATCTGAAATATTCAGAAAAACAGATGGAAAAGTATTCTCTTCATGGGCTGAACAGGACAATACCCTTTCACTTCTAATTGCCATGGTCCTGTTTCTGTTACCATTCAATTATGACAAAACTATCAAAGGAGAAATGGAAATCAGTGACCGCTTAATGCTACCTTATTTCTTCCGCGACAGGATAATGGGCCTCGGTCTAAGTGATGGAGACGCAAAGGCTCTGTCCCATGAAGCCGCACTCTTTCTCGGAGAAATCAGGCTTTTTAGCGAAAAAAATTCTCATAAACTCGATCCAATGTCAGAGGTTAAAAGTGTTATCAGCGATATAGGTGTAATGAATCTGCTTAAGTGCAATGAGTATAATGGGGATGTTTGGTTCAACAAGGAAAGAATGTCTTCTTTCATTTTGATAACTACACTTGCTATCTGTATTATTAATCCGAATGCTGATGCAGACGGAATTTACTCTTTCCTTTCAGAGAAAGAAATAAAAAGCAACTATAAGCTTAGGGTTTTTCTAGAACCGGATGATAAAAATGAAGCACAAACAAAGGTGGCTAAACCTTCTCCGGTAAGAAATAGAAAAAATACACCTTCAAAATCAAAAGCTTTAGAATCCAAGTCTAAAAAAAGTGAAAATGTTGATGAAAAAGCCCCTAAAAAAACAGTAAAGAAGAAATAATATCTTTATCTATTAATTTATCTGACTCTACATTTTTTGCTCTGTTTTAAAATGATTTGCGTCTTTTTGCGTCATTCAAACTTATTTACTGTTAAATAGCAACAGTATAAAATAATCTTATGAAAACTTGGGTTACATATCTGGCGGCCTTTTTTATGGGTTTAGCTACATGTTTACTGTTTAAGAATTTCCCTGTAAACATGAGTGCGTTGCAATCACTTTCTAACTTTTTTATCAATTTAACAGTCTTTTTATACATACCTTTGGTGTTAGTAACATTTGCAGGCGGTGTTGCTTCCTTAAAAAAAGATGTCATGGGTGGAAAATGCGCCAGAAACATTATAGGATGGGCTTTTTTATCCACAGTTGTTCTTTCCCTCTGCTCCGTTCTGGTTTTCTACTTTTTCCCTCTTCCATTTCCTGTATCATCAACTGCAGGAAGTGACGTTTCAGCTTTCGCAAGTTCAATTAGTCAGACAGAAGCTTTTTCTGCGTCTCAGCTTGTTCCGATAAATCCATTCACTACATTGAACAATGTGACTCTGTTTATTCTGCCAGTTGTCATTATTGCCTGGATTTTGGGTCTTGCCTTGAAACCATCAACTGATGTCATACGCCCGGCTTATACAGTCGTTAATAGTTTTAGTGAGGTTATGTATCGTATATCAAGAACAGCAACAGCATTTTCCTCTGTTCTTGTTTACCTTTTTTCCACACAGTTCTTCCTGAAGCTTTACCAGGATAAGACATTGTTTGTTGCACCTAAGTTCTTTTTGGTATTTATCGTTTCTGAACTGGCAGTTATTCTTGTTGTACTACCACTTCTATTCGGACTCCTTACCTTGTTCAAAAAGAATCCATACAACATTCTTTTCAGATCATTTGCTCCGATTCTCATGGCTCTCACAAGCTCAAATTATCTTTCATCATCCTTATTGGAAACCAGTGTTTCAAGACAAAATATAGGAGTCCAGAAAAGAATCACATCTGTAACTGTTCCTGTTTCAGTCTTGATTGCTCGTGGTGGAACAGCTTTTGTTTCAGCACTCTCTGTTATGATGATACTCACTGCCATTGGGGCAAATCTGACACTTAAAGAGCTTTTCCTTATAGCAGGATGTGCAGCACTACTCAGCCTATTGTCATCTTTGTTCACTGGCAGTGAAGCAATGGTTATTACCTATCTTGTAATATC
>CAZOTY010000006.1:0-74973 GCA_964582905.1 uncultured Spirochaetaceae bacterium | reverse complement strand
GACAGACAGACAGACAGACAGACAGACAGACAGACAGACAGACAGACAGACAGAACATAATTAAACTCATAAATTATGTTTTTGGTATTGAGTCCAATAAACCAATAAGAATTGATTCATTAATTAATAAATTCTGCCCGAATGGAGTAGAGCATAAAAGGATTAAGGATGTTTTTGTTAGAATAAAAGGGACTGCAATAACAGCGGAAACTATGAAGCTAATTGCGGATGACCTGGGAGATATTAGGATTTTTGCTGGTGGCAAAACTATGGTAGATGCAAAAAAAAGTGATATAAAAAAAGCAAATACTTATAATGAACCATCTGTTATAGTTCAATCTAGGGGACTAATTGATTTTATTTATTATGACAAACCTTTTACATTCAAGAATGAGATGTGGGCATATACCAGTCCAGATAAAGAATCTGTAAAGTTTTTATACTATGTATTAAAAAATAATGTTGAGAGATTTAGAGAGCTTTCATCTTCAATGGGTTCCATGCCACAAATCTCTATACCAATAACAGATGATTTTGTTATTCCTTTCCCTTCATTGGAAATTCAAAAGATAATTGTATCTATGTTGGATAGATTTGATTCACTCTGTAATGACATATCAAAGGGAATTCCTGCGGAGATAGAAGCACGGCAGAAGCAATATGAGTACTATCGTGATAAGCTTCTATCTTTTCCAAAATACGAAGGGTAGAATAGGAATGAAAATAGTTTAAGAGGCAATCAGTTTGAGTACATATAACATTATCGCAGAGACAAAAGAAAGTACTGTTGTATCTGAATATACACCTGAGCTATCACGCTCTGAATCATATCAGAGTGAAGCTGCACTGGAAAATGAATTTATAAGGATTCTCCAGTCTCAGGGTTATCAATATATTCCAATCAAAGAAGAAAATGATTTAATTAAAAATCTCCGAGTACAACTAGAAAACCTCAATGACTATAAGTTCTCTGATGATGAATGGGAACGTTTTTTCAATCAGGTTATTGCTAATCCAAATGATGGCATAGAGGAAAAAAGCAATACTATACAAAGTGATAATACCAAAGTTCTTATTAGAGATGATGGAACATCCAAAAATATTAAAGTTATAGATAAGAAAAATATTCATAACAATAGCCTTCAGGTAATTAACCAGTATGAAGAGAAAAATGGAGCTAGAATCAATCGATATGATGTGACGGTTTTAGTTAATGGTCTTCCCATGGTGCATATAGAGCTTAAAAGAAGGGGAGTTTCCATAAAAGAAGCATTTAATCAAATCAACAGATCTTTGAGAGATAGCTTCTGGGCTTCAAAGGGTTTATATGAATACATCCAGATCTTTGTAATTTCAAATGGTACTATAACAAAATACTATTCAAATACAACAAGAGTAAAGCATGTTGAGGAAATGAATTCGGTTCAGAAATCACGTGCGAAAAAAGCAGGGAACACATTTGAATTCACTTCATTCTGGGCTGATAGTACAAATAAGATAATTCCGGATTTAGTTGATTTTGCTAGAACTTTTTTTGCAAAACATACGTTACTCAATATTATTACGAAATACTGTGTTTTCACTTCAGAAAAGAAACTGATGGTTATGAGACCATATCAGATAGCTGCAACAGAACGGATAATAAACAAAATTGAAACTTCAACTAACTATAAACAGACAGGTACTATTGAAGCGGGTGGTTATATTTGGCATACAACTGGAAGTGGTAAGACTCTGACTTCTTTTAAGACTGCTCAGCTTGCTACATCAATAGCCAGTGTTGATAAAGTCCTTTTTGTCGTAGATAGAAAGGATCTGGATTATCAAACAATAAAAGAATATGAGAAGTTTGAAAAGGGTGCGGCAAATGGAAACAATAACACAAAAGTTCTGCAAAGCCAGCTGGAAAACCCCTCGTGCCGTATAATTATTACGACGATCCAGAAGCTTGATACCTTTATCAAGAAGAATAAAAACCATGAAGTTTACAAAAAACATTGTGTTTTGATTTTTGATGAATGCCACAGAAGCCAATTTGGTGAAATGCATAATCAAATAATCAAAGCCTTCCGAAACTATCATATATTTGGCTTTACCGGGACACCTATAATTGCAAAAAACATAACCCAGAGTAGTGGCTTTATCCCACAAACAACAGATCAGCTTTTTGGGGCAAGGCTACACACATATACTATTGTTGATGCCATCAATGATGAAAATGTTTTGCCTTTCAGAATCGATTATATAAATACAATAAAAGAACGAAGTGACGTAAAAGATAAGGACGTTAAAGCCATCGATTCTGAGAAGGCGCTTGATCATCCAGAGAGAGTCAAAGAGATAGTTAGCTACATTATTGATCATTTTGATCAGAAGACGAAAAGGAATGAAAACTATTCATATAATGAAAAAAGGCTTTCAGGTTTCAATTCCATGTTGGCAGTAAGCTCTATCCCAATGGACATGAAATACTATTATGAGTTTAAAAAGCAACTGGAAGAAAAACATAAAGACTTAGTCATTGCTACTATATTCAGTTTTGCTCCAAATGAAGAAGACCCGTCTGATGGTATTCTTTCTGAGGAAGAATTTGAAACAGAGGCATTGGACAAAACATCGAGGGATTTTCTTGATGAGGCAATTGCTGATTATAACAAAAGGTTCGGAACCAATTTTGATACCTCATCAAAGCTTTTTCAGAACTATTACAAAGATTTATCAAAAAGAGTCAAAGACAAAGAAGTCGATTTGCTCATTGTAGTTAATATGTTTTTAACTGGCTTTGATGCTCCGACACTTAATACACTATGGGTAGATAAAAACCTCAAAATGCATGGTCTGATTCAGGCATTTTCCAGAACAAACAGAATACTTAATCAGGTTAAGACATTCGGCAATATTGTCTGTTTTAGGAATCTCCAGGAAGAAACGGACGAGGCAATTGCCCTTTTTGGAGATAAGAGCGCAAACGGAATTGTTTTATTAAAACGATTTGAAGATTATTTAAATGGGTTTGATGATGAATCAGGGAGACACCATGCTGGGTATGAAGAGTTATTGGAAAAACTAAGAATTGATTATCCACTTGGTACTGAAATAGTAGGCGAAAAATCAGAAAAAGACTTTATTAAACTTTTCAGTTCATTATTAAAGGTCAGAAATATTCTTACCTCGTTTGATCAATTCAAAGAAGTCGATAGCCTTTCTAAAAGAGACTTGCAGGACTATCAGAGTATTTATATCAGTCTTTATGAAAAGTACAGAAAAGTAAGTAATGCAGATAAAGAAGATATCACCGATGATATTGAATTTGAGCTTGAACTTATAAAACAGGTCGAAATCAACATTGATTACATTCTTATGCTTGTTGAGAAATACCATGATGGAAATTGCGAAGATAAAGAAATCATCGCGAACATCATGAAATCAGTTGAATCCAGTATTCAGTTGAGAAGCAAGAAAGCTCTTATTGAAGCATTTATCAATAGAGTAAATGTTGAGACTCAGGTTGATAGTGCTTGGAATGACTTTATTTATGAACAAGAAAAGAATGATCTTGATGAAATAATAGAAAGTGAAAACTTGAAAGAGGAAGAAACTTTAAAGTTCGTAAACAATGTATTCAAAGATGGAAGTGTGAAGACTTATGGAACTGATTTGGATAGAATAATGCCTCCGGTTTCACGATTTGGCGGGAAAAAAGCCAAGAAGAAACAATCAATAATCGAAAAGCTCAGTAATTTTTTTGATAAATACAACGGTTTGGGATTTGATTATTCTAGGTTTGTCAGAAACGATGAATCAGACATTGAAGAGGGATTATTAGTTGCCGAACCAGATGTAATATTAAAAGAAAGCCTGTAAATAATAAGATTCTGTCATAAGTTAATCCAAATGAGTGGCTTTAAGAAAGTTTAACTAATAGAAACCTTAGATAATAAAATTGGAAAATGGCTAATACTGGAAAAGTTTCTTAACCGCATTATATTGCGGAGTTATCCTTTCTGCTAATAATGTATTAAACTAGTATGATATCAATAGAGGTTTAGAAAGAGTATGGGAAGTATAACGCAACAAACAGAAGGAACAATAGAACAACAGTTGGAGAATCTAAAAGCGTATCTTGTAGATGGAGTAATCTCTAAACAGAAATATGAATTTCTAGAAAGATTAATGAAAAAGGCTGAGAGCCCATATGAAGCGGCATTGATTAGTGGATTGGGAACTATTTATAAAAAAACAGGATTTCATTTTGAAAGACAAGTTGAGAAAATGAGCAATACCATACAATATCTATCAAAAAATGAAGATTTGTCATTTGGGAGTATGACTGAAATTGGCAGATGGGGGGGGGGCTCTTTGTAAAAATAACAATAAACTCATAATCGGTGATAATTATCCTGCTCTCTTAAACCTCTTAATTCAGTATCGAAATAAAATAAACATCATTTATATTGATCCTCCGTACGGTAAAAATAATATTGGCGAATTTGCCAAAACAAATTACGAAAACAATATTTCCAGAGAAACCTTATTATCTATGCTTTATCCTAGGTTAATTCTTGCTAAACAATTATTAACGGATGATGGAGTTATATTCTGCTCTATAGACGATAGAAATCAGGCTTATGTTAAAGGTTTATTTGATGAGGTTTTTGGGGAAGAAAATTTCTTATGTAATTTTCCACGTAAAACAAAAACGAAAACAGGAGATGAAAAAGCTGGACTAAATATTCAACATGATTATGTTTTAGCCTACGCAAAATATAGAAAAGAAGCATTCCTATATGGAGAAAAGAAAAGTTTTGATAAATATCAAAATCCTGATAATGATATCAATGGCGAGTGGGCATATGCTGATCCATCCGCAAAGAGTGGAGGCCCATCCACATATTTCCCAATTGAAAACCCATTCACGAAAGAATTGATATTTCCACCTAAAGGAAGATATTGGGCATTTAGCAAGAAAACCCTCAATGAGTACATAGAATCGGGTAGAATAGTCTTTAAATCAACTTATAAGGCTGGTGAACGAGGGTTCATATTTAAAAGATATAAATCCAATCTAACATCACGGTATGATGCATTAGATAGTCTGAGCCTACTGGAAAATAAATATAACAATTCTGAGGGGACAATTGAACTTAATAGAATTTTTTCTGAGGGATTACAATCTAGTTTTATAAATCCTAAACCGGTTTCATTGATAAAAAAACTGGTTGCCTCTTATCACAAAAAAGATGCAATTATCCTTGATTTCTTCGCTGGTAGTGGAACCACAGGGCAGGCAGTACTTGAACTTAATAAAGAAGATTATGGAAGTCGACAGTTTATATTATGCACAAATAATGAAATAACAGACTCAAACCCACATGGAATTGCCATAGATGTTACCTCAAAGCGTTTAAAAAGAGTAATGACTGGTTCTTGCTATGATGGGAATGCTGATTACAAATGGAACGAGAAGAACGAGCCATTAGGTGAAGCTTTGGATGTATATGAGATTAAAGAGGTTACGAATTTTGAAAGCTCTGAAGGCAAAACGCCTTTTGATGTAATTGACGAAACTATATATGGGGAAGAGAAGTTTGATTCCATAAGAGAAAAGATAGAATGGGTTTGCAAGAATTTTGAAAATACTCAAAAGTATCTGGAGAGAATAAAATCATGACAAACGAGGCTAGGGAGTTACAAAAAAATGCTGTTAATCAGTTATTAATTAAGAAAAACAACAGCGACCAAAAGACTATTTTGTTTAGGGCTCCAACTGGATCTGGAAAAACTTATATGATGGCTGACTTTATGAATCGCGTTATCCATGATGAGCCAGATGCAGTTTTTTTGGTGTCGACAAGATCAACTGCCCAACTTGGAAAGCAAAATCATGAGAGTTTCATAAAGTATTATCAGGATGGCTATTTTCCGAATTTGAAATCGTATCTAATTGATACAGAGGCTATGAACGACAACAGAGTAGAAGCAACTTTTTTTATTGATCCAAATTACAATGTTTATAACCTTCCTAGCGACTTATTGAAGGATGGAGGTAGAATTGTTACTCCATTTAAAGCATTTCTTAAGACTTTACAAAGTCCTATTGCCCTTAATGGATTAGGCAAGACGTTATATTTAATTAAAGATGAAGAGCATATTGCTACAAATAACTTAGACAAAAGTATTGAGTGTTTTAAGAAAACTTTTTGTTTTTCAGCTACTCCCAAATTAGAAAAAGGGAGAGAAATTGATGTAGCAATATCTGATGATGAAGCAGTAAATGCAAAGTTAATCAAATCCATAGAATTGAGATCAGATAGTGAAACTTTGAAAGATGCATTAAATAAATTTTTGGAAGTAAAAGAAGATTATATTTCTAAAATAGGTGTTAACCCTTGTTTCATGATCCAAATAGACAATATGGAAAAAGGAAGTTCTGAGCTTTTAAGCATCTTTGAAACTTTAAAAAGTTTTCCCGAATTAAAATGGTTATCGATTTTATCAGATAAAAAAAGCTCTAAAGATTATGATACAAACGATGAAATAAAAAATACTCTCCCTGTAGATAAATGGAAGAGATATGCAAGAAATCCTAATTCTTCTATAGATGTGATCATTTTTAAGCTTTCTGTAAAAGAAGGATGGGATATCCCAAGAGCTTGTATGCTCTACCAAATAAGGAATACTAAAAGTAAACAATTAGATGAACAGGTAATAGGTAGAATTAGAAGAAATCCAAGATTAATGGATTTGGAAACCTTACCTGAAGATGTTCAACAATTAGCATTAACTGCTTACATTTGGGGGATTTGCCCTAAAGAACTAAAAACAACAAAAAAAGTAAACTTAAGAAACAAAGAGCAAATACAAAATTTGTTAAAAGTCAAAACTACAAGGTTGAAACCTCTGAATAAAAAGTATGATTTTGACTTTAGTAAGTTTATGGATTCTATTGAATTAGATTTAGCGCCCAAAAGCATATTTTCGCTAAATTCGGAAATAAATAAAGATAGTTATGTTGCTGATGTACTTTATAAAAATATAAATGACTATACTTCATGGTGGAAAGTTGCTACGAACTTTGAAGACCTTAAGAGAAAATGTCAAAACTTTTATTCAGATTATGATTCAAGTATGGAAATTGCCGAAGATGTTTCATTCCCTATCTCAACTTATTACATTGACAATGGAAATTATAAAGAAATAAACTCGTGGATTTGGAAAAATATCGATGAAAGTGATGAAGAATTCTCATTTGATAGTGATGCAGAGTCTCGCTGGGTGAAAGTATTAAAAAAATACTGTAAAGAGGGACATATAAAAAAAGCTGATATTGATTTATTTGGTAATAATGTTGTTTTTTTATGGGGGAAAAATTATCTCCCAAATTCGCAAGTTAAATTCCAATACTTTAATAATGGTATTCATGATTCGTACCCTGATTTCATTATGGAAGACAGCAATGGAAAAATTCACTTATTCGAAATAAAAAGTTTAAATAACAATAGAAATCTTACTATTGATCAAATGGAATACAACAATAAAATTCAGGCATTAAAAGATTGTTATAAGGCATGTAGTAGAATAACCAATCAAGTATTTTATATCCCTATTTTAGCTTGCAATGTATGGCGCATAATCCGATACAAAAATGGAGAAGAAGATAATTTATCAGAAGAGCAATTTTTAAATAGTTTCTAGTAATTATGCTTCTTTGTCATTTTATAATGATGATTTAGCTATTTAAAGTAAATTGACATGGTCTTAAATTAGATTAATAAAAACAAAATAAGAAATGAGTCAGAAGAATATAGATTTTTTCTTAAAATCAAGATTTTATTATTTCGTTTTTATCACCTTAGCTATTTCCTACTAAATAATCTGTTGTATCAAAAAATTATGATGGATTATTTAAATTATTTTATAAGTTCTTTTAATGCGCTAAATGCTTTTTCATCTATCTTTTCCCATGCATAACTAGGATTTCCGAAATGTCCGGTTCTAGCTGTTTGCACGAATACTGGCTTTCTGAGTTCAAAGCGTTTAATCATCTCAGCTGGTCTTAAATCATAGTATTCATTAATCCAGGAAATGAGTTCTTCTTCATTAAGCTTTCCCGTTCCAAAAGTATCTACATGGATTGAAACAGGTTCAGCAACTCCGATTGCATAAGCAAGTTGTATTTCACATTCCTTTGCCACACCAGCTGCAACAATAGTTTTTGCAATGTTTCTTGCAGCATAAGCCGCGGTACGGTCTACTTTTGATGCATCTTTTCCAGAGAAAGCACCACCACCATGGTGAGCGTATCCTCCATATGTATCTACGATAAGTTTTCTTCCAGTCAGACCAGTATCTGCAGCTGGCCCACATAGTTCAAAGCGCCCAGTAGGATTTATAAAATACCTTGTTTCTCCATCAATCAAAGCAGAGGGGAGTACAGGTAGGATTACGTTTTCAATAACATCTTTACGGAGCTTTTCAATATCAACATCCTTATCGTGGCTTGTTGAAAGGACAACAGTATCAATTCTTTTGGCTTTACCGTTATCATATTCAACCGTTACTTGGCTTTTTCCATCAGGGCGAAGATATTTTAGCTCCCCATTTTCTCTTACTGAAGTAAGCTTGTTGGTAAGCTTTCTTGCCAAGGATAGGGCAAGGGGCATATATTCATCCCCTTCATCCTTTGCGTAGCCGAACATCATACCCTGATCCCCAGCTCCCATTTGTGACGAATCGTCAAAGGATGAATCAACACCCATAGCAATGTCCGGTGACTGCTCATGGAGTGAGCAAGTGATATTAACGCTATCAGCATCAAAGCCGTATTCAGGCTTTGTATACCCGATACTTCTTATAACATCCCTGGCAACTTTTATGTAGTCAACTTTGGCTTTCGTTGTAACCTCTCCCATGATATGGACAGCCCCTGGTTCACATGTTGTCTCACAGGCTACACGTGATAGTGGATCTTCTGTTAAGAGTGCATCCAAAATTCCATCAGAAATCTGATCCGCTACCTTATCTGGATGTCCTTTTGTTACTGATTCTGAAGTAAAGAAAGTTTTCATATTGTCTCCTTTACCACAAGGAGAACTCTTACCATCGTTCAAGCTTTAGCACCTTGCTCCTGCAGGTTGCTGTGCGATCATCGGGCTTGTCCCTTCCGCACTCCTTATGGTTATATATAACGTTAAGCTAGATGATGCGCTAATCAAGCAACAAAATCAACATACTTTTTTATGTTTATCCTATCTTTTTGTTAGTTTTGTCTTTATTACTTTTTCTGATGATATGACGATAAAGGATTAATTGAATTCTTTTATTGATTATTGAAGGAAGGATTCCGAAGGGAAGGCCGATAATCCAGGCATATTTCCATCCAACAGTAAAACCTATGAGGCAAAGTGCGATGATAAATAGAGTCCAGTATATTGTTTGGAACTTTGTGTTGGCTTTGTTTAGTTCTTTGATAATATCAACATCAAAAGATTCTTTATGTGGTGCATTTTCTATAAATGAAGCAGCTCCCTCTGCTCCCGGGCATTCTCTGAAGTTTTTGCTTAACCTGTATGCTGAGTCTTTATACTGTTTATTATCAAGAACTTTTCGTGCAGAGGAAAGAATACCATCAGGGGAGGTGTTTTTAAGCATAACTCCGGCACCAACTTCCTTAACGCGCCTTGCAACTGCATGCTGTTCATTTGTACAGGGGAATAAAAGCATCGGAACTCCCATATATAGGCTTTCAGATGCGCTATTCATTCCGCAGTGGGTAATAAAAAGATTTGACTCTGCTAATACCTCAAGTTGGTTCACACTATTATAAATTTGACAGTTGTCTGGAAGATCTCCGAATGATTCCACTTCTATTCTGTTCCCACATGAGATAACAAGCTTGAATTCTGATTCAGAAAAAGCCTTGATACACATTTTGTAGAAGTTAGGTCTTTCATTTATTACAGTTCCCAGAGAAACATATATCTGCGCCTTTCTGTTTTCTTTTCTTTCTGGGACAGGAAGAAATAATGAAGGACCGACAAAACAATAATGCTTAGAAAAACTATCTGAATATGGCTGAAAGGTCTTTGAAGTATAAACCACGGTATCTGTACTATTATCATTTGTGACCAAAGGAAATATGCTTTTTATTTTGTACCCATAATGGCGCATTTTTTTCAGTACTCTGGAAACTTTGGGAAGCCCGAAAATTAAATCAAGCATTTCTTTAGGACTATTTTTCATGTATGTCGAAGAAAGCTGGTTGAATGCGAAAGTACTGGTGGATACAACCATTGGAATATTGTATTTCCATGCATTCAGTTTGCCCCAGAAACACACTGAGTCAGTATAAATGACATCGGGCTTAAAACATTTGAATTCTTCTTCAATAAAGCTATCCATATAAAGCGTTGTACGTAAATCCTGAATAGTCATTTCAGTTGTTGAAACATTCATTATCCTTTTTTCTTCTTTTGCGTTAAGTGGTGCAAGAAATGCATTACAGGAAATGAATACTGCACCTGTCTTTTCGATTTTGGATCTGAATTCGTCAAAGGAATAAAACCTGACAGTGTTTCCCCGTTTTACTAATTCAGACGCAACAGGGAGCATCGGATTGGTGTGCCCATGTGCTGGAATACAAAAAAACGCAATAGTTCTCATTTTGTTTGCTGCTTTTCCTGATATGCAACTTCAAAAAGCTCTGCAAATGCTCCCTTAGGAGGAATTGCGATTCCACGATTCTCATCGCCAAGAAGAAGTAAAGTATCACCTGGCCTTATATCAAAAATCTCCCTGGCTTGTTTGGGAATGACTATCTGACCTTTTTCTCCCACAGTAGCAGTCCATGCATATTTTCCTTTTGGCTGAGACATAACAATACCTATCCTTTAGTATGATTTGTATAACTAATCATACTTGATATGCTTCAAGTTATCAACGAAAAGTCCTCTGTTTTATTGTGCTTGGAAAAATGGTTCCTATCTTTGGTTCTTTCAATGATAGTTTTGCAACTTTCGGTGTAATTATCATAAGTGGAACTACTTATGAAAGACTGTATTATTTAGAAAGAAACATATCCTTTGCGTAATCTTTTATGTCGCTGGGGCTCATCATATTGTACTTTGCCTTCACTCTGCTAAAATAATCTCCGATAAGAGATTTTTCGATAATTCTGTCGGATGGAGTTGCAATAGAAAGGTTGCCACGCGTAGTAAGCCAAGGCGCCTCATTATGTGTAAAGCGCTCAAGAATCTTCCCACTATAGCAGCAAAAATTATTTATTACGCTATCGTAGATGGCCTTTTCTCCAGAAGGGAATACTGATGAGTCAAATGCATCAGATCCCTCAATTGGATCAAAACGATAATCTTTGTAGCGGAAGTAAATGTCTTTATAAACAGGACCATGTATCCATGCCTGGCAATCCTCAGCGAATAAGAAAGTTTTATAGAAGGCAAAATAAAAACCTTGAATGTAATATAGGGCCTTCTGTAGTGCCAAAGGAGTAATATCCTCGCATTGATTCAGTAAATACTGAATTACAGTGTTTATTTTACTATCATTGATTGTATGGACTGACAGTAATGCATCAGTGGCTTTCCGGCTTTTTTGATAGGTTAGGTTAGATTTCAAGTTTCCTTTATTAGCTTCTAGTAATTCAGAATAAAATTCAGGGTTATGATACAGGTGTATAAGAATGTCGGAGTATTGCTTAGTCGGCATATCTCCATCAGCATACCGCGAAAATGTTTGCTCTCCCCATCCAAGAAGGAGCGAAATTGGGCGCTTTCCAATAGCATACTTTTCTGGTATTTCCCTTATCTGTTCAAGAGATATGATATTATTCTCCTTTCGATACACATCATAGAGTGCTTTCAGATTACAATCTGAAAACTCGGGAACAAAAAGCTGAGAGCCACAGTTTTGGCAGTGAGCTTCTTTACCAACATAGTGATATTGCTTTTCCTTGATGGTACCAACCATAGGAACTAAGGCTTCAGTATAATCCACATCATCTCTGCATTCTTCGCAAAATACTTTTTTATTATTCATTTTTATATTCTCCTTTTCCCATGGAATTATCTGAACAGATAATCTATTGGTTTATTCTTTTCATGAAATGATATAACCACAACCCAGCTTCCGGAAGTCCGATCAATTATATTGAATTTAGTGTAAATATCTACAGTTTTTTCTTACCCATCTGCATTAAAGAGCTGTATTTGCGGGACAAAAACATAAAGGACTTCATACTCATATCCGATTTTCATATTTTGTAGTGAATGACAAAAATCTTCTGTCTTAATCTGTAACAGTATCGACTTTTGCTTATCACTACGGATATTGTACTCGTTAATAAAGCCTATATTTTCCTGTCGGTTTTCATTCTGCGAAATGATGTACATGTTTTTCTCGACGCAAGATTTGATTTTATCAAGAACAGTATCAATCTCATCGCGTGAATAATTCTGGTTATAATAGGGATTCATATTTAAATACCTTTAGAATGTAATACATAAAATTCTTAAACTTATCAATAAAAATGTATTAATTGGTGCATATTTTTTTTATTTAATGCAAAACCAGATAATTAGAGTTAACTAGTTAAGTATAGAAGGTTCTTGAGTAGAGTATTTAATTTAGGAGAGTTCTCAAATAAGGGAAGATATATTTTTAACTAAAACATGCCTGACTACCTTTTTATGACTACTGATACAGCAGGTTCTTATGCAAATATCGACTAAACTCTTTCCGCATTAGCTATGGCTCTAAACTGTAAAGTTAGACAATGAATTAAACAGAGAGCAAAACCAGTTATTATACTCTATTTGAGTTTTGTTCTCTGAATTTGTACAAGATATTTATAACTTGATGTTATTAACAGGTTTATTTTTGAATTTATCACTTGTGATAACTAGCGTCGGGATGGTATTCCCTTCACAACTTTTACTGCTGTAGCATTAACTGTTATTGTCAATTCATAATTAGCTTCGTCATAAGAGACAGTGTAGTTAGGGAATATAACAAAGCTGGCCTCTAGCTTATTTGCGTTTGTCGCTAAATCATTATATGCAGCAACCAATAATAATTCAAAAATACTTGAATTAGGATTTAAGTGAGCAACCTCTAAATCCAACTGATAAATTACATCTGGCGTAAGCATTGTATACTTATTTTCATCTAAAATATTGGGATCAGAGATAACAGCAGAAGCACTTCCTTTAACGCTTCCGAGTATTTCAAAAAGTCCAGAGCTTAAATCATCTGTTGTTGTAACCTTTATGTCCTTTACAGGATAGATACCCATTCCATCGTTGTAATTGAAAGAATTACCTGTGGTTGAACAGGAAATCATTAAAGCGGGAAAGATTAAAGTTAGTAAAACGAATACAAAATTCTTTTTCACAATTTTATCCCCTTAAATCAATATCTGTAACCTGCACCAATATAGCCTTGAAGCATATAAAGGTTGGTACCAGCTCCAAATTTAAGTCCCAAAACTGCATCCCAGTCAGAAGCGATATTATATGCAAGCATGATATCAACATCTAAACCTACAAACAAAGCTAGCTCGGAGTACACCTCCTCATATAAATCATCTGCTACAGGTACATGTTTTACGTAAAAGACCGAGCCTAAGCCACAAAACAATCCGATTCCCTCATAGAGTCTAAATTTTTTGTTGAATGTCTGACATAGTCCCAATCCCACGTCTAATTGAAAGAAACGGGCAGCACCGTAGCCAAAATCTGATCCAAAGTAGTCACTCGCACTCATCCATAGCCCGACTCTGTTAGTAATTCTGTTTTTTGTTTGGCCGTTTTTCTGGCTAAAAGTATTATTATTTGATCCTCTCTGAGCAATTTCCATTCTAGGCTCAAGAGTCAAAATTCCAATATCTGAATAAGCCGTTTTATTCTTCTTTTTGAAGAAAGTATAATTATTGATGTTTGCTCCAAGCCCTGAACTATTAAATACACTTGTTCCTAAATTTAAGGATGCTGTAATAATTGATCCATCTTTGGAGAAAAGAGAGTTTACAGAAAGAAAAATGATTAATAGCAGTATTAATATTCTTTTTTTTATTTTAAAGCCCCTTCCTCTAAATTGAGTTATTTAACAGTCTTACTTTCTATTTTATCGTAATTAGTAAAAAAATTGTAGAATTTTAGACTTGTCTCAAATATATATGCCTTTATATTGTCCCAGGCTTTCATTTAATCATTGGTACATTGGAAACATAATGAGGCAATATAAATCAAATTGAGTCCCTGAATTGTTATTTCAATAGTTTGTGGTAATGTTTTAAACTTTAAATTGAGTGAAATGAAAAAAACATTATTGCTTTTATCAGTTTTTATCTTTTTATTTTCAGATTTGCTTTTCTCTTACACGGAGTTAAGCTTTAATAATTTCCCACCAGAAGCAGAGATTGATAATGTTGCAGTAGGGGAATATACAATAGTAGCAAGTTCCCCTGAAGTACCATTACAGATTGAAGGATTTGAAAAGGCAAAAATCAGTAAAGACAATATAGTTTTCAATCAGAGGCTTAAACTTGACAGGGATGCCTATATTGATGTTATTGCCCAAAAGGGAGACTTGCTAAATATCTATTCAAATACAGCCGATAAAACTGAAGCTGAGGTTATAGTAAAATATGCCAACACCGGTGAGGAAATAGCTTCGTTTTTTTCTCCGCGGGATAATAAAGGTGTTTCTCAGATATCCATAAGAATTCCAGAAGACGGGAAGGTCAGGATATACAGCCCTCAAAACTCAGTTTACGTTTATCTTATTAATATCAAAAAGTCAGGGGAGCAAATTGTTTTAGGTCATGGACGGACTCCCGAGTTAAAAAGCATAGGGCTCACTGATGACAGAAAGGGTGTAAAAATTGAACTAAACGCTCCGACAGAAGGAACTGATATTACATCTGTTAATCTTGTTGTCAGAAGCAAGGAAGGAGACAGCGAGTTTACTAAAGCCCTTGGGAAAAAGAATACAGACAACAGAACAATAATATTCTATCCGGAGAAGACAGATTCTTACATTGCCTATTTCCAAGCATTCTCTCCAAGTGGTTCCCTTATTTCAGATACATTCAGTTTTGATTTTACGTATCCTTTGGAAGCCCCGAGCATAAAAGCCTATAACAAAGGAGACGGGAATATGGAAATATTCTGGGACCCGGTTAAGGAAGCAGAGTATTACAAAATCAAGGCTAATGGTAAAAGCTATTTTACCGATAGCACCTCATATGTGATCAAGGGGCTTGTTCCTGGCAGCAATTACAGGATTTCTGTTTCCTCTGTAAGGGGAAATGAAGAAACTGAGTCTGCTGTTATAACAAAAACAGCTAAGAGAGAAGAGGAAAAAATCTGGAGACTCAAAGAAATTATCGATAATGAAAACATTGTTAATAACAGGGTGAAAGAAGTGAGTTCGGATCCACTAGGACTTAAGTTTTACACAGAACCTGTAATTTATAATTCGGATGCCATGAAAGAAACAATGCTTGCTAATTTCTACTATGTTGAAATTAAAAAAGATGAGAACTTTGATCTTGAAGCAAGTTTTCTGTTTTTTGGAGAGGAAGAGGAAAATGTAGAAAACGATGCTTATGGAATCATGGCCTTTGATAGTGTAGACCTTATTCTGGAAGGAACCAACCTTATTGGTATTCTGAATAAGGAATACACTGAGTACATTGATGACGTTGAATACTATTCACCAAAAAACTTCGGAACGGTTTACGAATTCGGCCATATTGTGGGGGATCAGTTTTATGCCATTGACGAGGTTGAGACTTTTAACAGAGCATTCTCCTACAAACCCGGAGACGCAACATTAGAAGAGGACGTGTATATTGTATCAATGAGGCTTGATAATGATGGTTTTACATTGTCATGTGGGGGGCAGGAGCGTATATTCTATTCACGCGACGAGCTTTTTAAGCAAGATACTGAGCGCCTCTATGTAGGGTTTTATGTATCAAATGAAAAAAATCTTGAAATTGAGGATATCCACCTTAATGTTGCAAAAGCAGATTCTGAAAACAGAACATATAACAGTCAGGTAACCATTGTCCCATATAGGACTGAAGTCCTTAGCCCTTTGAAAACAGCTGATGACTTTTATGAATTTGCATTTGTGGCAAATTCTGATGGCAGACTTAGAATCATAAGAACAGGGAGTTCCAATTACAGTAGCTATCCATCTGTTTTCATCAGGGCAAATGAAGAATACAGGAGAAAGATTCTTCTTAATAAAGGGGACAATCAGCTTGATATATCATTTATTCCTGATTCTCAGTATTCTCCCGGTGAGAATATGGTAATGGGCGTGTACAATGGAGAAACACTTCGGTTTGAGAAATCAAGTGAAGAGATAAAGCTTTCACTTACAGTTTCTGTAAAAAGCTTTTCATCTGACACACTTTATGTAGCCCCGGATGGGAAACAAGATGGGGATGGAACCAAAGAGAGGCCATTGGATTTATATACAGCAGTCTCCTACTGCAAAAAGGACCAGAAGATAATTTTGCTTGACGGATACTATAATTTTCCCCGATTCTTGGATATAGAAAAGGGGAATGATGGAACATTTGACCATTATAAAGTTCTTGAAGCTGAAAACAGGGGAAAGGTCATTCTTGATTTCTCTTCCTCTCGCAATGGTTTTTCAATTGAAGGAAACTACTGGAAGCTTGATGGACTTGTAATTATCGGTAGCAGATATGGAAGTGCACCGGCCTTAAGGATAACAGGCTCAGGAAACCAGATTGTAAATACCGTTTTCAAGGATTCTGTTTCAAGCGGTCTTGTGATTACAGGAGAGGAGATAATCAGTGAGCAGTACCTGCCTTCTTTCAATGAAATCAGGGACTGTATATCTATAAATAACGGAAGGGTTAACTTAAGTGATGGCAGTGGCTTTGAAACCAGGAATATAGGTGAGGGTAACGCTTTTTATAACGTAATTGCTTTAAACAATGCAACTAACGGTTTCAAAATAGACAGAAGTAATAGTACTGTAAGAATTACAAACTCTTTAGCTATCAATATAGGGAGGCAGGGAGAGTATGAGTATGATAATGGTGTAGGTTACCGCCTGGGGAGGGGAGGCGCTGTTATTGAAAATGCCGTTTCATATAATAATACAGCCATAGGTGTATATTCTGATGGGTATTTTGAAGTTGATCTGACTAAGCTTACTGCATATAAAAACGGAATTAGGAATCTTGAGCTTCTTGAGAGGACAGATGAAAATCTGTACGACCTAAAATCTGTGATATCTCTTTCTGGGGTAGAAGCTGACATTGTTGGAGAAGAAGCCAGGAAGTATTCAATTAATTCATTTTTCTATAACGGGAAAGAGTCGGTAAGCCCAGATGGAAAAACGGTAAAAGACAGGGACTTTGAATCCCTCACTTACTCTGGTTATACCCTTAAAGACGGGAAAATTACACTTGACGGATTTCTGGATGTTGTTCCGAATGATATTGCTGCAGGAGCTGACTTTTAAAGTGTGAAGGTCTTCTCCCTGATGTCTACAATCTCTGTGTTCTGGATTTTATCCAGAGCCTGATCAATCAAGTCATATTCTCCCCACATATGCATTGGAATAATAACCTGTGGATTAAGTTCCTTTGATGCAATCTCAGCAGAAAGGAATGCATACTCTTTCAGTCTTGGGTCCATTGGAATAAAAGCTGCATCAACTTTTCCTACTTCCCTGAGAATCTTTGTGTATTTATCGACAAGAGGAACATCGGTCAGTTCAAAGCGCCATGCACCGTTGTCCCCGGCATAGTATAGTGTTTTCCCTTCCATTTCCAGCTTTATAGACACTCCGTAGTCAGTTGAGGGAAAAACCTGGAACTTAAAATAATCTGACTCAAATCGGTCTCCTGCCTTTATGAGGGTTAGATTGTCCTTGTACTGGGAAAACTCTGTAATGTCTGATGAAAGATAATAATTTGCAGCAGGAAGGTTATAGATAGCCTGGGAATAATGGTCTGAATGGTGATGAGAACAAAAGACATAGAGTGCTTTGTTGTTATAGCCAGGAATGGTACCTGAAGTGTAATCAAAAAGCAGGGCGACATTATCGCTTTCAATGAGAAAACTGGAGTGATCAATATAAGTGACTTTCATATTTCTAGTATAATCATAAAAAGGACCTTATTGCTGTTTTATTAAATCTCTTTTCTCTTCAAGTTGTAACTTTTATTTGTAAGTCATAAAATTACACCACTATGCTTAATTTGAATTCGGTGTATCAGGCCTCATTTGTACTGAAAGAGGTAGCAAGGAAAACAGATTTGATTAAAGCCCCGAAAATGTTTCCGGGTCTGGATGTTTATTTGAAGACTGAGAATCTGCAGAATACAGGTTCTTTCAAACTCCGTGGTGCTTACTACAAGATGAGCAAGCTCACAGACGAGGAGAAAAAGAAGGGTGTAGTTGCATGCTCGGCTGGAAACCATGCCCAGGGTGTTGCCCTTGCAGCCCAGAGACAGAATATAAGTGCAATCATCTGTGTCCCCGAAGGTGCTCCGATTTCAAAAGTTGAGGCAACTCGTGAATATGGGGCGGAAGTTGAGCTTGTAAAAGGCGTATATGATGATGCACATAACAGAAGCGAGGAAATTGTAAAGGAAACCGGGCGAATTTTAATCCATCCGTTTGACGATGAGGATGTTATTGCCGGGCAAGGTACAATCGGACTTGAAATCATTGACCAGCTTCCCGATGTTGATGTGGTTATTGTTCCCGTAGGTGGCGGTGGTCTCATTGCCGGTGTCGCTTACACTTTAAAGAGTTTAAAGCCGGATGTGAAAGTTTATGGTGTACAGGCAGCCGGAGCTCCCAGCATGGCAATATCCGTTGCACACCACAAGATTGAAAAACTGGATAAAGTTGCAACAATTGCTGATGGTATTGCAGTCAAGGAACCGGGAAACCTTACATATGAGCTTGTTACCAAGTATGTTGATGGAATTGTTACCGTCACCGATGATGAGGTTGCTGTTGCCATCCTTGAGCTGATGGAGAAACAGAAACTTGTCAGTGAAGGTGCCGGAGCAGTTTCTGTTGCTGCTGCAATGTTTGACAAAATTGATCTTAAGGGCAAGAAAACCGTGTGTCTTGTCTCTGGTGGAAATATTGACGTTACAATTCTTTCCCGTGTCATAACACGTGCTTTGAAGAAAGAGGGAAGAATAGGGGATATCGTTATTGAGCTTGCCGATAAGCCGGGACAGCTTGTGGAAGTTTCTACAATCATTGCAAAAAACGGTGCAAATGTCATCGGCTGTTTCCACGATAAAACTGGGCATGAGGAAGACATCAATGGCTGTACGCTCAGAATCACAATGGAAACCAAGAATCAGAAACATCTTGATGAGATTAAAAACAAGCTGACTGAGAGTGGTTTCAAAATTGTAAAGGAATGAAAAGGATAAACTTCTTCTTTGATATTGATGGAACACTCCTTCCATTTGGAAAGGGGATTCCGGAGAGTGCACTTCAAGCTATTTTAAAAGCACATGAAGAGGGACACCGTATTTTTCTCTCCAGTGGAAGGAGTACAGCTGAAATTGATCCTCGCCTTTGTGCCCTTCCTCTATCCGGAGGGGTCTTTTCAGCAGGGGCAACTTGTGTCGTTGAGGGAAAAACCATTTACGACAGGATTCTCTCAGAGGAAGAAAAGGAATATGTTTTCTCCTATGTAAAAAAAAGAAAGTATTACCTGTTGGCTCAGGCTGCTGATGGAACCTATCTTAAAAGGGAAAGCCTGAACTTCTTTGTTTCTTCATTGGAAAAGTATATAGGCCGTGTTATAGATATTCCCAACCTTTTTGTCGTTGATGAGATTTCAGAGTCTGAAAATTACAAAAAGTTTTTGATTCTGAGTCCGGATAGGAATCTTGACCTGATGAGAGCGGAGTATGAAAAAGGTCCCCTTTCTGTTGTTGATAACACTGTTGGATTACCACAAGATATGATGGCAGAAATAGTGTTAAAGGATGTTACCAAGGCAACTGGAATCAGAAAGATTATCTCTTACCTTGGGGAAGATATGGATAGTACAGTTGCTGTCGGGGACGGCGCAAATGACATAGAGATGGTAAAGGAAGCCGAATTCGGAATAGCGATGGGAAACGCTTCAGAGGCTTTAAAGGAAGTTGCCTCTTTTGTCACATCAGATGTGGAAGATAACGGTCTGAAACTAGCAATAGAGAAGGCTGTCAAGGTCCTTTCCTAAATACAGCAGTTACAGCATAGGTTAAGCAGAATAGTTGGAAGACAGCAACTTACAAAACCGTTTATGGGATTTATCCTGTAATTGTTGTAACTCTGATAGTTCTGATACATGTTTCCTGAAATCTGTGACTCAAACTGTTTGTATTTGAACTCTTCCGGTTTCATGCGGCAAGCCTGCCCTATATCATACTTGGCTCCCTGTATATCCCCTGAATAATACTTTGCGAATGCAGAAACATAGTACCATTCTGCAGTCCTGTTTTCGCTTCTGACACCATTTAGTGCGTTTATGGCCTCTTTATACCGCCTTGCATTTATATAATTCTTGGCAGCTCTGATTTCGTTTGACTCCTCGTTTGAGGAGTTATTATAGCCAGAGCTGAAACCGCCATAGGAGTCATAGGAGGTTTTATGATTAATAATCTCATCGTATGCCTGATTGATTTCCCTCATCTTCTTTGCTGCCTCTGCACTGTTGCCGGCAACGTCCGGATGGTACTTTTTTGCAAGTTTTTTATATGCCTTCTTTACCTCATCATCGCTAGCGCCACGGGAAAGGCCCAGAACTTCATATGGATCCATCAGTCTTTCTTCCTTGTTTCAAATTTCATCCAGATTCCGCTGTATATGATGTTTCTGAATATAGCAAGGTATTCGTCTAAAGGCAGACGTTCAAAAGCCTGACTTGCAAGGGCTGCATTCTCCAAGAGCATTTCCTTTACCTTGTCCCTTTCAACATCCTTGTCCAGGGGATTATAAAGTCCCTTCTGATAGTCCTTTTTCAAATCGACCCATGCATCCAGTACATAAATAAAGCGGCCAAGAGCTACCCCAAGAAGGCGAAGATCATCAGCAAAATGATCATTTTCCTTAATGACAAAGATTTCACCTAGGAGGGAACCGAAGAGGTTGCTCATCATCTCCACATCTTTAATTCCCAGACTTTCATATTTATCGATAAGGTTAAGCTCTTTTTTTACACGTCCTGCCTGACGGGGATATTTTTCTTCGATAACTAGGACTTTATCCCTGATTTCCTCGGCATCCTTACTACCTTTATCTTCGTCTTTTATATTGTCCAGAAGAGAATAGTAGTGCAAAAGCATCTGCATATCCGCAGCGTACTCTGTCATATCCGTGATAATGAAACTGTGCTTCTTTACAGGGTGAAGGGTACAAGTTTCCTCTCCTTCAATGATAGGTGAGTTGTATAAATCAGAGAGGAGCATTTCCAGAAACACCATGTCGTAAGAAAGGGACTTCTGGCCACTTGAGCCATATTCTTTTTTCAAAATATGGCATAGTCCGCAGTAATATGCCTTATAAATCTGTCTCTCTTCTTCAGTTGAGTTTGCTTTACTTAAAAGAATATATCCGAACATCAGCTTCTTTCCTCAAATTTTTCTTTGCATACCGGGCAGGTAATATTTATTCTGCCTTTGCCACGTGGAACACGGATACGGGTCTTGCACTTAGGACAGTTGAAGTAAGTATAATTCTTTCTGTCCTCCTTTGCCCTGACCTCTTCCTTTTTTTCTTTTTCTTCAAAGGAGTAGTTTTTTTCTCCTAGATCTTCATATTCAGCGTAGTTTTGCTTTTTGTCTTTTATTTTCAGTTTACCGATAAAAGAAAGAAAAGCCTCATTTTCCTTACGTCTTGACTCGATGTTTTCAGATAGGCATCTGAAAAGGATGAAGCACACTGTAGCAAAACATAGGATCAAAAGCATAACACGAACCCACTTCTGGTCAAAGGCAGGATAGATGATAAACAGAATCAGGGCAAAAAGCCCTAAAGCCAGGGAGAGCTGGTCTGTTCCGTTTCTTGAATTGAAGAAACTGCCTCTGGGATTTATGCCATTATTGAAATTAAACATTCCTATATCTTATTCCCTTAATCAAATTTTTAAAGAAAAGAATGAAGTACTTCAAGAAAAGTACACTTATTCTTCCCCGTCGGTCCACCTTGATATGAAAACCGAGGCGGAACGGTTCATTTCATCCATGAAAGCAGAGGAGTATTTTCTGTTAAAATAGTAGTCGGCAAAGGTCCCGGTATTGTTATTGGGAAGAACCTTACGCTCAGAAAGTTCTGCCTTGTGCTTTGAATACATAAGCTCGCATTCTTCCGGAGTGTAATTCTTGTACGAGTTTTCCATGAAAAGATACTTCGGCTCAGGTCTCTCAGTCTGCTTTGCGCTACCATAGGATTTGGGATAGCCGAATATAATCATACTTGCAGGGCAGGCATACTGTGGCAGATTTAAGAGTTTCTGCATTTTTTCGTAGTTTTCTATGACATCTCCGATATAACAGGAAGCAAGGCCAAGGGCTTCAGCTGCGATAACAGCATTCTGTGAGGCAACGATTGCATCCTGCATTGCCAGGTGAAAATCTCCTATACCAGGCTTTCTCACTGTTTTTTTTATTCTTTCTTCGCTACCACCGTCTTTTATCCAGTTGTACCACCTTTCAATATCAGCAAGAAAAACCCAGACACCAGGAGCTTTGCTAATCATAATCTGATTGTCACATAAGACGGCCATCTCATCTTTCTTTTTCTGGTCAGTAATCTCGATAATGGAATACATGTTCATGTTTCCGCCTGACGGAGCTCTGAGTGTGAGGCGTTTGAGCTCATCAAGTGTTTCCTTTGCAATAGGTTTATCCAAAAATGAACGGCACGATCTTCTTTTTTCTATTAATTGAACAGTTTCGTTTATCATGTTGTAAGATTAGCATATAAAGATTTTTCAGTCTTATATTAATTTGTCATAAACCCAAGCTTTGGCTATCTTAGAAAAGGGTGAGGAAAATGAGAATAGTAAAAAAGTCATATGATCTGATCGGAAATACTCCGCTTCTGGAAATTGAAAACATGGAAAATGAATTCGGTCTTTTGTCTAAAGTATTTGTCAAGCTTGAAGGCTTTAATCCTGCCGGTTCTGTCAAAGACAGAGTTGCTTTGAACATGATTGAGAAAGCAGAGGAGGAAGGTAAACTAAAAAAAGGTTCAGTAATAATTGAACCTACCAGCGGAAATACAGGAATCGGTTTAAGCAGTGTTGCTGCCGCCAAAGGTTACAGGACAATTATTGTCATGCCTGACACGATGAGTGTGGAGCGCCGTCAGATGATTGCGGCTTTTGGAGCGGAAATCGTTTTAACTGACGGGAAAAATGGAATGAAAGGAGCAATTGAAAAAGCAGAGGAGCTAAAAGAAGAAATGCCTGGCTCATTTATTCCCGGGCAATTTGTCAATCCTGATAATCCTGAAGCTCACTATAGGACAACCGGACCTGAAATATGGACTGATACTGATGGCAATGTGGACATTTTTATTTCTGCTGTCGGTACAGGCGGGACCCTTACCGGGTGTGGCCGTTATCTGAAGGAAAAGAACCCGAGTATAAAGGTAATAGCAGTTGAACCGGTGAAGTCACCTGTTCTTTCCGGGGGGAATGCGGGGCCTCACGGTATTCAGGGAATCGGGGCAGGCTTTATTCCTGATGTTCTTGATACTTCGCTGATTGATGAGATAATCGCAGTTACAGATGAAGATGCGTTTTCGATGGGGAGACTTTTTGCCCATAAGGAAGGAATACTTGTAGGCGTTTCATCGGGTGCAGCACTCTCAGCTGCAATGACTGTCGCCAGAAGAAAAGAAAACAAGGAAAAGAATATTGTGGTGATTATGCCCGATAACGGGGACAGATACCTTTCGTCGAAAATGTTCGCCCTTGATTAAAACAATCAGGTTTTTTAAAAACTAGTTTCGGTTTAGAATATCCTTGTGAATGGAAAATCAAGGATATTTTTTATTATGCTCCTGTTTTCTTTATTATTGCTTTTTTCATGTAATAATGAGAAAGAAAGCAGTAAAAGGAGCGTAGCATCTTACACTGAAAGTGAACAGGATGCATTCTATTCATCTTTACAGAGCGCTTTATTTGAAGAAATTACCAACCTTAATTGGAGTAAGAAGACAAATCAGATTTCCTCAATATACAGAAATGGAAATGCAAAATTAAAATGTTACCGTTTCAAATCAATAGACCAGGACGGGAATGGGGAAGATATAGATGAAGTCAAAGCCTATTTTGAATTCTATGAAAACTTCCCACTTACCGTCGAGGCTTTGGATGGGGAAAATCCTTCTCCATTCATAGTCAACGGTTATACATATGTAAGCCAGAAGACCAATGAAAGTGTGTTCTCTGTTGACCGTCTTTCAATGAATCTGAAAAATACTGAAACAGGGGAAGAGACAAATCTCTATCATGATTTTCTTATCAGAAAAGATGATAAGACGGGGGTTGAAGTATGCCTTATTAAGGACAATACTTTCAATGGAAAGAAATATGGGGATATCGAGAAAATATGGCCCGGTGAGAGTGATGAAAACCTTCTGTCACTCTCCTACAGCCTTTTCAGTGTGGCTAAAAGTGAGCTTGAAAAAGGCATTGAGAATAACATTGCTTTCAACAAAGAGGGTGATGACCTTTATTCTTGTTTTTTAACAGGGGAAAGCGGAGAGAGTTTTTATTTTGCCTACTACAATGAAGAAAAAAACAATCCAGTTTCCTGGATTCTGTTTAAGGAAAAGGCAGGAACTTCATATATCTACCATACATTAGTTTACGAACTTGATATGGAAAATGAAATTATCAGAACTTTAATCGATGGCAGTGAGTTTTCAAATAAGAAATGAGAATAAGGCTTAGTCTGTGTGTATTATGTTTTTCTGTTCTTGTTTTTACTTTCTCCTGTGCCAGGAGTGAAAGGGAAAACAAGGGCTACGTAATCGCATCATCTTTTCCGTCTTACACTCTGGCCCGCTCTATAATGGGGGATGAAAGCGATGTAAAAATGCTGTTACCTGCGGGTATAGAGGCCCATAATTATGAGCCCAATCCCAAAACCATGGTAGAAGTAGCATCAGCAGATCTTATTATTTTCACCGGTGGGGAGTCAGATGCTTGGCTTGATACTATTCTTGAAAGTATTGATAATCCTCCCCGGGTTTTCCGTATGGTTGACTATACCTACCTTATCCCGGTAAAAAGTGAGCATAATCATCATTGGGATAATCACCACGATGAGATTGATGAGCATGTATGGCTAAGCTTTGAAAACCAGATTATTCTTGCTGAGGAACTTGAAAAGGTCCTCTCTGAGCTTAATCCAAAAGAGAGCGCAACGTATAAAGCAAACAGGGACATATATATCAGGGAACTTGAAGAGCTGAGGGATGAATACAGTCGGGTGGTCAGTAACTCGGACCATAATAAGATTGTTTTTGCCTCCCGCTTTCCTTTCAGGTACCTTTTTGATGAATTCGGTCTTGATTATGAAGCGGCATTCCCCGGGTGCAATGAGAACACTGAGCCCAATGCCAGAACTGTCGCATCCCTGATCAAAAGCATAAATGACAATAAACTTAGCTATGTCCTGAATACTGAATTCTCTTCAGAAAGCCTTCCCCGGCTTATAAGCGAGGAAACCGGGAGCAGCATCCTCCGTATTCATTCCATGCATAATATTGAACTTGACCGCTTTCATAGAGGTGATGACTTCATTTCAATAATGAAGGAAAATCTTGAGGTATTGAAGAAGGCACTCAATTGAAAAGTCTAATAACAGCAGAAAAACTCACCCTAGGTTACGAGAATGACATAATTGTTTCTAAAATCAGCTTTTCAATTAATGAAGGGGATTACTTATGCATAGTCGGTGAGAACGGCACAGGCAAGTCTACATTTGTAAAAACACTTCTTGGCCTTACTAAGCCAGTTGATGGGAAAATTGTTTTTCAGAACGGTTTCAGACAGAATGAGATAGGATACCTTCCGCAGAGAACAGAAAGCCAGAAGGATTTTCCTTCCAGTGTTTCCGAAATAGTCCTCTCGGGTTGTCTGGCTCGCCATCGGTTTCTCCTCTTTTATCCTGATAGTGAGAAAAAAAAGGCAAAGGAAACGATATCAAGGCTGGGACTTGAAGGTCTAGACAATAAAGCATTCAACGAACTCTCAGGAGGACAGCAGCAGAGAGTGCTTCTAAGCCGTGCTCTTATGGCAACTGACCGTCTGCTCCTTCTGGATGAGCCTACATCGGGTCTGGATATCAGGGCAACAAGTGAACTTTACAGAATCCTGAGGGAACTGAATGGAAAAGGTATAACAATATTGATGGTCACTCATGATATACACCCGGCTCTGAATGATGCAAATATGATTCTTTCATTTTCAAAAAATTCATATTTCTACGGAACAAAAGAAGAGTATTTTGATAAGGATGAAGGCAGGGACTTTCTAAAAAAGGCAGGGCATCATGAGCATAATTAAAGATATCTTCCAGTACTCTTTTCTCCTTCGCTCAATGGTAGTTGGACTATTAATATCACTTACAGCATCCCTTCTTGGGGTATCCTTGGTATTAAGGCGCCTTTCCATGATTGGGGACGGCCTTTCCCACGTAGGGTTCGGAGCCCTTGCGCTTGCGTCCCTTTTAAGTGTAGCTCCAATGATAGTCACAATACCAACGCTAATCATAGCTGCCTTCCTCCTTTTACGCCTTACAGATAAAAGCCATAATGGAGACAGTATCATTGCAATAATCTCATCTTCCGCTTTGGCACTTGGTGTAATAGGGGTAAGCGTTGCCGGGGTCAATACTGATTTGAACGCATTCTTATTTGGCTCAATTCTTTCGGTATCAAAAAGCGACGCCGCAGTCTCTGCAGTGCTTTCAGTGATTACGTTTGGTGCATACATTCTCTTCTACCATCAGATATACCTCACAACATTTGATCCGTCATTCAGTAAAGCAATAGGGATAAAAGTTGAATCCTATAATGCACTTATTGCACTTCTGACCGCTTTTACCATTGTTGTGGGTATGAGGATTCTAGGCTCATTATTGGTCTCTTCCCTGATAATATTTCCGGCAGTCACTGCAATGAGGGTATGTAAAACCTACTTCAGCGTAACGCTTTTTTCTGCTTTGGAAGCCTTGGTTGTGTTCATACTAGGTTTTATCATTTCCTATGTTTTTTCGTGGCCTACAGGTGCAAGTATCGTTGCTGTGTACATAGTGGTTTTCCTTCTTGTTATGGTCTTGAGCCTTATTAGAAGGAAAACCTCAGGTAAAACGAAGCCCATATAGTTAATATTTTGGAGGTGAATATGGAAATTAAATCAGTTTTCGACGATGAGTTCAGACATTACGGAGCAGTACATAGTGGCTTCAATTTGGCACGCCTCCTTTCTGAGGCAGATAAAACTGAGATGCCGGATGAGGGGACAAAGTACCTTACTTCAGTTCCCGCTCTGGAAAACACAGATGTTTTTGACTCTTTTAGGGACAGCTTATATGGAGGAATGCCAATCCAGATAGGTCTCTGCTGGGGCTATAATACGAAGTTAAACTGCCTTGAGTATCATAGGGACAGTGAATTCAATGTTTCTTCCAGGCCTTTTGTACTTCTTCTTGCGCTTGAAAGCGAAGTTGAAGACTGGACTATTTCATCACAGAAGGTCAGGGCTTTCCTTGTTCCTGCAAATACCCTGGTTGAGGTTTATTCGACATCATTGCACTATGCCCCATGTCAGACTGATAACATGGGTTTCAAAGTTGTGGTTGTACTCCCAAAAGGTACAAATACTGATTTGGACGGAGTAGAAATCAGAAATGATGAGGACAGACTTCTCCTGAAAAGGAACAAGTGGCTTATTGCACATAAAGATACAAAGGAAGCAGAAAGCGGTGCATATGTCGGTATTACGGGCAAAAACATCGATATTGAAAACCTGTAAAATGTCGAAAAATGCGAAAAGCATAAAAAAACAGGTAGAAAAGTGAGGTAATTACCCATAAAATAGTTACTTAAATATAAGGACAGTTTTAGGGGGATTTGATGGGCTGGACAATCGTTTCAGTTGAACTTGAATATTTATTGCGTCTTGTTCTTGCTGCAATCTGCGGCGCATGCGTGGGCCTGGAGCGTGAAAAAAGACAGAAAAGTGCAGGATTAAGAACACATATCATTGTTGCAATGGCATCTGCGCTGATGATGATTGTTTCCAAGTATGGTTTTTTTGATGTAGTGGTAAAAGAGGGTATTTCCCTGGATGCATCCCGAATTGCAGCAGGTGTTGTCACGGCTATTGGCTTTATCGGTGCAGGTGTTATATTTATCCGTGGGGATAATGCTGTGGGGCTTACAACTGCTGCCGGACTGTGGGCAACTGTCGGCATTGGTATAACCATAGGAGCCGGGATGTACATCGTTGGCGTTGTTGCAACCCTTCTCATGATTATTATACAGGTTGTGATGCACTGGAAGAAACTCAATGTCGTATCACACGCCGCCGGATCAATAACCGTCAATCTGTCAAAGAATAACCTTGATGTTCTGACTGTAAGAAAAGAGCTAGAAAAGTATGGTATTTTCATCAAGAACTACAACATCAAACGTGATACAAACCGTGATTTGAAAATGAATGCATCAGTTATTCTCAGCAAAAGAGATAAAAGCAATAGTATAATTACTGTTCTTGAGGCCATGGATTACATAGAATCCCTGGATATCTATACACTTAACTAGAAGATATTTGTATAGATTGTATAAGATGACGCTAAGGCGTCATTTTTTTTACTTTCGGAAACGGAAAATAAAAAAATTATTTCATAATTGATATATCTGATTTAGATAAAACAATTTAAATTACCTAAAATAAGATATTGGCGGAAAAAGAATAGGGAAGTGGTAAAAAAATTCTTTTTTTAGTAAAAATCTTTTATTGCAAAAGAGTTTTACTCGTCATATTAAGTAAAGATAAGGTGAAAAAAGTATGGTAGAGATTAAAGATCTAGTAAAAAGATATCCTTCTGGTCAGGAGGCACTCAAAGGAGTTTCACTGACTGTCAATGATGATGAAGTATTGGCTCTTATTGGTCCTTCAGGTGCGGGAAAGAGTACACTTATAAGATGTATTAACCGTTTGGTCGAACCCACTTCAGGTGTTATTTCAATTAACGGTAAGGAAGTGAATAAACTGAAAGGCAAAGACCTGCGTCTGCAGAGAAGAAAAATCGGTATGATTTTCCAGGAGTATGCCCTTGTAGACAGACTTACGGTCATGGAAAATGTCCTCTCCGGACAACTTGGCTATGTTGGTTTCTGGAAAAGTACATTCAGGAAATATCCAAAGGAAGCCATAAAGCAGGCTTACGAACTTCTTGAGAGGGTCGGTCTTTCTGATTATGTTGATTCCAGGGCTGATCAGCTCTCTGGTGGACAGAGACAGCGCGTAGGTATTGCCCGTGCCTTGATTCAGAATCCTGATTTGCTTTTAGTTGATGAGCCGACAGCTAGTCTTGACCCGAAAACCTCGCGTCAGGTTATGCGTCTGATTATGGACCTTGTAAAAGAAAGGGAACTTGCATGTATCGTTAATATTCACGATGTTATTCTTGCAAAACAGTTCTCAGATAGGATTATCGGACTTCAGGCCGGACAGATTGTCTATGAAGGAGCAAGTGATAGTCTTAACGTTGAGGTTCTGAATAAGATTTACGGTGAAGAAGACTGGGATGTGAAGAAGAAAAAGAAGGAAGATGAAGTGGACCATGAGGAAGAAGCAGTCCGTGGTTCAATCTTCTCATTAGGAGTATAGGATGGCAGAATTAACACAGAAAGTCGGATTAAATAATAACCCAACTGTTTGGAAGAAAAAGCCATTCATAAAGAATCCTGTTCTTCGCTATGGGTTTATTATTGCAGTCCTAGCTTACCTAATTATTGCAGGATCAAGTATTTCAATTAATCCTGCAAGAATCGTAAAGGGACTTAGCAGGATGGGTGCTCTGTTCTCAGGGTTCTTCCATCCGGATTTTGCTGCAAGAGGTAAGTACATATTCACAGGTATTCTTGAATCTCTTGCAATGACTGCGGTTTCATCATTTTTCGGAATTGTTCTTTCAGTCCCAATTGCACTGGGTTCTTCAAGAAACATAGTTCCAAGATGGGTTTACTACATTTGTAGAACACTTCTGATGATCATAAGAAGTATGCATGCAGTTATTTTAGGTATCATCTTCGTTATCATGTTCGGTTATGGTCCGTTTGCTGGTGTTTTGACACTTACAGTCAATACAGTTGGTTTTATCGGGAAACTTCTAGCTGAGGATGTGGAGAATATCAGTGAGGAGCAGGTTGAAGCAATCAGGGCAACTGGAGCCAACTGGTTCCAGATGGTTACATACGGAGTATGGCCTCAGGTAAAAACCAGATTCATCGGTCTCTCAATTTACAGAGCAGATATAAGTTTCAGGCAGTCAACAGTCATTGGTATTGTTGGTGCAGGTGGTATCGGTACTGTTTTGAATACAGCAATGAACAGATATGACTACAGCACAGCAGGAGCGATTTTGTTGGTTATCATCGTAATGGTTCTCATCACCGAGTACCTTTCAAGTAGCGTGAGAAGGAGAATTGTATAATGATTAAAACTGATTCAGCTGGGGTAATGAGTTGGAAACGTTTTACCCCAAAACAGGAACTAAATAAATTTTTGTTATATCTTGCTGGTATTGTTGTTTTTCTTGTATCTTGGAGCTTCATCAGTAAGCAGACAACATGGGAATTTGTTAAGGATGCTCCCATTCAGATTGCAGACTTCCTTTCCCGTATGTTCCCACCAGACTTCAAGTATTTTGGAAAGATTATGCCTGCCCTCTGGGACACAATAACAATTAGTGTATATGGTACAGGTATTGCAGTCATCATATCTTTCTTCTTTGCTATCCTTGCTGCAAAGAACACTTCTCCGAATCCAGTAATTAGGATGGTTGTTCTGACACTTATTGTTGCATCCCGTTCTGTTAACAGTATGATTTGGGCTATGATCCTTGTTCAGCTTGTTGGGCCTGGATTATTTGCTGGAGTTCTTGCTATCGCCATAAGGTCTATAGGTATGGTCTCAAAGCTTTTCTATGAAGCTATTGAGGAAATTGACACTGAGCCAATTGAAGCAATAACAGCAACGGGCGCATCAAAGATGCAGGTTCTTGTTTATGGTTATCTCCCTCAGGTTATGCCGTCTTTTGTAGGCACTTCCGTTTATAGGTGGGAGAATAACATTAGAGAATCTACTATTATCGGTATTGTTGGAGGTGGCGGTATTGGATTACTGCTTAATTCAGCAATTAATATGCTTGCATGGAATAGAGTATTATCAATTCTTATTGTAATACTTATTACAGTTGTGTTTGCAGAATGGGTTTCTGCAACAGTAAGAAAGGCAATTTCATAATCAAATATAGGAGGAATTATGAAAAAACTAGGTTTAGTTATGCTTTTTATTCTCTTAAGCGTAACAATGCTTTTTGCAAAAGGTGCAAACGAGAAAAAAGAGGTAGTCGTTTACGGTGAGTTAAACCCTGGCTATGTTGATAAGAACGGAGACATGGTTGCTGATACACCGGAAGATTCATCACAGTGGTTAAACCCATCTACTTTGATTTTCGCTTATACTCCAGTTGAGGATCCAGCTGTTTACGAAGATGTATTCGAGGGCTTTATGGAGTACTTGAAGAAAGTCACTGGAAAAGATGTAAAATGGTTCGCAGTAGACAGCTATGCAACACAGGTTGAAGCTATGAGAGCTGGAAGATTACATGTTTCAGGTTTCGCAGCCGGTTCTGTTCAGGATGCTGTTAATACAGCAGGATTTGTTCCACTTGCAGCTATGGGTACAGAAGATGGTATGGTCGGTTACTCAATGCAGGTTATCACAAGAAACGATTCTGGAATCAAAGACATTCAGGACTTAAAGGGAAAAAGTGTAGCATTCGTTTCCGAAAGCTCCAACTCGGGATATTCAGCTCCTAGAGCTATCCTGTATGAAAACTTCGGTCTCCTTCCTGGAGATTACAATGTAATGTTCTCAGGAAAGCACGACAACTCAATTCTTGGTGTTTACAACGAAGACTATGATGCAGCAGCTATTGCTAATACAGTTCTCTTAAGAATGATTAATGGTGGAAGGGTTCCAGCATCTGACGGTTGGATGACAGTGCTTTACGAGTCACAGCTCTTCCCTGTAACAGCATGGGGTGTTACAAACCGATTGGATCCAGCTCTTACAGAGAAAGTTAGAGAAGCATTCCTGACATATGATTGGGAAGGTTCAAAACTCAAGGAATCATGGCCAGAAGATGACAGATTCATCCCAATTGACTATGCAAAGGACTATGAGATCTTGAGAATTGTCAGAAACGGTAGCCAGAAGGTTGCTGAAATTTTAGGTGAATAATGCAAGTTGATATTCTGGGTTATTCTGGAAGCTTGCAAACTGAAAAAAGTTCGAATTCTTCCCTCCTCGTGAGGGAAGATTCTACTTCTATTCTGGTTGATGCATCTTCTAGTCCATGTCAGGCACTTTTGAAAAAAGGAGTTAATCCGGATACATTTGATGCCTTGGTTCTGACTCATGCACATATAGATCATATATACGCTTATCCTTCACTGATACATAATCTCTGGATAAGGAAAAGAAGTAAAAAACTCATTGTAATAGGAAACGAAAATTCCGTGAAAATGGCAAATGAGCTTTTACTCCTTTTTAAAATGAATGAAAAAAAGGATCTTATGGAAATTGAATATGTAACAGAACCAACTGTTACTGTCGGAAGTATAAAGCTTGAGCGCTTTGAAGTTTTTCATCGTCCCCATATGCCTACTTCCGGATACACTTTCTCTGCGAAGGGATCCAAATTCTCATATTTTCCAGATAGTGTTGCCAAAACCCCTTATCCGGAGTGTGCAAAAGGTTCGGATCTTGTCATACACGAAAGTGGTGGTCTAGATAAGGACAGGGAAAGGATTAACAGTAATGGACACACAACTGCATTGCAGGCAGCAAACGTTGCCTTATCACTGGAAGGGAAGTGCCTTTTGCTTATTCATCTGCCACAAGATAAATGCGGAATGCACTCTGCACTGTTAAATGAAGCAAGAAGTGTATTTCCAAATACCTACCTTCCTTACGAAAAAGAAAGCATAGTGCTCTAATTTGACCATTTTGGAACTTTTTTGTATCAAGTAAACCGCTTAAGCAGACATTAAAACAGAGATTTAAATAAATATTTTTTTATTTACAGATGTATTTTTCTATAAGAGAATAATTTAAGTAATGTACAACTAAGGGGGTTTTACATGAAAAAAAGTTTAGCCGTACTTATGATTTTAGTATGCGCAGTTAGTTTCGTATTTGCCAATGGTAAGGGCGAATCAAAATCAAGTTCTAGTTCTTCTAAGCCAATAACAATTGAGTTCTGGACACATGAAGACGTAAATAGACAGGAGCTCGAGGACAGATATATCAAAGAGTTCCAGGAAATGCATCCGAATGTAACTATCAATGTTACAAGACAGGCTGCAGCAAAACTTATCGAACTTGTTCAGACAGCTTTCGCAGCTGGTTCAGGTCCTACAGTTTTCAACCTTTCTATCAATGAGCAGTATCCATTGATGGCAGCAGGTAGAGTTGCGCCAATGACATATTCTTCAACAAAGTATAAGAATGCACAGGATGTTATCAATTCTTACATGGATGGTATGATTGATCCTGTTGTCATGAACGGTGAAGTATATGGTCTTCCACTTGAATTAACAAACTGGGCAATCTTCCTCAATAAGAGAATGTTCAGGGAAGCTGGATTAGATCCTGAAAAAGATTATCCAAAGACATGGGAAGACATGGTTAAGGTTTCTGAAAAGCTCGTTAAGAGAAACGGAGACATTCTTGAAGCAAGAGGATTTGACTTCAGATATCCTTACTACCTTGAGTTCTTAGTACCAATGGTAGAGCAGATGGGTGGTGCTATTCTTTCTGCTGATGGAAAAGAGGCAATCGTTGGTGAAGACGCATGGGTAAAGGTATTGTCATTCTTACAGAACTGGGGTCCAAATGGACAGAATCTCGGTTCTCCTACATATCCTGCTGCAAGATCAAACTTCAACAGAGAAAATGGTATTGCTATGGCTAACACAGGTTTATACCAGGAAGCCAGAATCAAGGCTGACAACCCTTCATTCTACGACTCAGGAGATTGGATGGTTGTTCCATTCCCAGTATTTGAAGATGCAGTAAACGACTTGGCAGCTTGCTACTATGGTCACTACTACATGGTCAATGCCGATGCTGACAAAGAAACACAGGCAATGGCTTGGGAATTCATTGATTACATGCTTTCACACGGTGAAGAATACTTAGAGACAGCAGGACTTATCCAGCCAACAAATGCTCTTATGAACTCTGAGACATATGCTAATATGCCATATTCAAAGGTATTCAAGGATGATTTTGCTAGATCACACATTGTTTACCATGCTGATAACTCAACAGAATTCAACGCTCTTATCAGAACAGCTGTTGAAGCAGTTATGTTGCAGGGCGTATCTCCACAGCAGGCTTACAAAGACTTAAAGAAAGCAGCTCAGGAAGTTCTTGACGAAGGTTAATTGACGTCACCTTAAAGTAATAAGGGAGAGGGAATCCCTCTCCCTGTTTTTGTTTGGAGGGTAGGAATTGAAAAAAGAAAGAGGGTCGAGAAAGAATAATGAAAATGTTCTTTCTACAGGTAGAAAACTAAAAAAATACAGCATTGAAAAGAAACAAGCAAGATGGGGATTCTTATTCACAATTCCATGCCTTATTTTCTTTGCAATCTTTGCGTTTTATCCAATTCTATATGCATTGGAGACCAGCTTTACGAATCGTAGAGCAATGGACAGAACCTGGAGTTTTGCCGGGTTCGACAATTATAAATACATTTTTACAGGGAACAATGGTGGTTTCCCGCTATCAAACAGTATCAGGGCAACGTTGGAGTTTACTGTTGGAACATTTATTCCGATGATTGTTGTTTCACTTATTATAGCGACTTTTCTCTTGATGCTTAGACATGACAGACAGCGCGGGTTTTTTCAGCTCGCTTACTATACACCGGCCGTATTGTCATCTGTAGTAGCTGCAGCTATTTGGATGATTCTTTTTGATCCAAGAGGTATTGTTAACCAGTTATCAAACTTTGTTTGTGGAACGAGTGGAAAGAACTATAACTGGCTGGTTAATCCGACGATGCTGCAGATAAGTACAATGATTGTATACTTCTGGAAGTATATAGGTTATTTTGTAATACTTTTCATAACAGGTCTTGCTGCTATTCCTCCGACTATTTATGAAGCAGCAACAGTAGACGGAGCAAGCAGGTGGAGAAGTTTCTGGACAATTACACTGCCACTTTTAAAACCGACTACAGTAATGGTTTCAATTATGGCTATGCTTCAGTGCCTTAAAACCTTCTCAACACAGTACATGTTCCACCAAGGTGGTGCTGCGAGACAGCCAATTGATGTTATCACGATGAATATATACTTCACAGGTATAAGAAACGGAAGACTTGCAAGGGCATGTTCCATGTCAATTGTCCTCTTTCTGATTATGCTTTTGCTGTCATATCTTCAGCTTGCAGTTACGCGTTCATCGGAAGATGTTGAGTACTAGGAGGTTATATGCAGAAATTTGTTGGTAGAATCTCAATAACTGAAGTTTTAGTATGGATATTCCTGTTACTCGTTCTTGCTTTCGTCCTTACTCCTATCGTATTCATGGTAGTTGCATCATTTATGGATGCTAAGCAGATTCTGACCATTCCATTTACGTGGATTCCATCTAAAAAGTACTTTACATATGAGGGCAGGACTTTCTTTAGTAACTTCTATAAAGCAATCATGGGTAATCAGGGACAGCCTGTATTCCTGAAGAACCTTCTGAACTCATTTATTGTTGCAATAACCTGTTCTATAACAACAGTACTGTTAGCCTCTCTTTGTGGCTATGGACTTGCAAAGTTCAAGTTCAAGGCAAGAAATGTAATATTCATATCAATCATGGCTACCATGATGATTCCTTTTGAGGCTATCATGATTCCGCTTTATATGGTTGTCCAGAAGATGGGAATGATAAATACTTATCCGGGATTGATTGTACCGTTTTTGGTGTCTGCCTTCGGTGTATTCCAGATGAGACAGTATCTTCTGACCTTCCCGTCAGAGTACCTGGATGCAGCCAGGGTAGATGGTTTAGGTGAGTTTGCTCTCTTCTGCAGGGTAGTATTCCCCAACTGTACACCGGTCATAGCTACCCTTGGAATCCTTTCGTTCAGAAACCAGTGGGATAATCTTCTTTGGCCACTTTTGGTTGCCCAGAGAGAAACAATGAAAACTATTCCTCAGTACATTACCAAGTTCAGCGAAGAAAAGTACACTGACCAGGGAGCAATGATGGCAGTTGCACTCCTTGCTTCAATTCCCATGTTCATCTTGTTCTTCTCCCTTTCACGCTACTTCCTTGGTGGTGCGGCAGTTTATGAATCAAGAAAAGGTTAATATAAAACCGTATTCATTAATAAAAAAGTTGCCCTGTGGGGCAATTTTTTTATCCAGATTTCAGCATAAATAACTAGGAATCCCTGTACTGGGTCGGAGTATAGCCCGAAAACCGTTTAAAAATTTTTGTGAAATATGAGGGTGTAGGGAACCCTGATGCTTCTGCTATTTCCCCAATATTCATGCTTGTTGTTTTCAAAAGCTTTGCTGATTCATTTATTCTGTACCCATTAAGATACTGCAGAAAGTTGATTCCGGTAGTTTCTCTGAAGAGTGTTGACAGATGGTTCTCACTGGTTCTTGTATATTTTGATACCTCATGCAGTCCTATTGGTTCTTTATAATGCTCATGAATATAATCGATTGACATCCGGATAAGATGGTTTGAAAAATCGGAAGGCAGCTCTATTATTTCATTCTTTCCCTTGGATTTATTCTTAAGCTCCTCTTCTTCCTTTAAGGAGAGGACAATGTTTTTTAAAGAAGATATCAATTCAGCTGTATCACAAGGTTTTTCCAGATAGTCTGTAACACCAAGCCTTATTGCCTTCTGGGCATAAGAAAAGTCTGTATAGCCAGAAATAATAATTGAGTAGCCTACATCGCATCTGGAAAGCATAGCAAGACCATCCTGACCAGGCAGTCTGATATCGGAGATTACAATGTCTGGCTGAAGTTCTTTAATAAGTTTCTCTCCCTGTATGCCATCGGTAGCTGTTCCAATAACAGAAAGACCCAAGTCCTTCCAGTTTATTGTAATCAAGAGTTCATTAAGGGTTATTTCCTCATCTTCCACAAGTAAAACCTTGTAAGTACTGTCCATTCCTGTTTCCTTTACTTTTTGATTGTTATAGTTACTTTTGTTCCTATATCTTCTTTGCTTTCGATATGAAAAGTCATATTCTTTGCGTACTTCAATTCAAGACGTTTATATACATTGTAAACTCCGATATGCCCGTTTTCTTTGAGATCTGAGTAATCTTCAGAAGAAAAATCAGAACTGTCAAAGCCAACTCCATCATCTTCAACGACAAAAAGAACTTCATCCTTTAAGTCTTTGACTCTTATTATAACTGTTCCCGCTCCAATTTTTGGCTCAATACCATGTACAACTGCATTTTCTACAAGTGGCTGCAGTATCAAACGAGGTGTCAGAAAGTCCAAAACTGAATCATCAACATCCAAAATATAGTTTAATCTTTCATTAAACCTAATTTTTTGTATAGTCAGATAGCTAAGGATAAAATCGATTGAATATTGGACTGTAACTTCCTGCGATTTATGGCTTAGTGATTCCCTTAATAGTTTCCCGAGTTGCAAAGCAATCGTATAAATTTCTTTTTGGCCGTTAATACTAGCAAGAGATTTGATTGTGTTAAGAGTGTTGAAAAGAAAGTGTGGATTTAGTTGTGCTTCCAGCTCCTTCAGTTCAGCTTCAGCTAGTTTTTCTTCCTCTTCACGGTTTAAAACCATAAGTTGGTTAAGCTTTTCTGTCATAATGTTGAAAGAAGCAGATAATCTGTTAAACTCTGCTATTCCAGTTTGTTCTGGAGCAACAACATCCAAGTCCCCTTTCTCAACTTTTTTCAGTGAGGATGTCAGCATTTTCATTCTGCTAGTAATTCTGTGCGAGAGAATCAAGGCAAGAAGGATGGATAGAATAATTCCTATACCTACAGATACCACAAGAATAATGATTCCCCTTGTCAGTGTTGACTTGAATACACTAGTATCAACCACACCACGTAAAACAAACGGAGTACCTTTGATTGGCCGTTCTAAAGCCGAGTAGTTGTCTTCCTGAAATGATTGAAGAATATCAAGTTGCCCATTTATCGATGGATCAATAAGGGAAATACCAAGCGAAGTATTTGTATCAATCAGTGTCTCTTCTTCAAAAAATGTAAAGTCTGAGCCTTCTTTTACGGAAGAAACAAATACATCGATAATCAGGTAGCCGATAACTTTATTATCCTCATTGATAACTTTTGAAACGATAGTTGCCAAAATGGCATTTGATGTTTCTGTGACTTTTCTGTTTCCCATTGAAATCAATAAGCTTGGAGAACCAGGGCTGAGAGCCATAGCCAATACATTATTGGACTCCCATCTGCCGGCATTGGCTTTCAAGTCATACGAAAGAGGAAAAACAGAAGTAGAAAGCCTGATACTTCCATCGATGGATATGAGAGATGCCTGACATTCTTTATTAGAGCCAAATTCTGAAAAAAGAGTGGTGTAGACCATCTGTATAGCTGAACTATTGACTTCCTTAGAAGATAAAAGCTGAATAACATCCTTATCTTTGGCAATGGCACTGGCTTTATTCATGTATGTTGAAAATACACTTTCCAGTCGAGAAACATCATCAGTCAGGTTCTCTGTAGCCTTTATATCAACGTAGTGCATTTCCTTTGAAAATGTAAAGGAGCTGTAAATAACAATCGGAACAATTGTACATATGAAGATTATAAGCAAGAAATAGCAAGTAATAGTGCTAAAAATTGTAGGTGCTTTATTGTCCTTCATTTTACAAATTCTAAACGAGTGTCTTTGTTTAAACTACCAGTTGAAAAAAGTTTTTATTTTGGAAGGATTAATGCTTTTCTCATTGAATAATACTAGTGAAAGAACTTTGTGAAAATAGCTCTGGAATAGGGATTTGGTGAATTTTAGCTTTCTTGATTTTAAATTTGAAACATTATCATATTTAGAAATTAGGCACTGAGTGGGTTTAAAAAATATTTGTTTTTTATAAATTAACCGTGAATTTAGATACTTCAGAAGTTTGATTATATCGTTTACTCATTGCGATGGCTTTTATCGTAGTTCCAACTTCCACTAAAACACCAGGTCCAGCGCTTCCTGGTTTTAGTATTTGAGTAGAGTGCTTGTATTTATAGTTTGAACAATTCTATCGGGTATAGAACCATCCTTTTACATAGATAAATCATAATGGATATTTCATAGGCATAAATATAATTTATTACATGAGAATTAAGAAATATTTTGTTATAAAATATGCGCTTGTAATGCTCCTATGTAACTCATACATTCAGACTCACTAATTAATGGCTAGGTAATAAAACTAGTTATTAAGCGAATTTTTCCGACGATTGGCAGGTTTTCATTCCGACGATTGGCAAAAAAATCCTCCCAGATGGAGGATATTCATGGAGCTGATCGGGATCGAACCGACTACCTATTGAATGCCATTCAATCGCTCTAGCCAGGTGAGCTACAGCCCCGTACCTACTAGAGTACAAGAATAAAGAAAAAAGAGCAAACTCTTTAACCTTATGAAAGAAGTACCGATTTTGCGAAATCTGAGGTCTTTTGTAATAAATTTGTTATAATAATAACAGTATGTAAAAATAATAACTAAATTTTTCCGAAAGTACTTGAAAAATTATTCTTTAAAAAATACCCTCACATAAAGGTAACGAAAAATTATGAATGACAAGAAAATAAAAGTTGCAGTAATGGGCGCAACTGGAGCAGTTGGCCAGGTATTTATGTGGATGCTTTCAAACCATCCTTGGTTTGATTTGACTTATGTTACAGCTTCAGCCGCAAGAGTAGGGCAGAAATATGCAGATACAGTTCATTGGGTAATGCCATTTGAGATGCCTGATGAAATTAAAAAGATGGAAGTCAAGGAGTTCAACTATGACAAGATGAAGGAAGCAGGTGTAAAGATAGTTTTCTCTGCTCTTCCTGCCACAGTTGCCCAGGAAGCTGAGCCTCAGTTGAGAGCTAATGGCTTTTATGTTTTCTCAAATGCAGCTGCAATGAGATACGATCAGAATGTACCTATTCTTATCCCAGACACGAATGTCGAGCAGCTTGACTTGATCAGAAACCAGGGTTATCCACAGACAGGTTTCTGTGTTACAAACGCCAACTGCGTAACTACCGGTCTTGCTATGGCCCTTGCTCCGCTCAGGAAGTTCGGTATAAAAACAATTACAATCAACTCTTACCAGAGTGTATCTGGTGCAGGATACCCGGGTCTTTCTTCCTTTGATATTACAGACAACTGTATTCCTTTTATCAAAGGGGAAGAGGAAAAGATTGAGAAGGAAGTAAAGAAAATCCTCTCAATAAACCCAGATGTTTATGCTTATACAGTAAGAGTCCCAGTTATGTTCGGACACCTTGAGACAATCTGGCTTGATTTGGAAAAGGATGTAGAGTGCGAGGATATTGTCAAAGCATGGAATGACTTTAAGGAAGTTCAGGATTTGCCTTCAACTCCGAAGCAGCCAATTGTTTACTCTGATGAACCTACATTCCCACAGCCGAAGTATGCTTTCTGGGGAGATCCTAAAGGTATGGTAGTGTATACAGGTAGATTAAAGAAGAAGAACGGTAAAATCGGATTCTGTCTTCTTGTAAATAATATTGTTAAGGGCGCAGCAGGCGGATCAATACAGAATGCAGAGGCATTTGTTTCCCGCTTCGGCTTGAGATAATACTCATTTAACTAAAGCTTCCTTTCTTATTACTTTCTGAGTAGGAGATAGTAGTATGGAGAGGAAGTTTTTTTTGCCTCTATTAATTGTATTTTTTTCACTATGTTTGTTCTCATGTGATAACGCGCCATCTTATGAAGTTAATGTACAAGGCCTGGGGAGCTGAAAATACAGAAACTTCAATGACAAGGGATACATTGATTTATCAATCAATTCCGGAGCTATAAAGGTGGAGTACTATCTTACAGATTCCACAACATCTACAGGGTTTCAGACCTCTCCATATCTGATATATGAAGGAAACTATGAAGCTCTGAGTGAAACAGTTCTGGAGTATACCAATATTGCAAATGTTTCATGTCCCGAGTTCAAAATAGAAATTACTTCTTCAAGTCTCGAAAGTGTTTATCCTGCAAAAGAGGCCTCAATTAACGGAGTATATTTTGTTAATCCAATTCCTTTTGATAGCTTTGTAAATAGGGATGGAAAAGTAGACTCAACTGTCACTATTCTACCAGGAGACAGTTTTGTTATGGGCGCAATTAATAATAACCGCGGATACGGCGGAACAGTATGGACATGTGAGAAGCTGGAAGCTTCTAATTAGAGATCAGATAACTCTGACAATCCTGGACTATAACCTTATAATCCTTGCCACTTTGGCTTAAAGCAAAGCTATGATTTCTGCTACAACCCTTACAAGGTAATCCTAATGAGTCATGCCGGTAACATGATCGAGAAATAAAAAGCGGAGGTATGAAGTTCTTAATAATTGTTGGCTCAAATGGCCAAGGCTCTTTATAAGAATTCCTTTCAAGCCATAAATAACCGCCGACTAATGTCTCAACTTCACTAAGAATCAGAGAAGCTGACTCTCTGTTGCTTAAGTACAGGTAGAAATCAGCAAAATAATCAAATTCTGGATGTTTTTTCGCAAAAGTAATGTGGGAAATATTATTCAGCCCGATTGTAGGTTTTTCCTTTTTCTCTGCGTTTTTCAGAAGCTCGTTGAATGCCGCCTCCTCGTCGTAGAGCACAGGAGGAAGCGAAAAGTACGTTCTTTTTCCAATCTTTGTTCCTTTCATATTGAAAGGAAGCGGATTATCAGAAATAAGGTTTCTATCAGGAAGAGGAATACTGGTAATTGTTCTGAAAGTTCTTTCTGTATATTTTTTGTTTATTATTAACCCGTTCAAAGCAGAATAAGCTTCTCGTCTGATCCTTTTCAATTCTTTTGATGCAATATGGGGGCAGTCAAAAGAGCTATTGTTTTTGATAATTGGGAGAGGAGAGAACTGTGCTTCTCCGCTTTGTCTGAAAATTCTTTCTATTTCCTCAAAAGCCTTGTTGCTTATTGCTTCATTTACATCAGTTTTGAAAGTTTGCCCTTCAATTGTAATACCATCGTTACCGATGCCTATACTTATTGTTCTTTCAGGTTTGTATAAAGGAAGCTCCAATGAAGGGGATTTTACATTCTCAGAACTATCAGATATCAAATAGACCTTTTCTCCAACTTTGAACTGTTCTGGATCATCAATATAAAGAGAATATCCATCCCTGGTTTTTGCACTGAATTTATAACCGGTTTCAATTCCAAGCTTTGTCTTTTTCAGTATCATAAGACCATCATGATTCTTTACAGGGTTTTCGACAGTGATAGTATTTTTACTTATATCAATTATTCTTCCAATCTCCTTTCCAAGGTGTTGGGAATAATAAGAGGTATTGAGATTCTTATGATCCGGGCCGTGGTAATCAAAATAGCCACTGCTTCGGTCACGGAGAAAGGATGTATACATTTTATCTTTTAGAAAATTATCGCTCTTTTTATTGTCAATCAGATTTCTGTAATATAAGGTTGTAGCTTTAACGTATTCATTTCCTTTAAGCCTTCCCTCTATTTTCAGGGCATCTATTCCTATTTCACCTAAGCGCAATATATTTTCTTCCAAGCTGAGATCCTTAAGTGAAAAGGGGTAAATTGTTTTACCTGTATTTTTATCGGTGAAGTAAGTTCTGCAGACCTGTGAGCATTCACCGGCATTTCCGCTTCTTCCGGTTTTTACAAATGAAGCAAAACACAGCCCTGAGAACCCATAGCACATGGCACCATGGATGAAAACCTTCAGCTCAACATCTGGACAGCTTTGCCGTATTTTTTTGATCTGATCAAAACTCAATTCCCGAGAGAGAACCATCCTTGAATATCCAAGGTTTTCAAGCTCTTTTACCCCCGATACATTATGGACTGCTAGTTGGGTTGATGCGTGAAGCGGAATAGAGGGGAAATCCCTGCGTATTATATGTCCAAGACCGAGATCCTGACATATTATCCCGTCCGGATGGTATTTCTCTGCAAGTTTTAAATCTTCATATACAAGGGGAAGTGAAACATCATCTATGAGTGTATTAATAGCAATATAGAATTTTTTATTGTTCTTGACGGAGAACTCTTTTATTTTTGCCAGATCTGATGGAGAAAAATTCTCTGCTCCTTTACGTGCAGAGAAATTCTTTAAACCGAAATAAACACTATCAGCACCATATTTGAAGGCAACAAGAGCATTCTCAAGGCTTCCTGCAGGGAGCGATAGTTCCACTTCTATTTACCTGAAAAGTAAAAAAGCAGGGAGGCAGTGAATGCAACAGCAGAGATAATTACTCCGAACCATGCGGCTCCTTTAAGCTTGTAGTTTCTCTTAACAACTCCATAAAGGCCAAAGGCATAACCAAGAATGGATGTAGCTACTGCAACAATGAAAATCAGCCCAACAGGTAAATTTACGAAAAAAGGTAAAAACGATAATGCTATACTTAGTAATCCAAATACAAATGATGTAATTGCCATATATCCAACCTTATTTCCTATTATAAGTAATTAAAATGGCATTTGTAACTATGCAAACAAGGCAAAAAGGCATCCAAGAAATGTGGTTGCCATACCTACAAGGAATAATACCATAAGAATACCGAAACATAGTCCGATTATAGAACAAATCAAGCCTGCAGTAGCCAGTTTCCTATTAGCATCGTTTCCTTCTTCTCTTGCCCTTGATTTTCCGATAGCACCGAAGATTATGCCAAGTACGGAACATATAAAGCATACAAAACTGAATGGACCCGATGTAAAGGCCGATACTAGCGCAATTATTCCCAATACCAAAGAAGCAGTTGCCATAGTTTTTTCCACCTTAAATATAAATGTATTCTATCATTGTTTGTTTTCATGTAAAACATCAAAGGATATGTTAATGTCTCAATAAAAAAAATTTAATAAAGCCAAACAGGTAAAAGAATTGCTTTAATCGATAAATCTTTACTTACAATCGCTAGAGCCTTGATATTTAATACCCAAAATCATACTATTTTAAATAGCGGGACAAACCGTTTTATAAGGAGATAATAATGACAATCAATGATCTCAAACACAAGAAATTAGTTGACTGGATTAATGAAGTTGCCGCAATGACAACACCAGACAATATCGTTTTGTGTGATGGTTCAAAACAACAGTACGATGAACTTATTGAACTTTCTGTTAAGAATGGCCTTTGTAAGAGACTTAACCCAGAGAAGAAACCTAACTGTGTTCTTTTTGATTCAGATCCATCTGATGTTGCACGTGTAGAAAAAAGAACATTTATCGCTGCTCCTACACAGGAAGAGGCTGGTCCTACAAACAACTGGATTGAACCAGAAGAGTTAAAGAATACAATGAAGAAGCTCTATAAAGGTTGTATGAAGGGCAGAACAATGTATGTTATCCCATTCTCAATGGGACCACTCGGTTCACCTATTTCTAAAATCGGTGTGGAAATCACAGACTCTCCATATGTTGTAAACAACATGATGATTATGACAAGAGTTGGAGATAAGGTATTAGACCTTCTTGGAACAGATGGCTACTTTGTACCTTGCTTGCACTCAGTTGGTAAGCCATTACAGCCGGGTGAGACAGATGAAGGCAAGTGGCCATGCGCTCCAATGGATGACAAGTATATTTCTCAGTTCCCTGCAACAAGGGAAATCTGGTCATATGGTTCAGGTTATGGTGGTAACGCACTTTTAGGTAAAAAATGTCTGGCTTTAAGAATAGCTTCAGTTCTTGCAAGAGACGAAGGCTGGCTGGCAGAGCACATGCTTATTCTTAAGGTTACTAATCCGGAAGGTAAGAGCAAATATATTACAGCTGCATTCCCATCAGCTTGTGGTAAAACAAACCTTGCTATGCTTATTCCTACAATTCCTGGCTGGAAGGTTCAGACAATCGGAGATGATATTGCATGGATGAAACCAGGAAAGGATGGAAGACTTTATGCAATCAATCCTGAAGCAGGATTCTTCGGTGTTGCACCTGGAACAAGTGCAAAATCAAACTACAACGCTTTGATGGCAGCAAGCAAGAATACAATTTTCACAAACGTTGCTTTAACTGAAGATGGAGACGTATGGTGGGAAGGAATCGGATACGATGCACCGGGCCCACTCATTGACTGGCATGGCAATGAATGGATTCAGGATAAAGCTGATAAGTCACAGCCACCAGCAGCACATCCAAATTCACGTTTTACAGCACCTGCTGATCAGTGTCCGTGTATTGCTGAAGAGTGGGAAGATCCAAATGGTGTTCCTGTATCAGCTATTCTCTTCGGCGGTAGAAGACCTTCAACAATCCCACTTGTACATATGGCAAGAGACTGGAATCATGGTGTATTCCTTGGTTCAATTGTTGGTTCTGAAGTTACAGCTGCAACTCTTGATGTTAAAGCCGGAACAATCAGACGTGACCCATTTGCAATGCTTCCATTCTGTGGTTACAACATGGGCGATTACTTCCAGCACTGGATTGATGTTGGTGCAGCAGCTCCTTCACAGGATGTTCTTCCTAAGATTTTCTATGTTAACTGGTTCAGAAAGACAGCTGACGGCAAGTGGTTGTGGCCAGGCTATGGAGATAACTCAAGAGTTCTCAAATGGGTATTTGAGTGCTGTGACGGAACAGCTAAGACAGTTGATACAGCTATCGGTATTATGCCAACTGTTGATGCTATTGACCGCCCTGAGGGAGTTTCCGAGGCAGATATGGCTGAGCTTCTGGCAGTTGATCAGGCAGGTTGGCTCAGAGAAGTTGAAGATATCAGAACTAATCACTATCCGAAGTTTGGCAAGCACCTTCCGAAAGAACTTTCAGACTGCTTAGATTCACTTGAAGCTTCTTTAAAAGCTAGTATCTAATTTAATTAATAGAACTTATATGGAACCCTGGAACTTCTGGGGTTCCTTTTTTTATAAGTAGAATTTTTAGCGTCATCTGCTTTCTTTTTTCTGTTTATCTAGTTATTTTTTTACCATAAGGAAAAGCTATGGAAAAAACATTGAAGAGAAGTATAATCAGCATATTGATTCTGGCATTCTCACTTACGGCAGCATTCGCCGGTTATAATTGGTATGGTTTCTCAGCTGGTGCTGAGTTTGGTTTTAATCAGACAGATCTTGGTGTTGATAAACTGAGTGTTGGTGGTAGTACTGTTGGAATTCCACTAACCCTGGAGGGAAGAAACTACTTCGGCAAAGAAGGTACCTGGGGTCTCGGATATGCTTTCGGTGTATATATTCCGATTTCAAGTGAGCAGGGGGACTATGGCTTATCAAATCTTGCTGTAAGTATCAGGCCAGAGCTTACTTTGCGTTATCATAAACAGTTTAATAAAACACTCTCACTTGAAGCTGGGCTTGGCTATATGTTTGAGTGGAGACAGACAAGGGTACAGGCTGGAGGAGAAAGCTACGGAAAGGTTACGACTATGAGCCATACACTGACAATGGACGCTGAATTCGGTTTCAATTTCAATAACGTTATAACTATCCTTGTCGGAGGCAGAATTTATACGCCTCTCTACATTGATAAACAGATTGAAAAAGGAAGATTCCAATCATCATCCGGACATTATAATCAGATAGGAATCTATCTTGCTCCGCAAATTACAGTTTGTAAGACATATTAATTGGAATTGAAGATAAGACCTTTTTTGAGGTCTTTTTTCACTTTTATAAACAATTTAAACTGTAATTATGATAGACCCATGCATCAAGGAAAAGCTTTCCTCTTTTATCATGCTGGAAACGGACGGGGCATTGCTGAGTGCCATATCCCTATGGGAAGGAAAAGAGGAAATAGCAGTAGATTTTGAGTGTGAGTTCAATCTCCATATATACGGTGAGCATCTATGTCTGATTCAGGTTTATGATGGTTCTTCATTCTTCCTTGTAGATGTAAGAAGCAAAAGAATAACAGAAAACGCTTTAAAGAGGTTTTTTACTTCCGGTGTCAGAAAGATCTGGTTTGACTGTCACTCTGATTTGACACTTGTTTATAAAAACTACAATTGTCTGATAAACAATATAGTGGATATCAGAGTCTATGCATTGGCTTTGGGGTTTAATGGAAATCTTTTAAGTCTTGAAGAGGAAGAATTAGGTATAAAACCTGAAATAAACAAAAAGAAGAACCAGACTGCCAATTGGCTCAGACGTCCTTTGGATAGTAGTCTCATTGAGTATGCACTTCTTGATGTTGCATTCCTTATTGATTTAAAAACAAGGCTTGAAAGGCGAATAATAGAAGAGGATAGGGAAAAAGAAATTTCTTTTTCAATGAATAAGGCAACCAGAATCAGCAAAATTGAGCCTGGATGGAAAAGAATAGGTAACTGGAGAAAATATACAAAAGAACAGAGAGTGTATCTCAAAAACTTCTATCTGGCCCGTGAGGGGATAGCAAAACGTTTTAATGTTCCTTCAAGCAGGGTTATGAAAAAAGAACAGCTTATGCAATATGCGCTCTTGAAACCTCTCAGCAAAGAAAAGCTTATGAGTGCAATAAAAAATGAAGACCCTCGTTTTTCACGCTTTATTGAATCATACTTTCTGAAAGCACTCAATGAAAGCAACAAGGAGATAGCTACTCTGCAAGAACCAGAGAGAGAATAAAGTTTGGAAGTAGCTCCAGCTCTGATTTCTTTATTTTTTCTTTCACGGAGTGAGCATTCTCATATCCTGTTGCCAGAACAAGGGCTGGAATAGAGTTCTTTATCAGATTGTTTGCATCTGAACCTCCGGTATTTGGTCTTTCAGAAAATTGGATACCCAGAGTCTTTGTAGCATTTTCAGCTCTTCTGATGAGGGCCGATCCCGGTTGGATTTTATATGCTGAATACAGATCTTCTTCAAAGAACTCAACCTTTCCCTGCCACGAACTTGCAACTTTCTGTGCATCTCTCTTATAGGAGTTTACAAGTTTAAAACGTTCATCATCGCTGATGCTTCTGACTTCCATAATTAGCACTGCCTTATCCGGTACAACGTTAGTTGACCCTTCTGCTATAAATGAACCTATATTTGATGTTGCCCATGCCCCGATACGTCCGGTTTTGACGCTTGAAATAAATGCTGAAGCCATGCATATTGCGTTAATACCGTCCTCTGGTTTAAACCCTGCATGGGCACTCTTTCCCTTGAAACTTATTGTGAGCCGCGTCTTTCCAACTGTTTCATTGATCACCTGTCCAACTGGACCCCTAGAATCAATTACATAGACTCCTTGTACCAGCATCTTTCCAAAGAGTGCCTTTTTATCCATATGGGAAGATCCATAAAGTCCAGTCTCTTCTGAAACAAAGAAAAGGAACGATACGTTGTCTCCCTCATATCGGGAGGCAAAATAGAGGATTGCTGCAATTCCGGCTTTATCGTCAGCGCCCAAGGCGGTAGTTTCATCTGTATATATGTACTCATCGTCTTCAAGAACATTGGGGGAGGTTGCCAAAGCTACAGTATCCATATGAGATGAGAAGACCAGTTTTTTTCCTTCTTCATTCTGAAAAAACATGATGTTTCCCACATCATCTTGCCGATTTTTGTAACCGAGCCTGGAAAACTCGGAAATCAGATAGGATCTTATTTCATCCTCTTTACCTGAAGGAGATGGAATACTTACAAGTTTTTTAAAATATGAAATAACGTCCATTTTTTCCTATTCTTCAAGCTTTAATACAATCTCTTTTCTGTCGGTGAAAAGCTGTTCATACTTTACACCGCTCGCATCAAACATTCTTTTGCTGGCAATTGTTGCATCTGTGTTTTTATACTTATCTGAAAGATACACAACCTTTTTGATTCCAGCCTGGATAACTGCTTTTGCACATTCATTGCAAGGAAACAGAGCTACGTATAAAGTTGACCCTTTAAGGCTAGCAGGATTGGTTGCATTCAAAATAGCATTTAACTCTGCATGGCAGACATATGGATATTTTGTTTCCTTCCATGAACCTTCTCTTTCCCATGGAAGTTCGTCATCTGAGCAACCGATTGGAAAGCCATTATAGCCGACTCCAACAATTTTATTGTCACTTGAAACGATGCAAGCTCCAACCTGAGTATTCGGGTCCTTGCTCCTTCTTGATGAAAGGATAGCAACTCCCATAAAGTATTCGTCCCATGAAATATAGTCTTGTCTTTTTCCTGCCATTTTCTTTTCCGTCCTTGTTAATAGGTTAAAAGAAAACTCTGAATAAAAAAAGTTAAATGGATAAGAAGAAACTGATAATTTGTTTCATGAGGGGGATAGCAGTTGAATTATACATCAAAAGGGAATGGTGTGAGTTTATACTGCTACTATCCATTTCAGTAGTAATAAACTTTGTGTTTTTACTGCGTATCTCTTTTTCTATTATTTTATGGTTTTTATATTTTACTGTTTTGTCAGTCAGGTCATGGATTGCAATAACCGGTACATCAACTTTATCAAGATTCTTTCTGATTTCCTTCAAATTGTAAATCAGAGATAGTGCCTGAGACGGAAATAAGCCACGGTAACCATGCCAGTATTCAGCACCATCGTTCTCATTTGCGATATAAGTTACACATCGCCCATTAATACTTTTTTTGAAAATTTTGATGATTCTCAGGAGCGTGGAGGCCGGATTTGTAACAACATGGTCTTTTATTGAGTTATAAACCACGGGGGCGGAAAGAACAGCAATGCCATCAGGTTTATTGAATTCAGTTTCAACTTCAGCAATCTTAAGTGCCATAGCTCCACCCATACTTACTCCGACAACATACAGTTTTTTATACTCCCTTCTAAGCTTGGAATAATAGTTTTCAATGAAACCGAACCAGGATGAAAAATTTGTTTTTGTAAAATCTTCAAGGCAGGAACCGAATGTCGGGATAAGGGGCGCATAAACATCAAAGCCATTTTCCGATGAATACTTTGCAACCTCTTTATACATATGCGGAGTAGTAGGATAGCCGTGGATAAAAAGGATGGCTTTTTCATTCCCAGCTTTGTATATTATTGATTTGTTCTCTTTTGAAAATACTTTGCTCTCATCACTGGTTAAAGGCATTGTTTTTTCTTTATAAAACGGGAGGAGTGCTGACCAGAGGAAAAGAAGGATGATAATACAAATCAACAAAAGCAAAATCCACATGGGCTTAGAGTAAACCAAAGAGAGCAAAAGGGCAAAAAAAATTGGCCAGTATTGGCCAATCTTAATTAATATCTAAATTAAATACCACCACCGATATTTGTCAGCATCTGCATCATATTAGGGATAACAGACATCAAAACACCAGCTGCTACAGCAGATCCGATAACGCCTGATACGTTTGGTCCCATCGCATGCATCAACAGGAAGTTCTGTGGATCAGCTTTCTGTCCTTCTTTGGATGCAACACGTGCTGCCATAGGAACTGCAGATACTCCGGCAGCTCCAATTAAAGGATTGATTGGATGCTTTTTATCTACAGCATTCATCAGCTTGGCAATAAGGACACCGCCAGCAGTTCCGATACCGAAAGCAACCATACCCAATAAAAGAATACCGAGGGTTTCAAGTGTAAGGAACTTTTCTGCTGCCATCTTTGAACCTACAGAAAGCCCGAGGAATATAGTTACGATATTCATCAATGCGTTACTCATTGTATCTGCAAGACGGGTAAGAACACCACATTCCTTTGCCAGGTTTCCAAACATAAGTGATCCGATAAGAGGAGCAGCAGATGGAAGGAATATTCCACATAGCGTGATAACAACAATAGGGAAGATAATCTTCTCTACCTTGCTTACAGGTCTGAGCTGTTGCATCTTGATTTTTCTTTCTTTTTCGGTTGTCAATGCTCTCATAATCGGTGGCTGAATGATCGGAACAAGAGCCATGTATGAGTAAGCGGCAACTGCAATCGATCCAAGGTAGTCCGGAGCCAGAAGGCGCGTTACGTAAATAGCTGTAGGACCATCTGCGCCTCCGATTATTCCGATTGAACCGGCAACTGCCAGATTGAAGTTTATTCCCGGTATGTAAGAGAGAACTAGTGCTCCTAAGAGTGCTGTAAAAATACCAAGCTGAGCAGCCGCACCCAGAATCAATGTCTTGGGATTTGCAATAAGAGGACCGAAGTCAGTCATTGCGCCGACACCCATGAAAATAAGAACTGGGAATAAACCAGACTCAATACCTGCATCGTACAGGATTTTTATGAAACCTGGGCTGTTATTGGCCGGGTCAATTGAAGCAATATATGCAAATGGAATATTCGATAGGATACATCCCATAGCAATTGGAATTAATAGGAGAGGCTCAAAGCCTTTCTTGATTCCAAGATATAGCAGGAGGAACCCTACAAGAATCATGACGGCATTTGCCCAGCCTCCTGGGGCAATGAACCCGACAAGCCCTGTAGATTCCCATAAATTAATTAATCCTTGGGTAATGGCTCCCATATTAACTCCTATTTAATCTTGATAAGTGCATCGCCTGCCTGAACCTGGTCACCCTGGTTTACGCAGATAGCGGTAACTGTACCATCACATGGTGAATAGATTTCATTCTCCATCTTCATGGCTTCCATAATCATCAGTATCTGATCTTTTTTGACTTTGTCTCCAACTTTTACATTGAAGCGTAGAGCCAAGCCTGGCATCGGAGCATTGATTGTTTCCCCACCGGCCGGTGCTGCGGCTGCTGGAGCTGGCTGAGGAGCTTGTGATGTTTTAGAAGCTTCCGGAGCTTTAGCAACTGCAACGCCACCTATTGTCATTAACAGGTCTCCTGCCTGGAGCTGCTGTCCCTGAGAAACGGGAATGGAAGAGATAACACCATCGCATGGAGCATAGATTTCATTTTCCATCTTCATTGCTTCCATAATCATGATAATCTGATCCTTCTTTACTTTATCTCCGACCTTTACGTTCAGTTTCAGTACCAGACCTGGCATTGGAGCCTTGACTTCCTCACTACCTGTTATCACTTCCGCTGGAGCAGAAGATGATGCGCTCTGTAATCCGTCTGCGATATTGATAGGATAAGATACACCGTTGACAATAGCATTTGCACCATCCAGCTTAACACCATATGCAACACCATTGACTGTAACTGTGTATTCCTTATTTGCATTTCCAGCCTTGACACTTGTTGAGGATTTAGGTGCTTCCTTGGCCATCTGGCTCTTTAAACGGACACCATTGACTTTTGCCTTGCCCTGTAAATAAAGGATACCCTTTTCCTTACATGCACCGGCGATGAAGATGTTTTCATCAGTAATAGGAAGACCAGCTTCTTCAAGAGCTTTCTTGGCGGCGGCAACGCCTTTATTAGGATCTTTATCGTTGATATCTACGACTTTCTCTGTTGTCGGCTTAAGACCAAGCTGTTCGCTGGCTGCTTTGACAACTTCCGGATCTGCTGGAACTGGAGTTTTACCAAAGTAACCGAGAACCATTTTTCCGTATCCGTCTGCAAACTTCTTCCATGGTCCGAACATTACATTATTGAAGGCCTGCTGGAAATAGAACTGGCTTACAGGAGTAACAGATGTTCCGAATCCGCCCTTTGCAACAGTTTCACCCATAGCTTCAACAATAAGTGGGTACTTATCCATGAGGTTATTGTCTCTGAGCATCTGTGTATTTGCTGTAAGTGCTCCTCCAGGGAGAGGGAAGAATGGAATATTCGGATTGACCATTGTTGCCTCTGGAGGCAGGAAGTAATCTGCCATACACTCTTCAAAAACTGTTTCAGCCTTCTTAACTTTCTCGATATCAATATCGAGTGTATAGTCAGAACCGCGCAGTGCATGCCACATTGTTATAATGTCGGGCTGGCATGTACCACCTGAGCATGGGCTCATTGAAAGGTCAATGGAGTTTGCGCCTCCATCAAGTGCTGCCATATACTGCTGAACTGAAACACCAGCTGTTTCATGGCTATGGAAGACAATCTTCATATCTGGTCCCAGAAGCTTTCTTGCTCTTTTCATTGTTTCGTAAACAACAGAAGGAGTAGAAGTTCCTGAAGCATCCTTGAAGCATACAGAATCAAACGGAATCTTTGCATCTATTATTTCTTTAAGAATTCTTTCATAGAAATCAGCATCATGTGCACCGGTTACACCCTCTGGAAGGCTCATCATTGTTACAGTAACTTCGTGCTTGAGCCCTGCATCATGAATTGCGTTTCCTGAATCAACAAGGTTATTGACATCATTTAGAGCATCAAAGTTTCTGATTGTTGTCATACCATGTTTCTTGAAAAGCTGGGCATGGAGTTTAATCATATCCCTTGGCTGACTGTCAAGACCTACAACGTTTACACCTCTTGCGAGAGTCTGGAGGTTTGCATCTGGTCCAGCAACTCTCCTGAACTCATCCATCATGTCGAAAGCATTCTCATTTGTATAAAAGAAGAGTGCCTGGAAACGGGCTCCGCCACCTGCTTCCATATGTGTAATTCCAGCCTCTCTTGCAGCTGCTACCGCAGGCATGAAATCTTTTGTAAAAACCCTTGCTCCATAAACGGACTGGAAGCCGTCTCTGAAGGCCGTTAACATGAAGTCAACTTTTTTCTTGCTCATATCTATCTCCCGCTAGCTTATTGATTTATCATAGGCAGCTGCAATTGCTGCTGCTATTGCTGCATCTCCGCCTTCCGGCTTTGCAGCACTCTGAGAATTAGGACTATCATCCTTTTTCTTGGCACTCTCAACCTTTCCGATTTTTCCACATATTTTGCTCATCAACTTCGTTGCATAAATCAAAACTGTAAGGAAAACGAATACAGTTGCCATACCTAATAGCATTAAAACAGCACCATACCCGAGCTGGGTAGAGAGTGTCTCTTTGGGAAGATTCTCCAATAATGCCAACATCGCATTTCTCCTATATTCAGTGAATCTAAATAATTTTAAGAAATTGAAAATTTTAATGCAATAAACTGAGGATAATTAGTGGACATTTGACCAAAAAATTACAAAGGATTCAACATTTCTTTTATGTGAATATAGGAGAAAGAATCAGATTTGATATAATAAAGCTGAGGAGTATGAAAATGCCAGAAATGGATGAATACGAAGCACAGAATAAAAGAATAAGGGAGCGCTTGGACAAAATCGGAAGAAAAATCATGATTATGTCAGGAAAGGGCGGGGTTGGTAAAACTACTGTTACTGTCAATCTTGCCAAGGCTCTAAGTGATATGGGATGTCGTGTCGGACTTTTGGATGTTGACTTGCATGGTCCGAATGTTGCAAAAATGCTTGGAATTGAGAATGCGGAGCTAACAAGTGATGATGGGGTTACGATGAATCCCGTTAAAGTCAATGATAATTTGAGTGTAATGAGTTTAAGCTTTGCCTTAAATAATCCTGAAGACCCTGTTATCTGGAGAGGAAGCTTGAAGATGAGTGCAATCAGGCAGTTTATCGGAGACTGTGCCTGGGGAGAACTGGATTATTTACTCATTGATACACCACCTGGAACAGGGGATGAACAACTGACGGTTGTCCAGTCTATTCCCGAGCTGACGGGAGTCATCATTGTTACAACACCTCAGAAGGTTGCAATTCTGGATGCCAAACGCAGTGTTGCTTTTGCAAGAAAGTGCGGTGTTGCAATCTTGGGCGTTGTGGAGAATATGTCAGGTTTTATTTGCCCTGAGTGCAAAAAGGAAATCCCTATTTTCGGCAAGGGAGGAGGAAAGAGAATGTGTCAGGAGCTTTCAGTGCCCTTCCTTGGAGAGATTCCTATGGAAATAGAGCTTATGGAAAGTGAAGATGAAGGAAAGGATTTTCTTGAAGAGCCAGGCTCCCATCCTTCTGCCGATGCTCTTAAGAATATTGCAAATGCTGTAAATCAGATTACAGCATGCTCGACAAGCCGTGACACGTCATATTTGGGAACTTCATTCTGTGCACCTTCAAGCTGCGCAAGTTGTACAAGTAACTGTCCGTCAAGGAAGAAAAATGAGTAAAGATTTGAATTGGAATGTCCTTTCTGAAAAGGAAGAGTATAAATCTCCTTTGTTTTCTGTATACAAAAGTAAAAGGGAGAATAGTGACAGTACTAAAAGCGGTGAGTTCATAACCTTGAAAACAAAAAACTGGGTTGTTGCAATTCCATGGTACAGAAGAGAAGACGGGGTTCCATGTTTTGTCATGGAAGAGCAGTTCAGGCATGGCTCAATGTTTGTTACACGCGAGTTTCCGGCTGGGCTTATTGAAGATGGGGAAGAGAGTCTTGGCGCTGCAAAGAGAGAACTTCTCGAAGAGACAGGGCTTGAGGGGGATTTTACATTCCTTGCAGAAGTAAATCCGAATTCAGCATTTATGACTAACCGGCAGACTTTTTTCCTTGTGGAGAACCTCAGGCGTTCAAGCTGTCAGTGTCTTGATGAGAATGAGGAAATTGAGGTAATTTCTGTCCCTGTTGAGGAAGTTATTAAAGACATGGGCTCAGGAATATATGACAATGGAATTATGATGATGGCCTTGGGCTTTTTTCTCAGGTTGTCGGAAAAAAGAAAGGAATTACGGGAGATAAAACAATGAAGAAGTTTTTGATTTTTCCGCTATTACTGGTTCTGCTTTTCCCTTCATGCAAAAGTACAGGTGGGATAGTCAGGACCGTTACAATCACAGAAAGTGCGACACTTGAGGTCAAAGCAAATATTGTATCTCTCTCTGTAAGGGCAGAAAGTATTCAGAATACGACCAGTCAGGCAAGGGAAGAAGTCAATACTTTGATTAACAGCGCAATAGATACTCTTAAGGTTGATTTTGGTCAGTACATTAGCGAAATCCATACAGATAATCTGACTATAAGTCCGTACTATGAGTGGAACAATAACGGTCAGAGGGAACTTATCGGACAGAGGGCAGATGAGAGCTTTACTGTGGTTTTGAACAATATTGATAAACTTGGGGATGTAATTGACAGTCTTTCTGAAATTGACAAACTGATGATTTCCTCAATCAGTCTGGATAAGGATAACAAGTTTGATGATTATGAGAATGTAAGAAGGCTTGCTGTTCAGAAAGCATTGAATAAGGCTTACTCATATGCTGACGAACTTGGATTAGTCCTTGGAGAGGTGATTTCAGTCAGTGACGGAACCTCAATGAGTGCCTATTCATTTGAAGAGGTTGCAATGGATGCAGTTTCATTGAAAAGTACGGCAACAAGTTCAGGCACGAGGTATTTCCCCTCGAGTCTTACACTGACTGACAGTGTGAGTTTACTTATTGTTCTCGAGAGCAAATAATCTGTCTTTTTTGTAAAAACATAAAGGCATAAAAAGCAAAAGGGCTTTTAGAACATTGTCTGCAATCATGCAGTACCATACTTCTTTGAGTCCTAAGTGCCAGATCTTGACAGCCAGAAATGTAAAAAGAATACGGACACCCCACATTGAAATTGCTTCAACGATGAAAGTGTAACGTGTCTTTCCAAGTCCGTAGAATATGCCTTGGGAAACTATCATAAGACCAAAAAATGGTTCGCTGAAGGATATCAGACGTAAAAGTTCTGATCCTTTTTCTATTATCCTCATGTCAGTTGTGAATACTCTCATGAAAGGATTTGAAAAGATATAAAGTAGGGCACCGCTCAGGCTCATCATTAAAACTGTCAGGGCTACCGAGTTTCTTACAGTGACTGAAAACTTCTTTTCATTCCTTTCTCCATATGAAACACCCACTAAAACAGAAGTTGCACTTCTTAAACCATAACCGGGGATATAGACAATCTCTTCTGCCTGGACTGCAATAGAGTGAGAGGCAAAAAGTGTTGTTCCCATCGATGAAACCAGGGAGGCAAAGGCAACGTAGCCAAAGCAGGAAACAAGGGATGTCATAAGGGAAGGAAAAGCGATATCAAGACCATTTTTCAAAATATCTTTACTGATTTTCAGGTCATTCATAGCTACATGCAGTAGCTTGTTTTTCTGGAAGAAAACGAACATAAGTGTTCCTGACAGAGTATAAGACAGGGCAGAAGCAATAGCTGCCCCTCTGACACCGAGTGAGAACCTGTAAATCAAAAAATAATTCAAGAAAATATTCAGACAGTTTGCACTCAAGTTTATAAGCATCGGCGTCTTTGTGTTCTTAGTTGCCCTTATTGAGGAAGAAAGGATTCTTGATGCGCTTCTGAAAAACATGGGTATTGTAATTATTACATAGTATGTGATGGCATCATCCCATATATCCCTTTCTGCTCCCATAAAGCGTGGAATAAAGGGAGCAGCAATTAAAGATAAGAGTAGCATTATAACCGATGTGACTACAGTAAAATAAACTGAGAGCTTACTCACTTGTTTGATCTTTTGATAATCCTGTTCTCCTATGGCTGAAGAGGTGAGAGCGACAACACTTACTGCAAATGCAGAGAAAACACTCCCGGTGAGCCACCCTATACTTCCTGTAAGGGAAACTGAGGCAATTGCCTTTTCACCTAAACGGCCAACCATGGCGATATCCACATATTGCACGACTGTCTGCAGAATCTCTTCAAAAATTGTCGGAAGAGCAAGAAGAATCAGTGATTTCAATTCACTTTTATAAAGGTTTCTTTCTAATGCTATTGGAGCCACTATTTTAGAACATTAACCAGGTATGAGTTCAAATCACCGCCTTCATAAAGAAGGTGGTACAAATTACTGACCAAGGTAAAGTCATCTTCAACTCCAAGTTCCTTAATTTTTTCTCCAACGAGCTTAATGGTTCTTCCACCTTCTATTGTTGTTTGGTTGTTTTTCTCGTCGAGGGCAAAACCTTTACCCAAAAGCATTCCAAGCGTCCTGTTTCTGGAAAGATCATTCAATGCAGTAAGACCCAAGTCCCCGATTCCGCAATAACAGAAAATAGTATCTTCACTGCAACCGTAAATTTTTAAAAGTGCAAGCATTTCCCTTACTGCTTTTGTATAAACAATGAAATCAACATTGTTTGAACCGTAACGTCCTGAGACGATGCCGATTGCAATTGCATACATGTTTTTCAAAATAGAGAGCAATTCAACGGCTTTTACATCCTTTGTATAATCCATCGTTATCCCGGTGTACTTGAGGATTTCTTTTTTTACATAGTCAAAATCCTTTTTCTTTCCTCCGAAGGTAAAAGATGTAGGATACCCATTAAATGTTTCAATGGCAAATGTCGGACCTTTCATGCTGGCAGTCCTTTCAAAAGGAATGTCTTCAGTGATGAAAGCTCCGTTGTCGCTCATACCCTTTGCTAGGTTAATTACCAGTGGATTTTTCTTTGAATGCTTCTTTATCTTATTGGAAAAAGGAACGATTACTTTGCTTGGAAGGACAAGGAAAATAACGTCGGCATCCTCAAATACGGAATCATCCGATGTAGCCTTCAGCTGACTAGATAGAAAACGATTCGGAAAGTATTTGTGGTTTGAATGGTTGTTATTGATATCCTCAACTACATCCTCTTCAATTGAGTGGAGAATAACCTCGTTTGTTTTATTCCACGATAAGCGCTCTGCAACCGCGGTTCCGAAAACACCGGCACCGGCAACTACTATTTTCTGATTCACTATTTGACTCTCCTAAAAATGTACAAGCGGGAAGAGAAGTCTCCCAGGGTTCTCATTCCAAATTTATACCCATTTCCACTGATGTTTTCTACCAGCTTTATTCCGGCATATTTTACCGCCTGTCCGGAAACGTAGTAACTTTCAGGTTCCTGGGGGGTCGTTGAAAGTTCGATTTCTGTCTGGTAGTGGGCTCTTGCTGAAAAGAGGTAGTTATAATTTGCATTGATATTATTGATTTTCAGCGTTTCAGCTGAAGTATTTACTTTGAAAAGTTTCTGTACATAAAGAACGATGACAATGGACTTATCAGGGGATGAGACACTCCAGATTGTCCTATCTCCAGTTTCTTCAATTCTCAGATCCCCGTACTGGAAAATCGCACGATGTGTGATATAGAATGCGACCTGACGTTTGAATTCCTCGACCTGTGATCTGTATGAACGGTCAACGAAAACTGAGTACTCAAGAACACCGAATGCATCAATATTGAACTTGGTTGCATTTGAGACAATCCTTCCTGTATCACTGTCAGGGGTAGGAGTGATTGAGGCCCCAATTACTGATAACGGATACAAGAGGGACGTTCCCTCAAATGTCTTTATCCTCTCAATAGGGTCTGCAATCTTACTTGATGTGAGACTTGCTGAATATGCAATCATACCCAAATCAAACCTGGAGCCACCGGATGAGCCCATTTCAAGATACAGATTAGGGTAGCGCTGTGTAATAGTCTTCAGTATCCTGTAGAGTCCCAGCTCATAGCGATGCATAAACTCTCCGTAGTCATTGATTTCCTTATTTGAGTAGAAATCAGAAGCATAACGGGTACAGTCCCACCTTATATAGTCAACTTTCTCAAGTTCAATCAGGTCCCCTACAGTTGAAATAATCCAGTCCTGAACATCTTTTCTTGTCAGATCCAGAAGCTGTTCAGCAGTATTGTTTATGGCATTCTCCTCAAGGTTCCTTCCGATAACCCATTCAGGGTGTTTTTTGTAGAGGTTTGATCTTTCTGATACAACTTCGGGTGCAATCCATAAACCGAAAAGAAGATTCTCCCGGTGAGTTTCAGAGGCCAGAAGCTGCAAGCCCGAAGGAAAGCGCATTGAGTTTGCAAACCAGTCACCCAGTGAGGACTTCTCATTGTTTCTTGCGGCAAACCATCCATCCTCAATTAATACCCCTTCAAAACCTACTTCCTTTGAGAATTTGATAATTTCCTCGACTTTTTTCTCAGAAAGTTCATATTTATAACCTCCCCAGGAGGAGAACATCAGAGGTCGCAGACGGTCCTTCCAGAGTCCCCTTTTGATGTGTTTCTCAATGAAACGATGACTCAATTTCTGTATTCCGTATAGTCCGTTTGGGGAATAGGAAAGGACAGCCTCCGGGGACTCAAAGCTATCATCCCTCATAAGTGTCCAGTCAAACTGGTTTTCGTTTATACCTACAACTACATGGGTAATTCCATGCTCATTAACACTTACTGTATTTCTGAATGAACCTGAATAAACAAGGTTAAACAGATAAGTATCATTTCCTTTCTGCAATACAAAGCCGGGATTCATTTCGGCAGATGTCATCAGATGGAGAGATTCCATAGAATAAGTTCCACCAGATATTTGCTCTTTTGTAAGATGCCTTTCTCTTCCCCATGCCCCCTGGAGTGTATATATATCAAAACCAGTTTCCCTTATATCAAACTGCATTGAAGCAATTTTATCGATGGATATGAGACCTTTGCCGAGATTGGTTATTATATTTCGTCTTGTTATAGTGTCAGTACTGTTGAAGGTTGTATACACCTGGGTGAGCTTTATCTTTGCCCTCTTATCCTCGTAGTATACAGACAGCGTATCACACTCTGTTTCAGGACAAATTGCTTGTGGAAGGGATCCTTCTTCCATTCTCAGAAATCCTGGTTTTGTATCGTAGCCAGTGTATGTGAAGTTTATTGTCCTTTCTCCTTCTTCACCATGAAAGATGATAAATGAGGGGACCTTGTAATCTCCTTTACCTTCAGTAGAGAATTCAAGCATTGATTCATTGAGGGAAAAATCCCTTTCCTTCCTATAAGGAGAGAGTGCCATCCTTGAGGATGACATATGCTTTTCTCGTATGGCATCCAACGAAAAAAACGGGTTTCTTAAACGTTGACCATAATATATATGTTCAGGATAACCCGCATCAGTTATTGAGAAAATATAACTGGTATTATCTGTGAGAATGTGAAATGTCTTGTCTTTGATCTCTATCATATTTCTGCCTGAAGGAAATTACTATAATATATAATAAACGAGAGAGGGGTTATTTGTCATGGATATTAGAAGATTAGAACTATGGGAAGGGCGAAGTGCCACTTATATGTCAAATAATTCCTTTTCTGTGATAATCGAGGACCAGGGTGAGGTTACTGTAGAGCTTTCATGCAAGCTCAAAAACGGTGCGAGGGTATCTCCCCTGTGCTTGCCATATTTCAGGGGAACAGGTAGCGGAGTACTTTCAGATGAGAACTCTGCCTGGTGGAGAAACAGGCAGGCCTTATATCAGGCGGGAGGACTATATTTCAACTTTCCGGAGAGTACAGACGAGATAATTACAACAACAAACACCTACTGGAGCCTTAAAAAATACGGTACTGAAAATGAAAGTCATGGCGTATGGAAATACTCTGAAATGAAGAGCCGTGAGATGAACAACCGGTATACGGCCCAGAAAGTTGATTTAGTAATCCCAGGCATGAATGTACTGTATACTGCAATAAGGATAACCAATACAAGCTCTACGCCCCTGAAGGGGAATCCGAGTTTCTCTGTAGTGCTTTCAGCCCCACTTATAGAGTCCGGTTCAAGTTTCTGGTCCAATGGACGGTATTATACAGCCTATCCTTTGGCAAAAAGGGAGTCAGGCATTAACCGTTTTCAGACAGATAAGGTTTTTGATGATTTGAAGAAGTTCCTTACGCCGGAAGGGCAGCAGGTAGATGCCTCCTATGTTCCTGGTCCAACCGGAACATACGATTATATGATCGGAAAACTCCCTGAAGGAGACAGTATCGGTTATGCGCTTGTTCTGAATCCACGTAACCAGCTTGTGTACTCGATTTTCACTCCTAAAGTGCAAAGCGAAGGTGAATACCAGTTTCCAAATGTTACAATAGGCCAGAATTACTACGGTAGGATGGACGCACCATGGGCTCTCTTTGATGGTGCTACGCCACAGGTAATGGCAGCTACTTTGGGGTTCAATGCGGGTCCAAAGGGTACAAAAGACCTTACTCTGGAGCCCGGAGAATCAAAGGTAATGTATGTAGCCAATGCATTCAGCTACTATGCTAACCCCAGAATGAATCTTGGTGCATACTCAGTGGATGTCAGTGATAAAGGCTTTACATTAAAAAGGACAAAGAGCTCTGTAATGCTTGAAGCCGATACTACTTTCTCCTCTATAAGAAAGCTTTCAAAAAAGTTGTTCTTCCTTTCAGGAACCCAGGCTTAGAGTGACCAGGGCCATGTATCTTTGAGGGAAAAACGTTCTGAAAGTTCGTCAATGACCTTTTGCAGGGATTTTGGAACAGGGCATCCGTACTTGCTCCTGTATCCGAATGCTTCCCACTCCTTTTCACCAGCTGTATAAATCTTATTTTCTCCCGGAGCTTTTTTTGATTGCCTTAGTTCTTTACAGATTTCAGTACTGATTCTTTTGAATGTTTCAATTCCCATGAAAAACTCAGGATTTATTGCAATGAAAAAGTGACCGAGGGGGTAGGGGATAGCTTTGCCATTTTCATCCTTGCCGTTAAGGGCCTTCATGAAGGCTCCGTCCTGTAGCGCAGCTGAGAGGATTTCAACTACTGTTGCATACCCGAAGCCCTTGTAGCCGGCAGTAATTTCCCCTACGCCTCCAAGAGGAGTTAGAGCAGCTTTCCCATTTGTCAGGTCAACTAGGATCTGGTCTGTATCTGTACGAGTCTTACCATCCTCCCCGATAACCCACCCTGGAGGAAGTTCTTTACCGGCTCTTCCATATACTTCTATTTTTCCCCTCTGTGAAACACTTGTTGCGCAGTCCAAGACAAATGGATATGGGTCATTGGTAGGAATTCCGAAGGTGAGTGGGTTTGTGCCAAGCATGTTTTCAACACCGAATGTAGGAGCTATTGATGGACGTGCATTGGTTCCAGTAATACCAATCATGTTTTCTTTTGTTGCCATAGTGGCGTAATAACCTGCAATTCCATAGTGATTGCTGTTTCTGGCAACTACCATACCAAGGCCATATTTTTTTGCCTTTTCTATAGCCATGTTCATAGCTTTTACACCGACAACATGTCCCATTCCATTGTGACCGTCAAGGACAGCAGTAGCTGCATTGTCTTTGATTATTTCAACTTCAGTGACAGGATTCATGATTCCTTTATCAATTCTGTCGATGTATATAGGCTTCAGCCTTCCAATTCCGTGGCTGTCTATCCCACGTTTATCTGATTCAATTAATACGTCTGAAATAGTTGCGGCATCGTTTTCTGGGATACCTGAGCCAACAAGACTTTCATACATAAACCTCTCAAGCTTGTCAAACGGAACAAATTCGCAGTCTTTATAGTATTCAAGGAATTCCTTTTCAGTCATAGTGCCTCCTAGTATATATAGCTCACGGAAGTGTCATCACTTTCAAGGCTTCCTGTTTTGAAGACAAAACCGAAGTAAGCAAAGAAACTGTATGTGAGATCAAACTGTCCTTTGGTAAAATCTCCGGCTGTAATGTAGTGTGTAGTTCCAATGGAAAACCCGACACCATTTCCGAATGGGACAAAGTTTATATTAAAATCTATGCCACCACCGAGTGACATGAATTCATAATTATCAAGGATAAATGATTCATCCATATACATTGCAAAACCTGCTGTAAGTGTGAATGAAAGTTTTGGATTTGCCTGGATGTAAAGTGATGGACCAGTAATGAATCCTGTTGCATCACAAAGCATGTTCTGAGTGAAAACAAAAGGTATTACAGCGTTCATTGCAAAACCTGCACCGACTGTCTGATTTAAACTTACATAGTAAGCAAAGCTAGTGGAAACCCCTGCAGAAAAAGCACCAAAGTCCCCTGAGTAACCAAAATCTGAATTAATATTTACCAGATTCACATCTGCCCAGAGAGCGGAAGATCCAACTAAAAGAACAATTAAAACAACAAGTATTCGTTTTTTCATAAATCATCCTCTTTTACGGTTTACATATTATATCATCCAATGGGGAACAAACGTCAAAAGGAGAGAGGATTATTTGAAGCTTAGGAACTATAAATCTTAAGCTCCATAGTTTTTTGAACCAAAAACTATAAAAAAATAGCGCCAAGTGCGCTATATAGGTGCCGATCGGATTCGAACCGATGATAAAACGGTTTTGCAGACCGTCCCCTTAGACCGCTCGGGCACAGCACCAAACTAAAGAGAATATAACAGTCTGTGATAAATATTTCAAGAGAAAAGAACTCTAGTAATACCTTGCAGACTGCAGTATTCATTTTCTAGCACATACGAATCAGAATCTGTTATTCAATACTTTTGCGGATCTTTTCGTAAGCTGTATCAATCCCGTTTTTGTAATCATCCAGTTTTGTTCTGACTATAACCTCCGGTTCAATTTCCTTCCAGCCATAGTCTGTGCCGAAGTATTCATCAAGATTTATTGTTTTTGTACTGACTGATAGCCTCAGTCCAGAAGGCAGTCTTACCGTTCTTGTAGATCCGAAGTGATTTGCACTTCCTCCTGTAGAAGTTCCGACAAGAACAGCATCAAAAAGTGAGTCCAGCTGGGCTGTATTTATTACTGCTGAAGAGAATGTTCTCTCTCCGATAAGGACATAGAGCTTGATGTTTTTGTTGTTTTCCAGAAAATCAAAGAGAGGAGAAATAACACCGTCGCTGCCGCCACCGTTGTTCCTGAGGTCAACAATCAGCGTTTCTATATCAAGTTTTTCCAGCTCTTCAACCAAGGCATAAAAAGGATATTCATTATCGTTCTGGCAAACGTTGTACTGAATATAAGCTAGGTTGCCATCAGACTGTAAGAAGTAGTTTTTTCTTACATAGTCTGTACTGCTGTTTTCTTCTTTAAGATATTCAAGATCTATATTTGTATTTTCCATGTATGGAATGAAGTTAAGCTCCAGCGTTTCACCATTTGAAAATTCAACTTTTATACTTTGATCGCTGTCTGAAGCAATGCCAGTGAAGGTTAGCACAGGTTTATAGTAAAGATAGTTTATGACGTTATATAACAGTCTTGTGTTGTTATCAGAGGCTACATAAGGACTGATTCTCTCTATACACTCTCCAATGGTCAGCCCGTTGATTTTTTCTATAGGAAGTCCAAGGTAACCGGAATTGTTTTTTTCAAGCACATTAAAAACAAGACCTTCATCCAAAGTGATAAATGAAGCAGGAATGATCTGCAATGTATAAGGATTGAATGAGTCGGCAAAGTACAGCGTTGTATGTGAGTCATTTGCAAGGGCAACGATCTCAGACAGGCGCATGGCAAATTCTGTATCATCCAAATGCCATACATCCTTTTTCAGATTTTCCTTTTTCTCCTCCCATAATTCTTTTCTGTATGTATTGAATGGGTCCGGATGATAAGTAAGGATTATCTCTTGAGCAAGATTTATGGATTTTAGCCTTTTAATTCCTTTATCCCATGCTTCGCATTTGAATTCCTCTTTGGCTCCCATGCTGAAAGCACTTATGAGTAAAAATATCATTACGGTTAAAGTTAAAAACAGTTTTTTCATACATAGATCCTCCAATCCGTAAGATGCAGAATTCATGCCAATGAGATTTATACTGTTAAAACACACGGTTTTCACAGTGCGTGATGGGATAAAAACCAATTGTGGTAAAATTTACCAACAACCATTTTCATAAAAAAGCAACCGTTCAAATACTTTCAATTTGTTTTCCGATTATTCTTCTTGGCTTTATAATTTGGATATGGGAAAAAAGATTTTGATATTTGGTTCCGGAATAGCCGGGGTCAATGCGGCAACCGCACTAAAACAGAGTGAGGGCATGGATGTAATTCTCTTTCAGAATGAGGATTATCTGCCATATTACAGGATGAGACTTGAAGAAGTTGTCAAAGGTGCAGCTCCGGATACTATTTTCATTCATGATCTTGATTGGTACGAGAAAAAAGGAATTGAGCTGGTCAAGGGAGAAATTGAAAAGGTTGATTCGAAAAACAAGTGTGTTTATCTCAAAGACGGAGAAAAGTATGTCTATGATTATCTTATCGTGGCTACGGGAGCTGTTGCCAACAGACTAAATCTTGAGGGCGGAGGTAAAGAGTATAACTTAAGGAATATGAAAGATGCCCTTGCCCTGAAGGAGGAGCTTGAGAGCGGAAAAAGGAATATTGTTATTTCAGGTGGCGGGCTCCTGGGGATTGAATTAGGACGTGCAATTTGTGAGGCCTACGATACTGAAGTGACGATTCTGGAAAGTGCAGACTATATTCTGCCAAAGCAGTTTGATCCATCTTCATCAGCATGGCTTGAAGAGTATCTGAGGACAAAGGGCATTATTTTCAAAACAGGGGTAAAGGCAGAAAGTAACAAAAACGGTGTTATCCAGTTAGATAATGGAGAAGAGATTTTTTCTGATCTTTTTATATCATCAATTGGGGTTCACCCGGATATTGATGTTCTTAAAGCTTCGGGATTTTCTGTTAACCGCGGTCTTGTTGTAAATGAATATTTGGAAACAAGTGAGAAGAATGTGTATGCGGCAGGAGATGTGGCTGAGTTTAAAGGCAAGTGTGCATCCGTTTCGATGTACGCAAGGGAGATGGCGCTCCATATTGTTTCTGAAATAAAGGAAGGTAACAGGGAGTATGTTCCATCATATTCATCATCTGTTTTGAAGATTGCAGGACTTAGTGTAACATTCCTCGGAGATAACAGTGGTAGCCCGTATACTATCAAAGAAGGGGATGAAAGAGTAACATTATTTGAAAAAGACGGGATTTTATCTGGAGCCATATTAATCAATGCACAGAAGTATCTTGCTAAAGTTAAAGGTGCTATGGATAAGCCGTTTGACAAAAACATTCTGGAGGCACTATGACAGACCTTGAAAAAAAGGCTCTTGAATATCATCACCTTGATGGCGTTGCTGGTAAAGTCAGTGTTGAGCCCACAAAACCATGCCAGACAGCCGAGGATCTTGCCTTGGCTTATACACCGGGAGTTGCAGCTCCTGTCTTGGAAATCGAGAAGGACAAAGAAAATGCCTATAAATATACGGATAAGGGAAACCTTGTTGCTGTTATTTCAAATGGAACAGCTATTTTAGGTCTTGGAGACAGGGGAGCCCTCAGCAGCAAACCCGTAATGGAAGGCAAAGGCGTCCTTTTCAAGCGCTTTGCCGATATTGATGTGTTTGATATTGAAATTGATGAAAAGGATCCTACTAGGCTTATTGAGATTGTAAAAAGTCTTACACCGACATTCGGGGGTATAAACCTTGAAGATATAAAAGGTCCTGAGTGCTTTGATATTGAGCAGCAACTTATAGAAAAATGCGATATTCCTGTTTTCCATGATGATCAGCATGGAACCGCGATTATTGCTACAGCAGGACTAATAAATGCAGCTGAGATTGTAAAAAAGCCACTTTCAGAACTGAAGGTTGTTGTAAATGGTGCAGGAGCTGCAGGTATCTCATGCTCAAAAATGTTTATAAAAGCAGGGGTAAAAAAAGAGAACCTCATTATCTGCGACAGCAAAGGTGTTATCTATAAAGGAAGAAGTGGTCTTACGAAAGAGAAAGAGGAACTTGCCTCCCAGACAGAAAAGCGAACTTTAGCTGAGGCTGTAATGGGTGCAGATGTATTTATGGGATTATCTGTGGGTGGAGTTCTTACAAAAGATATGCTTCTAACAATGGCAAAGGATCCTATTGTATTTGCCATGGCAAATCCGAACCCTGAGATTACATATGAAGATGCAATGAGTACAAGAGGCGATGTTATCATGGCAACCGGAAGAAGCGACTATCCGAATCAGATAAATAATGTTCTTGGTTTTCCGTTTATATTCCGCGGGGCATTAGATGTCAGGGCATCAAAAATTACAGAAAACATGAAAATGGCTGCAGCAATTGCCCTTTCCAAGCTTGCAAAAGAAAAAGTACCGGAAAGTGTGAAAAAGGCTTATAACGGTAAAGATTTCTCATTCGGCAGAGAATATATAGTACCAAAACCTTTTGATCCGCGCGTTATCGAGTGGGAGGCAGTAGCTGTTGCCAAAGCTGCAATAGACGATGGAGTTGCAAAAGTGATTATTGCAGACTGGGATGAATACAGAAATAGTCTAAGAGAAAGAATGGCTCGCTTCTGGGTTTAACCCAAAAGCGATGTTTTGAGGTTTTCCTTGGCCTTGCTGAGAGTTTCATCGTACATAGCATTCAGCCGGTCAATGTTATTTCTGATAATCTCAAGAGACTCCTTATCATCTTCAAGCGTTAAATGGACAGGCTCTCCGTATTCCTGAGAGAGTTTCTGTTCCTTTTCTTTGAGCATAGGTTCAAGTTGTGCTTTCATCTGTTCAATTAGCTGTTTCTTATGCATTGGATATTGTTTGAGATACTTTACCACTTCATCGTATAAGCTATATATTCTTTCGTCATTTGGCTCTGCTATCTTTAGCAGTACAAGAAGACGTTCAAAACGGTCATCCATAACTTCGTTCTGCGGAAGTGAAAGGGATGAGAGAATGGTATTGGATAATGCTTTTCTCAGGGCATCCGGTGAGAAATGCTTAAGTTCGTTTTCAATCTTTTTGTCATCTCTTTCATCACCGGAAAGGTAAAGTCCGGCAATTCTCCTTATTCTTTCTGTCTCTTCTTTTTCTTTGAGACGCTTTTCATCAATTTTTATGTTTTCGGTTTTTTCCAGGGCAATTTCCCATGCACTTTTAATCTTTGCCATATACAAATATTAAGAATGGTGAAATGTGCGGTCAAGGACACGGGAAAAGAGTATTCAAAAAATAGATTAGAAAAAATAGAATAGAAAAATGGAAGACCATCTGGTATATTTCTTTGATCTTTTCCGAAGTTTTCGAAGGGAAAACTATAACAAATCCAAATATTATAGATAAAAATTATAATACAATAGAGGGCTTTAACAGACAGCTAAGAAAAGTAACTAAGGCTAAAACAGTATTTCCTACAGATGAATCTTTACTGAAGGTTTTATACCTGACAACAATGGATATTGTAAAGAAGTGGACAAATAAGCCTCATAACTGGGCTTTAATAATGTCACAGTTATTAATAATGGTCCCTGAGCGATTATCGATTGATGATTTAAACTAAAGAAAAATATTTAGCCAAATAATGAGTTTAGAGGGAGATAGTTTGTCAAATTTTCAATTGAAAGCTGAGCATTACTTATTTTTAAACATTAAGTAGGTTGATTAAGGAGTACTGTTACTTCTCAACCACTAATATTTCCTCTTTTTTGTATTAGATAGAAGAAATTGTCCACAAAATTTTTTACAGTCTTATATTAGATCTTTATAGTCGTAAGGTGCTCTCATACAGGCTCTCTAATACAATGGATGTTAGATCCTGTATAGATTGTTTAAAGGAGGCTATAAGGAACTATGGAGTGCCTGCTATCTTTAATACAGACCAAGGTTGCCAATATACGAGCCAGGAATTTATAGACTTACTACAGTCCTACAACATAAGAATAAGTATGGATGGACGAGGAAGATGCTTAGATAACATTCATGTTGAGAGGTACTGGAAGATAATAAAGTATGAATGCATATTTTTAAATGATTGGACAACAAGGGTTCAGCTAAGAAAAGGCATAGATGAATTTGTTAAGACCTATAATACAAAGAGACCACATGAATCCTTAGGATACTTAACACCAGAAGAAGTATATAAGAATGGAAGTTTTCCATTAGATAAAGATAAAAATACTAAGACTAAGGTAGCATAAATATTTCTTATTTTTATTTATACCTGTCTAGACAAAGGGCTTAGCTCATTTCGCATTAAGTACTCCTGTCTTTTTTAGAAGTACTCTATCTTAAAAAAAAACTACATTTTCAGTTGGCCTTTTTCTTACATTTTGAGTTTTCCCTTATCAAAAACCAAAAATTTTCAAAAAAAAGTATAAAAAATGGAAAAAATTACCTATTTTTACCCCGCTAACTATTGAAAAAAGGTCAAAAATACTTGACGGGGGGGGGGTTCTAAGGTAATCTGCAATAGAGCTTTGGCTCAAGAAAAAGAATAAAGAATGAGGTAGTTATTATGAAAAAGAAAGTTTTTGGATTACTAGTTTTAGTAGTACTTTTCGCATTTTTTGGTTGTGACAACCAGACAGCTAACAAGAATTTAAACAACGCTATTGTTGATAATTCAGAAGGATTTGTTTATATCCTTGAAGCTTCAACTGAACAAGATTTATTAGCTTTTGTTGATAACGCAGCAGTAGACGTAATTAAAATAACTTGTCCAATTTCATTATCTAATAACTTGGTTATTGGTGAAGATAGAGTATTAACTATAGATCTAAATAAAAACTCTATTACCTTTTCTGACAATAAATCTATAGTTGTTAAGGATAATGCTAGTTTAACAATTACAAATCCTAAAGACGCAGAAGGGTCAATTAGTGGGGGAGCTCAACCTTTAAATGTTTGTGATGAAGCAACTTTAATTATTGAAGGTGGTCAAATTGGTGATATGAACGCTACTTGGGCAATCTGTGCATTTAACAATTCAACTTTAATTGTTAATGGTGGAACAATAATCAGTGGAGACACAGGTATTGCATCAAATAACTTAACGCAGCCAAATGATGGTTCTAAGTCAGGTGTAACAATGGAAATTAACGGTGGCTTAATTAATGCACCAGTTGGAATATTCTATCCTTCCCTTGGTTCTCTAACTATCGGAGATGAAGCAAAAATTGAAGGTATTGATGGAGTAGTTATTAAAGGTGGTTCAATTAAAATAAGTGAAAAAGCAACCATTGAAACTACTCTTCAATTAAACGACGTAGAAAACATTAAAGAAGTTATCAATTGGGGCAATGGTTGGGATGCAAAGATTGGAAGAGACGTAATTATCGTATCAAACGCTGCTTATGCTGATGGTGAAAATAGTCCTTTCAAATCAATTGATATCGTTGGCGATAGAAGTATATTTGTTGCAATGACTTCAGACGATCCAATCTGCAAAAAATATGTTAACGAAGATAATTCAAATCTTTACATAAAATAGAATTACTTACATAAGCCTTCGGACTTAAATGAGGGAAGTAGATGAAAAGAAATAATTTTAAACTTTATAAATTTTTATTTTTATGTTTTTCAATTATCCTCATTGCATCTCTAATGGGATGCTCTGGGGAAACTATTGACACTAATAGGGGAGCAAGTGGAGTTGCTAGCGTCTCAATTGAAGGAAAACCAATCCTTCGAGTTGAAAAGAATGTTCAATTTAATGATAGTTATTACTTTGATTTAACAGGTGATTACAAAATTAATGTAGTAGCTGGAAGTAGGGTCTCATACTCAAATTTTAACGAAGCAAAAAATAATGGAGTTTCATTAAAAGGACTAGGAACTGAAATCACATTAACAGATGAAGCACTTAGTAAGGGAAAAGTATCATTAGCTCTTTCATTAGAAGGTGCTAAGGATTGTGTATTTGATTGTGAAATTCAAGTAATGGATCCTGAAATTCAATGGGAAATAGATAAAGAAAACCATCCTAAACTATTTGTTACTGGTAATGATACAGATGGTTATAAATTCTTAACTCTTGGTGGAAGTTTTAATCTTAAGCTTTCATATTATTTCCAAACTGGTCGTCCTTTTACTTCTTGGCAAGAAGCAGAAGAATTCGGTTTTACAATTGAAGAATTATCTAATGAAAATGGTTCAATAGAAATTAGCGCTGAAGAAAAAGCAAATTCTAAAAAGGCAATAACAATTTCTTTGGGAAATATTCAAAAAAGTGTTGAATTTGATTTAGTTATTCTAGCAAATGGACCAGATATTAGTAGTTTTGAAGTAACTAAAGCACCAGTTATTCATCTTACAAAGCTACCTAATTATTCTAAATTAACTACTAGTGCGACAGTAGCCTGTGAATTTGAAAACTTTGAAATAGTTCCAGTATGGGGCAGTGAAACCCAAACTGATTTAGTAGGTTTTAATAAGACTATAAACAATATAAAAGATGTTAATCTTTATGGTTTCAGTTTTAATGATGATACAGAATTCAATACAATTACTTTAAGTAAGGATAATATTAAAAATAAAACCGTAAACTTAACTATTAAAAAAGGTAATTTATCAAAAACAGTAACTTGTGCTATAGAAGCTGATGAAAAAGATCCATGGATGGTAAGTTTTGTTATTAAATCTTTACCTGATTTAGTTTTTAACTCTATTCCAACAGCTGGTAGTGTAGCTTCATATACTTTAAGTGGTAATTTTCTTATAGAATGCAATTATGATCAGGAGCCATTCACTAAGACTATTACTACTATAGATGAAGCAAAAGAAGAAGGATTTAAGGATAAAAATACTAGCAAACAATATTATTTTGGCACAAATAGCGTTGCTTTAACTTCTTCTGAGTTAAGTTCTAGAAAGGTTTCTGTTGAATTAAATTCTTCATGGGATATAACGGGTTCATATACTTCAAATGTCTCTGTAAAGAAAGTTCCATTAAGTATTAAATCAAATACATCTACGGCCAAAGCGTATAGTGTCGAAGTAGGAACTACATATACTTTAGCTCAATTGCAAAGTGCTTATAATTTAAGTGCAAGTTTAAACTGGTATTCTGATGCTGATTATAAAAATGCTGTAAGTTTTCCAATCACTATTAATGCAGCAACTTCTTTGTATGGTGTGAATTCTTATACTGTAAAATTCCAGAATGCAAGTGGAACTCAATTAGCATCTCCTCAGACAGTTTTGCATGGAAAAACTATAACTAATCCTAATATAACTACACCAAATGGATATATTTGGTTAGCCAATGGGTCCAAGACTACAAATATTTTAACTTATAAAATAACTTCTGATACTACTTTTGTTTTGAGTAATAATGACAATATCACTGTTACTTATAAACGAGGACCTTCATCATCTTCTACTACCATAACGTCGGGGAAATCTATAGAAGAATCAAAAACTTATGCGAAAGTATATGAAAGTGGGAGCGTTGTTAGTAAACAAACTGCTTATTATCTTGATAAGGAATTATTAACAAAAGTTACATGGCCATTAACTCCAGTACAAGACATGACTTTACATGCTGATTACATAGGAATAGAAGGTTACAAACGGGTTGAAGCTGATACTACTGCTAAATTAGTAAACGCTCTTACTAACTTACAAAGTAATACGTTAATTGTATTAAAACCAGGAGCAACATATGATTTAAATGGATATAAGGGCTTAGGATCAGCAAATAAACCTTCTAAATTTAATAACACTACAATTAATAATTGGGCTTCACAATTTAATATTTGTATCGCTGTTGATAATGTTGCGATTGTATGTTTTGATAGTGATAAAAAAACTACAATATACGATTCTTCAGAAACTAGTTCAACAGTTGGTGGTTTAATAGGAATTCTTGGTAATAATGTATGTATTGCAAACATTCAACTTGGTAGTTCTTCTTATTCAAATTATAAAGTAGTAGATGTTAGAGCTGAAGGTGGTACTAAACTTGTTTATAATACTTATAGATCTGATGTTTATGTTGGCTCTTTAAAAACAAGTAGTACGGATTACAGTGCTCCGGGCATTAAACATTGTCATGTTTGGAATGGAAGAATTGATACCAATCTTATTTTTACTGGTGGTGCTTCTGGGACTTTAGTAATGGAATCAGTGAGTCTTTCCGCTAGCTCAGCACTAAAGTTTATTGGTAATAATGGTAACAATAATCTTGGATTAGATATAACTTCATCTGATAGTTCTTTTTATGGAAATTACTATAAGGGATGTAAAATAATTTTTGAAGAAAGATATTCAGGTAATTTAAGTAATATGGAAACGAAAGTTAACCCAACGGGTAAAGGATTTACTTTAACTTCAACTACAACAAATAACATAAACGGGATAACTTCAACTGTTAAGACTTATACTTATTAAGAAATGGTGTTAATAATAACTTATTATCGAGATAGTAATTGTTCTTAATTACTATCTCATAAAAAAAAGATACTCAATTACTATATGAGAATCCTAAAACAGAAAAGATGAATTGAAAAAATTCATTCTTTATATACTTCTACTCAATTTGGGCTACTAATGACGGGCATTGGTAGCCTTTATCATGAGGCAACATTGATGATAGTGTCAAAAATAATACTTTTGAAAGAAAGGTTTTTAAAAATTTTAATAAATCGGAGATAATCAGATAACCTTTAGTGCTAATTCAAATAGGTTTTAATGCATGAAAAAGCACCTATAATCTATTTAATATTTACTGCTTTAACTTGTCCTATTCATCTCTGATTAAAATCGGGGGTTCTTTATGACTGGATAAGGTTAGTTTCTTGTAAATAAGAGGGCATTTAGTTATTCTTTTTTTATGCTCAGGTGGTGCAATTGGTAGACGCGCTAGTTTCAGGTACTAGTGCCTTGGCTTGGGGTTCGAATCACCTTCTGAGCATTTTATTACCTATAAGCTTTTTTACTTTTATTGTCGTTTACTTATAAACATTCCAAAATCCAAATATGGTTAGGTTCTTATTCCTTGGTGAAATAGTTGGGAAAACTGGTTTATTAGTAATAAAAAATGGTCTTCCTGAAATTA